>CAYREY010000029.1:25648-50932 GCA_964423405.1 uncultured Chitinophaga sp. | reverse complement strand
ATGTATATACCCCTACCGACCTGACCAGCGATGAGCGTAAACTGCTGGAGAAACTACGCGAAAGCCCCAACTTTAAACCCCGCGCCGGTGTAAAACAGGAGCGTGGCTTTTTTGATAGGGTGAAAGACATGTTTGAATAAACGGTAGTATTATACTACTACGTAACTAAAGCGCACGCTTTGCAATCAGCAAGCCGTGCGCTTTTTATTTTCTACATTCGCTGCATGTCGTTACTATCGTTGCAGCATATTGTAAAACAGTATGGTACTTATCGCGCCAGCGATGATGTGAGTTTTGAGATACCAAAAGGTAAAATATTTGGTTTGCTGGGCCCCAACGGCGCGGGCAAAACCACGTTGATACGGATGATAACCCGTATACTATACCCCGATAGCGGCACTATATTTTTTAACGGCCAACAGCTTACCGATAAGCATACCGAAAACATTGGCTACATGCCCGAAGAGCGCGGCCTGTATAAAAAAATGAAAGTAGGTGAGCACCTGATTTATCTGGGCAGGCTTAAAGGGCTAAGCTACGCAGCGGCGCAGGCCAATGTAAATAACTGGCTAAGGAGGTTTGAAATAGAAAACTGGTACAACAAAAATATTGAAGAGCTAAGCAAGGGCATGAGCCAGAAGGTGCAGTTTATTGCCACCGTACTGCATAACCCCGATTTGCTGATACTGGATGAGCCTTTCAGCGGCCTGGACCCGATAAACTCTAAACTGATAGAAGAAGAAATACATAATCTGAGTGCGCAGGGTAAAACTATCATCTTCAGTACCCACCGCATGGAACAGGTAGAGGAAATATGCGACCGGATTGTACTGGTAAACAAAGGCAAAGTAATACTGGAGGGCGAAGTAAAGGAACTGAAACAACGGTTTAAACAAAATATGTTTCATGTGGCTTATGCCGGCGAAATAGATGGTAAACAACTTAATGTGTTTAATGTAATAGAACAAGCCGCCGGTGAGTTGACCGTACGGTTCAACCAGGCGCACCAGGGTAACTCGCTGCTTAAATTGTTTATAGAGCAGGGGGTAGAAGTAACTTCGTTTAACGAGGTACTGCCCAGTATTAATGAGATATTTATAAGAAAAGTAAACAGCGAGTGGTAGGCATATGAATAAAATATGGATTATTATACAACGCGAGTATATAACGCGGGTAAAGCGTAAAAGCTTTATTATAACTACACTACTGGCACCGCTTGGTTTTTTTGCGCTGATGGTTGGCTCGGTACTGATAAGCACGTACCAGCAGGGCAGCACCCATGTGGCTATAGTAGATGAAAGCGGCCTGTTTAAAGATGTAGCCTTTGCCGATGCTGAAGACAAGAGTATTTATTTTCATAAAGCCGATAGCCGCTATGAGCAAGTAGCTGCAGCTATGCATGGTAGCGATAACGCCAACGGCAAGTACGCTGCCATTATTTTTATCCCCCGCGATTTTAATATCAACCGGTCTAATAATCCGGTCATAGCTTACCGGTACACCGAGCGGCCGGGTTTGGCGAAGAAACAGTTTATTAACCAGCGCATGACAGAGGCAGTAAATAAACTGCGCATGAAAATGCTGAACATAAACGAAGAGGTACAGGAACAAATGCAGGCGCAAACCGAGCTTGAGTTTACATCGCTGAATAATGAAAACGAGAAAAAAGGATACACCGAAGCCGCCGGCATTGCCGGTATGTTAATGGGTTTTGCCATTTATATATCGTTGTTTTTTTACGGCACCATGATTATGAAAGGTGTGCAGGAAGAAAAGACCAACCGTATTGTAGAGGTGCTGGCTTCGTCGGTTAAGCCGTTTCAGTTGCTGATGGGTAAGATACTGGGTGTAGGCGCCGTGGGGCTTACGCAGTTTATATTGTGGATGGTGTTTTCGGTGGTGGTATATTTTATAGGCGGCCTGCTTTTTGGTCCGCACCTGGTGGCCAGTGCCGGTAGCATGGGCACTACGGCCAACTCTAATGTTGATCCGGATATTATTGCCGGTGCTGTGCAGGGCGTACGCGCGCTGCCCCTTCAACAGATATTTATACTGTTTCCGCTATATTTTCTGGGTGGCTTTTTATTGTATGGTTCGCTGTTTGCCGCTATAGGGGCCGCTATGGGCGAAGATAGTGACCAGCAATCGCTGATGATACCGGTAACGGTGCCTATTATTATATCTATACTTATTGCGGTTAACGTTATTAATAACCCCGATAGCTCATTGGGTTTCTGGGGTTCTGTTATACCGTTTACATCGCCGGTGGTAATGAGTGCCCTGTTGCCTTTCAGGCCGGAGTGGTGGCAAATAGCACTATCGCTGTTATTGCTGGTGGGTGGCTTTGTGCTTACTACGTATATAGCAGCAAAAATTTACCGTACCGGTATATTGATGTATGGCAAAAAAATTACCATGAAAGAGATGGTACGCTGGATTTTAGCCCGTAATTAACCTGCTATTAACCGAAAATTGTTTACTTCGGCGGGTAAACAATTGCATTATGAAGAATTTAATGTTGGCCGCTTTGTCGGCACTATCCGTTTCGGTTTTTGCACAAACCACTATTGCTGTTACCGAGGCTCCGGCACCTATGAGCAAAGGCACCCAGCCATCTTTTTATGTAGAGATACCAGGTGCCACGGCCAAACAAATTGAAAAAGACTGGCAAAGCTATACCGGTAAAGGCAGTAAAGGCAAATCATCTAACACCAATGGCGAGTATCTGCAAACAGGGGCCGTTAATACCAATGTATCGCCACAGCCTTTTAATGTATATGCCAAATTGCTGGAGAGTACCGGCAACGTAAGGCTTACGGTGTGGCTTACACCTAACGATACCCTTTTCTTTTCCAGAGCAAACGATAGCCTGCAATACCTGGCTATAGAAAAATACATCCGCGATTTTGGAGTGGCTGAATATACAGATGTAGTAAAAGGTGAACTGAAGGGTGAGCAGGATAAATTAAAGGCACTGGATAAAGAACTGAACGGCCTTATTAAAGAAGAAGAGAAAGCAGCCAAAAAGATAAACGATAGTAAACGCTCTATTGATAAGAGCAATCAGACAATTGCTGATAATAACAGGCAAATAGGCGAGCTGGGGTATAAAATACTTGAGCAGAAAGGTATGGTTGAGCGTACCGTATCGGATCCTAACGCCAACAAAGGGGCCAAACAAACACTTAAAGATCTGGAGAACAAAAAGAAGCAACTACAGAAAAGCAACGTTACCGAGAATAAAAACATAGAGGTGCAGAATAAAACAATACGCGAAGAAGAGCGCAACACCGGCGGCGTACAGGAGAAGATAAAGAACAAGAAAGAAGAAATAGAAAAACAAAAAGATAAGGTAAAAGAAGTACAGGCAAAACTGGATGGCATAAGATAAGCCACATGTAGTGGCATTTCTTTAGCGTTCAGATTTTCTTATTTTGCAAACATAAATCAGCTATGAAAGGAATTATACTCGCCGGAGGCTCAGGCACGCGGCTATACCCAATTACCTACGCTATCAGTAAGCAGATAATGCCCATATACGATAAGCCGATGATTTATTATCCGCTATCGGTGCTGATGAAAGCCGGTATTAATGAGATTCTGATTATTTCTACCCCTACCGATTTGCCCAATTTTGAGCGCCTGCTGGGCGATGGCAAAAAATACGGTTGTTCGTTTTCGTACAAAGTGCAGGAGGTGCCCAACGGACTGGCGCAGGCGTTTGTACTGGGTGAGGAGTTTATAGGTAATGACAAGGCAGCCCTTATATTGGGCGACAATATATTTTACGGCAGCGGGTTAGACCAACTGCTGAAAGCTAACAGCAACCCCGATGGTGGTGTGGTATTTGCCTACCATGTAAGCGACCCGGAGCGTTACGGAGTAGTAGAATTTGATAAAAACGGCAAAGCTATATCGATAGAAGAAAAGCCGAAGGAGCCTAAGAGCAACTATGCAGTACCCGGCCTTTACTTTTACGACAACAACGTGGTAGAAATTGCCAAGAGCCTGAAGCCTAGTCCGCGCGGCGAATACGAAATTACCGATGTAAACAAAAAGTACCTGAGCGATGGCAATTTGCAGGTAGGTATACTGGACCGTGGTACCGCCTGGCTGGATACCGGCACGTTTGATTCGCTGATGCAGGCATCGCAGTTTGTGCAGGTAATAGAGCAGCGCCAGGGCCTTAAAGTAGGTTGTATAGAAGAAGAAGCCTGGAGACAGGGATTTATATCGACAGAACAACTGCGTGCACTGGCCGAGCCATTGCTTAAAAGCGGTTACGGAAAATATTTGCTTGAATTAATATCGTAGGGTATGACACGTGGATTTAAGAACAGGATTTTAGTTACCGGTGGTGCGGGCTTTATAGGCAGTACCATGGTTGATAAGCTGATAGAAAATCCGGACAACTTTGTGCTGGTGGTAGACAATCTCTCTACCGGCAACATTAAGCGACTGCCCGAAAGCAACCCGCTTAACAACTGGAAATACGTAAAGTGCGATGTGAACTCGTACCGCGATATTGCTGCTATAATGACATCGTATCAGTTTGATTACGTGTTTCATTACGCAGCCGTAGTGGGCGTAAAGCGTACATTGGAAAATCCTGTTTCGGTATTGAATGATATTAACGGTTTTAGGTACATACTGGACCTGTGTAAGAATACCGGTGTTAAGCGCATCTTCTTCTCTTCATCATCTGAGGTGTATGGCGAACCGTTTGAGCACCCGCAGAACGAAATGACCACACCACTTAACTCGCGTTTACCTTATGCCGTAGTTAAAAACGTGGGCGAGGCTTTTTTACGTTCGTATAAGCAGGAATATAATCTGGACTATACCATCTTCCGTTTCTTTAATACCTACGGCCCCAAGCAAAGCAGCGACTTTGTAATGACGAAGTTTATACGTGCCGCGCTGGAGGGTAAAAAAATATCGGTATATGGCGATGGGCTGCAAAGCCGTACCTTCTGCTACCGCGATGACAATGTAGATGCCTGTGCCGCTACGTTTTATAACAACGTACACCTGAACGATACCGTTAACATAGGCAGCGATTTTGAAATAACCGTGCTGGACCTGGCAAAGTTGATTATAAAAGTTACCGGTTCAAAATCGGAGATTGTACACCTGCCGCCACTACCCGAAGGTGATATGACCCGTCGCCGCCCGGATATAGCCAAAATGCAGAACCTGCTGAAACGGCCGATGACGCCGATTGAGGAAGGTATCCGCAAAACAATTGAAAGCGGGCAGTACAATTATTAGTAGATAATAAAACACGTAGCGTTGGGTAACTCAGCTAAAATTCTTGTAACCGGTGGTTGCGGCTATATTGGCTCGCATACTATTGTTGATTTGCTGGATAATGGCTACGATGTAATCAGCATTGATAATAATGTGCGTTCGCGCCCCGAAACAATTGAGCGTATATTTAATATAACGGGTAAGCGCATAACCAATTATGCCGTTGACCTATGCGATATAGAAGCAACCCGCAAAATATTTAAACAGCATAATTTTACGGGCATTATTCACTTTGCAGCGCTTAAGTCGGTGCCAGAGTCGGTTAATAAACCGCTGGAGTATTACCGCAACAATATCAATTCGCTACTCAACCTGCTGCAACTTACCGATGAGTTTCAGGTAAAGAATTTTGTTTTCTCTTCATCGTGTTCGGTACATGGTAATACCAAAGTGTTGCCCGTTACCGAAGAAACACCTTTTGGCGTGGCCGAGTCGCCGTATGCACGCACCAAACAAATGGGCGAGGAGATAATACGCGACTATGCAAAAGTATCGCCGGCACAGTATATACTGTTGCGTTACTTTAACCCGGTAGGCGCGCACGAGAGCGGCAAAATGGGCGAGGATACAACGGATGTAATTACCGCTGTGGTGCCGCGTATAACCGGTACAGCTATGGGTAAGTATAAGGAGTTTACGGTGTTTGGTACCGACTACGATACCCGCGATGGAAGCTGCATACGCGATTACATACACGTAATGGATATAGCCAGTGCGCATACCAAAGCCATACAGTATATGGAGCAAAGCGCCGAACGTAACCCGGTAGAGGTGTTTAACCTGGGTACCGGCAATGGTGTAACCGTGCTGGAGGCCATACAATCGTTTGAGAAAGTTACGGGCGTGAAACTTAACTACAAACTGGGCCCGCGCCGTGCCGGCGATGTGGTAGCCATATATGCCAACAATAACAAAGCCGTAGCCAAACTTAACTGGCAAATAAAACGCGACCTGGATACTATGATGCGCACCGCTTGGCAGTGGGAACAGGTGCTGGCCGGTAAGTAATATCTGCATGTTTTTTCAGTATATTTGGTATAAAATGTTTTTATGGCGCTAATTCAAAAAAGGAAGATAGTGAGATCGTATGCAGATGTTTTAAGCGAACGGATGCTGGATAGGATAATTACGCTTGTAGAAAAGGAAAACGAAGGTCCAATAGCTTATACCGCCAAAGGCGAACCTATAAGCAAAGGTGCGGCATTGAAAACTTTACACCGGCGCTCTGCCGAAATGGAGAAAGGTAAAACTATAGCTCATGACGAAGTCAAAAAGAAGTTTACCAAAAAAAGGGCATGAGTTTACCATTGAGTGGCACCACGAAGCAGTAGCAGAGTTACATGAAATTGAAGCCTATATTTTTCAGTTTTCGGTACAGGGGGCAGAGCAAACGGTTACCCGTATATTACATGCTGTAGAATCACTACGTAAAAACCCTCACAGATTTCAACGGGATAAAGAACTATCTTCTCAATTCAGAAGAGTCTTAGTGAATCAATACAAAATAGTTTTTGAGATTGACGAAAACAGAAGAGTTGTAAAAATTCTTTCTGTATGGAACACCAAATGGAATCCAGATAAATTTTTGAAAGTTGGTAAAAGATAGGATAGCTATGCTTCCACTTATAAAGCCCGCCATGCTGCGCCCCGGCGATAAGGTTGCTACCATTACGCTATCGTGGGGGGCTGCCGGCGATATACCGCACCGGTATGCTTATGGCAAGCAACAGTTGCAAAATATATTTGGGTTAGAAGTAGTAGAAACCCGCCATGCATTAAAGCCTGCCAAATGGATTTACGAAAACCCAAAGGCACGGGCCGAAGATTTGATGGAGGCGTTTGCTGATAGCAGTATTAAAGCCATTATAACCAATATTGGTGGTGAGGACAGCGTACGTACCCTGCCCTATGTTGATTTTGATATTATCCGTCACAACCCCAAAATTTTTCTGGGCTTTAGCGATACTACGGTTACACATTTCATGTGCTTAAAGGCCGACCTTACTTCGTTTTATGGCACATCGCTGTTTGTAGGCTTTGCCGAAAACTGTGGTATGTTTCCGTATCAGGTGGCCGATATTAAACGCACACTGTTTAGTGCCGAACCGGTTGGTATTATTCAACCTAATACCGATGGGTGGACCTCGGAACGGTTAGAGTGGTTTGACCCGGCACTGGCTACTGTAAAACGTACCTTACAGCCTAACACACCGTGGCGGTTTATACAGGGTGCCGACAGGAAGGTAACCGGCAGATTGATTGGTGGCTGTATAGAGGCGCTGGAGTTTATTAAAGGCACCAGTATATGGCCAGAGGTTGATACATGGAACGACACTATTCTTTTTTTAGAAACATCGGAAGATATGCCGGAGCCTACCTTGGTGCGCTGGTGGCTGCGCAACTATGCCAGCCAAGGCATACTGCAACGGGTAAATGGAATTATTTTTGGCAGGCCCTATAACGATAAGTTTGCTGCTGAATACGATGCGGAGATACTGCGGGTATTAAAAGAAGAAGGGCTTACCAGTTTGCCGGTGGTAACCGGTATGGATTTTGGCCATACCAGCCCCGTGTTTACCATACCTATGAGCGCCATGGCCGAGGTTGACGGGCCAAACAAAACGTTTAGTATTTTAGAGAGTGGGGTAATTGAATAGGATTTCTGTATTCTCCTGTATTCTCTCCGTGTCTCCGTGCGACATCGCATTTATGTATTAGCGCTGTTCACTAAACCCCGCACCCCCACAATTGCCTATGTATAAGTAGGCGTGCTATGCAAGGGGTTTCATGTTTCTTTGTAGTATGTCGCCTGCCCTCATTTTAGCTTTTGTGTTGCTGTACTTTGCCGTGCTGCTGGGTATTGCGTTTTATACCAGTCGCGGTGCTACCAACGAAACCTTTTTTATAGGCCAGAAAAAAAGCAACTGGCTGCTGGTAGCCTATGGTATGATAGGTACCTCGCTAAGCGGGGTTACGTTTATGAGCGTACCTGGCGAGGTGAATGCCAAAGGCTTTATTTACATGCAGGTAGTAATAGGTTACTTTATTGGCTACCTGGTAGTGGCGTTTGTGTTGCTGCCTTTATACTACCGCCTTAACCTTACATCTATTTACAGTTACCTGCAAAACCGGTTGGGTAATGTATCGTATAAAACCGGTGCAGGTTTCTTTTTGCTATCGCGCACGCTGGGTGCCAGTATCCGTATTTATCTGGTGCTGATAGTACTGCAACATTTTTTGCTGGATGCCCTGCACGTGCCTTTTGCTGTATCGGTATTTGTAGTGCTACTGCTTATACTGCTATATACTTTTAATGGTGGTGTAAAAACCATAGTATGGACTGATACCCTGCAAACAACCGGCATGATACTGGCGCTGGTAATTACCATTGCTATGATAGCCGGTCAGCTTGATTTATCGTTTGGCGGGTTGCTGAGCGCCATAAGCGCTAAAGGTTATACTACGTTGCTACAAACCAGCGATTGGAAAGCGGGCAGTTTCTTTTTAAAACAAATACTGGGTGGTGCCTTTGTAACTATTACCATGACGGGCCTTGACCAGGAGATGATGCAGAAAAATATATCGGTACGTACCGTAGGCGAATCGCAAAAAAATATGCTGCTGTTTTCGGTAATACTAGTGGTGGTTAACCTGTTGTTTTTAGTATTGGGTGGTGCCTTATATGTGTTTATGGAAGCCAAGGGCATTGCTTTTCCAGCCAAAACCGATGAAACGTTTTCGCTGGTAGCACTTAATTACCTGCCACCGGTAGCTGCGCTGGTATTTATACTGGGGCTGGTAAGTGCGCTGTTCCCTAGTGCCGATGGTGCCTTAACGGCGCTAACCTCATCGGTATGTATAGATATGCTGGGCATGAAAGACCGTACCGACTGGAGTGATGAGCAGAAAACAAAAGTACGCCGCATGGTACATATTGGTATCACGGTATTGTTTCTGGTACTGATTGTACTATACCAGCGCGTAATAGAAGCCAGTGTAATATCTACCATACTTAAAGTGGCTGGTTATACCTATGGCCCGCTGTTGGGTCTGTTTGCATTTGGTATACTAACCCAACGCAGTACAAAAGAAAAACTGGTACCGGTGGTTTGTTTGCTATCGCCGGTTATATGCTGGGTGCTGGCGCAAAACAGCGCAACCTGGTTAGGTGGCTATCAGTTCGGTTTCGAGTTATTAGCTGTTAACGGGTTGCTGACTTTTATGGGGTTATATGCTATTTCTACGAAAACAGAATTAAACGAACTAAATAAGTTAAACAACTCTACCGTAAGCCAATAGGTTCTTCCCTCTACTTTTGGAGAGGGAAGATGCCAAAGGCAGATGGGTGAGGCCGTACTAAATACTAACTACTTAATATTACTGATATGAAAAAGAAAAACTGGGCACAATTAAAAGCAGATTCGAGCTGGCGCATGTTTAAAATAATGAGCGAGTTTGTAGATGGGTTTGAGAAGATGGAACGCTTTGGCCCGTGTATCTCTATATTCGGTAGTGCCCGTACCAAGCCCGATAACAAGTACTATAGTATGACGGTTAAAACGGCAGAACTATTGGCAAAAGAGGGTTACGGTATAATAACCGGTGGTGGCCCCGGTATAATGGAGGCCGGCAATAAAGGTGCTAAACAAGGCAAGGGCAGCTCAGTAGGGTTGCACATAGAGCTTGGCTTTGAACAGGACTGGAACGAATACATAGATGCCGACAAGCTTTTAATTTTTAAATACTTTTTTGCCCGTAAGGTTATGTTTATCCGCTACGCGCAGGGCTTTGTGTTTATGCCCGGTGGCTTTGGTACGCTGGATGAAGTATTTGAAACCCTTACGCTGATACAAACAAAAAAAATTGATAAAGTGCCGGTGGTATTTATGGGTAAGGAGTACTGGAGCGGCCTGCTGGAGTGGGTTACCAAAACCATGCTGGAGAAAGAGCACAACATTAATAAAGAAGACCTGAAACTATTTGAAATTACCGATGACCCTAAACAGGTAGTTAAGATAATTAACACCTACTACAAGAAAAAAGAACTGAAACCAAACATGAGTTTGTAATAGTTTTTCGTTACGTATATATGCGCTCGCTGATTGCTGTTTTACTGATGCCATTGTTGGTTGTATTGAACACCTCGTTCAATACAGTATGTGTATTGCCTGTGCCGGCAGCATCTGCTGCACGCGCCCTGCCCGATACACTTGTTGCTCCGCAGGCACTGGCGGTGCAGAAATTTTTTGGCCGCGTGCTGGACATTAATACCCCCAGCATAGTGGGCAACTTTGGCGAGCCGAGGAGGCTGCATTTTCATACCGGTATAGATTTCAGGACTAACCAGGAAGAGGGCCACGCTGTATTTGCTGCCGGCGATGGGTATATATCGCGCATTAATGTATCAGGCGCCGGTTATGGTAACGCATTGTACATTACCCACCCCAACGGCTATGTAACCGTGTATGGCCACCTGTTGCGCTTTAGCCCTAAAATTATGGAGCGGCTGCGTAAGGAACAGTACGCCAAAGAATCGTTTGCAGTAGATTTTTACCCTACACCTAATGAATTACCGGTGCGCAAAGGCGATACCATTGCACTGAGCGGCAACACCGGTGGCAGTGGTGGCCCGCACCTGCACTTTGAAATACGCGATACAACCGAACTGGTTTATAACCCCATGCTGTTTGGCTATAAACTAAAGGACGATATACGCCCTACCATCAGCTACCTGCAGTTTTATGCGCTGGGCGATTTAAAAAACCGGTCGGATAACTACCGCGCAAAAACCTTTGGTAAAAACGGCGTGTACGAAGTAACCGGTGGTCTGGTGAAAGTAAATGATATGCTGGCCGGTGTTTCTATCAACGCGTTTGATGGTATTAACCTGAGCGATGCACACATAGGGGTATATAACATTACCGTATTTGATAACGACCGGATGGTGTACCAGTACCAGCAGGATCGTATAGCCTTTACCAATAAGCGCGATGTGCTGAGCCACACCGACTACGCCGTGTTTATGAATGAAAGCCGCAAGGCGTTTCATAAATGTTTTGTAGAGCCGGGTAACCATTGCCCGGTGTATTGCACGCTGGCCAACAGCGGGGTAATAAACCTGAGCGATGGCAAAGTGCATCAGGTGCATATAGAGGTGAGCGATTTTTCGGGGAATGTATCCCTGGTGCGGTTTGGTATGCAGTACGATAACACCAGTATGCTGTTTAAGCCGCGCGATTTGAATTATACGACCCTGTTTACCTACGATAGTGTAAATGTGTTTGAGAATGCTGATATACGCATGAAACTACCGGTGGGTACGTTGTTTGATAATGTGTTTTTCAGGTACACATCTACCCTATCTACCGACCCGAAGGTGTTTTCTAAAGTACATGAACTGGATAACAGCAACACGCAGGTATCTGACTGGTACGACCTGAGTGTAAAAGCAGAAAACCTGCCACCATCTTTAAATGATAAAGCCATTGTGATTTTTAAAGACGGGTTGGGCGCCACTACCTCCCGGGGTGGTAAGTATGCGAATGGGTTTATAAGCACCAAAGCACGCGAGTTTGGCACGTACTACATTAAGGTAGATACTACAGCACCTACCATTAAGCCGGTAAACATTGTAGCGGGTAAAAGCATGCGCTCTGCTAAAAAACTGCTGTTTAAAATTACCGATAACCTGAGCGGCATTGCCGATTTTGATACTTACCTGGATGATAAATGGATAGTAACCGAGTACGACGCCAAAACAGCTACGCTGTTTCATATATTGGACCCAAAGCTACCCGCCGGTGAACACACCTTTAAAGTAGTAGTAACCGACGAGCGCAAAAACCGCGCAGAGCTTACCGTGAAGTTTTTGTTATAACGGCCTTACCAGTGTTACCCTTGCACCATCTACCGGTTGGGCATCTACTATTAAATAATTATTGCAAATACTTACCCAACCGTTTAGCGAAAAATGGGTGGCAGAGTCAGATGCGTATAGTTGTAGGCCTGAGTTACGGCTGAGGCTATACGTACCGGTGGAGATATAAGCGTTGTTTTCGTAGTACTTTACAGTGCCGTTATTTAAAAACTCGTAGCCACGGTACACCGAGTCGGTGCAGGGGGTATAAATTACGGGTAGCCAGCCACCGGTAGATTGGGTCCAGTCCCAACGGCCGGTTAACTGCATACGTACAGCCGCCGAATCGGTGGTACAGGTGTTGGTGTTTACCTGTGGTTCATCGCATAAAGCCTGTTGGCGGTTGCTGTCCTTTTTGCAGGAAGCTATCAGCAGTATAGCCAGTATGGTAAGGTAGGCGGTATGTTTTTTCATGTACGTATAACGCGCCGAAAGGCGGGGCAGTTGCCTGATACCGAAAATAGGCACAAAATCAACGGTATGGCACAGGGCTTTTTAGGTATTTTTCGTTGCTGCCATTTGCCCCAATATTCTAATTTTACCCTCTGAACTAAGGCTGCCGGGCTGTTTTACCGGCAACTATCAACCGACAACTGAATTATGAGTTTAGAACTGAAGAATAAAGTACGTATTGTAACAGCGGCCTCGCTTTTCGACGGGCACGATGCTGCCATTAATATTATGCGCCGCATTATGCAGGCCAAAGGTGCCGAGGTAATACACCTGGGCCACAACCGCAGCGCGCAGGAGATTGTAGAATGTGCCATACAGGAAGATGCGCAGGGCATAGCTATAACCAGCTACCAGGGCGGACACACCGAGTTTTTCAAATACATATACGACCTGCTGAAAGAGCGCAACTGCAGCCACATTAAAATATTTGGCGGCGGCGGTGGTACTATACTACCCCACGAGATTGAAGAGCTGCACCAGTACGGCATTTCGCGGATTTACTCGCCGGACGATGGCCGCAAGATGGGGTTGGAAGGTATGATAGAAGATGTGGTAACACAGTGCGACTTTGCCACAGTTACCAAAGCCAACGGGCAGGTAGATAAACTGAATCAGAAGGAGTGGAAGAATATTGCACAGCTGATTACGCTGGCAGAGAACGGCCAATCGCCGGTTAAGCATGGCGAATCGCCGATACCGGTATTAGGTATAACCGGTACCGGTGGTGCAGGTAAATCGTCGGTTACCGATGAGATAGTGCGCAGGTTTTTGAAAAACTTTACCGACAAAACCATTGCAGTTATATCGGTAGACCCTAGTAAAAAGAAAACCGGTGGTGCATTGTTAGGCGATAGAATTCGTATGAACAGCATTAGCAATCCGCGGGCGTATATGCGTAGTCTGGCTACGCGCGAAAGCGACAAAGCCCTGAGCGTACACGTGCAGGAAGCTATTGATGTATGCAAGGCAGCCGGTTTCGATTTTATAATACTGGAGAGTGCCGGTACGGGGCAGAGCGATGCCTCTATCCTCGATTACTGTAATGTATCGCTACTGGTAATGACACCCGAGTACGGGGCCGCTACACAGTTAGAGAAGATAAACATGCTGGACTATGCCGATGCTATTGCCATCAACAAGTTTGATAAAGCCGGTGCGCTGGATGCGCTGGCCGATGTGCGCAAGCAGTACAAACGCAGCCACCAGGTGTTTATGGCTAAAGATGAAGAGATACCGGTAGTGGGCACTATCGCCTCGCAGTTTAACGATGCCGGTGTAAACCACCTGTTTGAGTTGCTGATGCACAAGGTGAGCGAGAAAACCAAAACAGAATTTAAGGTAGCACATACCTCGGCTAAGAACACGGTAACAAAGAGCCAGATTATTCCGCCGGCCCGTGTGCGCTACCTGGCCGAGATAGCCGAGAACAACGAACGCTACGATGCCTGGGTAAACGAGCAATGCGCGGTGGCTACCAAGCTGTACCAGTTAAATGGTATAAAAGATGAATTGAAAAACAGCGATGAGGTAAAAGCATTGCTGAATAACTACCAGCTAAAATTAGCACCCGAAAACTGGAAACTGGTTGCCGAGTGGAACGATAAGGTAACGAAGTACAGCGGCGAAACGTTTGCGTTTCAGGTGCGCGATAAAGTGATAGACCTGCCGTTTACCTATAAAAGTTTGAGCGGTACTAACATCCGTAAGGTGTACCTGCCACGGTATAAAGACTGGGGCGATATACTTAAATGGCAACTGCAGGAGAATGTGCCTGGTGAGTTTCCGTACACGGCTGGTGTGTTTCCGCTTAAGCGCGAAGGTGAGGACCCTACGCGTATGTTTGCCGGCGAAGGCGGGCCCGAGCGTACCAACAAGCGTTTTCACTATGTAAGTTTAGGCCAGCCGGCACACCGGTTAAGCACCGCGTTTGATAGCGTTACGCTATACGGCGAAGACCCTGACCACCGTCCGGATATATACGGTAAGGTGGGTAACAGCGGTGTAAGCATTGCTACGGTAGATGATGCTAAAAAGCTATACAGCGGCTTTGACCTGTGCAACCCTAAAACAAGTGTGAGCATGACCATTAACGGACCGGCGCCTATGCTGCTGGCGTTTTTTATGAATGCGGCGATAGATCAGGAGTGTGAAAAGTATATTGCCGAACATGGATTACCTGGCAACGGACAACTGACAACGGACAACTTACCTGCCTATAATGGCGACCTGCCCAACGGTAACAACGGACTTGGCCTGAAGCTACTGGGCACCAGTGGCGATAAGGTGCTGCCGAAAGACGTGTACGAAAAGCTGAAAGCCAAAGCGCTTAGCTCGGTACGTGGTACGGTGCAGGCCGATATATTAAAAGAAGACCAGGCGCAGAATACCTGTATTTTTAGTACCGAGTTTGCACTGAAAATGATGGGCGATGTGCAGGAGTATTTTATACAAAACAAGGTGCAGAATTTTTACAGCGTAAGTATAAGCGGCTACCACATTGCCGAGGCGGGCGCTAACCCTATTACGCAGCTGGCGTTTACACTCAGCAACGGCTTTACGTATGTAGAGTATTACCTGAGCCGCGGTATGAAGATTGACGACTTTGCGCCTAACCTTAGTTTCTTTTTTAGCAACGGTATGGACCCTGAGTATAGCGTAATAGGCCGCGTGGCGCGCCGTATATGGGCCAAAGCCATGAAACTGAAATACAAGGGCAACGAGCGCAGCCAGAAACTGAAATACCACATACAAACCAGTGGCCGCAGCCTGCACGCGCAGGAGATTGACTTTAACGATATACGCACCACGCTGCAGGCGCTGTATGCTATTTACGATAACTGCAACAGCCTGCATACCAACGCGTATGACGAGGCCATTACCACGCCTACCGAGGATAGTGTACGCCGCGCCATGGCTATACAGCTGATAATAAACCGCGAGCTGGGCACTGCCAAAAACGAAAACCCTAACCAGGGCAGCTTTTTAATAGAAGAACTGACCGACCTGGTAGAAGAAGCCGTGCTGGCCGAGTTTAAACGCCTGACCGACCGCGGCGGCGTGCTGGGCGCTATGGAGCGCATGTACCAGCGCAACAAAATACAGGAAGAGAGCCTGTACTACGAGCACCAGAAACACACCGGCGAGTTTCCGATAGTGGGGGTTAACACCTTTTTGAGCAAAAACGGCTCGCCTACTATACTACCAGCCGAGGTTATACGCAGTACTACCGAAGAGAAAGAATACCAGATAACCGCGCTGAACAACTTTAAGCAACGCCACGCCGCCGAAAGCGCTGAGGCGCTTAAACGCCTGCAACACGTAGCCACCACCAACGGCAACCTGTTTGCCGAGCTGATGGAAACCGTAAAGGTTTGCACGCTGGGGCAAATTAGCCGGGCGTTGTATGAGGTAGGAGGGCAGTACAGACGCAGCATGTAGTGACCGTAGATCTCGCCGCAGGCGGATAGGAGGCAGTATAGGGTGAGTATGTATTATTTACTAACTTAGTAATACAAAGAGCAATCATGGAATTACTTAATTATAAAGACCTAAGCACATCTGAAAAGGTATTACTTGTAGAAGAAATTTGGGACAGCATTGCTGAAGACAAACTTGCCCTATCAAAACAAAATAAGCAGCTGTTAGATGAACGGTTAGAAGAGTTGAATACTACTACCAAGCGTACCACGTGGGACAAGATTAGAAAGAACGCAAGGGCAAGTAAAAGCAAATGACCTATACCCTTGACTTTTTACCGTCGGTTGACACTGATGTGAAAGATGCTTACATTTGGTATGAGGAGCAACTACCGGGCCTTGGCGAAGATTTTCTGCTTTCAACCGATGCCGCTCTTAATGCTATACAACGCGCTCCTCTGCATTTTGCAGTTGTATATAAATCAGTGCGTCACTTAAAGGTTAAGCGTTTTCCCTTTGGAGTATTTTATGTAATAAGCAAAAATGTAATTACTGTAACTGCTATCGTTCATTTATCGCGGCACCCCAAAACATGGAAAAGCCGGAAAGTGAAAAAGAGATAAGAATGGCAAATTCTGCAAGGTGGTTCTCCCTTCTCCTTTTGGAGAGGGGAGATCCGCCGCGGCGGAGAGGGGTGAGGCAATTACACCCTTGGGCAAATAAGCCGGGCGTTGTATGAGGTAGGAGGCCAGTATAGACGAAGTATGTAGTAACCGTAGATCCCGACATTTATCGTCGGGATAGGAGGTCAGTATAGGAGGAGTATGTAACGCCAACGGCGTCATTGCGAGGAGGCTTTGCGAAGTGAAGAATCTTGTATTTGCCTTAGATAAACCTAAATACCGTTAGTTATTCGATTTTAACTAATATGAAAAATAGCACATAATAATTATGTGCTATTTTTATTTTTGCTATTTCAGCCAATAAGCTTACTTAATGCAACCTTCAAAAAAATATGGGAATTTTCGATAGCAAAGAAACACTTGATAGGATTGAGAAACTAGAAAGTTTAGCTAAACAACTTGATGCCAGACTTTTATCAATTTCTAGCCTACAAGAAAGTATGAAAATTCAGGTTAGTGAAATTAAAAAAAGTACACCTGAATATGAAAATGAAGCTCGAGATGCATCCGCAAACGCTATTGACTACGCAAAGCAATCAAATGAGGTTCTAGAAAAAATAAAATCCGTTTTTGCAGAAATCGATGCTAATAAAAGCACTATTCAAAGCCATGCAGAAGATGCTGTTAAGTCATCTTTAGCATTTAATGAAGAACACAATAAGATAGTAGCCACAACGAACTCCTTTAAAATACATGAAGATAGCCTTGTAGAAAAGATCAAATCAATCGAAGATAAAATTTTATCAGTTGAGGGAGTTTTTCAAAAGCATCCAAACATTAATGGCGAAATAGAAAGTATAGAGAGTTTTCTAGCTCAAATACAAGATGTTGATAGCAAATCAGCACAACTTATGAAAGTGATCACAGCAAGGAAAAATGAAATCGATAGGCTGCATAATGAAATATTGGGATTTAAAGAAACCAACCCAGAAACTAACGAGGAAACTCACATAGCGGGACTAAAAGATGAATTGCAAAATTCTTATAACGGACTTAACGAAAAACTTGATGTGCTAAAAAGTGATTTGCAGTCTTTAAATGAAACTACTAATGTTAAATATTCAACTTTCATAGAAAATACCCAATTAGAAAAAGATGCAACTTTTAAAAAATGGGAAGATAATTTCGATGCTTTAAAAGGGAAAATTCAAAGTCTTTTACCTAACGCATTAACAGCAGGATTAAGTCATGCATTCTCAAAGAAGAAGGATGATGAAGAGCAGGCATATAAAAATCACAAGTCTCAATTCGAGTGGGGAATCAGAGGAATGATAGGTGTTTCATTAATTCCGGTATCTATTAGTATTTACTTTCTTGCCACTTCAGTAGAAATAGGAACTGTTATCGAACGAATTCCAAGAATTGTATTAGGCATACTGCCTTTGTATGTTCCAGTTTTATGGCTAACTATTTCAGCAAGTAAAAAAATGAATTTATCTAAGCGACTTATTGAGGAATACTCCCACAAAGAAGTATTGAGCAAAACTTTTGAGGGCTTATCCACGCAGATTGAGAAAATTGGAATAGAAAGTATTTCAAAGGACTTAAGGATATCACTTATAGATAATTTCCTCGAAATGTATTCGCAAAACCCTGGTCGATTAATTTCGGATTATAATAACTCCGATCATCCTCTTATGGAGCTGCTTGAAACTGCAAACAAACTTGAGAGTTCGGTGGAGAAAATTGATAAAATTCCAGGAATGAAGAAAATAGCTAAAATACTGGAACGTAAAGCCACTGAAAAAATAACTCAAGCAACTGAAAGAGTTGAGAAAAGCTTAGATAAAGCCTTAGACTTAGCTGAAGAACAAATTCAATAGATATTGTAAGTGAATTCAGAAATAAACCGTCAATTATTTTTAATTCCTTGATGCAGTAAAATTCTTTCGTCATAATATTATAAATAAAAATGTATTTGGATTATATACTTCAAGTCATGGGACTAATTGTCCCAATTATAACAGTTATCGCTTCGTTGATATCCCTTTTCAGGGCATCGAAAAATTCCAACAAGGAAGCAGAAGAAGTAAATCGAAAACTGGAAACTATTCGGCAAAAAGAAATGAGTGAAGGGCCGGAAGCGGCAAAGTCAGAAGCACTTAAGCGGTCGATCGAAGAAGAAAAATATGAATTGTTTTTAAAATATCATTCGCAGGGACTTTCTCAAGCTACAGTGAGTTTTTGGTTTAGCCTAATATTCGCTTCAATTGGATTTATTATTATAGCAATGGGTATTTTGACTGTTCAAAGCGAAATAGAAATCTGGAAACAAGGTAAGGCATGGATTTCATTGATTTCAGGGACCATAATTGATGCTGTCTCCGCTTTGTTTTTTGTTCAATCCAATAAAGCTAGGCAGTTAATGATTGACTTTTTCGACAAACTAAGAGTAGATAGAAAATTCGAAGAGTCTCTTAAACTTACTAATGAAATTCCTGACGAAGCAATCAGAAGCAAAGTAAAGACACTACTTTCAATGCATTTTGCAGACATAAAAATAAATGACAATAACCTTTCGATAATTTTAGACGGATTGAATAAATTAAAAAATGCAGATCCCAACACACCTTCAACGGTAGTTAAGCCTGAACACGGTTAATAATGCTACACCCACTTCCGCGAGCATCCGCTCGTGCCAAAGCATTATTCAATACACAGCGGAAGTCCCGATAGCTATCGGGAGCCACGGTTTCCGGCTCGTTTATTTTTTATGTATGGAATCCTTGCCATGACACGCTGTTTTGATTGAGCCGCGCCGCAGGCGCGGCTCAGTTATTTAATGTCATAGCGAAGCCTTTTCAATTAAAATAATAACAGCGTAAAGGCTGTGGCTATCTTCCGTTGTGTGATTGTTGTATTACATGCAGGGGCTAAATTATTATATTTAATGCCTATGCGTGTTGGTCTGGTTAGTGCTACATACTACGTTTATATTTTAACCAACAGTGCTAATGCCGTGCTATACATTGGCGTAACCAACGATATTGTTAGCCGTTGCCAGCAACACCGGCAAAAGCAACACCCCGATAGTTTTACCGCCCGATACAACGTAAACAAAATGGTGTACTATGAAACGTTCGGCGATATTAACCTGGCCATAGCCCGCGAGAAGCAGCTAAAGGCCGGTAGCCGTAAAAAGAAAGTGGCTCTGATAGAGGGGAACAATCCTAACTGGCTCGATTTGTTTGAGACTGATTTGGGCGTAGAGTATATATAGTTTTGCAGAATAATAATCACACAGCGGAAGATTGCCACAAAATCAGACTCGTTTATTATCAGTGGATTGATTTTTCGCAATGACATCTTTTTGTGGACCGCGCCGCAGGCGCGGCTGCCCCCACTGGGCGTAGGCTGTGCCTACGTCCAAGGAAGTAAGTAGCCTATGGCTACTGATAGCTTAAAGCTATCGGCTTACCACAACATAGGCACAGCCTACGCTTAGAGGCCATGGTATTGTTTCTGTTAAGATATTAGTAGAATTATTATTATTACACTTTACTAATAACCAAATAATACTATGAACACTATTATTGCTAAATGTACTTTGTTTTTGTTGTTAACTATGTTTGTAGCAGGTTGTAATACCCCTGCAAACAATAGTCCTGTAACTACTTGCACCGACGGTATACAAAACCAGAATGAAACCGGAGTAGATTGTGGAGGACCCTGCCAGGCCTGTGCGGTTACACCTACTGGTTATTATCTAACGGGGCAATTGGGCGGTGTTAGTACATCAGCTTCGGGTAGTAATGCTGCCTTGCCTTCTGGTTCCAGCTATTATGGTAGCAACGGAGAGCACAGGGCTGTATCTGCCGGCGGTGTTTGGTATTCGCCATCTTACGATGTAAAGGGCTCGTTGGTAATGCACAAAAATTTCCTGAATCATGGCCCGCAATTTACCACTGCAGAGTTGGCATCTCTGTATCAACCGGGTACTTATAATTTTTGCGTTAACAATGGTACAAGCGAAGGTATAGAACTGAGTATTGTTGATGCAAATAACAGAACATGGTATAGCTCGGATGGAGATAATACCGGTAGCACATTTACCATTACCAGCAGGGGCACTTATACTAATGGTGCGTGGTCAACAACATTTGAAGGTACATTTTCGTGCAAGTTGTATAATAATGGCAACGCTAAAACTTTTACCGGCAGTTTTAAATCACTTTGCGGTTTGCAGTAATAGAGCGCCCCACTGTCGCGAACATCCGCTCGTGCCAAAGCATTATTAAATACACAGCGGAAGTCCCGATAGCTATCGGGAGCCACAAAATCTGACTCGTTTATTATCAGTGGATTGATTTTTCGCAATGGCATCTTTTTGTGGGCCGCACCGCAGGCGCGGTCCATACTGAGTCTACACCAGTATTACAGCATTTACTTTACATTAGCCCCACATGCTACTTCCGTTTCTGCATATAAAACAAAGCCCCGGCAAAGGCAGGGGTGTATTTACCAGCGAGGCTATAGAGGCCGGCACGCTGATAGAGATGGCACCGGTAATAGTGCTGCCCGAGAAAGACAGCGCGCTGATAGACCAGTCGTATTTATACAACTACTACTTTTTGTGGGGCGAAGAGGCGAAGCAGTATGCTATCTGCCTGGGCTATGGCAGCATATACAACCACAGTTACGAACCTAACTGCTTTTACGAAACTTACTACGAGGATGAAGTGATACACTTTATTACCCTTAAAGATATAGCCGCCGGCGAGGAACTAACGGTTAACTATAATCACGACCCGGAGAGCAAAGCGCCGTTGTGGTTTGTGTAGGGGCTGGCTGTCAGAATCACGATTTACAAAATTTAGGGATATACAGGATTTAATGCAGTTGTACGGGCTGTTATCCGGTTAATCCATTCATCTTCTAATCCTGATGTAGGCAATGGTTTGAATTGTCATAAGCCACTAATCACATAGCGGATGATTGCTACAAAATCAGACTCGTTTATTATCAGTGGATTGATTTTTCGCAACGATATCTTTTATTGGGGCCGCGCCGCAGGCGCGGCAGTGTAGGTATTAAAACAATGCCAACAGGCAGATTTTAAATATTTTTGTTTATTTTAATATAATTGCTGGGGTTTACATTGTTGTGCCAGGGGTATTAACATTGAAAATTGCAAACAATTGATAGTCAAATATTTGCAACAGCAGGGTGTTAACACGGTTTTGGAAAGGCATTTTTTTTAAGTAAGTAGGCGGGCCATATTTAGGGGCGGATATTTTGGTTCACTTATTATATTTACGGCTATTAATAACATTAAAACAATAGTTAAATGGCATTTGAACAGATACTGGAAGGCCTGAAGGCCAGCGCAGCTAAAGCTTCGCCACTTGGTAAAACATTAAAGCTTGACTTTGGTAGTAACAAAATAATAGTGGACGGTACCGGTGCCGGTAACCTGATAAGCACAGAGGATCGCGAAACAGATTGCACGGTTACTATTGATGAAGATACCTTTACCAGTGTAGCTAACGGCAGCCTTAACCCTATGATGGCGTTTATGAGCGGCAAAATAAAAGTGAAAGGCGATATGGGCGTTGCTACCAAAATGCAATCGTTGTTTAAAGCCTAAGCTGTAGCTGTATAGCCAGCAAATAAAAAAGCGCCACCGGTTTACCGGTGGCGCTTTTGTTTTATATAGGGTACAGGTTAAAAGTTTGTCTCGCCCTGCCAGTCGTCTATAAAATGGCTGGATATTACTTTGCCGTTATTATCGAACAGGTACAACATTAAGCCACCGGATACTGTTTCGTCCTCGCATTTCCATTGTCCGCTTTCTTCGTTGTAATAGCCAAGGCAGTTTCCGGATGAGCGCCATACCACCACGCCGGTGTTTTTATTAAACATTACTTCGCCCAGTGCGCCTACGTTAGCCGGTGGTGGCGGTGGTGCTGCACCACCGTTGTTGGTAAAGCGCACGCGCACTACTGCGGTAACAGTAACAGCACGGGCAGGGTCGCCGCTGATGGTTAACTGCACGTTGGCAGTGCCGTTGTTACGTACATTCACTATCAGTTTTTCGGGTTCGGGGTTTTGTATTAAAGTTTTGCCGTTGGGTAATACCATGTGTGTTTCGGCTTCGGTAAAGGTAATGGAAGCACCCGGTTGTACCGGCGATGGCATAGTAATGCTTAGGTCTATGTTCACCAGTTGGTAATCGAACTTTGCATCGGTAGTAAAAGGGTCGCTTACAAAAACTGCATAGCCGTTTTCAATTTCGCGGCGAAATGTTAGTTGCTCTTTGGCAAACACTACCAGGTCTTTATCCAGGTTGTTAGGGTCTTGTCGGCTAAGTCCGGCTTTTACAATGGCGCTGGCAGGTACATCTATGTACTGTAGTTTGCTGTCAACGTCTACCAGTATAGTATCTACCTTTATTACCAGCCGGTAGGTATTAATGGCGTTGTTCACCGGGCGTATCACCATCTTCATGTTTGTTTTTCTGAAACTGTTATCGCGCTGGCCGTCGTTAATGTCGGCATACGAATCGGTAAAATCAGTAGTGGTGGTATCGGTTTTGGTTACATCGTTTACCTTGCTGCACCCGGCCATAAGCACGAGGGTTATCAGCACATAAAAAGCTGTTTTATTCATTTTACATTAATTTTTGTACATGCAAAGATTATGCTGCACAAGCCGGTTGTCAAATCCGCTTTATGAATGGCACAGCTGGCTTTGTAAGCTGTAGCCGGGTACTGGGTGGTTGGTAAGCAGACATAAAAAAACGGCACCAGGTAAACCTGAGTGCCGTTTTCTTAAAAGGTGGTAAGTTTTTACTCTTTTACCAGCCTTGCTTTGGATTCGGTGCCGTTGCTTAACCGGATGGTAAGAATGTACACGCCGCTGGCGTAGTTGCTGATGTTTAGTTGTAGCAGGTTATTGTAAGCAGTCAATGCCTGTGTGTGCACTATCTGCCCCTGTACATTGGTTACCTGTATGGCAGTTGCGTTGTATGCAGTATTGCCAAGGTCTATAGTAACACTATTAACCGCCGGGTTAGGGAATAATTTTACCTGTGTTGATGCACCGGTAAGGTTAGCAACAGATGTAACCGTATCGCATGCCGGCCCGGTAAGCATAGGCAGGTTAGTAAACACCGCGCTGGTATCAGATAGACAGTCGCCGTTATCTACGGTTACAACATAGCTTGTACCCAGCACCATGCCGGTTATAGCACCACCGGTAGTAACCGTTGGCCCTGCGGGTATAAAGTTGTAAGTAAACAAAGCGTTGTAGTTACTTACCGTGCTGCTGCCATCTTCGGTGCACGAAGGGGCCGTAGTTGCCACAGCAGGTATGGCAGGTGTTTGTAGCCGTGGCAGGTTGCTGAAAGGGGCACTTACGTCCGAAGCACAAGCCACGTTATCGGCAACTACTGTGTAGCTGGTGCCTATAATCATACCGGTAATATCGCCGTTGTTTGCTACCGTAGGGCCTGTGGGGGTAAACGTATAAGTGAACGATGCGTTGTAGTTGCTTATGCTACTGCTGCCGGCATTGGTGCAGTTGGCCGGTGTGCTGGTAATGGCCGGTGTTGCCGGAGCCTGTAACTGCGCCTCGTTACTAAAAGCTGTACTGGCCGCAGAAGCACAGGCTACGTTATCGGCTACTACTGTGTAGCTGGTACCGGCTACCATGCCCGTAATGGCACCACCGCTGGTTACGGTGGGTCCGGTAGGGTCGAAGGTGTAGGTGTACGCTGCATTGTAGTTACTAATGGTGGTACTGCCATCGGTGGCACAGGTGGCAGGTAGTGTAATTACAGTAGGGGCATCGGGTGCCTGTAGTTGTGCTTCATTACTAAACGAGGCACTTTGCGACGGTGCGCAAACACCGTTATCGGCTGTTACGGTATAGCTGGTGCCGGTAACCATACCGGTAATAACGCCACCCGCTCCGGCTACAGCCCCGGTAGGGTCGAATGTGTAGGTGTAAGCTGCATTGTAATTGCTGATGGTGCTGCTACCATCTGCAACACAGGTGGCAGGCAGGCTGATAATAGTGGGTACTTCAGCCGATTGTAATTGCGCTTCGTTACTGAACGAAACACTGGCCGCCGAAATACAGGCTACGTTATCGGCAGTTACTGTGTAACTGGTACCGGCAACCATACCGGTAATATCGCCGTTGGCATTTACAGTTGGTCCTGTTGGGTTAAAGGTATAGTTATACGCAGCATTGTAGTTGCTGATAGCACTGCTGCCATCGGCATTACAGGTGGCAGGTTGTGTAGTTACAGTAGGTGCATCGGGTGCCTGTAGCTGAGCTTCGTTACTAAACGAAGTACTTTGTGCAGGCGCACAAACTCCGTTACCGGCAGTTACGGTATAGCTGGTACTGGTAACCATACCGGTTATTGCTCCACCACTGGTTACAGTAGGCCCGGAAGGGTCGAATGTGTACGTGTAAGCTGCATTGTAATTGCTGATAGTGCTACTGCCCTCTGCAACACAGGTGGCAGGCAGGCTGTTGATGGTTGGTGTTTCGGGTG
>CAYREY010000029.1:0-25548 GCA_964423405.1 uncultured Chitinophaga sp. | reverse complement strand
CTGCCCTCTGCAACACAGGTGGCAGGCAGGCTGTTGATGGTTGGTGTTTCGGGTGCCTGTAACTGCGCCTCGTTACTGAAGGCAACACTGGCCGCCGAAGCACAAGCTACGTTATCGGCTGTTACCGTGTAACTGGTGCCGATAACCGTACCTGTAATATCGCCGTTGGCATTTACAGTTGGTCCTGTAGGGTTAAAGGTATAGTTATACGCAGCATTGTAGTTGGCAATAGCGCTACTACCATCGGCAATGCAGCTGGCAGGTTGTGTAACAACAGTAGGTACATCGGGTGTTTGTAGTTGTACCTCGTTGCTGAATGTAGCACTTTCGGCAGTTGGGCAGGTTCCGGCACTTGCTGTTACGGTGTAGCTGGTACCAGCCACCATACCGGTTATTGCTCCACCGGCACCGGCTACAGGCCCTGTAGGGTTAAAGGTATAGGTAATAGTATTGTCGTAGTTGGTAATAGTGCTGCTGCCATCGGCGTTGCAGGTGGCCGGTTGGCTGGCAATAACAGGTACAGTAGGTATTGCAGTGGTAGTTGTATAATATATAACTATACCACCTTCGGCTCCTCTTCCTCCATCGCTGTTACCACCGCCGGCACCACCGCCACCATAGGTGCTGCCTGGGTTGTTTGTAGAAGGGCCACCGGCACCGCCTGCAGGTCCTGCTCCATTACCACCGGCACCACCGTTGCCTCCGCTACCGGCATTGCCGTTTCCGCCCGCGTCGTTGGTTGTGCCACCACTTGCAGTGCCGCCTGCTCCACCGCCGCCGGGGCTGTTACCCGAACCCGAGCCGCCGCCGCCATTGGCACCGCCACCAGCAAATAAGGTTACTGTTGCACCACCTAAGGCTGTGCCACTAAACGTAGTGCTTCCACCGTTACTGCCATCGTCGCCCCTGTTACCATCGCTACCATTACCGCCACCACAGCCGCCAGCACCTATACTATAACTGAATGTTGAGCCGGGGGTTACGTTAATGGTTGTAGATGCATGTGCACCACCACCACCACCGCCGCCGCCACGGGTGTTAAACAGGCCGCCGTTGCTACCGCCACCGCCACCGCCGGCACCACCGCCGCCGCCATATACGTGTATGGTAATGGCGGTAACGTTACAAGGTACCTGCCAGGTGCCGGTAATGGCTCCGCCATTGCAAGCGCCAGAGCCGGCAATGGTAACATCCTGCCCTATGGCAGCTAATACAATAAGAGAATACAAAAAAGTAAACAGGGGTTTCATATAATGGTTTGATTTTTTCAAATATAAGAAGTACTTGATTATATGTTGAGTACGATGGGTTTTCAAATCGTATAGAAATTGTTAATGAGTATGGGGTGAAAATTGAACTGATTGTTTTAGCCTGATTGTAATTATCGCATCTTAGCAAAAAAATAACCCATGAAGAAGTTTGTAGTTGTAACGTTGTTAGTAGTAGCGTTGGTATTATATGGTTTGTATCTGCGCCCTAACCTCACTATCAGTAAGGCTGAGGCCAAGGCTAAGTATAGCATGCCTAACTCACACTTTATAAATTTTGAAGGGGCAGAAGTGCACTATACAGAAAGTGGTAGCGGTTTTCCGGTGTTAATGATACACGGCTTTGGTGGCAGCAGCCGCGATTTTCTGGTACTGGATAGTATGATACATGATAAGTACCGGGTAATACGGGTAGACCTGCCGGGTTTTGGCCTTTCGGATTTTCCTAAACAGGCAGAGGGTGAGGCCGACTTTTTAAAAGTATATACAGCCTACTTTAACTTTATACTGGATACACTGCACATAGATTCGTGCTATGTGCTGGGCAATTCGCTGGGCGGAATGATGGCCTGGAACCTGGCACTTAACCGGCCGGATGCGGTAAAGAAACTGGTACTGTTTAACAGTGCCGGTTATGAAATGCCGGAGGTAATGAAAACGGCCAATGCTTCGTTGCTTCAAAACAAGTTGGTGCAGCAACTGGTAAGCAGGGGGGCGCCGCAATTTGCCGTTAAAATGGGCATACAGCGTGTGGTGTATAATCCGGCCTCGCTTACTGCCGAAAGGTTGCACCGTGTAACTGATTTATGGAACCGTGAAGGGAACATGAACCACCTGATAGCCATGGCACAGTCTAAGGTTTTTCCCGATGAGGCTACCATTAAAAATATTAGCTGCCCAACGTTAATATTTTGGGGTAATCAGGATAAAATTGTAAGCCCTAAATACGCCGAACGTTTTCATAACGATATTAAAGGGAGCGTG
Source organism: uncultured Chitinophaga sp. (assembly GCA_964423405.1). Taxonomy (GTDB): domain Bacteria; phylum Bacteroidota; class Bacteroidia; order Chitinophagales; family LD1; genus Bog-950. Next base: position 23,296 of record CAYREY010000029.1, on the reverse strand, counting down.
CTGGTAATGTATGATAGCTGTGGCCATGTGCCTATGCTGGAACGCCCTAACGATGTAGTAGGGGTGTTGCTGCCTTTTTTGCAGCGCAGCGATTCTGTAGCTATACAATAAATCAGCAGCCTACGCCAAACGGCAGGTATATTTCCTGTTTTACTTTTTCGCCTTTGCTGTTGGTGGCAGGTTTCCAGCCTGGCATGCGGTTGAATGCATCCAGTATCAGCTTATCTATGGCCGCATCTTTGGTAGAGGTTACCAGCGTGGCGTTGGTTACTTTACCTTCTTCGGTAACAGTGAATTTTACAGCTGCACGTTCAATTTTTTGCAGACCGGTCTTTTCGGTTTTATCGCCAACTATGTTTATTGTTACGTAGTTAGATAACTGTTTAAACCCACCGGGAAATTCAGCTTCTGTTTCTGGTACTACAGTTACGCTGCCGGTACATAACACCGTTTGCTTACGCGGGCCATATTGGTCGTCGGTTTTGTTTTTATACTGATATTTAAGCGCAATGTTTATATCAGAACCTAAGTCTGCATTGGTTAACAGGTTTTTTTGCTCGGCTGTAAGTATATCGCTGTTGCTTTTGGCGGTATGCTTTGTGCCGTTGCTGATGGTAGTAATCTCTACCGATACTACATTTAGTATTTGTTTGTAGTCTTCCTGTGGGTATACAAAGTTTGCAGGCTGCGGAAAGGTACCGGGTCGACGCTGATCCAGCCAATATTTCTCATTAGAAGGTATATATAAACTGCTCCAAAGCAAAGGGGTAAGATCGTTAATGGCTTGAACAGCCGGTAGTTTTTCTTTTTTAGTAACCGGTGTTTGCCTTGCCGGTAGCTGGTACTTTTGTTGTTGGGCTATTGCTGCCATGCTGGTAGCAACCAGCAGTAAAATGGCCAGAATCTTTTTCATTTACAGGTGTATTTACACGTAAATGTATGTAAGGCAATTAAGTAAGATATGCCTTTAACCCAACTTTAACCTACCTGTCGCAGTTTACAATAGTGCCCGAGCGGCATGGTGCGTTGTCAATTTTTTTTCTGCAACCAAGCGGGGTTTCAATGGTAATATTAAAATGTTCGCATGGGCATTTGGTGAATCTGAATTCTGCTTTCCCGTCCTTATCTGTCAGCACACTGTCTGCCAGGTATTGGCAGGTATGGTCGCGGCCTGTATCGGAATAAAGATAGACATGTGCATTTTTAATAGGCATATCCGCAGTATCGGCAACCCATATTGTAACCATAGGTACCGGCCGATTGTTTTCTGCTTCAATACTGGCTGTGGTTTTATCAGGGTTCTGTTTACATCCCGCAAGCAACAGGGCGGCAGTTATTGTTACATATACAAGCTTATTCATCATACATAATCATTTCTATAGCTGAAAGATAACTATATCAAACAAAAACACCCCGCAATTGCGGGGTGTTTTTGTTTGATATACGGAGCTACTAGTTGGCTGTAACAGTACGTGTTACAGTTGTTTGTTCTCCATCGTGGTCTTCAGCAAATACTTTAACGGTGTAGCTGCCGGCTGTAGTTGCGTCGGCATGTACGTGAAAATCGTAGGTGGTAAGTTCGTGTACGGTAGGGTAAGTGGCTAATATGGTATCGGTACCTTTTATAACCAGTATAGCCGCCTCATGCAGACTTTCATCATCAGTCATGGTGCCTTCTACGTGTATTTCGTTCCCTACAGTTACGCTGGAGTTATTTTCGGGTTCCATCAGGGTAATAACCGGTGCTTTGTTTTCTGCTTTTTTAGAGCAGGATGGAGTAGCAATAGTTAGAGATAAAAGAGCAATTGACACAGTTAAAATTGTTTGCGTTTTTTTCATGATTGGTTTATTTTTTAGATGAGGAGAAATTATAAAATATGCCTGTTTCAATATTCAGGCGGTTACGGTTTTCGCCAGGCCAGTTAAGCCTGTTTACTACTGCCGGCGATACAGACGATGAAAAAGCGAATTGTTTGTAGTAGATATCGATACCTACACTTGTATTCACAAAGTCGCCACCGGTATAATCCAGCAGGCGGCCTTTCATTTTGTTTTCAAACTGGTGTTCGAAGTTTAGCCCGGCTGTAGGCATTAGTTGTACGTCTTTAACTTCGAAAATGTAGAATAACGAAAGGCCGGCTTGAGCACGGTCGCCAAAGCGGTACCCTCGGGTGTTCGGCGTATTTAGCTTGTAAGATGCCGTAGCATTAAACCCAAACGATTTATAGCGCAGGGTGTAAATGGCATTGGCTAAAAAATCGACACTACCGGTGCCCAGTTGCAGGTTAGTGCTAAACAGGTCGTTGGCATCCATTTTAAACTCGCCCGAGGGTAGTTTGGTGCCCAGGCCCAGCCTTAACTGGTGCTTGGTGGTTTTGCCGGTGCAAAGCATAGGATTTAAAACATTGTACTGCAATAGCAGGCTTATATCGCCTAAACCTGCTGCGCTGCTATTTTTACCGGCAGCCTGCTGCGAAATAATGTTTACCGGTAAAAAAACAGACAACTGCAGGCGTTCATATACATTAAACCTGCCGAATATCTCCACCGAGTTCATGTACTGGTTAGTAATCCGGCCATCAAGATCGGGGTTAATGCTGCGGGTTTCTGAGTAAAAATTACGGTGAGTGTACCGTAACCCTATAATATGTTTGTTCAGGTTGGGTAGTATAGAGTAATTAGACCCTGCCCCTGTACAACAGCACGATTGTGCTTGTAATGCAAACGACGATACAAGCAGTACCACCGTTATAAATACGGTTTTCATTTATTTGATTTAACTATTAAACAATATACAGACAGGTACACGGGCCAGTCTGTATTTAAAGCAGTGTAATAGTTATGCGGTGGGAGGTTTAAGCAGCGATGTAGCAGCGCGGGTATTTACCGTATGTATATACGGTAACGGCAGCGCTACAACTTTTAACGCGTTAGATGTAAAGGCTACCACGGTTGTGTGTTGCAGCGGTAATATATCGTCTTTTTCTTTCAGTATGTTCAGCTGTTTGCGCTCACCATCTTCGGCTTTTTGTAGTTGCTTGCTTAGGTAGCAATGGCCGTTACAACCAAGCGATGGCTTGCTTTTGTTAACACAAAGCTTTTCGGTTATGTATTGCTTGTTAATATGGTAATAGCCCACAATACACACATTTACCAATGCCTGCGATAGTATACTTACAGTAAGAAAAAATACAAGTAGTTTTTTCAACGCAGGGCAAACATACATAAAAGCGTAATAGCTAGCCACGGCCAAGTGCTTTTTATGAAATAAGTCAGTAATTGTTAAATGGAGATATTGTTGTTTAACAGGGCAAACGCCGGCATGTTTGCTGTGATTGTCAGCAGGTTTTGTGCCGAGTGGCAGGGCATTGGCGGGTGTAGTAACTTGCCTGTTAACTGATAGAAATCAGTACTTGATTTGCCGCTATAGCGCCAGGCTTTTAGCGAAATGCTGCCTGCCGATTTAGATAGCTTAACGCCATTGGGTGCAGTAATAAGCGGGTGGTGGTAAAATGCCGTTTGCCCGAAAGTTGTGTTGCCGGTAAGCTGTGCTATGTAAAGTTGTGCTGCGGTACTATCCAGTAAATCGTTGCCCCGTACTATCAGGTTAATACCGTAATCTATATCATCTGCCAGCGAGGCTACCTGATAGGCGATGATGCCTTCGCGCCGGCGTATTACAAAATCGGGCATGCGCTGATATAAGTTAACCGGTATGGTGCCATTTTGCGCATCGGGCACCTGTATCATCAGGTTTTCGGGCGTATGTAATTTAAGTGCGGTATCGGGTTGGTTAAGCGGCAACTGTTTATGGTGGCAGGTACAGGGTTCCAGCTCCAGTGTTTTGCGTGAGCAGCTACAGGCAAATACGTTACCGGTGGCTATAAGCTGATCTATTACCTGTTGGTAGCGGGCTGTACGGTTAGCCTGACTGTAATTTTGCAAATGGTCGGTAGTATTTACCGGGCCTTCATCCCAATCAAGTTCCAACCAATGCAGTGTGTCAAAAATATCATCCAGGTATTCGGTACGCGTGCGGGCGTTGTCTATATCATCTATCCGCAAGCGTAGCGTGCCATTTTGCTTACGTACTGCCAGCCAGGTAATAATAAAGTTAAGCGCATTGCCCATGTGCAGGTAACCGCTGGGCGTAGGGGCAATGCGCGAACGTATCATGCGTGGTAAAATTTATGTGCCGGTTATTTTACATCTACCAGTTCTACATCAAATATAAGCGTGGCTTTAGCCGGTATAATTGGCGGGCGGCCCTGTTCGCCATAAGCCAGAAAATACGGTATAATCAGTTTGGCTTTGCCACCCACATTTAGCAGGGCAATACCTTCATCCCAGCCTTTAATAACCTTACCTACGCCTAACGGAAAGGATATAGGTTGGTTGCGTTTATGCGATGAATCGAACACGGTACCATCGGTTAGCATACCGGTATAATGCACCGATACGTTGCGGTGTTTGCCAGCACGGGTACCGGTACCCTCTGTTTCTATTATGTAATACAAGCCGGTATCGGTACTTTGTGCAGTAGGGTATTGTTGTTTAACCCATGTGGTAAACTCGTTTAGTGCTGCTTGTGCAGCCTCTTGTTGTTTCTTTTTTAACTCTTCCAGTTTCTTTTGGTAATCGCTCATGGTAACTATTGTTATGCCACAAATTAAATACAAAAGCCCGTTGGTTGTACCAAACGGGCTTTTGAGAAATATGGGCTGAACCCTATTAATCGCGGCTGCGGCCAAATAAGCGCAGTAACAATAAAAACAGGTTTATAAAATCAAGATATAACGAAAGCGCGCCAAGTATGGCACCTTTGCGTACATTATCACCTTCTATCAATCCGCTTTGGTACATGTATTTTATCTTCTGGGTATCGTAAGCAATCAGCCCCACAAAAACCACAATACCGGCGTAGGTAACTATCCAGTAAAGTGTGCTGCTGGCCAAAAACAGGTTTACCAGCGATGCTATTACCACACCTATAAGCACCATACCCAGCAGGTTACCCATACTGGTAAGGTCGCGTTTGGTAAAGTAGCCGTAGGTGCTCATTACACCAAACGTGGTGGCGGTAATAAAAAAGGTACTTACAATAGATGCTGATGTGTAGGCAAGAAAAACACAAGACAGTGTAAGCCCGTTTAACACGGCGTAGGCTATAAACACCGCCGTGGCTACAGTGCTTGAAAAACGGTTTACAGCACCTACCAAAGCCCCTACACATATTAGTTCGGCTATCAGCAGGCCAAAAAATACGAAGCGGTTTCCGAAAATAAATTCAAGCACTGTAGGTGATGATACTACCAGCATAGCTACTACAGCGGTAATGGCCAGTGCCAGGCTCATCCAGCCGTACACTTTGGCAATAAAGCCGGCTTGCTCTCTTTCCTGTGCTTCGGTTAACGATATGGTTTCAAATGTTTCGAACATAGTTGTTGTTTTTTAGGTAACGATTATAGGGCGCTAAGATATGGAATTATACTAATAACGTTTTACGGATGGTATAATGATTACTTACGGTGCTTTTTGTTTTTACGGGGCCTGTCGCGATACAACAAGTGGGTAAGGTCTAGTGCCGGGCCTATTTCTTCTTCAAGAGGGTTACTTCTGGTAGCGCTTATACCACCGCAAACCACTACTATTTCCATATCTATTATATTTTCTTTTAAAAAAATAGCGCTGCCAGATACGAATTGGTTTACCTCTATCTTAACATCATTATAACCAAGGTAATGTACTATTAGTGTGTCATCTTTGTATTGCGATGCGTTTTCTATACGGAACTTACCATCCAAATCCGTAGTAACACCTTTGAGAGTGCTTTGTAAGATTACATTAACGCCATATAAAGGCTCTTTGGTTGTAGAGTCTACAACTATACCGGTAATGGTATTTGGTATAGTTGGTATAGTATCTGGGTTAATTGCATTAGCGGTGGTGCTGTCGTAAATGGCAACATTTGTTTTATCATCAGGGTTAAGGGCTTTTGCTGTATTGTCCAATGCCAGCAACGCTCCCAAACTAGCCGCCATGGCGCGCCAGTTAAACCCGCCGTTTATCAATTCGCTTTTTCTTATGGGTGTATTTAGCTGCAAACTGGTTAACCGGGCACACATCTGGCCGTTATGTTGGGTTATAAGTTCGTAAACTTCGTTTTCTGTTTTATTGGTAAGGTCTATTACCTGTTTGTTGCAGCTTTTGCAATGTGCGCCCTGCCGGGTGGGTGTCATGTTATCCCACGGTTCGTTACAGGGTTTGGTTAGTTGCAGGTAAATTGGCTTAGCCATATAGTGTTTTTGTTAAAGATGAAGTTATCATCATTTTCCATAAACTAAGCTATCAGCTTGAAAGGTTTGGCTTCTTCCAGTTCGTAGGCCAGTTCAAGCAGGCGTTTATCTAAACCATAAGGCGCTGTAAAATGCACGCCTACCGGCATGTTGTTAGCAGCTACACCCAACGGTAACGAAATAGCCGGTGCGCCCGATACGTTTTGTAAGCCGGCATAGCTGGCGTATTCAATAGCACGGCGGGTTACATCTTCGTAGCTAAGCTTTGGTGAAAAATGCCCCAGCAGCGGTGTGTTGTGCGATACTACCGGTGTCATCAACACATCGTATGTATCGAACAGTTTTTCGGCTTTGGCGCTGTTTTCGCGCAGCATACGTATGCTGCGTGGTACCGATAGCGGCCTGCTTTTAAAACGGCTGCTTAGCCCGGTGGTAAAAGGCTCCAGTTGTTCTTTATCTACCGGTGCTTTAAGCACTACGCGGCCCCAGTGCGAAATTAAGTAAGCCATAAAGCCATAGTAGTTCAGGTAGTATTCGCTCAGCGAGTCTATATCAATGGGCAGGTCTATTTGCTCTACCGTGTGTCCCAGCTTTTGTAGCAGTTCGGCGGTCTCCAGCTGTGTGCGGTATGTATCAGCATCCTGGTGGCCCAGTTTACCCCGCTCCGGGTTATTAAAAAAGGCTATGCGTAAGCGTAGTTTCGATGCACTTTTTACATGGCCCAGTTCGGGTAGGCGTGGGTTGCGGTAAAATTTTTCTGCCTCGGCATAAAACAGGGCTGTATCGCGTACCGATCGGGTTAGTACCCCTTCATAAACTATTTGCAGTGGCATCAGCTCTCCACCATCGATAGATACTAACCGGTGGCGGCTGGGTTTTAAACCTACCAGCCCGCAGCAGGCTGCCGGTATACGGGTAGAGCCGGCACCATCATTTGCCGATGCTATTGGCACCACACCGCTGGCCACCAGTGCCGCCGAACCCGATGAGGAGCCACCGGTAGTATAGTCGGTGTTCCACGGGTTGCGGGTTATACCCCATTTTTCATTTTCGGTACTGCATATAAGGCCAAATTCGGGCATGGTACTTTTGCCCAACGCATTGGTACCGGTGCTGGTAAACTGTTTGTAAAAACGGCTATCCTTAGCGGCCGGCTTGCCTTTAAAGGCACCGGTGCCCATTTGGGTGGGGTAGCCTTTAATGTTTTCATTATCTTTTACAAAAGCCGGTACACCGTACAGGGCTCCTGTTTTTGTAAGCCTGCTTTGGTTGCGGGCTACATCGTAGGTTTTAATTACTATGGCATTAAGGTCGGTGTTTACTTTTTCGGCGCGTGTTATGGCGGCCTCGGTTACTTCGGCAACCGATACTTGTTTTTTAGCTATAGCCTCGGCCAGGGCTACAGCATCCATTTTTCCCAGTGCGTCATTGGTAAATGCGCTAACAGTTTTTCCCATACAACAGTTTTGTTTTACAACGGAAAGTTAATCAGCAAAATTGTTTAGTTGTAAGTTTTGCAGTATATTTTGTGTAGGTTAGCTATAGTATGGTTCAAATTGTTTATGTAACGCATTTAGGTTACGAACCTATTCTTACCAATATCAGGCTGTTTCTTAACGGAAACCCCGTTGATTATATGTATGAGGAGGAATCGTTAGCTATAGAACTTGCCCCGGGAGACTACTTTTACTTTAAGGTTCATTTTTTAAAATCAAAAACGTTTTCTGCTACAGATTTAAATGGCGCGGAACGCATTACTGTAGAATATTTATCTCCGCTTTTACCATTTTTTGGTGTAAGGAGGCACGACGATTCACTTTTAGACACAATGGAGGATATTCAGGAAGGAACATACTCACTATATAACCTTAAGCGTATTTTTAAACACCGTTCTATGTTCGAAGTGAATTTTTATAGAAGACATTCGGTGGTCAGGTAAATGCGCAATCGGCGTCGCCATCGTGTATAGCTAGCTGAGCTTTATTGGTAAAATATGCACTAAGTGCTTTGGTAATAATATAATGCCGGTAAACGGTGCGCTTATATATAAATGGTGTGGGCCGGCTGCTGAGGTATGCTGTAATATGCGGGTTAAACACCGTAAGCATAGCGGCTTTCTCTGCCAGCATCACTTCGTAAATTTTGGCTGTAACAGCTGCTACATCGGCAGAGTTGAAGAAAGCGTAAGGTAGTTTTACATGCCCGTTGCGGAGTGAGAAGAACATAAAGGCAACAACCTGATTATGGCTGTTATATCCCGCAAAGCACAGGTTTTTAAACTGCGATGCCACACTTGAAAAGTGATAGCGTGTGCTTTCATTGGTTGGTTGCGATACCTGTAGCCATGGGTGTTTAAGTATCCAGTTCAGTTCGGCGGCAGTACGTTTTTCGAAGGTGTTTTGCTGGTGGGTATCAATAAAAGCGGCAAGGATGTTGTCAATTGCTGTAACAGCCTGCCAGCGTATGTTACTAGTAGTTACCGGTTTTAAAACCGACAGCCTAATGCTATTAAACATGTTGGCCGTAGCATCGGCAACCTTTAGCAAGGGGGCTATATTTTTAAGTGATGGTTTTTTGTTAGGTAGTATCTGCTGCGTATTGAAACGTAAAAAACAACGCAGGCCGGTGTTACTTTTCAGGTCGTCGAAATTTTTAGAGCGGTCGTAAAGTGCTTTGGCTTCGGCGGTAAATTCGGTAACCAGTATATGGTTGTTCCATTTGGCAAATGCTGTAGCCAGCAGTTGTTTGGCAATGCCTTTGCCGCGTAGGGCAGGGTCAACCCACATACAGCTAAGCCAGCCACATTTGTAACCGGTAGGGCCATTAAAAATTTCATCGGCCAGTACACCCAGATAACCTACCATGCGGCTCTCTTCGAAGGCCAGTATCATAATTACATCATCGGCAGCAACCCGCGGATTGGCTATATGCGATAAGGCGCGGTGCGTGCTAATGGGCACTACGGGCATAGTTTTAAACGCATCGGTTTCGATGAACGCTTTTAACTGTGCCGGTGTAAGTGTTTTAATTTCCATTAGCCCCTGCGGATAGTATTTTTGAATAACGGCATTTTTAGCAGATAGTATAAATACTCGGCACCAATAATTTCTTTAGCGGTAGCCCCTTGTTCCATAGCTAACCGCTGCAGGTGCCGTGGCGAAACATCGTGCTTAAAGCCGGCACCGCCAAAGCTAAAATCAATTTTCTGTCCGTTTAGCGTTGCTTCAAAAAAAGCATTTGTTACACCATAGTCGGTAAACGGGAAAGCAAACAGTTTATCCGTAACACCAAACAGTTGCTGCAATGCGGTGAGCGAGCCAAATGTTTGGTTAAGTTGCTCTTGCAGGGGTATATCCTCGTAATACGGGTGGTTAAGGCTGTGCGCACCTATGGTAAAGCCCTGCTTTAGTAATGCCTGTACCTGTGTGGTGGTAAGGTATGGCTGTTGTGTTTTTAAAAAATCATCGAAACTATAGTGTAGTTGTTCTGCTGTTTGCTGTATCAGGGCACTATCGCTGCGTTGCGCTTTTAGTTGACTGGCCAAAGCCGGGTTGCTATTGTTTAGCTGCTCTATCAGCAGGCTTACTTTATAGCGGAACATCAATGCCTTGTTGTCTATAAAATCGCTGTTTAAAAAGAACACAGCCGGTATGCCTTTGCGTAACAGTACCGGTGCTATTACATCGTGGCATTCGCGCAGCCCATCGTCGAACGTTAGCAGAAAAATGCGCTTGCCATTGTATTTGCCGTTTAGTACATCATTTAAATCAGTAGCTGCTATTGGTTGATAATGGCGCAGTAAGAAATCGAGGTCGGCCTCAAATTGCTGTACTGTTTTTACCGGATACAGGTGTTTTATGTGCTTGCAATCATCGTTGCTTACAATATGGTAAAACGGCATAATAAACCGTTGCGCTGTTAATGCGGCCAGTGCGTTAACAGGTACTATACCGGGCAGGCCGGTTTTTTGCAACAGGTTTCTAATACTCACAGCCTGCAAAATAAAAATTTCGTAACACCACGCCGCTGGTTACTTTAGTGCTGCCGAATAAATGAAATAACATGAGTAGTCAATTGTTTACACCTTTTACTTTTTTAAATGGCCGGCAAATGCCTAACCGCATTGCACTGGCCCCGCTTACCAACCTGCAAAGCCACGATGATGGCACCCTAAGCGATAATGAATACAACTGGCTGGTAAGCCGCGCACGTGAGGGCTTTGGAATGATAATTACCTGTGCTGCCAACGTATCGAAAGACGGGCAGGGCTGGCAGGGCGAACTTGGGATATACGATGATATACAACTGCCCGGGTTAACCCGTTTGGCCGCGGGTATAAAACAACACGGTAGCCTGGCTATAGTGCAGATTTTTCACGGCGGTGCACGTAGCCCGGAGAGCCTGATAGGCACGCAGCCCATTAGTGCCAGCGCCCACCTGATGCCACACGCTAAAACACCGGTACCGGTGCGCGAAGCGACGGTTGAGGATATAACCCGGGTGATAAATGATTTTGTTGCTGCTGCTGTGCGGGCAGAGAAAGCCGGTTTTGACGGGGTTGAACTACACGGGGCGCACGGCTACCTGATACATCAGTTTTTGAGTAAGATAACCAATCGCCGCACCGATGAGTGGGGTGGTGCCTTTGAAAACCATAACCGGTTTTTGCTAAGCATACTTAATGGGATAAAAGAGAAAGTATCGCGTGGCTTTATTGTGGGGGTACGCCTTTCGCCGGAAGATAAATATACTTTTGAGGGTATAGATTTTGACGAAAGCATTGCGCTTGCGCGCATACTGACCAGCGAGGGGACTGACTATATACACCTTTCGCCATGGGATGCGTTGAAGAAACCAGAGAAATACCCCGATGGTTCGAAGCGGCTGATTGAGTATTTCAGAGAAGCCGTACCTACTATGCCGATAATAATAGCCGGTAATATATGGGACGATGCCGATGCTGATATTGCCCTTAGCCTGGGTGCCGATATTGTTGCGTTGGGCAAGGCTGCTATTGGCAATGCCAACTGGCCAACGCTTGCAAAAACACAAACAGATCCTTTGCGCCCACCATTTACTGTTGAACATTTGTTACAGCAACACCTTAGCCCGCCATTTGTAGAGTATATGAAACGCTGGAAAGGGTTTGTGGAGGATGGAAAGTAGTGTAAACTTTACCGCTTTAGCTCGTACAGTTTGGTACGCGAAGTAGAAGATGTATATATAAGCGTATAATCCTTATTAAGCTTATCCTGAACATCTTTGGTACAATAGTGATCGATATACTTCCCCGGGCTACATAGCAGCAATACATAGTCAATGTTTTCGCCGCTTACTTGTTTGTATTGGTCAAAATTTACACAGGGCGGTGTACTTTCTATTCCTTCATTTTTACCCAGGTGTATAAACGGGTCTTTGGTTGGTTGCCATACCAGTGGAAAGTGATTGGTTGCAGCCTCGTAGTTGCCCAGCATAATTAATGGCTGTGTTGCCCCCATATAGTCAAGCGAGTGGAAAAATATCCAGATGCTGCTGGTTATGTTATGGCCCTCTCTGTCGGTGCCATAGTGGTTATAGCTTAGCGGCAATACAGTAGTGTAGGGTTTGATGTAGGCGGCAGCTGAAAGGTAGTCTTCTGTAAGATCCGATGCTTTTGCATGAACCGGCATACGTACAGTTAGCAAACAAACAGTAACTACTACTGCCGCTATTGATGCCAGTACACTGATAATTTTAGGGTAGCTAACCGATGCAAACCAAAAGATAATAACGACAAACGGTATAAGCATCAGGCGTTGATTAATCATACCCCCACCGGCAAAGCTGGCAGGTGCATGAAAGTAAAACCACAGCATAGCTGCTGCCATAAGCAAAAACGAATCGTATGGCGAAAACCGGCGCAGAAACAATTTTACAACCAGCCCGGTACCGAGTAAAAATGCAAACAAGCGAAAAACAAATTCAGTATATGGTTCCTCGGCAAATGTAAGGTTTACTATTGCCGTAACATGGTACAAAAACTCCCACAACTTATCCTGTGTTTCGGGGTTAGGGCGCGATGGCTCGGCTGTACGGCTTAAGAAAAACACCAGCATCATTACAGCCGAAGGCAAAACGGCAATTGCAAGTGGTACAGTTTTTTTTAGCGTGGCCGATAGCCACAAGGCCAGGGGCTGTTTGTTGGTAATGTTTGCCAGAAATGTATGCATAAACAGAATGCCGCCTGCCAGCAGATAACCAAACGGATGCACAAAATAGGTGATGGTAAATAACAGGGTTTCTATACATACAAATACCCACCCGCGCAACCGGTTTTGATAGGTGAAATGAAACCATAACAACACCAGCATAAATACCAGGCCGAACGAAAAATTATAGAAGCCTTTCTGCAATACGTAGGTGTACACAAATGGCAGTGCAGTAAATGCCAGCAGGCGGTTATTGTTGTTTATCCGGCTTACCAGTAACCAGGTAAAACCGGTAAAGGCAACAATGTAAGTGGTAAGCAGTAGCTTTTCGGCAAAAGGCGGGCTACAAAAATTAAGTAGTCCGGCCAGTACTAAGTGCGAAAACCAGTTAGGTACATAGTCCTGATTGAACGCGTAAAAGCGTCCAAAAAAATCTGTGTTTTGCCCCAGCGCCATGTTTCGGAGTATGTTGGCATTATACAAGTGGCAGGGCCCATCCAGTGTTACAAAGTAAGTGTTTATCCAAACCGGTACCAGCAGCACTACCACCAACAGCATATACCCATACACCCCATACCGGTTAAGTATATTGTAAACGCGTTGTAGTTGATGATCAATCAGGTTCAACATGGGGTAAATATAATGGCTTGCCTTTCACTTAAAACTGCGTAGTTCTATTGCGTTTCTTCAAATAATGATGCCACAAAAAGTAAACTGCCAGCGAGCGGTAGGGCCGCCAGTTGTCGGCATGGGCCACCATGTCATCGCGGGTTTGTAAACCGGTAAACTCTTTAATGGTGTTTACTACGGCTATATCACCAATAGGAAATATATCGGTGCGCTGCAAGCAAAACATCAGATATACATCGGTAGTCCACTGGCCTATGCCTTTAATGGCAGTAAGCTTTGTACGTACTTCGCTTTCGTTGGCTTGCTCCAGTGCTTCAATATCCAGTTGTCCGTTCAGCACCGCCTCTGATAAGGCCCGCAGGTAGGTTGTTTTCTGCCGGCTTATGTGGCAATTACGAAATTCTTCATCGCTCAGCTTTAAAAGATAGTTGGGTTCAAACGCTTTTACGTAGCCGTTTAGCTTGGTAAAATGTGCATGGGCAGATGCCAGGCTTACCTGCTGCTCCAGTATCAGCTTGCATAGTGTTACAAAGCCTTGCGGACGCTCCCAGTTGGGCGGTAGGCCCCAATTGGCTTTTATTTTTGCAAAAAGGGGGTCTTTTTTAACCAGTGCGTTAACGTGGCGGGTATTTACTATCATGGTTTGCAGGGGGTAAATTTAATCAGGCGTGCTGTAAGTGGTGGCTCTAATACGAACAAACGTTAAAGCCCGGGGTTATTATCTGCAAAAGAGAATTCAATTAGGTAATAAAGGGTCATTTTATGTAATTTGGCCCCCTCTAAAATGGCAAAGAAAAAATCGCAGGTTTCTGCCGGTGCAGAAACTAATCATAAAGAAAGTAAGGAAGCTGTTAACACGGCAAAGCCTGTTTCGGTGCAAACCCCTTCGGTACACGAAGTGGTAGAGCCGGATAGTATTGATGTGTTTGGTGCCCGTGTACATAACCTAAAGAATATAGATGTAAGCATTCCGCGTAACCAGTTTGTGGTTATTACCGGTATATCGGGTAGTGGTAAATCATCGCTGGCGTTTGATACTATCTACAACGAGGGCCAACGCCGTTATCTGGATTCGTTCAGTGCTTATGCCCGCCAGTTTATAGGCGGTGGCGAGCGCCCCGATGTAGACAAGATAACGGGCCTTTCGCCTGTTATATCCATTGAGCAGAAATCGGTAAATAAAAACCCACGCTCTACGGTAGGTACTGTTACCGAGATATACGACTTTATGCGTTTGCTGTTTGCCCGTGCCAGCGATGCGTATTCGTATGCAACTGGTAAGAAGATGGTAAAGTTTACCGACGACCAGATTATAGATAACCTGTTAACCAATCACGATGGCAAAAAGGTAGTAGTACTGGCACCGGTAGTACGTGGCCGTAAGGGCCATTACCGCGAGTTGTTTGAACAGGTGCGCAAGCAGGGCTTTTTAAAAATACGTGTAGATGGTGAGATAGTAGACGTGAAACCTAAAATGCAGGTTGACCGCTACGTAGTGCACGATATAGAACTGGTGATAGACCGCCTTAAAGTAGATGCCGGCGACCGCGACCGCATCCGCAACTCGGTTGGCCAGGCTATGAAACAAGGTAAAGGGCTGATGATTTTGCTGGATTCTGATACTGATGAGGTATCTATGTTCAGCCGCCACCTGATGTGTGTAGATTCGGGTATATCGTACGAAGAGCCATCGCCAAATACGTTTTCATTTAACTCGCCATATGGTGCCTGTAATACCTGCAATGGGTTAGGCGTAACCTACGAGGTTAGCCGTAAGGTTATAGTACCGGATGAGAAGGTTTCTATCAACCGCGGTGGTTTGTTGCCAATAGGCGAGCAGCGCGATAACTTCCTTTTCCGCGAGCTTACGCAGATAGCACGTAAGTATAAATTTAACCTGAACGACCCTATTGCTAAGATACCGGAAGAGGCATTAAACTACATACTGTACGGTGATGCCGAGGAGCCGGCCTTTGAAGAAGAGGAAATGGTAATTGAGGATTATGATGACCGCTGGTACACACTTAGCAAAGGTGGTTTGGTGGGTTTGCTTAAACGTTGTTTCCGCTTTACCACCAGCGATAGCATACGTAACTGGGCCGAGGGTTTTATGGAGCAACATACCTGCCCCACCTGTAACGGTACCCGACTGAAAAAGGAAAGTCTGTGGTTTAAAATAGATGACAAGAATATAGGCGAGCTCGCTCAACTGGATTTGGGCGATTTGCAAAACTGGTTTACTGGTTTAGAGGAACGCCTGAGCACCCGCCAGCAAACTATTGCGCGCGAATTGCTGAAAGAGATACGCACCCGTATAGCCTTTATATTGGATGTGGGTTTGGACTACCTGGCGCTTGACCGCCCTGCTAAAACACTAAGCGGTGGCGAAAGCCAGCGTATCCGTTTGGCTACGCAAATTGGTTCGCAGTTATCGGGTATTACGTATATACTGGACGAGCCAAGTATAGGCCTGCACCAGCGCGATAACCGTAAGCTTATTACGGCACTTAAGCAATTGGCTGCAAACCCCAATACAGTACTGGTAGTAGAGCACGATAAAGAGATAATGCTGGAGAGCGACTATATACTGGATATTGGTCCGCGTGCCGGTGAGCATGGGGGCCGTGTGGTAGCACAGGGTACACCTAAAGAGTTTTTAAAACAAGGCTCTACAACCGCAAAATATCTTTCCGGTAAGGTTAATATAGAAGTGCCAACACACCGCAGGCAGGGTAATGGTAAATACCTGGCCATAAAAGGTGCGCAGGGTAATAACCTTAAAAATGTAGATGCAGTATTTCCGCTGGGCACATTTATTTGTGTAAGTGGGGTATCGGGTAGTGGTAAAAGCTCGCTGATAAACGAAACACTTTACCCTATACTGCACAACTATGTTTACAACGGCAAATACAAACCACTTAAACACGATAGTATAGATGGTTTACAGCACCTGGATAAAGTAATAGAGATTGACCAGTCGCCTATTGGCCGTACCCCGCGCAGTAATCCGGTTACTTACATTAAAGTGTTTGACGAAATACGTAAGCTGTTTGCCCAACTACCAGAGGCAAAGATACGCGGCTACCAGGCCGGCCGTTTTTCATTTAACGTAAAAGGTGGTCGATGCGAAGAGTGTGGTGGTGGCGGTATGCGCATTATAGAAATGAACTTTTTGCCTGATGTAGAAGTACAGTGTGAGAAGTGCCTGGGTAAACGCTACAACCGCGAAACGCTGGAAGTGCGTTACAAGGGCAAATCTATCAGCGATGTGTTGAATATGACGGTAGAAGACTCGCTGGAATTTTTTGAAAGCATACCCTCTATATACCCCAAGCTAAAAACATTACACGATGTGGGTTTAGGGTACTTGCGTTTGGGCCAATCATCAACTACCCTTTCGGGAGGCGAGGCGCAGCGTGTAAAACTGGCATCGGAGCTTAGCAAAAAAGATACCGGTAAAACTTTTTATATACTGGATGAGCCAACCACTGGCTTGCATTTTGAAGATATACGCGTACTGTTGGATGTGCTGAATAAGCTGGTTGAAAAGGGTAACACCGTGCTGGTAATAGAGCACAACCTGGATGTAATTAAAGTGGCTGACCATGTAATTGATATTGGCCCCGAAGGTGGTTTCCGTGGAGGTAAGGTAATAGCTACCGGTACACCCGAAGAAGTTGCCGGTAGTAAAGAAAGCCACACCGCTAAATTTTTGCGCGAGGAGTTTGCTATGTAACAGGTTGTTCTATTGGGCCAATATCTGCTCAACTAAAGCTATGCTGTTTTTGTCGGCGTTGTAGTTTTCATCCCACCATTTTTGTGCGTTGGTGCTAAACTGGTTTTTTTGTTCGTCGGATAACAGGTGCCATTCTTTTATTTTATCGGCAACATCCTGTGGGGTAATGTCGGGTGGCAAAAGCAGTCCGTTAAAACCATCTTTTATTATCTCAGGTACGCCACCAACCCGGGTGCCTATAACCGGCACCCCGAAACTGATGGCCTCCATCATAGATACCGGGGTGCCTTCAGTAGTACTAAGGTTAATAAACAGGGTTACTTTATGCTGAACATACATTTCAAAAAGTTCTTCGCGGGTAACACGTCCGGCAAAATGGTATGTAATATTGGGTTTGTTATCCAGCATAGCGGCCGCATGTTTTTTTAAGGCCGGAAACCTGCCGGTGCCATAATCATCGCCTACATGTATCCATTCTATATCAATATCGTTTATCAATGCAAGGGCATTTACCAGCAGGTCTATACGTTTAAGCGGTTGTATCCAGGCGTTGCTTAGCAATACTATTCGGTTGTAAGGCATAGTATAACCCGGCAAACTGTTTTGGCTGCCTATGCGGTTAATAATAGCTTTGTGTTGTTGCGCCGGAGGTATAGCGTGGTTGGTAAGAAAATATTTTTTGCCTTGCTCAGAAATAAACACAAACAGGTTACTGTTCTCGTACACATAACGCCTGAAAGGATGGTAGTTTCCCGGCACACGATCGAAATACAGGTCGAGGCTATGGTTACGTACTATTACTTTAAGTGGATATTTTTTGCCCAGTAGTGCAGCGGCTAACGCATATTCAAAATTCCAGTAGCAATACACATATGCATCATACTCTGCAAAATTAACTGTGCCTAAAAGTTTATCAAGAAATGCTTTGTATTTAACTGTCTTAGTAGCGTAGGCTGTAATTGCTTTAATTAACGAAGAATTTAAGGAGCGTTTATATATTAATTTTATATTACGTAGTTCGCTAATAAAAAAGTCCTGAAACAATAGCAGTGGGACTATTAATTTATCGGCAAATTTAATATCTACTACAAGGTTATGAACCTCCACGTTTTCCGGTACATCTACCTGGCCATTATGGTCAGTACTTGCAGAAATAATTATTACTTTATGGAAGTTTTTTGATAATTGAGTTACTTCACTTAATAGATAAGCATCATACAACACCTTGTTATGTGTGTATGGATAAAACAAAGTAAAGAAGAATACTATTCTTTTTTTGCTATGTTTGTTCATCCTGTGCAAGATACGAAATGAACCCACTATTCACTAAGCTGATTTACAAAGTATTATCAGTAGTATTAAATAACCCGGCCACCAACTGGGTGTTGATATTGCTTAAAATTGACCACCTTCCCAAAGAGGTGCTACATAGAAACAACTACCAGACCCGCCGTTATGATGATACCCTTAGCCTACAGGAAAACGTAGGTTATTCGCACATTCCGGAAATTCAAAAGCTGGTAGTAGGAGCACAAGACCGACTCGTAAAATTCACAAGTGAGCATGTGCCAACAGGCACAGCTATACTGGACATAGGTTGCGGTACAGGCCTTTTTTTACAACGGTTTAAAGACAAAAACTATCACCTGTATGGTATAGATCTGAATAACAGTTTTTTAAATAAAGCAGAGCAGTTCTTACCTAAGGCGCACCTTTTCAGGGGTAATTATATTACTACATTTCGCGCACCGCGAAAGTTTAATCTTATTTGCAGCTTTAGTGTTACCATGTATATTGAGCCATCGAGAATGAAGCTTTTTTTCGATAAGATATACGATGATCTGAACCCTGGCGGATATGTGTTTATACAGTACAGCCAGGCCATGAGATTTGTTGACCTGCTTTACCCGGACCTGACCTACATTAAGTATTCTCCCCGCAGAATTGATAATATTGTGTCGAAGAAATTTATAGTTGTTAATCACGAGCACTTTTACGACGGACGTAAAGTGGGTTGGTTTGACGATAAACATTACTATTTTCCCGACGGAACAAATTCGCGGTTAGATACGCTGGAAAACAGTTTCCT
This sequence comes from uncultured Chitinophaga sp., assembly GCA_964423405.1. Lineage (GTDB taxonomy): Bacteria > Bacteroidota > Bacteroidia > Chitinophagales > LD1 > Bog-950. The sequence continues at coordinate 4,357 of CAYREY010000029.1, read as the reverse complement.
GCTTATACTGCAAAAACCAATTAATGGAAGTTAAGATAATAAACGATAAGGCAGCCCTAAGCATACTTAAACAGTTGCCCTACCCGTTTTGTGAAGAATACATTGCCTTTGAGCGCAACAGGGGTTTCGGCTATTACATTATTTGCGATACAGCAGAGAGGTTTTTTATACCGCTAAAGATTTCCAAACGCCAGATTTTTTACGTGGGTATTTTTACCCATGCGCCGGTAGCTATATCGGGCAATATAACTGAAGAAGAAGAGCGGGAATTTGTAAACGCTGCTACTGCGTTAAGCGCTAACCGTTTTAAGTGTATACGTATAGAGCCGGGCTCCACTATATCTGTATTTAAATCGTACCCCGATGGGGCCAAAGCTGTTGAGTTGGGTTTGTTTAGTGTGGGCTTTGGTAAAACCGAAGATGAGATTTTTGGTGCGTTTAATAGTACCTACAGAAACGAGATACGTAATGCTGAAAAGACCGGTATAGAGATACGGTATGGTAAATCCGAGCTACCAGCCTTTTACGACTGCTACGCCGATACACATAAAAGGCAGGGGGCTGCATATGAGCCATTACAGTTTTTTGAGGGCTTGTTTAATGCGCTGGGCGAGGATAAAGTGCTTTGCGCAACAGCATACGTAAACGGCGTAGCCGATGCGGCTGTTTTTTTAATTTATACAGATTATGCCGGTTATTATATGTATGCCGGTTCGGCTGCCAAAACACAGTTAAAAGGCTCTACCAAAAAAATATTGTGGGACTGTATGCGCCTGATGAAACAGCGCGGTACAAGGCAGTTTATACTGGGCGGTGCCCGGCATAAAAATGTAGCAGGAACCAAGTTTGAAGGCATACAAAACTTTAAGCGCCGGTTTGGTGCGCAGGTAACCGATGGCTACATATGGAAAAAAGACCTGAACCTATTGATGTGCACAGCCTACGATTTATTATTTTGGCTTAAGTGCCGCCTTAGTGGCAGCGCCGTGCCTAAAGATATTGTTGACAGCCAGCTATAAGCGTGAAAAAAACACTGTTACTGACCTTTGATTATGAGTTGTACCTGGGGGCCAATAGCGGCTCGCTGCAAAACTGTTCGCTGTTGCCCACCAACCGCATACTGGATATACTGGGTCGTAATAAATGTACTGGTGTTTTTTTTGTAGATAGCCTGTACCTGGTGCGCCTGAAAGAAGAGGCTGCCCGACACGAAAAAGCAAAGGCAGATTTTGAAAAGGTATCGGCGCAGATACAGCGCATGGTACGCGAAGGGCACCTGGTATATAACCACCTGCACCCACATTGGTTAGATGCTACATATAATGCCGAAACCAATGTATGGGACCTGACCGATAAAAGTAAGTTTGCTGTAAGCAACCTTACTCCTCAGCAGCAGGATTATGTGTTTAACGGCACCATGCAGTTGCTATACGCGATAATAAAGCCTGTAAAGGCCGATTATAAAATAAACGGATTTCGTGCCGGTGGTTTGTTCATTCAGCCATTTGACATTTTTCAGCCACAGTTTTTAAAGCACGGCATTACGTATGAGTTTAGTGTGCAGGCCGGCGCTAAATGCTCGGGCCCCGGCAATAGTTACTCATTTAACTTTACGCATACCCCCGATAAACCATATTACCGGTTTGAAGATGATGTGACGAAGGAGTCGCCTAACGGATCGTTTGTACAGTTTCCGCTACGCGAGTGCAGGGTGAGCGGGTGGCGCAAAATCATCTCGGGGCTGCATTACAGGCTTACCTCGCGCTACAAATATTACCAGCGCTATGGCGATGGGCTGCCATCGGGCAACCAGATTACTTTTGATAACGGTGGAGCCAGCAGCCGTTTCAGCCACACCGAGGGTTTTAGTGTAGAGAGTATGAATACATTTAAGATTACGTATTATATGACCGAGCTGGAGCAACGGAACCATTTACACATCATATCTCACCCCAAGCTGGTTTCGGATTATACACTTGATGTATTGGATAAGTTTTTGGCACAGGCCAATGGTAAATTTGAAATTGTAACCCATCCGGCGTTAATTGCAGGGCAATAGCTATGCAAAAGGTTTTGATAATAGCATATTTCTACCCACCGTGTAACCTTACAGCTTCGGCAAGGCCGGCGGCATGGGCTAAATACCTTACTCAGTTTGGCTATTACCCTATTGTAGTTACCCGTAACTGGGATGTTGCTATCAACAAGCCATCTGATATTTCAAAAACATCGGGCGAAGCTGAAAAGAAAACAGAAACCGCAGAAAGTACGGTTTACTACATGCCTTACAAGGCTACCCTGAAAGATAAAGTATATGCCAAGCACGGCGACAGTAAATACCGGTTGCTGCGCAAGGCACTTTCGTTTTTCGAGGTGGTGTTTCAGAATTTTTTTATGAGCGTAGTGCCGTTTAATAACCTGTACCATAAGGCAGCCGCGCTTATTGAAACTACCCCCGGATTAGATAAGGTAGTTATTACGGCCAATCCGTTTGTATCGTTTTTTATAGGCTACCGGTTAAAACAAAAATTTCCGCACATAAAGTGGGTGGCCGATTACCGCGACGACTGGAGCACGAGCGAAATTAACGTGCGTGAAAACAAGCTGGCCGAGTTTGTGTTTAAGCTGGAAAACCGTAGCGAGAAAAAATGGGTGGGCTCTGCTGCATTGGTTACTACCATATCGCCTTTTTATGCGCATAAAATAGCGCAGTTTACAGGTGTAAAGGCCACCACCCTGCTGAATGGGTTTACCGAAGAAGACCTGCAGAAAGTAAACAACAAACCGCAGCCCGGGCAATTGGCTATAACCTATAACGGCACCTTGTACCCCACCCAAAACATAGAGCCATTTTTAGAAGGTTTTAAAAAAGCGGTAGATATATACGGCAGCAGGTTGCAGTTTAAACTATACTTTCCGGGGTTGGCGTATTATAAAGAGCAGGCCCTGCGTGTACGCGATAATATGAAAGGTTATGAGCACACACTGGAGATAACCGAGCGGATACCGCGTGCACAGGTGTTTGACATACAAAACCGGTCGAACGCATTTTTAATGGTATCGCACAATGGCATTAAGGGCATACCCAGCAGTAAATTATACGAGTACCTTTGTTTTAAGAAACCAGTAATATTGTGCCCTAACGACAATGATATAGTAGAAGAAACACTGACCGACACTAACACCGGTATAATATGTAATACGGCCGATGAAGTTTGCCGGGGTATAAGCAAGCTGGCAGAAGATATTATACAAACCGGCAAGGTAAACAGTGTGGTAAACGAAGAGCGTGTAATGAGTTATTCGCGAAAAAGCCAAACCAGGGTGCTGGCAGAAATACTAAACCGATTATGAAAAAAATACTAGCCTGTGTGGGCACCCGCCCCAACTTTATTAAAATAGTAAAACTGGAGAAACTGTTTGCCGCAGCCGGTTTCGAATACCGCATACTGCATACCGGCCAGCATTTTGACCAGAAGATGAGCGATGTGTTTTTTCATCAGCTAAAACTGCGCAAGCCCGATTACTACCTGGGTATAGGTGGTGGCAGTAATAACGAAGTAGTAGGTAAAATAATAGTAGAAACCGAGAAGATACTGCTGGAGTACAAACCCGATATGCTGATTGTACCCGGCGATGTAAACAGTACCTTTGCCTGCGCGTTTGCGGCAGCATCGCTACGCATATCGGTAGCACATATAGAGAGCGGCCTGCGCAGTGGCGATATGGACATGCCTGAAGAGCGCAACCGGATATTAACAGACGCATTATCTGATTTATTATTTGTTACCGAGCCGGTGGGCGTAGATTTTTTACGCAAGGCCGGTGTAGCAGAGCAAAAAATAAAACTGGTGGGTAATACTATTGTAGATGCTTTGATTGAAATGCTACCGGTGGTAGAAAGCAGTAACATACTGGCAGAGTTGGGTGTAAGTAACCCGTATGCAGTAGTTACATTCCACCGGCCGGTGAACGTAGATAATGATGTAAACCTGGGTATAATTGTAGATGCACTGGTACGTATATCGGCGTTTATACCGGTTGTTTTTCCGGTGCACCCGCGTACATTAAAACGGCTGGAAGCCAGCGGGCTGAAAGCGAAAATAACTACCCCGGCTATTAAGCTGACCGAACCACTGGGCTATATAGAGTTTTTGAAGCTGATGAAAGACAGCGCCTGTATTATCAGCGATTCGGGCGGGGTGCAGATAGAGTCGTCGTATTTTGGTATACCCTGCTTTACCGTGCGCGATACCACCGAGCTTAAAATGACAATAGAAGAAGGTACTAACCGCCTGATGGAGCTGGATGCAGACAAGATAACCGCTGCGGTAAAGCAGGTGATAGAAAAGCCTGC
>CAYREY010000028.1:0-51442 GCA_964423405.1 uncultured Chitinophaga sp. | reverse complement strand
TCCCGTCCGCTCCACGAAAATATGTGATTTGCAGTAAATCGCACAAAAAAATCTATATGCCTGCGCAGGTAGAGTGCGTTATTGGTATATACATTAGACAAAAAAATAAGCATAACCCTGTGTTTTCGACGCCCGGGGTTATGCTCCAAACAGCTTTCGCTATCACGGCAAAAATAGCGAAAGAATTACTAATGCCATAAAATCTTTCGTTATGAATCGCTTATCCCTTGACAAAAGAGCCCATGCTATCAATTTATTAGTCCGGGGCAATACCGTCCGCGACACTGCAGAACTTGCCGGAATTTCATTTAATGCTTGTTTAAAGTTGGTTGTAGATGTTGGATTAGCCTGCCAGAAATTTCAGGATGAAATGGTGCAAAACATAAATGCTAAACGAATTCAATTAGATGAAACTCACGGATTTGTATATGCCCGAAGGAAAAATGCAAGCAAAACCGGTAATCCGGAAGCAGGGGATGCATGGTTATGGTTGGCAATGGATGCAGATACCAGGCTAATATTATGTTGGCAGGTAGGAAAGCGAACCGAGGCCATAGCAAAGGAATTTGCTCTTGAGGTCAAGTCACGAATAGTAAACCAGCGCATACAGCTTACTACCGATGGCCTACCAGCATATAGAAATGCTATTTATGGCGCCTTTTGGCAAAACATTGATTTTGCCCAACTGGAGAAAAAATATGGTAAACGGGTGAATGAAGATGGGGAAGTGATTGATAAACGTATTCAATATATAGGTGCCGATAAAACCGTTGTTACCGGAAATCCTGATGACAAGCATATTTCTACCAGCTATATAGAAAGGCAAAATTTGACTTTGCGCATGAAATCAAAACGGTTTACTAGGAAGACTAACGCATTCTCAAAAAAGCTGCTTAACCATCAATGTGCAATTGCGCTTCACTATGTTTACTATAACTTTGGTAGAATTCACCAAACGCTACGTGTTACACCTGCAATGCAGGCGGGTTTAATGGATAGGTGGTTGGAACCAAAAGATATTGCTAGTCTTGTAGACCGTTACCAGATAAAAAAATAGACGGTTTTGTTTAATAATGCTGACCCAATTGCCTAATACAATAGATGATGTCTTTGATGTGACCTTTTCTCCTTCATATAATCAGCTTAATGAAATTAAGGCATGGCTAATTGAAGAAGAGGGGAAATCTGATGATGGATTTTATTGTCGTTGGCAGGATATTACATCCTCGTTTGATAAAAATGAATTAGCCATAATAAGTAGTAAGAAAAATGCTATCGGCTTCGTTACTTGGAGGATATCAACGGAAAAGACAGCGCATATTGGTATTATGGAAGTGCGACCTGGGTTTCGAAGGCGGGGTGTTGGCCGACATTTGACAAATGAGCTTTTATGCTTTTTAAAAGGACAAGGCATTTATGTGGTGGAGCTTCAGTGCTCTCCATCAAGTTCAGAAAATGCATGGAAATGCCTTGGATTTCTTGAATTTCCAACTGCACCAAATCACAACTTTAATATTGGGGCAAACAAACGACTTTACACAATTATTATTGAGCACTTACCTGTTAATTTATCTCCATTGTCAAAAGAAACAATAGAGTTATGGGATGATGAACCGCGCATGATAAAAAACAATACTGTTTGTAAATATCTTTGGAATGTTGAGGTTATGCCCAGCACTAGAAAATTAATCAAGCCAATTATTCATCCAGCATCCTATAAATGGCGTCTTAGGTGGAAAGTTAACGGAACTATCCAGAGTGATAGTCTAATTAAACTATTTGGAACACAACAGATTGATTTTGATAGCTTCCTTATAATTGATGAGCTGCCCATAAATTGAACTTATGCCTAAAAAGGCCTAAAATTCAAAATGAGTCACTACCTATTAAATTATATATATTGCTTGTGGGCGCTTTACAGGCTTCGAGACTATTTAGGGTAAGTTGCCTGTTGCAGGGTATGTTTTTACTAATCAATAGCAATAACCGCAGGGCGAATAACCCCGCTTAATCGCCTCGCCCTTGCTTACTTCTTCTACGCGGTGGGTGCATTTTTTTAGCCCCTGGCAATAGTGCGAGTGGTATTTGGTGGCACCGGTACTTACACATATCAATACGTTGTTGGTTTGGCTGGCTGTTAGTGTTATTGCAAGCAGTAGTAGGGCTATCCATTTCATACATGCAAACTAATATTAATTTTTTAATACAATGGGTAATATGTGCTGTGGCGGCAACTACACATTGTAGCACAATATACCCACCCGTACACACGTCTGCCCGCAAGCCTGTGTTTTGTATGGGTTGATAATCAGTTTTTTATTTGGACATAGTTAGGGGCATGTAAACTGGAATACTTCTTGTACTTACAGCACAACCTCGTTACCGGAAACCATACTGCTGGTTTGGGTACTGCTAACAGCAGTACAACTTCCCTCCCTTACCTGCTTATTTATAAACGCGCAGTAAATTAAGTGTTATGGATAGTCATACCCCCTTTGTATTAGTGGTAGCTTTTACCTCCAGTTTGCTAAACCAGTACATTATATGCGGCAATGTGGTAAGGTATATTGATACCGGAACCTACAATGAAAGTACCATTGCCGCTCACATCAGGCCACAGGCCATGGAGCCTGCCGGTTGCGTGGTTTGCCCAACCGACTGTACCGATTAAGTAGGGTATTGATATACCTAGTTGTGGTTACGTTTTCTTATCTGTTGTAGTAATTGCTGTTGCGGTATGCGCACACGGGCATCTACTGCATACCGCTGTTGGGCCGCAGCTTTTAATGCCGTGTTTTCTTCGCTAAACTGTTTTATTTCTGCTTCGCTAAAATCGCAGTTACCGGCCGGGCTGTCGCGGCTGTAGCCAAAGTGCTCCAGCATATCGCCTGCAATACACTCAAATATTTCAATTTCGCGTGTGCTTAGTTTTTCGCTGTAGTGGCGCATGTTACCTGCATCTACCGGTTTTACTACGTTTCGCCACATATCGCCCGAGGCGGCGGTGCGTTTTGCTTCGTCCGATAGATAGTAGTTTAATATTTCGTCGCTCCAGTTTAAGCCCAACATGTTCAGTGCAGGTAGCAAAGCCTGTTTAGGGTTGGTAATAAATTCTTCATAGCGTATTTGTACTATCCGGTCTGCCGGTGTGGTAGCCAGTAACTGTGCCGATAGTTGCTGATCTTTCTTCCATTGCTGTGCCAAAAAGTAAATGTGTTTTTCGCCTACTATACTTTTTTGAAATGACGCTGCTACATCACGCCCGTCGCGTAGCAGGTGTATGTAGTACGGTTGCCAGCCTTCGGCTTCTATTTCCGGTATGTAATAAATATTAGCCATGCTTTTACAGCACCAGTAGCGCGCGTTTTTCTGTAAGGCTTTTAGCTGGTACACCACCTTAAAAATATCGGCAAGGGTGTGTGTGGTAAGGTGGGGTAGTATATCTGCTGCCTTAAGTGTAATGCCATGCCACGCCACCGGGTTGGCATTTACATACGCTGCAATGTCGCTTACCAGCAACACCCGGTTGCTATGGTTATTCAAATCGACGTAGCCGGGTAGCAGCGGAGCAAATATCTGCATCAGGTGGGGTGGGTGCGGGGCATCTATTTCGGGTAGCTGGTTTAACATCAGCCGCAATAGGTTGCTGCCCGAACGTTGTGTACCTACTATTAACAGGGGTTGGCTATCTAATTTCAAAATACTACTTAGTTTTATTGCAAATAAGAATAAAAAAATATTGTTGTAATGAAATTTACCACCCCAATACTTGTGTTCATGTTGTTTGTTTTAAAACCGGTAGCACAGGTTTTGCCAGCCCCTGGTGCGGTGCTTAACTACACGCAGGTAATGTTGGAGTACCCATCGGTAAGTGGCGCTACAGGTTATCTGGTGCAGGTTGTGCAGGATACTACCGGGCCGCTGTTTGCCAAACCGCTTATATCGCAAAAAGATAACTCAACCGCTACGCTGGTTACCGGGTTAGAGTTTGGTAAAAAATACCTGTGGCGGTATGCCGCTACCAGCAACGGAAAGCAGCAGCCATGGAGTGGCCCTTACAGTTTCGAAATTATACAACGGCAGTTAAATAATAACTCGCCCAGTCCGCTTACGGTGGTAATAAACGATAAAACCAAACATGCCGGTGGTTTAATTGCCGGCGATTTTCAATGTATTGTTGACCGTGCCGGCAACCCAGTTTGGCAAATGCCGGTAGTAGAGGGCGAACTACTTACCAATAATACCCGCGACCTTCGCCTTACCGATGTGGGTACTATTACCTTTCTCAATTCGGCCAGCAAGCCTGTGGAGTGCGACCTGAACGGCAAAATACTGTGGCGGGCGCCTGATATGCCTTCTGTTTCGGGCGATACTTCCGAGTTTTTTCACCACGATTTTCAACGCCTGCCAAACGGCAACTATATGGTACTGGGCGATAAGTATGTATGGAAAAAAGTACCCGATAAATATAAAGATAAAATAGAAGTAAAGGCTAACCCTAACCTGCCTAACGGAGCCGTGTTGCCTGGCGCCCCTAACCCGTTTGTAAAAACTGTAAACGGCGAAATGATGGCCAAACTACAGTACGGAACTATTATAGAATACAATGCCGATGGCGAAGTGGTATGGTCGTGGAATTCTGAAACTTATCTGGATGATGAAACTATGTTTGGGTTATTGGCTAATATCGCTGCATCGTTGTCCCCGGCTGGTAACGGGGCTATGCCACCGGGGGTAGGTATAGCATCTAACGACCGCGACCCTCACCTTAACGCATTTTCTGTAGATACTGCCGGTACTTATGTTTATGCCGGTTTCAGGCAGCTAAGCCGCATTATTAAAATAGATAAAACTACCGGTAAAGTAGCAGCTGAGTGGGGCGCGCAAAAAATAGGCGACGGTTTTTTCAGTAATCAGCATGGTGCTTTTATACAACCAAACAGCAATATACTGGTGTTTGATAATGGTGGTATAAAACCCGGCGCCCAGCCATCTCGGGTGGTTTCGTTCAGCCAGGGTGGTAATGGCACCGGCGCAGCAATCAAATGGTCGGCCGATTGTATGGTAAACGGCACTCCCATTAAAAGCCACCGTGGCGGCAATGCCGATGAACTGCCCAATGGCAATATACTGGTATGTACCGGTACCGGTGCTTTGCCGGGTTTTGTACCACCGGCCCCCACAGCCGCAGGTAGTGCACCGCAGCTTAAACCTAACGGTAGTTTTATTACCAGTCACATAATAGAGTTTAGCCCCGATAAGCAGGTGGCCTGGTATGCTACCGTATCGCAACAGCAACGTGCACCTTACCGGGCGCACTATGCGGTATCGCTCTATCCACTATACTTTACCATTCAGGCAACCGAAAACACAAGCGGCAACATAGCTGTTACTATTTTTAATGAGGGTTCGCACAGCGATGCTTATACCATTACAGCCATTTCGGGCAAAAGCCGTGTTACTGCTACCACCAAATCAGCTACAGTACTGCCCGATGGCTTTGTTCGGGTAAATATTAACCTTACACCTGCCGAAAATCTGATAAACGGCGAAACGGTTACCATAATGGTGTCTTCTACACAGTTACCGGGCTTAACTAAAGTGGCTAAAGTTGCTGTGGCCCGCTGATATTTGACTTATTGCCCTTGTCTTATTATATTATAGTGTGAGGCGATAAAATGAACATATTAATAGACAAGTAATAACTGGTTTGTATGCTGTAACATACATACTGTTTATACGTTTTAACGATGAGGTTACTCTCTGGTGCCCCTTAAATTTGTTTTTTTAGTTGAAAAATTGAATTTAGGAACACTTTTTGGATATTTTAGTGAAGTTTTAGGACCACTAACAGTATTTGTAGTTGAAAACCGCGTTTCTTTTCAACCCATGAGAAAACGTGCTTTTATGTGATTTTGTGACTGTTATGCAGTATCTTATTTCAAGTTACAATTCATAATCATACTATGAGATATCGTTACCCGCTGCCATACTGGCTCAATAAACAGGTGGTATTAGTCTTTGCCATTTTTTTATCAACTATTCTGGCTGGTAATCTGGCAGCCCAGAGTGTTACCTATAACTATACCGGCGGCCTTCAGTACTTTACAGTACCATCGGGTGTTACCCAGGTTACTATCGATGCGTATGGTGCGCAGGGTGGCGACTCCTATTGGTATGGTGGTGGCTACGGAGCCCGCATAGTTGGTACGGTAAGCGTATCGGGTGGCCAGCAGCTTAAAATAATGGTGGGCGGCAAAGGTGGCACAGGTTATTGCGGTGGTGGTGGTGGTGGTACCTTTGTTACTACCACATCAAACTCGCCACTTGTAATTGCAGGTGGCGGTGGTGGTGCAGGCTATTATGGTTACCCCTCGGGCTATGCCTCTGGTACTACCAGTACTACCGGTAACCCGGGTTGGTGTGGTGCCTGTGGCGCAACATCGGCAGGCGGTGGTGCCGGCCCTAATGGTGGCGGGGCTATATATTATTATTATGGTGTAGGTGCCGGTGGTGGTGGCCTTACCGGCAACGGTGCCGGTGGTGGCTACAACTGTGGTGGTACCTCATTTGCCAATGGTGGTACTGGTGGCTGTGGAGTTGGTTATGGTGGTGCAGGTGGCTACGGCGGTGGCGGTGGCGGCGACTGGTACTACTGGACCGGCGGCGGCGGCGGTGGTGGCTATGGCGGCGGCGGCGGCGGCGAGTACTATGGCCAGGGCGGCGGCGGCGGATCTTACAACGGCGGTTCAGGCCAAACCAACCAGGGTGGCGTACGTACCGGCAACGGGGTGGTTACTATTTCTTACAGTACCCCGCCACCTTGTGCGTGGAGCGGTGTAAACAATAGCTGGAGCCACTATGGCGAAACGCGCATTGTACCACCCTGCGATGGTAGCTATGGTACCCTTGCCTCGGGCAGCGGTACCTATCAGTATTTTACACTTTACAATGGCAGCCGGTACGAGTTTATAACCGATGGCGGCTCGCCGTTTACTCCTAACCTTACTATTTACGATGCTAACCCGGCCTGGAGCGCACGCGCCTGGGCGGTTAACGGCAATATAACCTATAACTCTACCTACACTGGCGATCATATATTAATTACCAACCGCAACTCGTGCCAGCAGCACGATTTTACCGGCCAGTCGGCACTTATACGCTATCGTGAGGTTGTTGAACCTGGTACTGTTACAGGTAATACTAACGAAATATGCCAGGGCGGGTCTATTACTTTCACCCGTAGTGGTGGCACAGGTATTCCACGCTACTGGATTGCTAAAGATGGTAACTATTGGTCGGACTGTGCCGATTGTTACGATGGGCAGAATAGTTTTACCCGTTCGTTCAGTACGCCGGGCACTTACCTTATACGTACGCATAGCCGTGGTGCCGGTTCGGGTTGCTGGAACTGGAACCAGGCATCCGATTTTACTTTTTATGTACGGGGGCCTGTTACCAACGGGCAATTACTGCTAAACGGGTCTGCTTCTAACATTACAGTAGGCGTAGGCGAATCGTTTACTATTGCGCAGGGTGGCGGCGATTTTCAGGGTGGTAACTACTGGTACTGGATAGGTAACGATGATGATAACGTGCCCGGTGGTTGGGTAGGCGGTTCCGGCTGGAACTACATGGCTCAGGGCAATGCCAATACCGGCAGTTTTACATATAGCTTTAGTACGCCGGGTGTATATGTTATACATTCCAATGCATCTAACGTTTGTGGTTGGGGCGGTGGCGTAACCCGCTTTGTAACCGTTAAGGCACCATTATTACCACTTACCGGTACGCAGGATCTTGCCTGCGGCTCTACTACCACTTTCAAGTCCGATAGGTTGCAGATGTTTACATCGGTAGGCAACTCTACCTTCAATGTCCCTTCTGGCCTTAACGACAATGTAGAGGTACTGGTAGTAGGTGGTGGTGGCGGTGGCGGTATGGATATGGGCGGCGGCGGTGGCGGCGGTGGTGTGGTACATACCACATACCCGGTTACTTCGGGTCAGTCTATATCGGTTACGGTAGGGGCTGGTGGTGCCGGTGCGCCGGCAGCCTGTTCGGGTGGCCAGCCATGTGGGCATCAATATACTATACCTGCCAATGCGGGAGGTAATTCAGTTTTTGGCAACATAGTAGCTTATGGCGGTGGTGCCGGTGGTAGTTCGTACAACGGCTACACACCGGGTGCTGCCGGTGGCAATGGTGGTTCGGGCGGTGGTGCCTCGGGTTACAGCGATGGTGGTTTCCGCGCAGGCGGCACAGCTGTTGCCGGCCAGGGTAACCGTGGTGGTAACCAGGGCGGCCAGTACTACTCGGGTGGTGGTGGCGGTGCCGGTGGCCCCGGCGGCGATGGCCCCGGCCAGGCTAATGGTGGCCCGGGTTATGCCTGTTCCATTACCGGTACCAATTATTATTGGGGCGGTGGCGGCGGTGGCGCCGGTTACAGTATAGGTGGTGGCAATGGTGGTATTGGCGGTGGCGGCGGTGGTGCCGCAGGCAGTACCAGTGGCGGTGCCGGTATTAACAACGGCGCTGCGGGCGGCGGTGGCTGTACCGGTTGCTGGACCAACACACCCGGTGGCAATGGCGGTGCCAACACCGGTGGCGGTGGTGGTGGCGGTGGCCACTATAATGCTACCAACAATGGTGGTAATGGTGGTTCGGGTATTGTAGTAGTACGTTACCCATCTACCGGTGGCACATGGAGCAGCAACAACACGGCTGTAGCTACGGTTAACAGTTCCGGTGTTATTACAGCGGTTTCACCAGGCACAGCTACCATAACTTATTCTATTACCGAGTATGGTTCTACTTCTACCGTTACACGAAATGTAGTAGTAAGCGGGCCTCCGGTTCCTACATTAAGCGGTACTCAAAATATCACCTGTGGCAATACTACCACATTCACCCCCGATTTACCTACCGGTGGCAATAGTGTAAACTCTACCGGTGGTTACCGGGTACACCAGTTTACCGGTGTAGGTACCCAAAACTTTACTGTACCTGCCGGCTTTAGCGGTAGTGTAGAGGTAATGGTAGTAGGTGGCGGCGGCGGTGGCGGCTCTGATATGGGCGGCGGCGGTGGCGGCGGTGGCTTTATATACACCCCTTACACGGTAGCGCCGGGCAATATTTCTGTAACGGTTGGTGCCGGCGGTACCGGTGCTCCTGCAGGCCAGGGCCAGGTACGTGGCAGCAACGGGGGCAACTCGGTATTTGGCGCATTAACAGCCTTTGGTGGCGGTGGCGGTGCATCTAATCACGATCAGTCAATTAACCCTGCCGGCAACGGTGGTTCGGGTGGTGGCTGTTCGGGCGGTAACGGAGGTGCCCAACCGGGCGGCTCGGGTTATGGCGGTGGTGCACGCGGTACCGGTGTAGTAGGGCAGGGTAACAGCGGCTCGTGGGGCGGCGGTTACTGGTACCCGGGCGGCGGCGGTGGTGCCGGCGGCGCGGGTTCTACCAACCCTGCAAACGGTGGTATAGGTGTACAATGTGCTATAACAGGAACTAACTATTACTGGGCCGGTGGTGGCGGTGGTGCCGGTTACTCTGCACAGGCAGGTAACGGTGGTGCCGGCGGCGGTGGCGGCGGTAGTGGTGGCGGTGGCGCTAATGCTACTGGTGGTTCGGGTATTAACCCGGGTGCCAACGGTACGGCTGCATGTGCCGGTTGCTGGGCGCAGGTGCCCGGTGGCAATGGCGGTGCCAACACCGGTGGCGGTGGTGGTGGCGGCTCGCACTACAATTCAAATAACAATGGTGGTAATGGTGGCTCGGGTATAGTAGTAGTACGCTACAGAGAAGGTACCTGGAGCAGTAGCAACCCGGCTGTGGCAACGGTTAACGCCTCGGGTGTGGTAACCGGTGTAAGCGCCGGTACGGCTACTATTACCTATACGGTAGGCTCGGGTGCCTGTGTAGCTACTTCATCGCGCACAGTAACTGTGGGCGCGCCGGCTGCACCGCAGGCGGTGGGCAACATTACATTAGGCCCTATACCATCTCTCAATGGTTCTACCATAATACCCGATGCAAATATTACAGCTTCTACTTGCCACCCGGGCAATGCTAACAGTTGTAACACATCTGGCGGCGACGGGCACGAATCGTGGCGTGGTCGTTTGTTCAATAGCAGTGCTGGCGTACAGGCCTGGGCCAGTACCAGTCCGTTTACCGGTTGCTGGTGGCAGGCCGATTTGGGAAGCGTGAGACCGGTTAACGGTATCTCATCGCAAATACGCGGCGATTGCTGCCCCGATCAGCGCATGGGCTCTTATACTGTAAAAACAAGTATAGATGGTGTTACCTGGTTTGATGTACCGGGTACTTTCGCAGGCAACCCTACCAATGGCGACTACTCGGTAGTAACCAACTGGTTTGGCCAGTATAACGCACGTTATGTGCGGGTGTACCCTATAACCTGGGGTGGCCACCTATCTACCCGTATAGAGGTACACTCTATACCGGAAGGTAATTCTGGCAGCGCGCAAACAGTTTACGCTAGTGCCGAAATTTCATCAGGTTCTAATACTGTACGCTGGTGGGACGCCCCATCGGGCGGTAACCTGTTGGCTACCGGCCAGTGGGCCAGCTTTAATATTACCTCTAACACTACGGTGTATGCCGAAGGTTACAACAGCGGCACCGGTTGTGCCTCAACTACCCGTACACCGGTATTGCTGCGTATAAACGATATATATGGTGCAGGCCCCGGCGGTGTGGGTAATACCAACGGCAAATCTGAAATGAGTATGTGGCTTAACGCTTCGGCTGTTAACCAGGGTGTTGGTTCGGCTGTAAGTACCTGGTCCGATGTATCGGGCCTGGGCAACAACGCTACACAGGGCACAGTTGCGGCACAACCTACCCTGCAAACGCAGGCATCGCTCAACAATCAGCCGGTTATCCGTTTCGATGGTGGCGATATATTAAATACCGGTAACTTCCTTAACTCGGGCCAGCGTGGCTACTATGCAGCCAATTCGCCTAACCCATATACCTGTATAGCGGTAAGTAAATACAACGGCACCAACAGCCGTGTAATATCATCTACCACACATAACTGGCTGATGGGCCAATGGGGTAACAATACCGATGCGGTATATGCCGAAGGATGGATTACCAATAACACCGGCAACGGTGCTTGTAGTGGTTGCTGCGGTAACGGTACCGATAACAACGGCCACCTGTACAACCTGGATGGTAACCGGGTTTACTCGCGTTTTTATAAAGAGAATAACCTGTTGCACCACAACAGTTGTGGTATCTATTCGCCGGGTGGTTATAGTTTAGGCGGATGGGGTGTTAACGGTGGCGAGCTTTCGGCTGCCGATGTAGCAGAGGTTATCAACTACAACCTGCCGCTAAACGAGGCCCGACGCAACATAGTAGCTAACTACCTGGCCGGCAAATACAGCCTGGCTATTACCAACGATATATATGCCGGCAACGATGTGGGCGACTGCGATTTTGATATTGCCGGTATAGGCCGCGAGGCAAGCGGTGTGCACGAGCAAACCCGCTCGGGTGGTTTGTATTTAACCAATTCTGCTTTCCCGGGTTACCTGCAAAACAATGGCGATTATCTGATGATAGGCCGTACCAGCAGTGGTACCTCATGGGAAACCAGCGACCTGGCAACCTGTGCTTCGCCTAACATTACCCGTCGTCTTTCGCGCATCTGGTATTTCAGCAAAAGCGATGTAGGCAACAACGGTGGTAACGTAACCCTGCGTTTCAACTTTACCGATTTAGGACTGGGTACACCGGTGGCTGGTACATACCGATTGATTAGCCGCGCTGCCAATAGTGGTAACTTTAGCAACGTAGCTACCGGTACTATTAACGGCAACGGTATAGATTTTACTATCAACGCATCATCGTTAACCAATGGTCAGTACACACTGGGCTACGAGGCCGATATACCACGCAGCGTAGCTTTCAACGGTTCGGCGGGTAACTACATTACGGTGCCATCGTCGGCTACCATGCAAACCCCTGGTGACTTTACTTACGAAATGTGGGTGCGCCCAACCTCGTTCACAGCCAACAATACCTATTTTGAAAATGGTACCTGGAGCGGACAAACCACCCTGCTTCGTCAGGATGGACCGGGTAATATAAATCTGTACATCAGTGGCAGTAGTCTGGGCTCTATAGCTTATGCTCCACCATTAAATCAATGGACACACCTTGCGCTGGTACGTTCAGGTAGTACTATTACCTTGTATGCCAACGGTACATCGGTAGGTACCTTTACTGCCTACGGTGCAGCTATTACACCTACTACGCCTATGTACATTGGCGCATCTACCCACTCGGGCGGTTCGCAAAACTTTAACGGGCAGATAGATGAGTTCCGCCTGTGGAACGTAGCCCGCAGTGTTACCGATATTACCAACAACCGCCATGCAGCTATAAATAACGCCAGCAACCAGTGGGCTAACCTGCAGGCATATTACAAGTTCAACGAAACATCGGGCAAAATCCTCGATCTTTCAAACAACTCAAACAACGGCGATGTAGCAGGTACAGTAACCAAAACCGATTTACATCCGGCTACTCCTTCTATTAGTGGTACGGCTACAGTTTGCCAAAACAGTACCAATACCTACACCCTTAACACTACCAATGCCAACAGCAGACTTACCTACAACTGGAGCGTAGCTGGCGGTACTATTAACAGTGGTCAGGGTACAGCTTCAATTAGTGTTACCTGGACCACCGCCGGAAGCCAGTCGGTTAACTGCACCGTTACACATTCTAATGAGTGCCAGACCGAAACGGCCACATTAGCGGTTACTGTTCAGTCGCCTTCCAATGCGGGTACGGTGGTACAAACACCGGCATCGGGCTCGCACGTATGTGCAGGTAGTAACGTAAACTACACCACAACAGGTACCAACGGCACGTTCAACTATTTCGAGTACCAGTGGAACACCACTGCCGGTTCGTACTCAGGTTCATGGTTAACCAGCAACCCGGGTAACTGGACTGCTGGCTTAAACGGAGCATCTATACTTTATGTGCGTGCGGTATATACCAATGGTGTTTGTCCGGCAGCTGTTTCAGCACCTGTTAATGTAACGGTAGATGCGCCTTCAAGCGCCGGTACAGTTACGCAAACTCCGCCATCGGGCTCTTCGGTATGTGATGGTGCTAACGTTAACTATAGCTACTCAGGCGGCACGGGTACATTTAATTATTTCGAGTACCAGTGGAACACTACGGCGGGTTCATATTCCGGTTCTTGGATTGGTACCAACCCCGGTAACTGGACCGCTGGTTTAAACGGTGCATCTATACTATATGTAAGGGCCGTAGTTACTAACGGCGTTTGCCCTTCGGTAGCCACCGCACCGGTTAACGTTACAGTTAATCCTAATCTGCCGGTTAGTGTAAGTATAGCAGCTTCGCCTTCGGGGCCAATATGTACCGGCACCAGTGTAACCTTTACGGCTACACCTACCAACGGCGGCACTACCCCTGTTTACCAGTGGAAGAAAAACGGAAATAACGTTGGCTCCAACAGTGCAACCTACACCGATGCTGGTTTGGCGACTAACGATGTAATTACCTGTGTGCTTACTTCTAATGCAACCTGCCCTACAGGTAACCCGGCTACCTCTAATGCCATTACCATGACGGTTAACCCTACCTTACCTGTAAGCGTAAGTATAGCGGCTTCTCCATCGGGCGCAGTATGCGCGGGCACTAACGTTACTTTTACGGCTACGCCTACCAATGGTGGCACTACACCTGTTTACCAGTGGAAGAAAAACGGAAATAACGTAGGTGCTAACAGTACTACCTACTCCGATGCCGGCCTGGCTGGTGGCGATGTAATAACCTGTGTGCTTACCAGCAATGCGGTGTGTGGCAGCGGTAGCCCGGCTACCTCTAACAGTATTACCATGTCGGTTAATACGCAAACGGTAGGCGGAAGCGTAGTAAGCGCCCAAACAATCTGCTATAACACACCAATGGCCGATATAGGCCTGGTGGGTAGCAACGGCAACGTGGTTAAGTGGCAAAAATCTAACGATAACTTTGTAAGCAACATTGTAGATATAGCCAATACCTCTACATTACTCACCGGTGCGTCGCAGGGTAACCTTACGCAGGATACCTGGTTCCGTGCAGTTGTGCAAAGCGGTGTATGTCCGCAGCAGAATTCTACTGCTGTAAAAATTACGGTAGCTCCGGCTGCATCGGGTGGTACACTTGCCTCAGCGCAAACTATATGTGCCGGCCAGCAAATGGCCGACCTGAGTGTTTCGGGCTATGTGGGCGGTATTGTTAAGTGGCAAAAATCTAACGATAACTTTGGCAGCAACATAGTAGATATAGCCAATACCAATGCTACACTTACCGGTGCATCGCAGGGTGCCCTTACACAGGATACCTGGTACCGCGTAGTAGTGCAAAGTGGCGGCGGTTGCCCCGAGGCGCTTTCTACGGTAGTTAAAATTACCGTTAACCCTGCCCCTAACGTAAGTAACTTTAATATTACCAGCGGCCCGGTTTGCTCGGGTGGTGTGGCTACTGTTACAGTTAACTCTACTACATTGGGTAACGGCACCTTTACCGTAGGCTATGACCTAACCGGTGCCAATGCTGCATCGGGCCTTACCGCTTCGGTTACAATAGCCGGTAACAGCGGCACATTCAGCACACCGGTGCTGGCAGCTGTAGGTACTACTACTGTAACCGTTACTTCGGTTACCAATGCATCTAACTGTACAGCTTCTGTTTCATCGGGTAATACTACCAACGTTGTTGTTTCTGCCGGACCTACCGTTACAATAAACGGTGCCGGTGAAGTGTGCGTGGGTGGTTCAGTTACACTTACCGCCAACCCATCGGGCGGTTCCGGTTCTCCGCTATCGTACCAGTGGGAGCGTAGTGCCAATGGTGGCGGTAGCTGGAGCACTGTACAAAATACTGCCAGTGTAACGTATACCACCAGCACAGCGCTGGGTGCAGGCAATTATCTGTATAAGGTTACCTATACACAAAGCGGCGCCAACTGCTCGGCTGTTTCGTCTAACGTTTCAGCCGATGTTAAAGCCGACCCGCTTGTTACCCTCGACCCGGTTGATGTGTATGTGTGTGTAGGTGGTACCGAGGTAATGACCGTAAATGCTACCGGTGGCAGCCCTGGCCTGTTGTATGAGTGGCAAGACGAAAATGCTATACTACTTACCGATGGCGACCCTGCCGGTGTAGATTACTCAGGTGTAACTACCAGCACCCTTACTATATCTGCCGGTAACAATACCCCTGTTGTAGTTAAACCAATTTGGGTTAAAGTATATGCTGCCAACCCTGGTTGCGATGTTGCCTACAGCTTGTTTGCCAACTATACGGTAGTGGCCGATCCGGTGGTAACTAATCCTACACCGGCATCGCAAACCGGCTTATGTGCCGGTGCCTCTGCCTCGCCTGTTAGCGTAACCGTTAGTGGAGGTATTGGTACTATCAGTTACCAGTGGTATTCTAACTCGGTTAACTCTACTGTAGGTGGTACACTTATTAATGGTGCTACATCGGCCAGCTACACACCGCAGGTAACCGGTGCTACCACATACTACTATTGTGTGGTAACACAAACCGGCCCTGGTTGCGGCCCGGTTACTACCAGCGCTACGGCAATGGTAGCCGGTGGCAGCAGCGTATCGGCTACTGTGGTAGTAGATGAATGTATGAACTTTGCATTTGGCGATAAGTATTATGTAATGGTTACAGGTAGCGGCGGTATTTCGCCATATACTTATCCGGGTTCGTTCTATACTTCTACTTCTAATCAGGGCTTGTATGAGGTAAACGCCGGTAGCAGCACCGCCTTTACGGTGAGCGATGCCAACGGTTGTTCGCATACCACTGCACCGGTTACAGCACCTACGGGCAGGCCTACCGATATTACCTACACCTCTTCATCGGGTAATATGACGGTGGATTGCTGGATTAACAGCTACAACAAATGGGTAACCTTCCGCGATCCGGTAAACAACAACGCCATAATGGCCATTAACGATAACCAGAACAACCTGGGGTTGGTTACGGTTGATGTATATAAAGACGCTACACCACCGGTTATATACAACAACCCGCTGGCTACCAACTGTACCTGGACCCAGTTTACAGCTATGCGCAGGCACTTTAAGTTATCATCTACGGTGGCACCTGTATCGGGTGTAGATGTAATGCTGTTCTTTACCGAGCAGGAATACGCCGACCTGAAATCGGACGCATGGAATAACAACACCGGTTACCCTAACCCGGATTATGCTTGTACCGAGCTGGATGATGTTTACAATTTTAACCAGCTATATGTAACCAAGTACAGCGGCCCTAACGAGGATGGTAACTACCTTAATAACCAGCCATCGGGCTTGTACCGTGTGTTTGGCGATAACACAACACCTAACAGGCCGCTTACCAAAGGCCAGTACACCAGTACCGGTACCGGTTTCCAGCAACTGTATGGTGGCAACACCACACACCACTATGTGCAAATGACAGTGTCTGAGTTCTCTGAGTTCTGGATACACGGTTCGCAACAATCTACACCACTACCGGTGCAGATGATATACCTGCAGGCCGATGCTATCGATAACTCATTTATCCGCCTTAGCTGGGCTACTGCGGTTGAAATT
This sequence comes from uncultured Chitinophaga sp., assembly GCA_964423405.1. Classification (GTDB taxonomy): domain Bacteria; phylum Bacteroidota; class Bacteroidia; order Chitinophagales; family LD1; genus Bog-950. The sequence continues at coordinate 34,778 of CAYREY010000028.1, read as the reverse complement.
AACAATGATGGTTTTGATGTAGAGCGCAGTGTTGACGGACAAAACTGGGTTAAGATTGGTTTTGTAGATGGCCACGATAACTCTACCGTTCAAAACAATTACCACTTTGATGATGTAGAGGTAAGTGCCGATGTGGTGTACTATTACCGCCTGCGCCAGGTAGATAACGATGGTGCCTTTGAATACACCGATATAGTTTCGGCGCGCATCAGGGGGGCAGTTACTTTCAATGTTGCCGAGTTTGTACCTAACCCTACTATGGACCGTACCAACCTGGTAATTACCGGCACCAAAGATCAGGAAGTATCAGTTACTTTCTACGATGTGATAGGCCGCAAGGTATTGGAAAGCGTACATGGTATAGGCAAAGGGGCTAACCGCATTAGTTTCGATCTGGGCCGTTTACCATCCGGTACCTATACAGCGGTAGTTACTTCGGCCAACGAGGTGTATACCCGTAAGGTTGTGCTTACGCGCTAACCGGTAGTATAATTAATTAACATAAAGGGGAGCAGCAATTGCTCCCCTTTTTATTTGCCGTAAATTTGTTTACAACTTGCTAACCATTATTTCACGTAATCAAAAAGTTGTTTAATTTTCTTCGCTCAAAAATCCCTATCATGTATAAAAATGTACTTTCTGCGTTTCTGCTTGTTGTAGCACTGACTACTGCATGGGCTCAGGTAAATGTTACCGTTGGCCCTTATTTGCAAAGCCCCACCCAAACATCTATTAAAATTATGTGGCGCACCGATAGCGAGGCTACATCTAAAATTATGTATGGTACAGATCCAAACAATCTGACCCTTACCGCTACCGACACAGCCAACACTACCCGCCACATGGTTAAGCTAACCGGCCTTTCGCCATATACCCGCTACTATTATGCGGTGTATAACGGCAATACCTTTGCCGAAGGTGGCGACCAGCAGCATACCTTCAAAACATTTCCGGCAGCAGGAACACCTACGCATACCCGGGCATGGGTTATTGGCGATTTTGGAAAGGGTAGTAGCCGCCAGGCAAAAGTACGCGACTCGTTTCCCTACGGCAGCGAAGAAACCGACCTGTGGCTGTGGCTGGGCGATAATGTTTACGATGATGGCACCGAACAGGAATACCTGACTAAAGTATTCGACTCGGTTTATGGGTACCAGAAAATGATGAAGTACCTGCCTTTTGAACCGGCCCCCGGTAACCACGATTACAACAGTGTATCGCCGGTTACAAGTCCCAAACCACCTTTACAGCATACCGGCCCTTACTACGATTTTGTAGATGTGTACACCAACGGCGAAGCCGGTGGTGTTGCCAGCGGCCACGAGTTGTATTACTCTTTCGATTACGGTAACGTTCACTTTGTATCACTTAACTCCGAACTTGGATCGATATTTAATGCTAACGACGATTGGACCGGTGTTAACCTGATTGCTACTTTCAATGGCTCGCCCATGACCCAGTGGCTGCATCAGGATCTTACAGCCAACAGCCAGCCATGGGTGGTGGTGTATTTCCATCAGCCGCCATATACCGATGGCTCGCACGATGCAGGTGCTTTCTACGAAATATTTATGAAAGCCATGCGCGAGAACTTTGCCCCAATATGGGAGCAGTATGGTGTAGACGTGGTACTGTGTGGCCACAGCCACGTGTACGAGCGTAGCTACCTGGTAAAAGGTGCCTATGGCGATGCCGCCGATATAACCCCTTTCAACTATGTACAAAACACCAACGGTGTAGATGCGCAGGGGCAGGCGTTCATTAAGTATTCACAAGGGCCTAATCCCAATCAGGGAACTGTATATGCGGTTATTGGTAACTCGGGCAGTGTAGATGATGCACCCGGCTTTAACCACCCGTATATGTTTGCCGAGTATGGCTGCGATACCTGCGTAGGCTCGTTTTATCTGGATGTGGACAGCAACAGGCTGGATGGCACTTTTGTAAATGGCGAAGGTGTGGTAATGGATCAGTTTACCATTAAAAAGTTTAATACCGCCGATCCTAATGCTATACGTGAGGTAAATAACACCGATTTTCTGAAAAAATTACAGGTAGCACCCAATCCGTTCAGCAATGAAACTACGGTATCGTTCGAACTGGTGAAATCAGAGAACATAAAAATTACCCTTAGCGATGCCACCGGACGTGTTACCAACGTTTACGAGGGCACTATGGCCAAGGGAGCACAACAGGTAGAGGTAAATGCCCGCGAGCTGAAACTTGCCAAAGGTATTTACAACCTGCAGCTATCTACCGGCACACAAAGCACAGCTAAAACTATTGTAGTACAATAATTTATTGCTTATGCGCTACTGGCTTACCGCACTTCTGGCATGGGGTGTAGCAACATTGCATGCCCAGGTGTTTGATATTACAAACTTTGGTGCGGTGGGTAACGGCAGCACCCTCAACACTGCTTTTATACAGGCAGCCATAGATAGTTGCCACAACAGCGGTGGTGGTGTGGTACGCGTGCCGCCCGGTAACTTTCTTACAGCCACGTTGTACCTGAAAAGTAACGTTAATTTTTTGATAGATTCGGGAGCAACCGTTACCGGCTCTTCAGATATTGCCCAATACCCCGTTATAACGCCGGCAGAGCAAAGCTATGCCGATAACTACACACAGCGCTCAGTATTTTATGCCGAGGGGCAGCATAATATTGCTGTAACCGGCAAAGGCACATTCAATGGTAACGGCTTATCACCATCTTTCTTTCTCGACTCTGATAACAAGCCATATGGCTTTCGGTTTATATCGTGCAGTAATATACGGTACGAGGGGTTAACGCTGCGCAATTCAGGTTTCTGGATGATGCACAACTTTAATATAGATACACTGGTTATTAAAAACCTGAACATAGTAAACCAGAACCTGGGTAACGGCGATGGGGTGAATATTGATGGCTGCCGCCATGTAGTGGTAGATAGTATTGTGGCGGATTGTAACGACGACCCGCTGGTGATTAAGTCCACCTCGCTGCACTTAACCGAAGATGTAGAGATTGGCCACTGCACGGTAATGTCCTACTCGCGGGCTATAAAAATAGGTACCGAAACCCACGGCCCTGTCAGGAATGTACACATACATGACATAGAAGTTAAACTGAGTAACACGGCACCTATCGAAGCCAAGTGTGGTATCAATCTTTCGGTGGTAGATGGCGGCAGTATGGAGAATGTGCTGATTGAGAATGTTACCATGTCTGGCATTAAGGTACCCTTGTTTATCCGCCTGGGCAACCGGGGTAGAAAGTACACCCCATCGGCACCACAACCCGGTGTAGGTACGTTACGTAATATAGAACTGCGCAACATTACGGCTACCGCCAGCACCAACGTAACCAGTTGTATTACCGGTATACCCGGCTACCGGTCGTCCTATATCCGGTTAAGGAATGTAGATATCACATTCCCCGGCGGCAGGCCTGCGGTGCGCGATGGCTTTGTACTACCCGAAAACGAAGCTGGTGGCCCCGAGGCTACTATGTTTGGCGATACGATACCCGCGGCCGGTTTATATATGCGCCATGTAGATTCTGTACTGCTGGATAATGTTTGCTTTCACAGCCTGCAATACGACCAGCGCCCTACGTTGGTGTTGGAAGATGTGCCGCATTTCGATTCTACCGGTGTTTGTATAATCAGTAGCGTAAATAACGCTACAGGGCTGTTGCAGCCGGTGTTATATCCCAACCCTGTAGGTGGTAATAGTGTAGAAATTACTCTTCCCGATGAGGCTGGCGGCGAAGTGGCCGTTTACAGTGCCAGTGGGCAATTGTGCGCAGTAAGCCGGTTTACCGGTAGCCGGTGCAGGTTGGCCGTACAAGGGTTGGTGCCCGGTATCTATTTGGTGCAGGTAAATTGCCCGGGTCGCGCTTACAGGCTGAAGATGCTTAAGCAATAAGCCGGCGTTTTAGTTGCCTGTTGAAAACCCATCATATTAAATTGTTTTGCGACAATAATTAATTTACATTTGGGTAACAACTAAAACCAATTTTTATGGCTAAGAAAAGCAAAACCGTTACCCACAAACAGACTGTGTATCTTAACAAAGCCACCGGTCGCTTTGCATCTGCCAAGTATGCTAAAGCCAATCCCGGCAAGGTGATTAGAAAGAGCATCACTATCACTAAAAAACGATAGTAGCAGTTTGTAGCTTTTTTTGTAGTTAGTAAGATTTTTGTAAAACCAGTACGCTCAACCGTACTGGTTTTTTTGTTTTATGTAAGTGCAGGTTATACTTTATTTAGGCTAATAATTTAATTTGTGTGGCAGTAACATGAACACCAGCAACAAATACGATGTAGTGATAATAGGCAGCGGCCTGGGGGGCATGGTATGTGCTGCTATACTGGCTATGGAGGGCCGCAGGGTTTGTGTTATAGAAAAAAACGAACAGATAGGCGGCAGCCTGCAAACCTTCAGGCGGCAGGGGGTAACCTTCGATACCGGTGTACACTACATAGGTAGTTTGGCACCGGGCAATAGCCTGTATAAAATATTTAACTACCTGGGTATTATGCACCGGTTGCCGGTAGTGCGTATGGATGAGCAGGGATTTGATGTGGTAATGTTTGATGGTGATGCTAACGAATACCCCTATGGCATGGGCTACGATAAGTTTAAACAACAGTTGCTTACCCGCTTTCCCGATGAAGCTATTGCCATAGATACCTACTGCCACGATATGCAACGTATATGCGCCAGCGTGCCGCTATACAACCTGCAACCCGAAGATGGCTACACCGATATGGAGATGTTTACCACTAGTGTAAAAGGATACCTGGAACAACTAACCGGTAACGTAACCCTGCAACGTGTGCTGGCCGGTACTAATCTGCTGTATGCCGGTACGCATCAAACACCGCTATATGTGCACGCGCTGGTAGTAAACAGTTATATAGAGAGCGCTTATAAAATAAAGCATGGTGGCGACCAGATAGTGAAGCAACTGGCGCGTGTAATAAAAGAGCACGGCGGTGAGGTATTGCGTAAGCATGAAGTAATACAGATAGTGGTTGAAAACGGAACGGCTACAGCTGTGCAGTTAGCTACCGGCGAACGGATAACAGGTGATATTTTTATATCTAACCTGCATCCTGCCCGCACTTTACAGTTAACCCCAACCGATGCTATACGCCCTGCTTACCGCAACCGTATTGCCGAACTGGAGAATTCCGTATCTACCTTTGTGTTATACGGCATACTAAAGCCCGGTACCATGCGCTTTACCAACCGCAATTATTACTATTTCAATAACCCCGATGTGTGGGCCGCTACCGAACATACCGATGCCGACTGGCCGCGTATGTATGCCATGTTTGAAGAGATACCCGAAAAGCAAACAGAATATGCCGAAGCTTTTACCGTAATGGCCTACATGCGTTACGATGAAGTAAAGCAGTGGGAGGGAACCCACAACACCACCCTTACCGAAAGCGAGCGCGATGAACAATACCAGTTGTTCAAAAAGCAGAAAGCTGAAAAGTTGCTGGATGTAATGGAAAAGAAGTTTCCGGGGTTGCGAAATAATCTGGAAGCATACTATACATCTACCCCGCTATCGTACCGCGATTATATGGGTACCACCGATGGTAATATGTATGGTATTGCAAAAGATTACCGCGAGCCCATGAAAACTATGATTTCGGTAAAAACCAAAGTGCCTAACCTGTACCTTACCGGGCAGAGCATTAACCTGCATGGTGTTCTGGGGGTAACCGAAAGTGCCATACTTACCTGTGGGGCTATTATTGGTAAAGCATATCTGCTAAATAAGATACACGCCGCCAATCTGTAAACATTGCAAAAACCATAAAATAGCCGTAGCCTATTCTTACATTCGCAGCGCTGTTATGAAAAAGGTGTTTAAATTTTTTGGGTATTTTTTGCTGGTACTGGTGGTACTGTTACTGGGCGGCTATGCGTATATACAATGGGGCCTGGCACCACAATTGCCCGAAGTAAAAGATACCAGCGCGCTGCAACTGGAGCGCGAAAAAGCCGGCGATAACTTTTACCGCATAGGCAACAACTGGCTGCGCAAAACACGCAATGGTTTGTGGGAAGAGTACATAGAAGGCGAACCATTTGAGCGTGGGGTTATTACCGGTAAACTGGAGAAAGAACTGCTGTACACACAGGAGGAAGCTTTTGTAGAACAGATACACAACCTGATACCCAGCGATTCATACCTTAAGTTTCTGAGCCTGTTTACCCGCGTATTTAACCGGCACTTGGATGAGAACTTTCCCGAAGAGAATAAACTGGAGATATACGGCGAGTCGTTCTCGGCACCTAAGGAGTTTGAAATAATAGGCCCTGCTTACGACCGTATGATTAATTACCATGCCGCGCACGATATTGGCCATGCCCTGCAAAGTCTGGCGTTGGTAGGCTGTACCTCGTTTGCGGCCTGGGGCAAACGCAGTGCCGATAGCAGTATGATTATTGGACGCAACCTCGATTTTTATATGGGCGATAAGTTTGCGCAGGATAAGATTGTGTATTTCTGCAAACCCAAAACAGGGCACCGTTTTGTAATGATTACCTGGGCCGGTTTTATGGGCTGCGTGAGCGGTATGAACGAGAAGGGCATAACCGTTACTATCAATGCTGCCAAAAGCGACGTGCCTACTGCCGCTACTACTCCTATCTCTATACTAGCCCGCGAAATACTGCAATACGCCGGTAACATAGATGAGGCCTACGCCATAGCCAAAAAGCGCAAAACTTTTGTTTGCGAAACCCTGATGATAGGCTCTGCTGCCGACCATACAACAGCACTGATAGAAAAGAGTGTAGCTAAAACGGTACTGTATCACACCGATACCAACTATATTATGTGCGCCAACCATTACCAGAGCGACACATTTAAAACCGACCCCAACAATGTAGAGAATATGAAAACCAGTGCCTCGGTGTACCGGTTTAACCGGTTGCAGGAGTTAATGGGCCGCGACGATAAACTGGATTATAAAGATGTAGCCGCTATACTGCGCGACCAGCGAGGGCAAAAAGATAAAAACATTGGCACCGGTAACGAAAAAGCAATCAACCAACTGATATCGCACCACGCTATAATTTTTCAACCAGAGAAACTGCGCTTTTGGGTAAGCGCCAACCCCTACCAGTTAGGCGAGTTTGTGTGCTACGACCTGAACAAAGTATTTGCCGAAGCCCCCGGTTTGAAGGATAACAGGTTGCTTAATGATACCACCCTGACTGTGCCGGTAGATACGTTTTTATCCTCTGCACAATGGAACGCTTTTTTGCGATGGAGAGAGTTGAAGCAGCAGATAAAAACTGCAACCAAAAAGAAATCTCCGGTAGATGCAAATATGATAATTGAGTTTGAAAATCTTAATCCGGAGTTTTGGGAAACGTATGCAATTGTTGGCGACTATTGTGCAGCAGTTGGCATTAATGGGTCGGCAGTGAGTAGTTATAAATTTGCTCTAACTAAAGAGATAAACGATACACACGAAACAGATAAGTTAAAAGAGAAAATACAAAAGCTGCCAGAAACAGCTAGGGTTTGTAAAGAAGGAGAAGGTAAGAAATGATTTTAGGTATAGGAACCGATATAGTAGAAGTAGAGCGTATACTGCGGGCACTGGAAAATGAGCCGCTGAAAGAGAAAGCGTTTTCAACCCGTGAGATAGCGTATTGCGATAAAGATAAATCGGGCCAAAGTTATGCCGCACGGGCCGCTGGCAAAGAGGCCTTTTTTAAAGCCCTGGGCACCGGTTGGCGCGATAGTATGCAACTGCACGAAGTAGAAATACTAAACGACGATTTAGGTAAGCCATTTATTGAACTAAGCGGCGAAACCCTGAAAGTATTTGAACAGAAGGGTGGCGGTGCAATTCATGTTTCGCTATCGCATATTAAGCAAACAGCCATTGCATTTGTTACAATTGAACATAAATGACATCAACCCCACTTACCCTTACCGAAATAGCTAACTACCAGCATGCAAAGTTGAAAGCGCAACTGGCATATATTAAAGCCAATTCGCCTTACTACCAGCGGTTGTTTGCTGATAGTAAAATAGATATAGGCCAGATTAACACCGTTGCAGAATTAGTTGCAATACCAACTACTACCAAAGAAGATTTCAGCAACTACAATTTCGATTTTTTATGCGTACCACGTAATAAAGTGGTAGATTATACCACTACATCGGGTACTACCGGTTCGCCGGTAACGGTTGCTTTAACCGAAGCCGACCTGCAGCGACTGGCATACAACGAAGAGCAATCATTTATCTGTGCCGGCGGTAAAGCCGGCGATGTGTATCAATTGATGCTAACGCTCGACAGGCAGTTTATGGCGGGCATGGCCTATTACCTCGGTATTCGTAAGTTAGGTGCCGGTGCTGTTCGCGTAGGGCCTATATCGCCGCAAATGCAATGGGAGAACATACAACGCTTTCGCCCCACTGCAATAGTGGCCGTGCCATCTTTTATACTAAAGCTGATTGATTATGCGCTGGCTAATGGTATAGACCTTAACAAAAGCGGCATACAGCGGGCTGTGTGTATTGGCGAACCGGTGCGCCATGCCAACCTGCAGCCTAATACACTGGCCCAACGGATAGGAGAGAAGTGGAACATCACTTTGCATTCAACGTATGCCAGTACCGAGATGCAAACAGCCTTTACCGAGTGCGAACATGGTAAAGGTGGCCATCATAACCCCGAACTGCTGATAGTTGAAATACTGGATGATGCCGGTAACCAGTTAAAGGCCGGTGAGTTTGGCGAGGTGACCATTACCAGTTTAGGGGTAGAGGGTATGCCTTTGCTACGTTACCGTACCGGCGATATTTGTTGTTATTACGATGAGCCCTGTACCTGTGGCCGCCACACTATCCGCCTATCGCCGGTAGTAGGCCGCAAAAACCAGATGATTAAGTACAAAGGCACTACCATTTTCCCTCCTTCTATTTACGATGCGCTTAGTGTGGTGCCCGAAGTGAAAGATTATATTGTGGAAGTGAGCAAGAACGATATTGGCACCGATGAGATCCATATCCATATATCACTAAATGGCAGTATTGATGTTGCCGAGCAAAAAATAAAAGCTTCGCTGCAATCTAAACTGCGCGTAACCCCTTCGCTTAGCTTTGTATCGGCACAGCAGTTGCAAAGTATGCGCCCCGCCGAAAGCCGAAAGCCGGTAATGATAATTTTCAGGTAGTAGTTTTTAGGTTACGTAGCTTTTTATAATTTGGCTACATAACCATAACCGAACCCTTATGAAAAAAGTAGTATTTGTACTGGCCGCTATACTGGTTGCCACTATTGCTAATGCACAATCGCCCAAAGTAATTTTCGATGCCGAGAAAATAATTTTTTACGGCCTCGATTTCAGCCGTGCCCGTTTTTCGCTTCCCGATGCCAAGGATAAAGAGATTAAAGAAAAATACCTTGAGCTATGGAACCAGACTGTGTTTGATGATAATGGCCGTTTCCCAAAGGAGTCTACTTTTAGTAAGGTGACAGTTTATGGCGACCCTACTGTAGTAAAAAGGCGTAACGCAGCTGTAGATGCAGGTAATATAAGTGGTAAGGTAGAGAAAGCTCTTACTAAAGAAGATGCGCAGGAAGTGATTAATGACTACAAAGATGGTATGCGTAAAGAGGGCCTGGGTGTGGTTTTTCTGGTAGAAAGTTTCAACAAGGCTAAAAAAGAAGGCGTGGCACTGGTAGTGTTTTTCGATATAGCTACCCGCAAGGTGTTGCTGGCAAAACGTGTTAGCGGCGAGCCCGGTGGCCCCGGCTTAACCAACTACTGGGCAGGTGCCATTCAGCAAATGTTTATCAGAATAAGCAATACCGAATATTTATTGTGGCGTAAAGAGGTAACCGGTAAATAAGCCTGCGCTTAGTTCTCCAGGTTTTTACGTATGGTAAACCTGAACGTAGTTCCTTTATCCGGTTCGCTATCGAACCAGATGCGGCCACCATGTAGTACCACTATTTTTTTGCAGATAGCCAACCCTACACCGGTACCCGGGTACTCGGTGGCGCCATGCAGTCGTTGAAAAATCTGAAATATTTTTTCGCGGAACTCGGCCTTTATACCTATGCCGTTATCGGCCACGGCAAACTCCCATTCGTTTTCTCGTTCAATGTACGATATGGTAATAACCGGTTTTTTATCCTTAATAAACTTAAGCGCGTTGTCTATCAGGTTTTGAAACAGCTGGTACAACTGGTTAGGTTCACCCAGTATTAACGGTAATTCAGGCACTACTATCTCAGCTTCACTTGCTTTAATGGTAGAGTCGAGGCTTTTTACAACGGTGCGTACAATCTCATACACATCGGTTTTTACAAAAGGCTTGGGTGCCGATGATATACGCGAGTAATTCAACAGATCAAGTATCAACGTTTGCATGCGCTTGGCACCGGCTACCGAAAAATCGATAAACTCCAGCGCTTCGGCATCCAGTTTATCCTTGTAGCGCATTTGCAGCAATTGCAGGTAGCTGGCTATGGTGCGTAGCGGCCCTTGTAAATCGTGCGAGGCTACGTAGGCAAAGCGCTCCAGCTCTTCGTTACTGCGCTCCAGCAGGGTAGCGCGTTTTTGCAATTCAATCTGGGTTTGTTTCAGGTCCGATATGTCAAACACCAGCACCATGCCATACATAATCTCGCCATCATCGTTACGTATAGGCAGGTGATACACTTTAAGCGATCGGCCAAAGAAATTCTGTTCGTCTTCGCTGCTTTCGCCGGCCAGTATGCCGCGGTAAATGGCCTCTGCCCGTTCGCGTTCACTCTCGCGGATGGTTTGCAGTACGGTTTTGCCTTCTATTTCGTTCTTGGGTTTGCTTATTATACCTACCAGCGGGCCCTCGGCCAGAATAAACTCCAGTTTTTTATCAAAAATAAACATAGCGGCTTTGGGCAGGTTACGGGCTATTTCGCGGTATAGCTGTTCCGATAGTTTAAGCTCTTCTTTAGCTTCGCGTATAGCCGTTACATCGGTGCCCACACCTAGTATATTTACTTCGTCGCCGTCAAACGATGGTATAGGTTTTTTTACGGTTTGTACCCAAACAACTTTACCGGTATCGGTGTTCACAAAGCCCTGCTCCGGAAACTGCACTTCGCTGTTGGCGTCCAGCACTTTGCGGTCCTGCTCTTTAAACTCTTCCAGCTCTTCCGGTGTAAAGTTCTGCTCGGTATCGTAGTGGCCCTCCATGTCTTCGGTACGCATGCGGTAAAACCGCGCTGTAGCTTTATTGGCCAGCAAAAATTTACCGCTCTGGTCTTTTACAAATATCAGGTTGGGGGTACTATCTATAATTAAACGAAGGAAGTCTTTCTGGTTTTGTAACTCTTTTTGTATAAGTGCTTTAGCATTAATCTCTTCTTGTAATGCTTTAGTACGCTCCCGCACCTTTTCTTCCAGGTCCTGATTAAGCTGTTGTAGCAGCTTTTCGTTGTTTCTGCGGTCGCTTATATCGCGTACATGCATCAATAGTGCCGGCTTGTCTTTGTAATCTATACCGGCCACGCTCACCTCTATCGGAAACACCTCACCGTCTTTGGTCAGTCCTTCGCTTTCAAATTTTTTAAGCTCGCCACGTATAATTTGTGGCTGGCGTTTTTTAATGGTATCGTGTGCTGAAGGAGGAGTTAAATTGTATATGGTCTGACCTATCAACTCCTCGCGGCTGGCGCGGTGCAGTTTACAGGTGGCATCGTTTACATCCAGTATGGTTCCGTCCAGGCTTTCAATATAAATGGCATCGGGCGAGTTAAGAAAAATATCGCGGAAACGCTTTTCGCTGTTTTTAAGCGATATCTCGGCCAGCCGTCTTTCTTTTATCTGCTCCGATAGTTTAGAGTTGGCCTCCGATAGCTGCCGCGTGCGGGTTATAACCTTCGATTCAAGGTCTTCTTTGGCATCAATCAGTTCCTGCTCCATTTCGCGCTGCTGTGTAATGTTAGCACTAACCACTATAGCACCCACAAACTCGCCTTGCCCACCCAGCAATGGTTTGCCGTTCATGCGCATCCACAACGGGGCGCCGCTTTTGGTTTTTACTTGTATATCGTAACTATCCGATATGCCTCTGCGGCGCAATTCCATTTTGGTTTTGGCGAGCTTTACATTTTCCTCGTTATACAGTAATTGAAAAATATCCTGACCCACTACTTCGCTGATGCTGTAGCCCAGATTTTTGCAAAAGCGCTCGTTGGCATAAACCACTTCGCCCAAATCGTTTACACAGTAAATACCTTCATTGATAGCCTCTACCAGTTCGCGGAAGGGAATGCTGATCCGTGTTCCGTTTTTGCCGGATACTTCAAGAAACTGGTCTGAGAGGAGGTTGTGGCTCATTGGCTTATCTATCCGAAAATAACATTTTATCCTTCGTGCGGCATATTTTATAAGATAATGCGAAAGCAGATTTTGGCAAACAGACTGCGCCTTGTATGGGCCTGTTTTAACAGATTGGACCTATGCCATATAACCCAATGTTTTTTAGTGCCTTAGCCGGGTTGTTTTATCCCACAATGGGTGTTGAAACTTTCTTTGGAGATGTAGCCGTATGGGGTTACATTCGTGCGCATTAAAATGGGGCAGGCAGGGCCTGCACTAACTAACGATAGGTATAACTATGGCAGGCAAAAAAATTCTTTTAGAGCACGTTAACGTTCCGGGTATTCATACATACGAGGTGTACCGCAGCAAAGGTGGGTATGCATCGGTAGAAAAAGCGCTGAAAATGGCGCCTAACGATATAGTAGAGGAAGTGAAAAAGAGCGGCCTGCGTGGCCGTGGTGGTGCAGGTTTCCCTACGGGTATGAAATGGAGCTTTATTGATAAAAAAAGCGGTCGTCCGCGCCACCTGGTATGCAATGCCGATGAGAGCGAACCGGGTACGTTTAAAGACCGGTACCTGATGGAGAAACTACCGCACCTGCTGGTAGAGGGTATGATTACATCGAGTATTGCACTAGAGGCCCACCTTAGCTACATATACATACGTGGCGAATATATGTGGGTGTACCGCATACTGGAACGTGCTATTAAAGAAGCCTACGCAGCCGGCTGGCTGGGTAAAAACATTAAAGGCAGCGGTTACGACCTTGATCTGCATGTAACCTGTGGTGCCGGTGCCTATATCTGTGGCGAAGAAACAGCCCTGATTGAATCGTTGGAAGGCAAACGTGGTAACCCGCGTATTAAGCCGCCTTTTCCGGCAGTGGTAGGTTTGTACGGCAACCCTACGGTAGTGAACAACGTGGAAACTATTATGGATGTGCCATGGATAGTAATGAACGGTGGCGAAGAGTTTGCAAAAATTGGTATTGGTAAAAGCACCGGTACTAAACTTATATCGGCATCGGGTAATATAAGAAAGCCGGGTGTGTACGAAATTGAACTAAGCATATCGGTAGAGGAATTTGTAATGAGTGATGAATACTGCGGTGGTATGCAAACCGACCGTCCGCTAAAAGCCTGTGTGCCGGGTGGTTCATCGGTGCCTATTTTGCCTGCCGACCTGCTGTTTAAAACAGCCAAAGGCGAGCAGCGTTTAATGACCTACGAAAGTATGAGCGATGGTGGCTTTGCTACCGGTAGTATGATAGGCTCGGGAGGTTTTATTGTATACGATGACCGCCAATGCATTGTGCGCAATACCTGGAATTTCTCGCGCTTTTACCACCATGAAAGCTGCGGACAATGTTCGCCATGCCGTGAAGGCACCGGCTGGTTAGAGAAAGTAACCTGGAGGCTGGAGCACGGCTACGGCAGTATGGAAGACATAGACCTGCTGTGGGATATACAACGCAAAATAGAAGGTAACACCATTTGCCCGCTGGGCGATGCGGCTGCCTGGCCGGTGGCTGCGGCTATCCGCCATTTCCGCCACGAGTTTGAATACCACGTACGCTACCCCGAAAAAGTAAAAGACCGCAAACACTTCGAATATGAGCCATGGGATAAAGTGGCCCATTTGATGAAGAAGGAAGAGGCAGCGCTTGTATAGGATTTTTTGCTTGTAATAAAGGTGTATGTTATATTGGTTCATAATATAACATTACTGAATGTCTACCTACACCATCCTAAGATTATTATTGAGCTTTACCGTTATATCTATAGCGCTGTATGGCTTTGTGCGAAGGAAATTATACCCCGAAGATGTATCGCAGGTAAATGAAGAAACCAGGGATGGGATGAAGTTTGCCATGCTTATTTTTTTGTTGCTTGCTCCTCTGGCATTTATTATAAATGGCATATTGGCGTACATACTAAACCGGCGCCTTTTGTATTTGAACATAATACTAGTGTGCGGTACCGTAGTTAGCTTTATAAAATGGGAAGATGCTAAGGTTGCAAATATAGAACACGAGGTAGCGCGCGTAGAATACGGCGATACATTAACACTTAAACTTACCACCCCCGGCGCCGTTAAAACCCAGGTAGAAAGTTACTACCGGCAAAAGTATGCCCCCTGGATAAGTGATGCCATACTTAAAAAAAGCAATGCTGAAGAAAAGCAGAAAATAGATGCTTTCTTTGAAGAATCTGCGCAAGCCATGCTTGATCATAACTTTTATGAAATACAAGTGGGCGATACAGTTGCTTATGAAACCAGTATAGCCGCTTGTATGGCTAATACAGCTATGAGTAAAGACAGGGTATGCAAGGTGGCTGTTACCTCTGACAGCGCGCCAATATTACATGATTGGGGTATGGTAGAAGTATTAGATGGAATATATGACCGTCAGTTTGATGAGTTATTTCCTCATATACTTTTCTGGAGTTTTTTAGCAGGTATATACCTGCTGTATATTTACTTACTACGACAGTTTTATCTGCACCGGGTAGATGAAGTATTTGCTATGGCAGAGAGAGAAAAAGCACTAGATAAAGAATACAAGGCGTAGCAATTATTTGTAAATACTATCCATCAGTTCATAAAGCAACTCATTTACCTTGTTCTTGTCAGGCATATCCTGTAAATCGCAATGCAGGTAGGCTTGTTGTATGTCTTCAATTTTCTCATCGGCCAGTTGTACAAGGTCATCATACATAAATTCGCCGGAGCGTATGCGTAGCAGGTAATCTCTGTCTGGCCTGCGAACATTCACCCGCTTTTCAGTAGCAATTTCATGCGCCATGTTAAGCAACCGGAAAACGTGCATCATGTTTTTGGCATCGTAGTTTTTGCCATGTTGTAGTGTGCTTTCGTAGCGGACATCGTTTCGCTTGTCTACCCAATCCCAGTAATCGCGGTAATCGCGGCAGTATTTGCTGTAGCCATCTTTATTAAAGCTTAGTACCGTTAAAGGTTCTATACCCTTAGGCACCGAGCTAAGCGAAACATCGTTGGCGTTTTCTTTTACTACAATTCCTCTAAAGTAATCGGGCGGTGTAAGTTGCGAGTTGTGAAACAAAGCATACGTATCTTTCATGTGGTTTAGTGTCACAAGCCCGCATTCATCTTGTTTGTAGCCGTTTTTATCTAACCAGTATTGCAAGGCAATAGTTTGTTGCTGCTCAAGCACATAACAAAAATCGACTACCGTTTTTAGTTTCTCATCTACCGGGTTTACAATTTTTTTATTTAAGCCTTTTGCTTTTTTAATCTGCGTTACAGCATAACCGGCAAATGTATCTTTACAAAGTTTTGAAAGAAACAGTTCTGACTTTACTTTATTAAGTAACGGGTGCTTAAATAATATGCAGTCTTCCGGTGTGTTAAGCAGTTCAAGTATATTGGGATTGTTTTTATACAACAATTCTATAAAACGCTTAACCTCATAATAAACTTCGTCGTTTGTCTCGTTGGCTACCTGGTCGGTGTAATCAAGCGAAAACAAAGTTTGCTTTGGTAAAAAGAAAACACCCTTATAGTCAGTGTCGGAAGTGGGTACCTGCAATCCATACGAGTTGCTGCCACTAATACAGTTTAGCAGCAATAGCGTTGGTTGTTGCTTTAGTTTTTGCAGGTTCATATATGTTCTATTATTTGCCTGAAGTACACATTTAGTGCCTCCCGGTTACCTTTATGCTCTGCCAGATTAGCTCTTTTGTTTACACAATAATCCATAGTTTCTTCAATAAAACTGTGTAAAGGTAGCACGGGTTTTATCAGCGTTTTTTCGTCAGATGTTGCTTTCCGTTCCATTAAATCGTCTATCAGCTTCTGTATTACACCATCTGTAATAAGAGTGCGTAGTTTGCCAAATTCCATAGGTGGCACTTCGTTTTTATCGGCTATCCATTTTGCAGCCAGTATGGGGCGCAGGGCATAGAAGTACTTTTTAATTTTTACTTCTTCGCCCTGCAGGTCGCCGGTATAGGTGCTTTTGGTCATGCTCAGGTAGTGGTTAATACCTGCAACTAAGGAGTAGTAGCTGTTCATGTTTTGCTGCATAAATTGCAAAAAACCGTTGTTGCACCTGTAAACTATGGGCGATTGCAGCCACTCGTACAAAGCCGCGTTGCTTTTATAGTATAAGCCCAGCATTTTTCTTACATCCCATCCGCTTATATCCAACACCTCATTCACCGGCAGTTCTATTACATCGCGATGGTTTTCTATACTCAGGTAATGATTGGTTTTGTGGGCGTATATAAAGCGTACATCGAAATCGCTATCGGTAGAAGCAAATCCCCAGGCACGGCTACCCGACTCACACGCTAAAAGTATCTTCACGTTATTAAACTGTTCAATCTCGTCGAGCTTTTGCGCAATTATTTTATTCATACACTCTAATAAACATATTTTTACCTGTAAATAATAGCTATGGCTGTTGAGCTTATACAAAATATACTTGCTACATACCGCCAACAGTTAGGCCCGCAATATACCGGTTACCTTAACCACTGTGTACGCACGTATAACTACGCTATATTACTTGACGATACTACAGAACCGGACAGAGAACTACTTGCTATAGCCATTGCCTTTCACGATATAGGTATCTGGACGGCACACACGTTCGATTATCTGCCTCCCTCCGTTGCATTGGCGCACCAATATCTGGATGCCAATAATCTTACCGAGCATAAGAACGTAGTGGAACAGATAATCGTCAATCATCACAAGCTTAGCGCTTATAAAGGGAACAAACTGGCCGAGGCTTTCCGCAAGGCAGATTTAATAGACCTTACTTTTGGCGTTGTTAAGTTTGGTATTGATGGTCACACTATAAAAAAGCTATACAAGCAATATCCATCATCGGGATTTCACAGCTTTATAGCCGGACAAATTGTGCGTAACATCATCCGGCATCCGCTTAATCCGTTGCCGATAGTGAAGTGGTAATTATATAAGAACTGTTCTTTCTATCAAATCCCATATCAGCGGGTAGCAGCCAGTGGCATAGTTGTGTAAATCTGCTTTGGCTACCCAGCGCACCTCTTCAATATCTTCTTCGGTTTGTGGGGTTAGGTGTTGTTGGCCGGGCTTAGCCTGCATAGTGTACCAACTGGTTTGTTTTAATTGCTGTTTTCCGTACAGGGTGTAGGTATGGTAGGTAAATACGGGTATATCGGCGCAGGTATCTACCAGCACGCCGGTTTCTTCTTCTACCTCGCGGATGGCGCCGTCTTTTATGGCTTCGCCTTTTTCAATTTTGCCTTTTGGTAGGTCCCACTTACCGCGGCGGTGTATTAGCAGTAGTTCGCCGTGCTCGTTAAATACAATGCCCCCGCCGGCAATTACCTCTTTCACCCGTGCGCTTAGTAGTTGTAATATTGTTTCCGGTTCGCTGGTAAGTACTGCTATAGGCTCGTTGGTGGTACCATCAAACAGGGTAGGGGTGTTGGTAAAGAATTTCTCAGTTTCAGCAGGGTCGGTAAAAATGGTAGTGAAATTTTTGTTGATTTGTGCCCGGTTGCTGGTAACCAGCACGTAGGTATCGTTGTAGTAAATTTTATAATCTCCTGTCATACTATGATCTATAATAATGTTATTGCCCGCGAAGTTGCAGAGTATTTGTTAGAAATTAAGGCCGTAGTGCTTAAACCCGAAGAGCCGTTTACCTGGGCCAGCGGTTTAAAAAGCCCTATTTACTGCGATAACCGCAAATCGCTTTCGTTTACCAAAGTACGAAGCTATATTAAAACATCGTTTGCCGAAATTATATCGGAAGAGTTCCGCGAGTGCGATGTAATTGCCGGAGTAGCCACTGCCGGTATACCACACGGCGCGCTGGTAGCCGATGTGCTGAACAAGCCTTTTATATACGTACGCGATAAGGCCAAAGGCCACGGTATGGAAAACCTGATAGAGGGTAAACTGGAAAAAGGCCAGACAGTGGTGGTGATAGAAGACCTGATATCTACCGGAGGCAGCTCGCTAAAAGCGGTACATGCACTGCGCGATGCCGGTGCCGAAGTGCTGGGGCTGGGTGCTATATTTACGTATGGGTTTACCAAAGCTACCGATGCTTTTACAGAGGCAAACTGCAAATACTTTACTCTATCCGATTACCCTACCTTGTTAGATGTTGCTATTAAGCAGGATTACATTAAGCCCGAAGAGAAAGAAACCCTGCTTAGCTGGTATCAGGACCCACAGGCCTGGTCGGCGGCAAGGCAGTAACTGGCTGTTAAGTTCCCCTCCTTCGCCGCCACAGCGGCGGTATTTAAGGAGGGGTGGCTCCGCATAGCGGAGACGGGGTGGTTGGCTGATAGAATACAGACTTTATTTTTTATCCCACACATACACACTGCGCTGGGCTGTAGGGTACACCACCATATTGGTAATGTTTACATGCTGGGGTGTGGTTACCACAAAGTATATGATATTGGCTACATCTTCGGCCTGCAGGGCTTCGTAACCCTGATACACTTTCTTAGCTTTTTCGGCATCGCCGGCAAAGCGCACCAGCGAGAACTCTGTTTCTGCCGCGCCGGGGTCAACCGAGCAGCAACGGATGGCGGTTCCTACTAAATCAAGATTGATAGCCTCATTCAGTGCTTTTACTGCAAACTTGGTAGCGTTGTAAACATTACCCTCGGGGTACACAATGTGCCCTGCAGTAGAGCCTATATTGATAATGTGGCCCTCATTGCGCTCTACCATCATGGGTAAAATAGAGCGGGTAATGTACAGCAGGCCCTTAATATTGGTGTCAATCATCCGTTCCCAATCGCCAATAAGGCCCTCGTATATTTTATCTTTACCGGCTGCCAATCCGGCGTTGTTAATCAGTATGTCGGGTACTATTTCGCGGCTGGCCAGGTCGTTGGCTAGTTCTACACACATATTCAGGTTGCGCACATCAAAGGCATAGGGTAGTACCTGTATGCCGTATTTTTCTTTTAACAGGTGCGAGGCCGTTTCCAGTTTTTCGGTACGGCGGCCGGTAATTATCAGGTTACAGCCCTCTTTGGCAAATAGTTCGGCAGTAGCCTTACCAAAGCCCGAAGTTGCCCCGGTTATTAATGCCCATTTTCCACGTATTGAGTTCATGCACGTTGTTTAGATGGGTAAATGTACGGGTTTCGGCGCATTATAGTATGGCTATACCTGTTTACCGCTTTTTACAGTTGGTTGAAATTATTACGCTGCATTAAACCTTTGTGAGTTCTATCAGTCATTAACATAAAATTGTTTAACTACATTAGTTAGCATGAAGCAGATAAACCGTCTTGAATTTTTGGGGGCTGTATATGGTAAATCGCTGGATGGCGAGGCAGCTGTAAAGAAAGAAATACCCGAGAATGAGTTTGCCAACAAGGTAATACCACAGTTTGAAAGCCGCGCCACCACCGGGCTTAACGAATACACCGGCACATTTGGCGATGTGCAGCTGGCGCATTTGCTGCGCCGCAGCCTGTTTGGTGTTACAAAAGCTGATATGACGGCCTTTGCCGGTATGAGCCTGGCACAGGTGATAGCGGCACTTACCACTACCAGCGCTACACCGGCGCCACCTATTAATGGCTATAACAACGCCAACTTTACCGATGCCGATATACCGCTGGGCCAAACCTGGGTGAATGCCGTAGCCAATACCAATAGCGTTAACGCTAATGGCAGGCGCAGGCTTAGCTTTAAACAATGGTGGGTAGGGCTTATGATAAACCAGGAGCGAAACCTGACCGAGAAGATGACCCTGTTTTGGCATAACCACTATGCAACGCAAACCTACATTTATAACGATGCCCGTGCTGCCTATAAGCATAATGCTTTGCTACGTGCTAATGCTTTTGGTAATTTTAAAACGCTGACCCGCCTTATAACAACCGATGCTGCCATGCTGGATTACCTGAACGGCAGAACAAATACCAAAAACGCCCCCAACGAGAATTATGCCCGCGAATTGCAGGAGTTGTTTACCGTGGGTAAAGGCCCCGGCTCGCAATACACCGAAGATGATGTGAAAGCCGCGGCCCGTGTACTTACCGGTTGGCGGGTAGATAACAACACACTTGCAGCATACTTTGATAGTACCAAGCACGATACCACCGATAAGCAGTTTTCTGCCTGGTACAACAATGCAGTTATTACCGGCCAATCGGGTGCCAATGGTGCTAATGAAACCGACCAGCTGATTGATATGATATTTTTACAGAATGAAGCAGCTAAACACCTATGCCGTAAACTGTACCGCTGGTTTGTTTACTATGTAATAGATACGCAGGTAGAGGCCGATATTATTACCCCAATGGCCGATATGCTGATACAAGGCAACTGGGAGGTAAGGCCGGTAATTGAAGCCTTACTAAAGAGCGAACACTTTTTCGATACGCTGAATGTGGGTTGCCATATTAAGAACCCGATAGACCACCTGGTAGGCGTGGCACGGCAGTTTACTATCGCTTTTCCCGATGCAGCGAACTTTGTAGACCAGTACAAAGGATGGGGCATAGTAGCCGATGCGCTGCTTACACTGGGTATGGACCCCGGCGACCCGCCCAACGTGGCCGGATGGCCGGCTTACTATCAGGAGCCGCAGTTTCATGAGCAATGGATTAACAGCGACACGCTGCCTACCCGCAACGAATACACCGATGCGCTATGCTCGCTAAGCGGTGCCACCCGTAATGGTGTTACGCTTAAAATAGATTGTATAGCCTTTGCACAACAGGTATCCTTACCATCGGACCCTAACGTACTGGTAGCCGAAAGTGCGGCACTGCTTAGCCCGAACGATATAGGCGCTACCCAAACCGCTTTCTTAAAAAGCATTTTACTATCGGGGCAGAGTGCCGATTACTATTGGAGCAATGCCTGGTTGCAGTACCTGGGCGACCCTAATAATGCCAGTTACAAAACCATTGTAGAATCGCGCCTGCGCAGCATGTACACCTATATGATGCAGTTAGCCGAATACCAGTTGATATAATATATAAACATAGAGAGCATGAAAAGGAAATCGTTTATTAAGCGCGCACTACCGGTTGCCACCCTTCCGTTTTTTATAAACGGGTTAAGCTTTAAGGCCTTTGGGCGTGGCAGTGCATTTGATGATATGTTGCGTGCTGCCACACAAACCGACAGGGTGCTGGTGCTGATACAACTGAACGGTGGTAATGATGGGTTGAATACCGTTATTCCGCTGGACCAGTATTCGAACCTATCGGCTGCGCGTAGTAATATATTGATAAACGAAACGCAGGTGTTGGGCCTTAACGGCACTACAGCAACTGGCCTGCACCCTTCGCTTAGCGGCCTGCGCAACTTGTATAACGACCAGAAGGTGGCTATAGTGCAGGGGGTGAGTTATCCTAACCCCAGTTTCTCGCATTTCAGGGCTACCGATATCTGGTTAACTGCATCAGACTCTGATGAAACATTGGCTACCGGTTGGGTAGGGCGCTTTCTCGATCAGGAGTACCCCGGCTACCCAACCGGTTACCCCAACAGTACCGACCCCGACCCATTGGCTTTACAAATAGGTAATGTTGTTTCTACGGCATTACAGGGCCCATCGGTTAATATGGGTATTGCCATTACCTCATCTACCAGTTTTTACCAGTTAACAAGTGGTACATACGACCCTGCCCCTAATACACCAGCAGGGCACGAACTTACCTTTATTCGCGAAACATCGCTGCAAACGCAGCAGTACGCCACCGTTATTAAAAACGCAGCACTAGCGCAGGCTAACCTCTCTACACTTTATCCGGCAGCCGGTACTAATTCACTGGCCGACCAGTTGAAGATAGTAGCGCAGTTAATAGGTGGTGGCTTGCAAACACGGGTATATATGGTAAACCTGAACGGTTTTGATACGCACAACTCGCAGGTAGATACCGGGGGCACCCACTTGGGTGAGCATGCCGATTTATTAAGTAAACTATCGGAAGCTATTACAGCGTTTGAAGATGATGTAACACTAATGGGCCAGCAGGACCGTGTAATAGGTATGACCTTTTCGGAGTTTGGCCGCCGTATAAAATCAAATGCCAGCCTGGGCACCGACCACGGCTCGGCGTTACCGGTAATATTGTTTGGTAGCAAGGTGAAAGGCGGCTTTATTGGTACTAACCCGGTAATACCTGCCAGTGTGAGTGTAGATGATAATATAGATATGCAGTACGATTTCAGGTCGATATATACCTCTATTCTTAAAAACTGGTTCTGCATACCCGATTCGGAAATAAGTGCCACTATGCTACAAAGTTTTGCCACGCTCGATTTATTTACCGAAAGCTGCACTACCGGTGTAACCGATTTAGATGCTACCGGTGGCAATGCGCTGCGCAATTACCCTAACCCGGCCAATGGCTCTACCATTATAGAGTTTGAAACAACCGGCGGCACTATACAAATGAAACTGTATGATGAAACGGGTAGGGAGTTGTACACCATACTGGAGGGCACTTACCCCGCCGGTGTATTCCGCACCGAACTAAATACCAGTAAACTGGAGAAAGGTATATACCTGTATAGCATGCAACAGGGGCAACATAAATACACCAAACGCTTACTGGTAATGTAGCAGGTTTGTCTACTCAAACGTGTACGTTTTTTTGTTGCACCATACTTTGGTTTGGTAGGGTTGTATAGAGTAGGTCACGGCCTCGTTGTATAGGTTATACTTCTTTACAATCTGGTCGCTTACCTGCATTTGTTCGCCAAAGTAAAAAGCTTTCAACCTGCCATCCAGATCCTGATACACTATAATGTCGTTATCTACCACATAGCTAAGCGGTATGTACCGCTCCAGCCAGTATTTTTTACCCTTGTACCAGCACCAGAAATTTTTACCCTTATCGGTATATACTATCAGGTTTTCTTTAACGGTAAGGCTTACCGGTTTATCGTTCATCAGTATCGTTTCTTCGCCGTTGTAAAACACGGCCAGCTGTTTTAGCTGAGAGATGTAAGCCGCAAAACCTTCGCCTACCCAATATTCGTAAGGCATTACGGTTTGTGTTTCGTAGCTCTGCCCAAACTGGTAGTACTTTATATTGCCGTACCAATCTACGTATACTACCATGTCGCGCTCTACCAGAAAATTAATGGGTTCGTATGTTTCGAGCGTTATAAGCTGGTTATGGTAAAATACCTTAAACGTGCCATTGCGCTCTATGTAGGCAAATATGTTATCGCCGGCTTTGGCACGGGTAATTTCGGTGCGTTCCAGCATTTGTGTTTTGCCGTTGTAAAACACGTTCAGTTCGTTTAGTATGTTGTTCCACAGTATCAGGCTATCGCTGTAATAAAGCGAATCGAGACCGGGGCGAAAAAAATTTTCCAGTGTTCTGAACTCGTTATCGTACAATACTTTTATCTGGTTAAAGTTATTGTACAGCATCCAGTTGTCGGTCATAAAGTAATCGGGCGAGTTATCGTTTACCGTGTAGGTTTTTCCTTTGTAATAAACTTTCAGTCGCTCATTTTGACCTATGTAGGCCATTACGTTACCACGCCCTACTTTAAAATTGCGCAGCGGCAGGTTCTCTATATATTTCGATTCGCCACCATCAAACACATACACAAAGTTGTTGATGTCCTGAAATGGTGCCAGGCATTGTGCCCCTGACTGAAGAACAGCGCTAAGAATAAAAAGCAGGATAAGTAGTTGCCGCATACGTACAGTGCTCAAATTTGCAACCATTATCCGGCAAAACAAGTTATTGTTAAGAAACTTTGTGAACCAGTATGGCCACCATATATAGTTGCTATATTGGCATAGTAAACGCCCGCAAATGAAAAGAATTGTACCTGTTTTGCTATTTGTATGTGGTTTTGTATTGGTAAAGGCACAATGCGTTATAGATACCTCCATACAATCGTGGGGCTTTCACCCCGATACAGGCAGCGTGCTTAAACATGCATGCGCCGGCTCTTACTATGAAGATGCCATACAGATATTTGCCCCCGAGTTTGTGTCGGTGCAGTTAGGCACCCTGCCGGTAAACTATGTACAGTTAGATTCGATGCAGGGCCTGCCCGGTTCGTTATCTTATTCTACCACTCCATCATCGGGTTACATGGCTGGTGGCGAGCGGGGTTGTATAAGTATTTATGGCCTGGCTAATGCACCTGCCGGTGTGTATCAGTTTACTATTTATTATACAGCCAGCTTTACGTTTTTGGGTTCGCCTAACCTGCTGCACTTTGTGGCACCGTATAAAATACAGATAGATTCGGGCACGGTTACTTTTGGTGAGTTTGAAGATACCGCCTGTAGCATTGCTCCGTATTTTTTTAATAACCAATGGCTCACCCAGTCGGGTAATTATACCGATACCTTAACCAACCAGGCTGGCTGCGATTCGGTGGTTACGTTACGCCTTACTGTAACAGATTTTGATACCACAGTTACGGTAAGCCATGATACGCTGTTTGCGCCAGCCGGCTACGAAAACTATAAACTGTTTAATTGTATCACCGGCGATGTGATAAGTGATGGCACTGCAAATGTGCTTACTGCGCCCATAGGTTGCTGCTATGCCATAGCTATGAGCAACCACGGCTGTACCGATACCTCGCAATGTTTTGAATCAACCGCAGTAGTGTCGGGTGTTCTGCCGATTGTGGCTGATAAATTATGGCTATACCCTAATATGGCTTGCAATATTGTTACAATTGAAAGCCCTGAGCCTAACGGTATGTTGGTGGTTTATGATGTGTCGGGCAAGCCAGTGATGAAACAGCAATTGAGCAGCCGTAAGCAGATGTTAGATATAAGCATGCTGGCTGCCGGTGTATATATTGCCGATTTAACCTGCTATGAATTTACCGGACGGGTTAAGTTCGTTAAAATTCTGCAATAGTATTTGGTTAAAATTAATTTATATGTATTTTATTTACTTTAGTAGATAAAATATACCCCCGTATGAAATTACTTACAGTTAAAGCCTTTGCCCTGCTTTTAGTTGCTACTTCAATAGCCGGTTGTACTAAAAAGAAAGATGACACAACCATGCACCGGGTGCTTACCTTAACCACAGAGGAGGCTACCGATACCAGCACGGCTACATTTGCATACAACAGCGCCGGGCAATGTACCGAGGCAGTTGTTTTTACACCGGGCCGCCGTATTACCTATAGTTACAGTGCTGCGCAGGTTGTGGCGTTGCGCTATAACCAGTCGTCTTCCACGCCATCCGATTCAATTATTTACCAGTTAAATAGTAATGGACTTGCTGCCAGCGATAGTAAAGGAAATACCAATACCTATAATACCGACGGTCAACTGGTTACAACCGTTAACACAAATGGGTCTGTATCTGACAATGTTTGGAGCGGTGGTAATATGGTGCGTACCACTAATATTTCTGCAGGTGATACTACTACCTATAACTGGACCTATTATAGCGATAAACCCGAAACACGAAGCTATGGACTAGAGTGGCAGGGTAAGCGTTGCCAAAATCTGGTTTCTGGTTATACACTATCATCTACCTCGCCGGGTAGCAGTACCTCTATCCATACATTTGTTTACGAGTTTGACAGCCAGAGCCGTGTAAGCAAAATGACCGACACTGATGGCAACGGCTGGAATATTGTGTACCGTTACACCTATTAAAATGCTACCAGCCTTTGCGTGGTTATACCCTTACTGGTAAGCAATTGTAAAAAGTAGATACCGCTTTTATCAGGCCCGTGTATGGTTATGTTATTTCCCTCTATGCTATAGGTAGCAACAGCCCTGCCGGTAATATCCAGCAACATAACTGTTCCGGCTATACTTTCGTCAGTTGTAATGGTTATATAACCACTGGCATTAACAGGATTAGGGTAAATAGTAGCCTGTACCGGAGATGTTACATCGGGTATGGTGGTTGGTGTATAACGGCTGGTATCGGTTACATAAATACGTTCATCCAGATTCTGTATCATAAATATTCTGCCGGTAGATGTTTCGGCAAACTGTTGCCAGTTGCGGCGCTGGTAAATATCCAATCCCAGCCCTTCATCGTGCCGGTTCCATTTGTACGTGTTGGTTTTACGGAAAAATGTACCGCCTGTGCTCATAGTATTGGCGTTGCTGCTGTACCAGTCGCCATTTTGGGCTATATGTATATTGCCCAGCACTTTATCCATCCAGAACATGTTGGTGTTAGATACCTGATACTGGTCCCATTTACTACCTGTTGTTATATCATTCAGGTGTTTGCGCAGGTTTACCTGTACGCCGGTATTATCGGCTATACCCTCAAAGCTAAAGTACAGGCTATCGTTAGGGGCTGCTGTTAACCCACGGGTACGTGTTACCTGCAGGGCATCGGTAACCGAGTTTTTACCATCGAATGTTATATCAATATGATTCCATTGCTGGCCTTCATTATCGCTATAAAACAGGCCGGCGTTGCCGGTAGATAGTTCATCGGCAGCAGTAACATAAAGCCGCCCGTTTTTGTCGGCCGCCAGGCCATCTATAAACAGGTAATTGCCCAGCCCCGTATTGCGCTGCACCCAGGTGGTGCCGTCGTTATCGGAGTAGTAGACACCACCGCCGTTAAAGGTAAGGTCTATGGTAGCGCTGATGCCAAACAGGTGCCCGTTGGGTAGTTGCAACAGTTGCGTAATACCATAGCTGTTGTTCAGTACGGCGCTGTCCCAGGTTTGTCCATTGTTGGTACTGCGGTATATTTTACCCATACCTCCGGCAAGTATGCTTTGGTTGGCGGTTACCAGCAGCGAAAGTATTTCGGGATTGGTAAAACAAGTATCGAACTTATTGGCCTGGTTGTAGCTGCGTATTATACCTGCGGCGGTTGCTACAAACAGGGTGCTATCGCCTTTAAGGGCAATTGCCGTTTTAGGCCCGCCGGGAAACTCGTAGGTAGTTAGCCAGAACTGCTGGGCCTGCAACGTACAAACCCAAAATGTAAGCAGTGCTGTTGCTGTGTGGCGGATATTAATGTTGCTGAAAACCGAAAGCATATTGTGGGGGATTTAAAGTGCAAATATACAGCGGCTTTTTATCTTAGCTGCCGGTATTGTAATTGTAAAATAAACTCACCCCATTAAACGAACCAAACCATGAGTAAGGTTGCCACCATTGAAAAAAAAGATAACGGCGTAGCCATTGTATGGCTCGACCAGCAGAATGAAAAAATAAACAAAGTATCGCTGGAGTTTGTAGAAGAGATAGACCAGTTGTTTCAGCAGTTGGAGAACGACCCAGCTGTAAAGGCCGCTGTGTTAATCAGCAAGAAGAAAGACTGGATAGCCGGTGCCGACATAGATATGTTTGGTAAGGTTAAGCAGAAAGGCGATTTTATACAGTTTACACGCAACGGCCACGCCTCGCTTAACCGGATGGAGAAAGGCCGCAAACCGGTAGTAGCAGCTATACACGGTGCCTGCCTGGGCGCGGGTACCGAAATTGCACTTGCCTGCCACGGCCGTATAGTAAGCGACGACCGCAGTACCCACTTTGCACTACCCGAGGTAATGCTGGGTCTGTTGCCGGGTGGTGGTGGTACGCAACGCCTGCCCCGCCTGATAGGCATACAGAAAGCACTGGATATGATGCTGACCGGTAAAAAGATTTACGCTGGTAAATCGAAAAAAATAGGCCTGGCCGATAAGGTTACAACTAAAGAAGGGTTGCTGAATGCGGCCATTGAGTTTGCCCTGCAACTGACCAAAGCACCGCTTAAGCGTGAAGATAAACGCGAGTTTGTAGAAAAACTACTTGAGAGCAACCCGTTTACCCGTGGTATAGTGTACCGCAAAGCCAAGGAGATGGTGATGAAACAAACACAGGGTAACTACCCTGCACCGCTTAAAATACTGGAGTGTGTAGAGACAGGCATGGAGCAGGGGATAGAAAAGGGGCTGGATGCCGAGGCGGTAAAGTTTGAAGAGCTGATACTAACCAATGAAAGCCGCCAGCTGATCCGTATTTTCTTTAACATGACGGAGAAGAAGAAGAACCCATATGAAGGTAAGGCCGAGATAAAACCGCTGGATACCATTGCTATGGTAGGCGCAGGGTTTATGGGTGCCGGTATTGCGCAGGTTAGCGCAGTAGATGGCATTAATGTGTTGCTAAAAGACATTAAAGAAGAAACCATACAGCAGGCCAAGCAGACTATATGGGCCGATTTTGCCAAAAAATTAAAGCGCAAAACCATGACGCAGCCCGAGGCCGATGCTATTATGGCCCGCGTGCAAAGCAAGCTGGACTATAGCGGCTTTGATAAAGCCAGTGTGGTGGTAGAGGCGGTGTTTGAAGAGATAAAACTAAAACAACGCATAGTAGCCGAGTGCGAGGCTGCCACCAAAGCCGATACTATTTTTGCCAGCAATACCTCGGCGTTGCCTAT
Source organism: uncultured Chitinophaga sp. (assembly GCA_964423405.1). Classification (GTDB taxonomy): domain Bacteria; phylum Bacteroidota; class Bacteroidia; order Chitinophagales; family LD1; genus Bog-950. The sequence goes on along the minus strand of CAYREY010000028.1, from coordinate 6,042 downwards.
TAGCCATGTGGCTGAAAAGGCTGCCCGGCCCGAGAATGTAATAGGTATGCACTATTTCAGCCCGGTACCTAAAATGCCATTGCTGGAAATTATTAAAACCCCTAAAACCGCCGATTGGGTTACTGCTACCTGTTTTGAATTGGGCATCCGGCAGGGTAAAACCTGTATAGTGGTAAACGATGGCCCCGGTTTTTACACTACCCGTATACTGGCACCTTACATGAATGAATGTTTTCTTTTAATAGAAGAGGGTTGCGAAGCCGGGTTGATAGATAAGGCGTTGAAACAATGGGGTTTTCCGGTGGGGCCGGTAACCCTGCAGGATGAAGTAGGTATAGATGTAGGCGCACATATTATGACCGGTGAACTGGCACAGGAAGCCAAAAAGCGGGAGGGTGCGCGCACTAATGATGCCATACTGAAAATGTTTAAAGACGGCTACCACGGTAAAAAGAACAAACGCGGTTTTTATAAGTACGATGAGAAAGGTAAAAAGCGCGGTATAAACGAAGAGATATACAAATACTTTGGCAACCCTGCCCGCAAAGACTTTTCAATAGATACTATACAAAACCGTATGGGTATGATGATGTTGAACGAGTGCCTGCTGTGCTTACAGGAAGGTATACTGGAAAGTGCTACCGATGGCGATGTAGGTGCTATATTCGGGCTTGGTTTTCCGCCGTTTACCGGTGGCCCTTTCCGGTATATTGATACCAAAGGCGCAGCTAATGTAGTGGCCCTGATGGATGATCTTACCGCCAAATACGGTGCCCGCTTTAAGCCAGCGCAGATACTACGCGATTACGCGAAAGAGGGCAAGAAATTTTATGCGGAAGGGCAATAGAAAACCCTAAGTAACTGCTATACAAGATTACTAACAACATAAAGCCCCGCTCTGGTACCAGAGCGGGGCTTTATGTTGTTAGGTAAGGTTATTGTTAATTACCAGCGTTTTTTCAATGCGTAAGTAGTATCGTACTCGGTTATAAGTGTGCCGGTAGAGTTACTGAATACTTTCTCGTGGCGCACAATAACCAGGTCGGTTCCACTTAAGGTGCCGGTACCGGTGTACTCGTAGCGCTCGTCTTTGGCAAGGTCTCTATCTGTAGCTAAATTTAAGGTAAGGTCTGTTGTGCTATTCATGGTACAGTTACCATGAGTGCTGGCTGTTTTTGTGGTCTCAAAGTTTACAGCAACAATATCGTTTTTTACTTTAGTAATAGTTACTATAAGTGCATTTGGCCCCGATCCCCTAAGATAATTACCCACTATGTTAGTTGTTAAATCATCTCCTTCTTTAGCACAGCCGGCTATGAAGGTTAAGCCAAAAACAATTGCTACACAAGTAATAGATGTACGTATCATTCTATAGTTCATAAAAGGGACATTTTATCGTGAAAATAAACTAATTTCTGAATCACGTATTTTTTAGAATAAAAAATTGGCTACTTGCAGTTTGTTTACTGTTGTACTATGGGCCTGCCGGTAACATTTTTTTTGTTTATCTATATAGTATGAACGAACTGGTGATTATTTTATTGATAGTAGCTTTAGTACTGCTTGTAATAGCTAAATTATGGCACCGCCGCGAGCAGTCTGTTGCGGCTCCAGAACCGGCAAAACCTTTTGCCGATGAGTGGCGCGATATATTGAAGAAGCACGTTACGTTTTACGAAAACCTGACCGACGAAGAGAAGCAGATATACGAACGCCGTGTACAGCGATTTTTAAACAATAAAATTATAGAAGGGGTAAAAACCGAAGTGGACGACCGGTTACGTTTGCTGGTGGCCTCCAGCGCTATTATACCCACCTTTGCGTTTCCGGAGTATAACTACCCCGGCATACGTACCGTACTGATATACCCTAACAGTTTTAACGAGCAGATGGAGATAGAGGGAGATGATGATGGGTCCAGACCGGTTATAGGTATGCTTGATAACCGTTCGCAGAATGGTTCTACTATTATATTTTCCGAATCGGCATTGGTGGCAGCTTTCAATGGACGGGCTGATAAAAATAATGTGGGCATACACGAGTTTGTGCACCTGTTGGATAAAGCCGATGGCGATGTAGATGGAATACCCGAGATTTTGATGGAGAGGCAATATGTAGCCCCGTGGCTGAGTGTGGTTAAGAAAGCCGCCCGTAAAATAGAGATGGGCAAATCAGATATTAACCCATATGCACTAACTAACAATGCCGAGTTTCTGGCGGTGGTAAGTGAGTACTTTTTTGATAACCCCGAAAAGTTTAAGCGTAAGCACCCCGAGCTTTACGAGCATCTGGCCCGTATTTTTAATGTAGATGAAGAGCAGGAGTAAGATGAGTTGCGCTATCTGGTTGGTATAGGTTTTATTTTCCGGTATAAGCAGCATCTATTGTATTAAGCGTAAATTGTACATTTATCGCATGATATTGCTTATAATACTATTGCTGTTGTTTGGTGTGTTGCATAGCCTGTTGGCCGATTTGCGGGTTAAGCAATGGTTTGCCAGTCTGCTGGGTAGAGCCAATCGCTTTTACCGCATAGCCTATAACGTATTGTTTACCTTTATTACCGGGGCAATAATTTATTGGCTTATGGCCGATAAACATCCGCAGTACGTGTTAGAACCGCACCCGGTGTTACAAATTACCGGAATACTATTGGCTATAGTCGGTGCGGTGTTGATGGTAATGTCGTTTGCTTTGTTCGATATGGGAGAGTTTACCGGTATTGCTTACCTGAAACAACGACAATTAAACCATGATAAGTTGCGGATTGTGGGACTGTATAAGCACGTTCGTCACCCATTGTATTTTGGTTTGATAGTAATGCTGGCTGGTATTTTTCTTATAAAGCCAACTCAAATGTACCTCATAACGGTGTTGTTCTTGTATATATACATATACATAGGTGCTACTCTGGAGGAGCGAAAGCTGACACAGGTTTTCGGGCAGGATTACATTGCATACCGTGCTACCGTAAAAATGCTGATACCGTATGTTTTTTGATTATTGTATCGTACAAAACTGCTGAATAAAACTGTAGTAAGTGGATAGGTAAAGTAGTGTTGGGTTTAGCAATAGTGAAGATGATTTAGTGGCAAAAAACTTATACTTTCCCTTTACCAATGTGTAGTGATAGATGAAGACCCTTGAGTTGATACAATGCTTAGTGCCCGATGAGATAGAGAAGCTTGAAAGTGAGCTTACGCAGCAGAATACGCATAATACAGTAATAGCACTTCGCCACTGTTTGCAACATACGGGTATTAATAAAGAGGAACTGTTCCCTCAGCTTTTTGATAAGCCCTACACTGCCGGTAAAGATTATCTGCTGCGTAACCAGCTGCGCCTGCTAAATAAGGCTATTGAAAATTTTATTGTAAAACACGAGATGCCGCAGCTTGATAATGGACCGAGCGCTCAACAGGTATTGCTTGGTTTTTATTTAAAGAAAGGTAAGGTTAAGTTATTTGAAGATGAATGGCAGCCATGTTATAAGCGGGCGTTATCTGCCAGCGATAGCCTGCTATTGTTTCACTTGCTGAAACTGCGCACACAGTATGTATCGGAGTTATTGCCGGTAAGCGAACCGCATTACACCGCTTTGTATAGCCTGTTGATAAATACTACGGTGGCCATAGATACACTACCGCTAGTGCTACAGTACGAATACCGGGTGTATGTTGCTTTTGTACGTAGGACCTTACACGCGCTGAATGTGAAAGGGGTAGCACCGGTACCGGTAGTAAACTACACCGGAGATGTGTTTAAGTTAGATGAACCTACTGTAATTAACTATTGCAAATGGCAGATTTACGAACCCGGCCTTACGTTTGAAGAAAAGCTGCCTTTTTACCGGCAACTAATAACCCTGTATGCCAGCGATGCTAAAAACCTGGCTATAGCTTATGGTAATTTAGGGGTAGAGTATTTTGTGCGCAGCGATTTTGAACTGGCATACAAAAACTATTACGAGGCTTACTGTATAGTGCAGGATAATAATATGCCTTATGAGGCAAAGCTGAAAGGAGTATTGTTTAATCTTGTTTCATCGGCGGTATCTATAGGCCAGTATAACAAGGCTATTGCTATTTATAACAAGCACCAACAACTGTTCGACACACAAACGCAGATGAAACATAACCTGCAGCGTATTGTGGCTATTGCTTATTTATCGGTAGGCGATTATAATGCAGCTTTTGATTGCATGCCTAACGATATAAACGAGCGGGGCAAAAACGAGTATTACTATTACCGTGCGGTATATGCCATGGGCTTTTTATTGAGTGAGGATTACAGCCTGGCGGTGCGCGAAACCGAAAATGCGTACCGGGCTTTGCGGGCCAATCCGTTTGAGGGGGGCGATTACGAAAAGCTTTTTCTGGCTATTAAGCACCTGATAAAATACAAGCTGGATAAAAAGGGCAGCAAGGCCACTATAACCCAATACCTGGATGCCGAGAAGAACATTGGTTTTCATCTTAAAGAATTGATAATTAATAGTATGTAGGGTTTGTCACAAACCGGTTTTTTTACATTGAAGTTGGTAGGTACAGGTTGCAGATTTGCAGTATCAAAACCACGCGATATGAGAAAAACAGGATTGACCTTTGCTGCTGTATTGTTGGCTGCTATTGCCATAGCAAGTTGCCGTGTAGATACTGTACTGGGCTATAAGTACGACCCAGGCTTGAGCACAAGAACGCTGAACAGTATGATGGTAAACCATTATAATACCAGTAACGTACTGGATACTGCCTTTAATTTGGCTATAAAGCCTGGAGGTGAATGGTATTATGTTTCAAGAGCTGTTTACACGATTAACGCAGCCGGCTTATCCGATCAGATATTAAGCCAGGGGTTTGATACTACCTTACAGCAATGGAAGAACGGAAACCGGACCCTGTTTTTTTATGATGCCAACAATAACTGCATACAAGATGTTAATCAGAACTGGGACGGTGGTTCTGGTACCTGGGAGAATAATAGTTACCATGAAATGAGTTATGATATAAACAATAAGCTTGTATCTAGGATCAGTAAAAACTGGATAACGAATGCATGGAAGAATAGTTCGCTCGACTCTGTTTATTATACCCCTACCAACAAAGAGGCTGTACGGTATAATTACTACTGGAACGGAGCCAGCAACGCATGGGATTTATACAGCCGCAACACCAGTAATTATTTGTTAACAGATAGTATTATCAGCCAGTACGTGGATTATTACGATACGGCTACCGGTGTTTGGCTATATGGTTATCAAACATTGTACACTTACAGTGCAAATGATAAGTTATCAATAAAGGAGATGAGACGGTGGCGTGATAATATTTTTGATTACGCTAATTATTCTAAGATTACCTACACTTATGATGCTGCTAGCAGGTTGGCAGAAATTAACGAGCAACTATGGCCGGAATCAGCTACTGGCTGGCTAAACTATTCGAAGATTGTAAATGAGTATGGTGTTTCGGGAGAACTTTGGGCAACGGAAAGGTCAATTGGATGGGTAGCCTCTGGGTCATACTACAGTTACCACAGCCGCGAGGAATATAAGTGTGCTGTAGCTACTGCTGTTAGCGATATGGCGCACGACCCTGATTTTGCAATATACCCTAACCCGGTAACAACCGGTGCGGTGCATGTAACAACCGCTGTTGCGCAGCCATTTGCATTATACGATTTAGCCGGCAAGGTTATAACTGAGGGCCGGTTACAGCAAGGTGATAATACGGTGACCATGCCTGCTATAGCACCGGGTTTGTATATATTTAAAACGGCCCACACTACACGTAAGTTGGTTGTGGAGTAAGGGGTGATTTACAGGATTGGACACAGTGTTTTTTTCTTATTCCTTTTTTTAGAAAAAAGGAATCAAAAAAATCGTCTGCTCAATGGCTCCGCCTGAGCAGACCAGCCTGGCTCGCCGATATAGTAAGTTTCTCCATGCCATGTTGTTGGGATAATGTAGGTGCCGGTAGAAGGCATCGGTGGATTAAGGCAGTGTGTTGGCAATGTGTATTGTTCCGTACCTACGGCACGGTA
>CAYREY010000027.1:0-53195 GCA_964423405.1 uncultured Chitinophaga sp. | reverse complement strand
TATAAATATCAAAGATTGCTTCGTCGTGCCCAAAGCGGCACTCCTCGCAATGACGAGCCACTTGCGCGTCCGCTCGTGCCTACCCTAATACAGGATTCCTCACTACACTGTGTTACCTTGCCAATGACAAATGCAGGTAAGCCGTTACCGGTAGAGTAAACTTTATTTCTACACTCCCACTTTAGCGGGGGCGATGATTTGTTTTAGCACAGAGATTGCGTAGTCGATATCTTCGTTGGTGGTATGCTTGCTGAAGGAGAATCGAACGGCTTTTCGGGTTGGGTCGGCGTGGATGCCCTCCAGTACGTGCGAGCCTTTTTCGGAGCCAGAGGTACAGGCACTGCCACCGCTGGCGGCTATGCCGGCCATATCTAAATTAAACAGGGTAAGCTCAGCTTTTTCGTTAGGCGGCAGCGATACGCTTAGCACTTTGTAGTTGCTGCCATCGGCTGTAATATCGCCGTTAAACTGCACACCGGGCAGGTGCTGTTGCAGTTGGGCAATCATGTATTGCTTAAGGCCCAATATGTATTCGCGGCTGGTGGCCATGTTTTCTATAGATAGCTCCAGCGCTTTGCCCAGGCCTACTATACCGGCTACGTTTTCGGTACCGGCGCGCATGTTCCGCTCCTGACTGCCACCATCTAAAAACGGTTTAATGGCAGCCTCGCTGTTTACATACAAAAAACCAATGCCTTTTGGTCCGTGAAATTTATGTGCCGAGCCACCCAGAAAATGGATTTTGGTTTTCTGCACATCGAACGGAAAATAGCCGATGGTTTGCACGGTATCGCTGTGAAAATATGCGCCGTAGGTTTGGCATAGCGCAGATACACGCTCAATATCTAACAGGGTACCAATTTCGTTATTGCTGTGCATAAGGCTTACCAGCGTTTTGGCCGGGTTGGTCTTTAGCAGTTCTTCCAGGTGGTTATAGTCTACATGGCCTTGTTCATCCAGCTTTACATAATCTACCTGTACACCCTGGTGGGCCATGGCTTCTACGGAATGTAGCACGCAGTGGTGCTCGATAGTAGAAGATATAATGCGGGTAACGCCTAAATCGCGCACGGCGCATTTAATAATGGTATTGCTGCCCTCGGTACCGCTGCCGGTAAAAAACACCTCGGCGGTAGAGGCATTAAGGTATTTGGCAACCACCTTACGGGCCTTTTCGATAGCGCTTTTGGCTTTGCGGCCATAACCGTGTATACTACTTGGGTTACCGAAGTGCTCGGTAAGGTAAGGCAACATTTCATCTAACACTTGTTTATCTAACGCAGTAGTAGCTGCATTATCCAGATAGACATTTCGTTTCATGCCACAAAAATAGTTTTAAGCGGCAAATTGCGCAGGCTGATATTAACACCGGTTATGGCTGTTAGCAGGCAGCACCTAAACATTACAACTAATAAATATATATTGACAGGGTTAACACAATTAGCGGTAGGGGTGTTAACATTAAAAATTACAATTTGCTGATTTTCAGCAAATTAAACCAAAACAGGGTTAACATGGTTTTGAAAAAGAGCAAAAATCAGGTATTCTTCTGCTGTTGCTTTATCAACTCAAAAGCGCGTTTTATCTCCCTGAACTTAAGGTTGGCATCTTCTTCGGTAACACCATCCTCGCGCTTATCGGGGTGGTACTTTAATACCATTTTACGGTAGGCAGCTTTCACCTCTTCATAGGTAGCACCGTCTTCTAACTCAAGTGTGTAATAAGGATTATTAGATGAGAGGGCAGCGCGCTTAACCTGTTTCAGGTCGCTATCGCTAATACCAAGATAACCGGCTATACGGGTAAGTATACGCAGCTCTTTAGGGTTCACAAAATCATCGGCAGCGGCTACGCCAAACAGAAACTTAAGTATGCTAAGGCGCGAGTCGTGCGTGGTAAGCATCTTCAACTCCTTACAGGCAATTTTGGTGAAAGGCTCGGTGCCTACTTCTATGTGATTAGTAACCGTAGTACTGCGATGAGCCTTGTTAGTGTGGCCAAACTGCTTAGCCATAAAATCGTGCACAAACACCTCGGTATCGTTACTAAAGTTACGGTCGCAGCGGATAACATCGGCAACCAGTACCAGTATGCTGTTTTCAATCTCCTGCTGGTGGGCTTTTTGCTGGGCGGTGGGTCCTTTTTCAACCACATCACCCTCTGATATCAGTTTAGATACCGAGCCGATAAATGAGTTGAAAGAGAACTTAGCCATAGTAAATTATTGTATGCAACCACCCCGTCTCGCTTCGCTCGACACCCCTCCTTGAAAACCTGTGCTGTTGGCACCGAAGGAGGGGAACTGAACAGCCATGTAAATACAAATTTAATTATTGCGCTTAAGGCTTTCTTTTATCTCGGTAAGTTTCTGCTTGGTGTGCTGTGCAAAATCGCCCTGCATCATCCAGTTATAATAACCGGGGTCGCTGCGCAGCACCTCTTCTACCGGGCGGCCTTTGTATTTGCCAAAGTTAAAGCAGGCTTTACCACCGGTAAAAATAAGGCGGCGGCCACTATCCAGAAAACGCTCCTCGTTACTGAAATCGTGCAGGAAACTAACCTCTGGTTTAAGGTCGGCAGCATAGCGGTCTAACTGAGCCAACAGCACTTCGTAGGTAGCGTTGGTATCGGCTTCGGCACTGTGGGCGTTCTCTAAAGTTTTGTTACAGTAAAACTGGTAGGCGGCCTCAAGCGTGCGTTTTTCAAAGTGCGTATATATGCGGTGTACGTCTACCAGGGCACGGTTATCTAAACTAAAGCTGATACCGGCACGAATGAACTCTTCTAATATAAGCGGCACATCGAAACGGTTTGAATTGAAGCCTGCGAGATCGCAAGGGTTCATAAACTCGTAGAACTCTTTTGCCAACTCTTTAAACGTTGGTTTGGTAATTACATCCTCATCGTAAATACCGTGCACAAGCGAAGCTTCTACCGGTATAGGTATAGTAGGGTTTACGCGGTGGTTAAGGCTTTGGCGGCTACCATCGGGGTTTATACGAAGTATGCTTATTTCTACAATGCGGTCTTTTACAAAGTCTACACCGGTACTTTCTATATCGAAAACAGCCAACGGGCGTTTAAGGTTTAACTTGCCGGTAGCGTTACCAAATAAATCCATTTGCGATTCTATTTACAGTTAGTGGCCCCTCCCCTCCCTCCCCGAAGGGGAGGGCCTGAAACAGCCGAATTTAGTTTATAATCATTTCAATATTTCAGTAGCCAAAGCTTCAATATTCAATCCACCAAAGTTACCCGAACTCATCAGCAGCAGGTTCTTGCGGTTCCAGTTCTGACCCAGTAAAAACTCCTCTAGTTCAGCCTTATCGGTAAAAACATTTATTAGCTGGTTGCCGAAGGAATTACGAACAAAGCTCTCTTTCAGCAAAGGCATTTTTTTATGTTCAAAGGTCTCTTTATCGTAGAATACTACCGGTATATCGGTCTCGTCCATAGTGCCGCTGTATTGCTCTAAAAAGTCTTTGTTTAAACTGCTGAAAGTATGCAGCTCCATCACAGCTACCAGTTGCTCTTTTTCAAACTGGTGTTTCATGGCGTTAACGGTAGCCTTTAGTTTAGATGGAGAGTGGGCAAAATCTTTATAGATAACGGTATGATCGTTTTTACCAATAAACTGCAGGCGGTTGGCAGCGCCTTCGAAGGTTGATATGGCTTTGTAGAAGTCTTCATCGAACACCCCTAACTCGTTACATACATTCTTAGCTCCTGATATGTTCTGCAGGTTGTGCTCGCCGAATACCTTTAGGGGTATCTCGCCGAAATCGGTTTGCAGATAGGTGGTGTTACCCTTAATAATATAGGCGTGGGTAAAGTAGGCACGGGTACGCACTTTGGCATCGAAGGTGTTGAATATCTTCTTTAGCTCTTCATCTTCTTTAAACCAGGTCAGGAAGCCCCACTCCTCTAAACTGTAAGCAAACTTCTCAAACTGCTTTACATAGTCATCGTAATCGGGAAATACGTTTATATGGTCCCAGGCTACACCGGTGATAAGGGCCACGTTGGGCTTGTAGTACAAAAACTTCGATTCGCGATGGATAGGCGAAGCCAGATATTCATCGCCCTCTAAAACTATAATGGGAGCATCTTCGGTAATCTTCACACTGGTATCAAAGCCCTTAACCTTAGCCCCAACCATATAGTCGAAGTTAAAGTTGTTTTCCTTCAGCACATGCATTACCATACTGGTAATGGTGGTTTTGCCATGGCTGCCGGCAATAACCACGCGCTGTTTCTTTTTAGAAACTTCGTATAAGTACTCGGGGAACGAGTAAATCTGTATACCCAGTTCCTGTGCTTTTTGCAGCTCTACATTGTCCTCGCGGGCATGCATTCCTAAAATTACAGCATCCAGGTCTTCGGTAATGTTTTCTTCAAAAAAACCGATTTCGGCGGGCAAAATGCCTTCTTTCTGTAGATTGGTGCGGGCAGGGTCCAGTATTTTGTCGTCGCTACCTGTAACTATGTGCCCCTTTCTCCGTAATACAATCGCAAGATTGTGCATAACAGCACCACCAATAGCAATGAAGTGGATTTTCATGTTATAAACAGCTTAATTTTGACCTCACAATAATTCTCATAAATTCGCGTTCGAAAATAAAACAATACCAGCTGGAATTGGTTTATATTTATAAAGCAACAATAAACAATTTTTAAACCCTTAAAAGTATTCTTATGAAAAGCGCGTTCAAAAAAATAGTATTGGCAACAGCGGTTATAGGCTTTTTCGCCCTTTCATCTTGCGAAAAACACACTTGCCCTACTTACAGCAAAATTGAAGTAAAACACCAGAACAGCGAGCGCGTATAATAACGCCCGCGCCTGAAAACATATAAGCCTAAAGGGCAAAGCAGTAGCTGCTTTGCCCTTTTTTAGTTGAGCTAGTTAATAATATATATCAACAACCCATCGGCTATTTTTCTATCATTCATAAGCCGAGGTACTTTGTTTTGTCCGCCAAGTTTGCCTTGTGTTTTCATGTAACTGGCAAAGGCATTGGGTTTAAGTGTACGTACCTGTAGCTGTTGCAGTATGTTACCAGCCCGCAGATCTTTGTAATACACGTTTTTATCCTGCAATACACGGTCGGCCACTTCGGCAAAGTGGGTAAGGTTATTGGGTGCATTACTAAACTCAATAAACCATTCATGGTATGGCAAACCCTCAGCCGGATTTACCTGAGGTGCCACTGTAAACTCGCTAACACCGGCACCGGTTTCGTGCATGGCAGCCAGCAGGGCCTGTTCTACCTCCTCGCCTATTACATGCTCTCCAAAGGCCGATATAAAATGTTTTACACGGCCGGTTACCAGTATGCGGTAAGGGTTGGTGCTTACAAACTTTACTGTATCCCCTATACTGTAACCAAACAAACCGGCTGTGGTATTTAGTATGAGTGCATAGTTTACGCCTATCTCCACTTCAGCTAACGATATACGCTTGGCATCGGGCCGGTGGGCGTCTTCTGCCTTTACAAACTCGTAGAATATACCACCGGTAACATTCAGTAACAAGCCTGGCTGATGTTGGCTATCCTGATAAGCGATAAAACCCTCGCTGGCGGGGTAGGTTTCTACCGAATCGATTTTAAAGCCAATCAGGTCTTCCATTTGGCGGCGGTAAGGTTCGTAGTTAACACCGCCATAGGCAAACACCTTAAAATCGTGGAAAACATCTTTAATAAACTGCTTGCCACTTAGCTGTTTCAGCCTTTCGAAATACATAACCACCCAGGGTGGTATACCGCTTATCAGGCTCATGCGTTCGCGCAGGGTTTCGCGGGCTATGGCATCTACCTTTTCTTCCCAGTCTTCAATACAGTTAGTAGCATAGCCGGGCATACGGTTTCGGTTTACATAAAACGGCACATGGTGGTACACTATACCGCTTAACCTGCCAGCAGGTATTTTACCGTGCATATCCAACTCGGGCGAGCCCTGCAGAAAAATCATTTTATGGTCGAAGAAAGCAGCGTTGCCGGTCTCTGCCACATACATCATCAGCGAGTTACGCGCGGCGCGAATCATCTCCTTCATTTGCAAATCTGTAACAGGTATGTACTTTACCCCCGATGTAGTGCCCGATGACTTACAGAAATATAAAGGACGGCCGGGCCATAGCACATCGGGTTTACCATCGGCTATCAGCGCTATGTAATCTTTAATATCCTCGTAGTCGTATAGCTTAACAGCTTGCCTGAAATCATTATAGTTATTGATATCAGCAAAATGATGAGCCTTGCCAAACTGAGTAGCAGACGCCGTTTTAACCAGTTTGGTTAACTGCTGTTGTTGTATAGCAACGGCATTAGTTTGCGCCTTGTAAACCGAGGGGGCAATAATATTGGCTGCGAGTTTGGCTATGGTAGCTTTGTAGCCCATATAAGTTAATTATCAATAACCAATTAATCAATTATCGCCAATACAACTATCAGCTTTGCAAATTACGCATACGCTGTAATAACGTAGGATGCGAGTAATTGAAAAACACAAAAGCAGGATGCGGTTGCAGGTTACTAAGGTGCTTAACCGACATTTTACGTAGCGATGTAATAAGCGGCATGGCAGCATATGTTTCTTTGGCGTAGTTATCGGCTTCGTATTCGTTTTTACGGCTAAATACATTCATCAGCAAACCGGTAACCAGTGATATGGGGGCAAACAGCATTGAAAAAGTAACCAGCGAAAGATGAAAGGAATTTTGAGTAGCACCCAGCACTTCGGCCATTACCGGTAATGCGGCCAGCCAGCCAAACACAAAAAACATAATACCCATTTGCGCCACCGATATAACCATGCTCTGTAGTATGTGTTTCTTTTTATAATGGCCCACCTCATGCGCCAGTACAGCGGTTATCTCGTCAATGCTCATATCGTTAACAAGGTTATCGTACAGTACTATATTTTTTTTACTGCCCAGGCCACTAAAAAAAGCATTTGCTTTGGTAGAGCGGGTAGAGCCATCCATAATTAATATGTTGGTTAACGGAAACTGCACTTTGCGCGAATAAGCTTCGATACTATCGCGGAGCGGGCCACTTTCTAATGGGGTTAGCTTATTAAACAAAGGCAATAAAAGGTTAGTATAAAACATGGCCAGTAGTATGGTAAAGGTGGCTACAACAATCCATGCAGCAATCCAGAATTTTGCACCCAACAGAGTATACAGAAACGTAAGCAGAGCCAGAATACCACCACCAATTACAATAGCCAGCAATAAGCCTTTTAGCTTATCCATTATAAAAGTGGCTGGTGTGGTTTTATTAAAGCCAAACTTCTCTTCTACCACAAAGGTGTCGTACACATCAAAAGGCAAACCTATCAGACTGGAGGCACCACCAATTATACCGAAAAAGATAAGCGCCTGCAGTACAGCTGAGTCGCTGACACTACGGGCGACACCGTCTACCCAGGCGAAGCCTTTTAACCATAAAAACGCCAAACTAATTACTAGCATAATTACAGACGTAATAGTGCCTACCTTATAGTTGGCATAGGCGTAATCGCGGGCTTCCTGATATTTTTTTGCATCATACAGGTCGGCCACTTCAGCAGGCAGCGGTTTATCCCAGGTTTTAAGATTAAGCCACGAAAGGGTTTTACTAAGTACAAACTCGAAAAGAATAAACCCGGTAATGAGATATAAAACGGTTAATGCCATAATGTAACAATATAGGGCGAAATTAATTTTATATGAATAGCCTGTAACTACTTAGCACACGTTTAATTACATTCTAAATTTGTAAATAGTACGTTTATTGTAGACTTTTTACATTCGCCGTTGTTATTACTATAAAACATACACTTATGCAATACTGGCTTATAAAATCAGATCCGGAGACTTACTCATTTGAACTAATGAAAAAAGAAAAGAAAACCTTTTGGAACGGCGTGCGCAACTACGCTGCCCGTAACAATATGAAGGCCATGAAAAAAGGTGACCTGCTTTTCTTTTACGAGAGTATGAATGGCGAGCCGTCGGTTATTGGCGTAACCAAAGTAGTGAAGGAAGCCTACCAGGACCCAACCACCGATGAAACGGCCTGGGTATGTGTAGATGTGCAATATGTTAGTACCCTTAAACGCCCTGTTACGCTAGCCGAGATAAAAAAGAATAAAAAACTGGCCCAAATGGCACTGGTGCGTATATCGCGCCTGAGTGTACAGCCTGTTACAGAGGAAGAGTGGGAAGAAGTGCTTAAAATGAGCGAGCAATAATCTCTGCCATACCATAAAGCACAACGCCCATACGATGTATGGGCGTTGTGCTTTATGGTGTACTGAAAATTTATTCAGCCAATGTCCAGGTAGACGTACGACCAAGGAAAGAAGCACTACAAAGGAACCCGCGCAGGTCAAGTTCTTTACCTTTAAAGGTTAACTTACCACAATAGGTTTTACCGTTTTTAGGATCGTAAACTGTACCGCCGGTATATACATTCTTATCCTCAGGGTCTACGCTAAAACCTTTCAATATCAATATGCCCATGATGGGTGTCGATTTCAATGCATCATTGGGGTTCTCTTTATCCAGTTTTGGTTTACCGGTTTCTTCATCATTTGGCTTGTCCAACCAAACTACTTTGCCGTAAAATTTACCATCTTTAGCCAGATAAACCTGTATTTTACTGGTTTTCTCCTGGTTATACCATACATGTTCAATCTGATTTTTTTGTGCAAAAGTAGCTATGCTAAACAGCATCAGGGCAAATACCAGTAACGGGCTTTTTTTCATGGATAATTGTTTTTTTACAAGGTGGAGTAATAACTGTGCCAAAGTAAAAAAGTTAACGGCATTTGTGAATTACCATCGCTGGAACCATACTTTACCCATGCCTGTTGGCATATACAACAGTGGTTGGTCACTTTTTTTATCTTCACGCCCTTAACTTCAACCAATGAGCAAACGAATAGTAGTAATAGACGGAACGCGCACCCCTTTTTTGCGTTCGGGCACCGATTATATGGACTTAATGAGCTACCAATTGGGGCAGCATGCCATCAAGGGGCTTTTAGATAAAACAGGCATCGATCCTAAAGAGGTTGGCTATGTGGTAATGGGTACAGTAATTGCCAACGTAAAAACCGGCAACGTGGCCCGCGAGAGCGCCATTACAGCCGGGGTACCATATACCGCACCCTGCCATACGGTAACCATGGCCTGCATAAGTGCCAACCAGGCAATTGTAAGTGCCATGCATGTATTACAAAACGGCGACGCCGATGTGGCTATTGCCGGCGGTACCGACAGCGTAAGCGATGCGCCTATTATGTTCAATAAAAAGATGCGCAAAAAGCTATTTAAGGCGCAAAAGCTTAAAGGCGCAGTTGATGGGCTTAAGTTTATTTCTACTCTACGCCCCGCCGACTTTGTACCCGATGCACCGGCTGTAGCCGAATACCTTACCGGCCGCACCATGGGTCTTGATTGCGATATACTGGCAGCCCGCTACAACGTAACCCGTCAGGAACAGGATGAGTTTGCCGTACGCTCACACCAACTGGCCGCCAAAGCAGATGCCGATGGCATACTGGCACAAGAGATAACACCGGTAGAAAGCGCACCAGGCTTCAAGCGTATTGCAAAAGATAATGGTTTCCGTGGAGATACGACGCTGGATAAAATGGCCAAACTTAAACCGGCATTTGTAAAAGAGGGAGGAACTATCACCGCTGCCAACGCATCGTTCCTTACTGATGGAGCTGCCTGTGTTTTATTAATGACAGAAGATAAAGCAAAGCAACTGGGCCTTACCCCTAAAGCTTACCTGCACAGCTATACCTTTAGCGGTTGCGATTTAAACGATGAGTTACTACTAGGCCCTACCTACGCAATCAGCAAACTGCTTAATAAAACCGGCATGAACTTTTCCGACTTCCAGGTGTTTGAGTTTCACGAAGCGTTTGCTGGCCAGATACTTGCCAACCTTAAATGTATGGCAAGCGATGACTTTGCAAAAAATAAACTGGGCAGGGATAAAGCAGTTGGTGTAGTACCCATGGATAAACTAAACCTGTGGGGCGGCAGCCTTTCGCTGGGGCATCCGTTTGGTGCCACCGGTGCCAGACTGGTAACTACTGCGGCTAACCGCCTGATAAAAGAAAATGGGAAGTATGCATTGCTAGCTGCCTGCGCTGCAGGCGCCCACGGCCATGCAATGATTTTGGAGAAGTATAATGGATAAAGAATGGTATACCTAACACGACGCGAACACTTTAATGGCGCCCACAGGCTTAACAACCCTAACTGGACAGAAGAGGAAAACACTGCTGTATTTGGTAAGTGTGCCAACAAAAACTGGCACGGACATAACTTCGATGTGTTTGTTACAGTTAAAGGCACACCCGACCCCAATACCGGTTTTATTATGAATGCGCATGAGTTGAGCAAGATTATGAAACGTGAAATAGTAGACCGGTTAGACCACAAGAACTTTAACCTGGATGTACCCGAACTACAGAACGTACTACCTAGTACCGAGAACGTAGTAATGCAGATATGGAAATGGCTGGAGCCTCACATTAAAGGCTGCAAGCTACACTGCATAAAACTGGTAGAAACCGAAAACATATATGTAGAATACTACGGCGAGTAAAACTATAACATGAAGCATTACGAAAAGCAAGAGCGCTACAACGAAAACAGTCTTAAACTGGTAGCTGATAAATACCGCGATATTATTGCAGCACTGGGTGAAGATGTAACCCGCAACGGACTGGAGAAAACACCAGAGCGCGTAGCCAAGGCTATGCACTTTCTAACCCAGGGCTACCACATGGATGCCGGCGCTATACTACGTGGCGCTTTATTCGACGAAAATCACAACCAGATGGTGATAGTAAAAGACATTGAGCTTTACTCGCTGTGCGAACACCACATGCTTCCTTTTTATGGCCGCGCACACATAGCCTATATACCCAATGGCAAAATTGTAGGCCTTAGCAAACTGGCGCGCGTGGTAGATGTATTTGCCCGCCGCCTACAGGTACAGGAGCGCTTAACCATACAGGTGCGCGATGCTTTACAGGAAGCCCTTAACCCGCTTGGCGTAGCCGTAGTTATTGAAGCTAAACACCTGTGCATGATGATGCGGGGCGTATCTAAACAAAACTCGGTTACTACTACTTCGGCCTTTACCGGCGAGTTCGAAAAGCAGACTACCCGCAACGAGTTTATCAATCTGCTTAGTGCCCGGCTTAGTTAACGTACCCCTCGTTTTACGTTAACCCACCCCGCATCTAAAAAACTACTAATCAGCTTTTTATAAAAAAAGCATGTTAACCCATAAAAAGAGGCTGAAAATTAAATTGATTATCAATTAATTACAAGACCCTTTTTTACCGAAATTGCATTTGCCTAAAATAGTAAAAATAAAACTAATATTTACTACTATCTGAATATCAGCAAATTAAACTATTTCTGCTTTCGCTGTCCCGAAATTTCTGCCTTATCTACTCCAAATTCCTTCATTAAATCCAATCCATAGTTTCTGATAGTCTCTATTATCACTATCGATTTTCGTCCACGTTTCGTAATACTGTATTCTACCTTGGGTGGCACCACCGGGTACACCTTCCGTTCAATAAACCCCTCCTCTTCCAGTTCACGCAATTGGCTGGTAAGCATTTTATGGGTTATGCGGGGCATATCCTTTTTAAGCTCGCCATAGCGCAACACATTATCCTTCAATCGCCAAAGTATGGGCATTTTCCAGGTGCCACCTATACGGTCCATGGCAAACTCTACAGGGTTGTAATAAAGCTTGTTGTTATACAAAAACTCGGGCATATTGGTTGATTTTGAATCCCCGTACTTTCCTTTTAGATAGTATGGCTCTTATAAGTAAGTATATTGCTTAATAGTATATATACTATCAGCTTTGCAGTATAAATATAAAAATCAAAAACTATACTGTATGAGCAAACTAAAAGAAGTAAACAACTACGTACATTTTCACGGTGCCGCCGCCAAAGGTAAAATACTAATGGTAGCCAGTTCGCCGGCTGTATCACAGCAAACCGGTTGGCCTATTGGTTTCTGGGCAGCCGAGCTTACACACCCCATGCTGGTGTTTCAGGAGGCCGGCTATGAGATAGAGCTGGTATCTACACAGGGTGGCAAGCTGGAAATGGACAGCTACTCTAACCCTACCGATGCCAGTGGCTACTCGGCACACGATGTTATATCGCTGGGCTATATGCAGCAACCATCATTCAACGCACTGTTGCAAAACACCCGTGCATTGGCCGGTATTAACCATAGCGACTATGCCGCTATATTTCTGGTAGGCGGTCAGGGCCCTATGTACACCTTTAAAGGCAACACAGCCCTGCAACAGTTATTCGCGTCTTTTTACCAGGCTGGTAAACCCGCCACTGCCGTATGCCACTCAACCACCCTGTTGCTCGAAACAAAAACATCTGACGGACAACTCCTGGTTAAGGGAAAAACATGGACCGGCTTTGCCGATGCCGAAGAAGATTTTGCCGACCAGGCCGTAGGCCAGAAAATACAACCGTACCGCATAGAAACCGAAGCGCGCAAAATAGAAGGCACTACGTTTAAGGTTGCGGACCCATTCTCGGCTTACGCTATACAAGATGGTAACCTGATAACCGGCCAGCAGCAGAATTCAGGTGCAGCAGCAGCAAGGCTGGTGGTAGATTTACTGAACAGCTAATAATTAACCGGTTTACCACGCTGCGCATGGGCAAAATAGTTGCTATAGTATTGCTATTGCTGGGCGGTATCTGCCAGGCGCAGGTACCGGTAGAGCTTTTTGCCGGCCACCAGCGGGCCAGTGTTGATGTAATGTTCTTCAAGTATTTTAAAACCCGCGAAGGCAACCCTCAACGCTGGCTCTTTTTTAACCGCAGCCGTGCCGTGGTAGATTATAAACAGACCACTAAAACGTTTCTACCACAGTTTGGCATTACCGGTGCTGTATCTTATAACCACAGCAAGCTTAAAGGTATTGCACCGGTAGTAGTAGTGCAGGTGTTTAACCGCGGCGTGTACCCCAAAGCCGGTGTACAGTACGCACTGATAAAAAAAGAGCTTACCATTTTTAGCTGGCTGGTTTGCGAAACACTGGCAAAACCCGATTTAGATTATTTTTTACTATTGCGCTACACGCCTAAACTTACTACCGGGCTAAACCTGTTTACACAGGCCGAAAGTGTAAACACACTGCCCACCAGCCGCAGCAAAAATTTTGGTTTTACGCAACGCATCAGGCTGGGCTTACAGTTTAAAAGCTATCAGGTAGGCGCCGGTGCCGATTTCGGACAGACCAGAGGAAACCTATTACTTAACACCTACAACGCAGGTGCCTTTATAAGGCACGAATTTTAACTATGATACTTAAAAGAAATTTCAACCCTGTTAAGGTGGTTGGCTATGTACAAATCGAACTGCTTTTTGCCATAACGGTATCGCTTATTGTTTGGGGGCTGCACACACAGGGTCTTTGGTCGGTTACGTTGCCGTTTTCTATAGCCGCCATACTGGGTAGCGCGCTGGCTATATTTATAGCATTCCGCAACAACAGCTCATACAGCCGCTGGTGGGAGGCCCGCACCCTCTGGGGTGGTATTATTAACTCGGCACGCGTACTGGCAAGGCTTATTATTACCTTTACCGATAGCCATAGCCACCAACCCAATTACAACGCCTCACGTAGTCAAAACTTCAAAAAAGAAATGGTGTACCTTACCATAGCATGGGTACACGCACTACGCCTGCACCTGCGACAGCAAAACCAGTGGCAGCAACTGCTACCTTTTTTAAGCAACGAAGAGTACACCGCTTTGCTGGCAACCAATAACAAACCTAACTACCTGCAATTATTGGCAGGTAAAAAAATATACGAGGCTATGGCCAATGGTACGTTAGGAGGGTTCGATAGCTTTCAAATGGAGGGGCAACTACTATCGCTGGCTAACTACCAGGGTGGCTGCGAGCGTATTAAAAACACACCATTGCTAAGGCAATACGATTACTTCACCCGTGTATTTCTGTTTACTTTTATGTTGCTGTTGCCTTTTTGCCTAATAGGCGATTTTACAAAAATGAATATCAGTTACCTGATGGTACCGGTGTCAGTTACCATATCATTTGTATTTTCAATTATAGGTAAGGTAGGCGAGGTAAACGAAGACCCTTTTGAAAATAAAATTACCGATGTACCACTCAACGCACTTTGCAATACTATAGAGCGCGATTTAAAAGAAATGTTGGGCGAAAAAGAATTGCCAGTTAAACTGGTACCGGAAAACGGATTTTTAATGTAAAACAACTAATATGAAAATAGCAATTATAGGCTCGGGTAATGTAGGTGGCGCACTGGCGCAAAAATGGATTAACGCAGGCCATACCGTACTGGTAGGTGCCCGCCTTCCACTAAGCGATAAAAATATTAAACTGGCCACGCTGATAGGCGAAGACCGCTTTGCCAGCATAGAAAACGCCGTAAAGCAAGCCGAGGTGATACTGATAGCCACACCGGCACCGGCCACGGTAGAAGTGGTAAAAAGCCTGGGCGATACCACCGGTAAAATAATTATCGATTCTATGAACATAGTAATGGGACGCGGTCCGCAAGGCTACACCCATACTACCGATGCCATACTGGCCAACACCCAAACCCGCGATGTAGTAAAGTGCTTTAACACCACCGGTTTTAATAACATGCTTAACCCCGTGTATGGCAACACCGCGCTCGATATGTTTGTAGCCGGCGATAGCCCTACCGGTGTACAGGCAGCTACACAACTGGCTAAAGATGCCGGCTTTGCCGAGTGCTACCATATAGGCGGCAACGATAAGTTTGAGCTAATGGAACAGTTTGCCTGGTTCTGGATAAACCTGGCCATGTTCAGGGGGCAGGGCCGCGAAATTGGCTTTAAGCTATTAAAAAGATAAGCCCGCACTGCACATTCTACTTTTGTTTTATCGCCGCAATCTTGTAGTATTATCCTGTAATCGCCGGTACAATCGGCGTAATCAATTGTATTTATCAGTGTAATCTATTCTACATGAAAGCATACGTTTTCCCCGGGCAGGGTTCGCAGTTTACCGGTATGGGTAAAGATTTGTTTGAGCAAAGCAAAATAGCCCGCACCATGTTTTCCCGTGCCGATGAAATACTTGGCTTTAGCATATCGCAGGTAATGTTTACCGGTACCGATGAAGAACTGAAACAAACCAAAGTAACCCAGCCTGCCGTGTTTTTACACTCGGTAATATCGGCAGCGCTGATAGATAATTTTAAACCCGATATGGTTGCTGGCCACTCGCTGGGCGAGTTCTCGGCACTGGTAGCCAACCAAACATTAAGCTTTGAAGAAGCACTTAAACTGGTATCTATCCGTGCACAGGCCATGCAAAAAGCCTGCGAGCTGGTACCCTCTACCATGGCCGCCGTACTTAACTACGAAAGCGAAGCACAAATAGAAAATATTTGCGGCAATATAAAAGATGAGGTAGTGGTAGCGGCTAATTACAACGCGCCGGGACAGTTGGTTATATCGGGCAGCATAAAGGGGATAGATGAGGCTATGGAAACCATAAAAGCCGCCGGTATACGCAAAGTAATAAAACTACCGGTGGGTGGAGCCTTCCATTCGCCGCTAATGGAGCCTGCGCGTAAAGAACTGGCCGAAGCCATTTACGCTGCTACGTTCAACACACCGGTATGCCCTGTTTACCAAAACGTAAGCGCCAAAGCAGAAACCGACCCGGCTGTTATTAAAGAAAACCTGATAGCCCAGCTAACTGCCCCCGTAAAATGGACCCAAAGTGTACGGCAAATGCTGGCCGATGGCGCCACCGAATTTACCGAGGTTGGCCCGGGGCAGGTACTACAAGGCTTAATCAAAAAAATAAGAGGATAACTAAAGCGTATTTGCCGGCTTTGGTTTGCCCTTTGCTGGTATGTCAGGCTGAGCGGAGTCGAAGCCCGTTGCTTATAACAACTACTATTAGCGGTAAACAAAACCCTACTCTACCCTATCCTTCACCTCTTCATAATCTTCAGGTGTATCTATAGCCACACTGGTGTGTGTGCTTACAGCACATTGTATGGGGTAGCCATTCTCCAGCCAGCGCAACTGCTCCAGGCTTTCTGTTTGCTCCAGCGGGGTAGGCTCTAACTTAACTACCTGTAGCAATACATCTTTTCTAAAAGCATAAATACCAATATGCAGGTTATACTCCAGTTCATCAAAATGTAGTTTCGATATAGGATTGGGTATTATACTACGGCTAAAATACATAGCCTGGTTGCGCTTATTAACCACCACCTTTACACGGGCGGGGTTCTTTAACTCATCATCCCAATCGGTTTTACGTATCAGTGTAGCAATTTGTGTGTCGGGCTGGTTAAAGCAGGCAGCCAGCAGGTCTATCTGGGCCGGGTCTATAAAAGGCTCATCACCCTGTACGTTTATTATCACATCGGCAGCTATACCGGTTGCCACTTCAGCACAGCGCTCGGTACCGTTTTTATGGTGGGCGGCTGTCATTACCACTTTGCCGCCAAAGCGGGTTACTTCGTTGTAAATACGCTCATCGTCGGTGGCAACTATAACATCTGTAAGCAGGTTCGACTTTTTTGCCTGCTCGTACACCCGCTGTATCATGGTTTTGCCGCCAATAACTACCAGCGGCTTACCCGGAAAACGGGTGGAGCCATAACGCGAAGGTATGATGCCCACTACTTTCATTAATTGCTAAGGAACAATTAATTTCTAAATAATACGAATAACTGATGCTGTTTAAACCAGGTACGGCTTTTATGGGTGAGATAAAAAACAAAGCACCACTTCGCCAAGGCAAAGTGGTGCATCCACACACTAAACAGAAACACTCACCCTAATTCAATTTTGTGCTATACCACCACCATGTCGCTGCGGTTAGCATTTTCTTCACAGCCGGTTACTATATCGTAATAACTGCGGCGGCCAAATTTCTCTATGTTTTCCGATGTTACTGGTATATCCTCTGCTACCAGAAATGCAATGTCAATATTCATTACTTTGCAAAAACGGTGCAGTGTACCCAGTTTGGCGTTATCGGCCGATTTCTCTAAACCGAAATAGGCCTGTTGTGTAATTTGCAGGCTTGCTGCCACGGCAGCTTGCTTTAAGCCGCTAATCTCCCTTATTTTTCTAATCCGCGAAGCCATTCTCATAATCTCTGATTTATTTATGTTTATTAATAGGTAAGGTAAAATAAAACTCTGCCCCCTCGCCCGGTTGCGACCAGGCCCATACGCTACCATTGTGTTTTTCAACTATACGTTTTACAAGGTACAGTCCTACGCCGGTGCCATCAAATTCACTTGCGCTGTGTAGGCGCTCAAATACACCAAACAACCGGTCGTAGTACTGCATATCAAACCCTGCTCCGTTATCTTTTATATAAAAAACATAGTTACCATCTTCTGTACGGCAGCCTACATTTACTTTTGCATCAGGTGTGTGCGACGAATATTTTACCGCATTAGAAAGTAAGTTTACAACCACCTGTTCTATCATCGATGCATCTGCCTCTACTACCGGTAGTGCCTCCAGTTGCAGGCTGGCTTTATTAGGCATACTATGTGCCAAACAACCCCATACTTTGTTAAAAAGCGCAGTCATGTCAACCAGCTTATAATCAAGATTAGTGCGGCTGTGTTTGGCAAGCGAAAGCAAATCTTCAATTATACTATTCATTCGCAAGCTGTTGCTCTCTATATGCTCCAGCAGTTCAGTAATATCTGGTGTTAATTGCTGGCTGCAATCTCTGCTGATTAACTTTACAAAGTTGTTGATAGCCCTTACCGGAGCTTTCAAATCGTGCGACACCGAGTATGAAAAAGCTTCCAGTGCCTGGTTAGCCTCGCGTAACTCGGCGGTGCGCTCTGCTACTTTCTGCTCCAGTATCTCATTCAGTTCTTCAATCTCAGGCTCTCTTGTTTTGCATAATACATTAGCATCGCGCATTATCATTGATACTCCCATTATTTGCCCCTGAAACATAACCGGCGACAGCGATACCGATACACGCATACTGCCGGTATCTTTACATACTATCCTGCTTTCGAAATGGTGATAGTGCTTACCGGCCATAACGCTGGCAATAGTACTGTTAGCATCTGCTAACAAGGCAGGTGGTATTATTAAAGATACATGATACCCTATGGCCTCATCGGCCACATAACCCGATAGCGTTTCTGCTCCTGTATTCCAACTGGTAATAATACCATCGGGGTTTACAGTTACAATAGCATCGCCCGAAGAACGTATTACTGCTGCCAGCAAATCTGGCGTAGGCTCAACTACCGAAAATCGTGAAGAATTACTTTGCATAGCTTATTTGTGTTCGCGTTTACGATGCCTGACGCAATTGTTTTAAAGTATCAGGTATCTTGTCAAAATCGTTGCTCTTATCAAAAAAATAATGCGCCCCTAACTGCATGCATTTGTGCCTGTACTGCAACTCCGAAAAATTGGTGAGCATCATTACCACTATATCCGGAAACTGCATACGCAGCGTTTTCAGCAAATCAATACCGTTGTAACCTGTACCATCGGGCTCCAGGTGTATATCCAACATCACCACATCAGGAGCTTTCTCACTTATCAGGGTCATAGCCCTGCTTACCGTGCGGGCTATACCCACAAAATCGTGGTTGGCTTCATCCGAAAGCAACACGCGTATGCGGGCCGCTATGTATGGCGAATCTTCCACTATCAGTATTTTAAGCTTTTGGGGGTAACTGTTTTCTGCCATACGCCGCTATTTACAATGCAAATAAACGGATGCTAAGGCCCGGAGTTGTTAGTAGTAAGTATGAAAGATTTGTAGTGGTTTGTACTACATAGTGTAGTTATACCAGGTGGTTATCCAGCGCATAGCGGGTAAGCTCCGCGTTGTTACCTAACGAAAGTTTCTCGAGTATACGGGTGCGGTAAGTACTTATTGTATTCACACTCAGCGATATAGTTTCCGCAATTTCCGATACAGTTTTGCCTGCTGCAATCAACTGTAGTACCTGCAATTCGCGGTCAGATAACAACTCATGAGCAGCCCTGTCGCCCCCATCCCCCATAGCCTCGGCCATCTTTTCGGCCAGCGAGGCAGTAATATACTTTTTGCCTGAAAGTACCTTGTGCACAGCGGCTATCAAATCATCGGTAGCACTGTCTTTATTCAAAAAGCCCGATGCCCCGGCTTTAAGCACCCTTAAGGCATATTGGTCTTCGGGGTGCATGCTTAACATAAGTACAGGGGCCTTTATACCATCGGCACGCAATTGCTTTAAAACATCTAACCCGCTGCGGCCCGGCATCGAAATATCCAGCAGTATCACATCCCATATTTTACCCTTGGCTTTATCCAGCACATCGGCACTGTTGGCAGCTTCGGTTATTTCGGCAAAGTGGAACTCTTCGCGCAGCAGTTGCACTAATCCTTTTCGCACAATGGCATGGTCGTCGGCTATCAGGATATTCATCGGGGGGATTAATTTATACCGTTTTCAAGCGGAACTGTTAATACAATAGTAGTACCTTTTCCGGGTACGCTGGTAATATTCAGGTGGCCATTTATCATTAAAGCCCTTTCGCGCATACCCAACAGCCCTAATGTTTTTTTATTTCCTACCTGTTGCACCTCAAAACCGCTACCGTTATCAGCTATGGTTAGCATTAGTTCTGTATCATTTTGAACAACCTGCGTTTCTACCTGTGTAGCATTGGCATGGCGGGCCACATTGGTTAGTGTTTCCTGGTAAATACGAAAAACTACGGTGGCTATATCACGCGTGTAGGTACCCGTTAAGCCATCGGTTTTAAAAACAGAATGTATACCCGTGCGACGTTCAAACTCGTTGCTTTGCCACTCCAGCGCAGCCGGCAGGCCTAGGTCGTCCAGTATGCCGGGGCGCAACTCACTTGATATACGCCGTACTGTTTTAATAGTCTCGTCTATCAGTTCAATCATGTTCTGTATACGGCCCAGTAACTTCTCGTCGTTCGTAAGTTTCTTCATCCACGAGGCATCCATCTTAAGCCCTGTTAACTGTTGCCCTAATTCATCGTGTATCTCGCGGGCTATGCCGGTCCTCTCCTCCTCTCTAACAGTTTGTAAGTGGGCCGATAACAATCGTAGATCCTGTTGAGAGCGCAGGGTTTCTTCTTCGGCCTGCTTACGTACCATAGCAGCCCCAATTATAGTTGCTACCGAGTTAAGCAACCAGCGCTCCTCTTTTAAAAAAGGGCCTTCCTGCTCATCGGGCCGCTCCTCCAGATAGCATACCTCTATACTGCCGCACACCTGACCCTTCATTACAATATCGGCCTGCTGTTTCCACTGCTTATCTTTATAGTTAGGTGTTTGATAAATCATGCCCAACAAAGTAATACGGGCACAGGCTATGGCTGAGTATTGATAAGCTGCCACCAATACCTGCACACACTGGCTTAATATCTCTTCGGTAGTAAGGTTATAGTTGTTGCTTATTGCCGAAATGCTGTACAGCGAATTCAGTTCTTTAACTCGCTCGTGTAACTCCAGCGTGCGGTTAACCAGCGCCTCCTGTGCTTTTTTGCGGTCGGTTATATCTATGCCCACACCCAACAAACAGGGCTGGCCATTATAGGTAGATAACATACTGGTGAAGTAATACGGAATCTGCCGCTTATCTTTTGTAAGGAAAAGCGTTTCAACCTCTGATGAGCCTTCCTGTATAGCCAGTTGTTTTTTCTGCAGCAACTCATCGCGCCCACCGGTATCTACAAACTGTACCACGCGCATTTGTGCAACTTC
Source organism: uncultured Chitinophaga sp. (assembly GCA_964423405.1). Taxonomy (GTDB): domain Bacteria; phylum Bacteroidota; class Bacteroidia; order Chitinophagales; family LD1; genus Bog-950. The sequence goes on along the minus strand of CAYREY010000027.1, from coordinate 32,360 downwards.
GTCGCTGGTATAACCCGATACTTTTTCAAAGTTTTTGTTCCAACGCAAAAAACGCCCGTTAAAATCTGCCAGATAAAATAAACCGGGTAAGCTGTTGATTACCGACTCTGACAGGTTCTTTTCTGCAATAGTTTCCTGCTCTGCTTTTTTACGCTGGGTTATATCTATACCTACCCCCACCAGATAATCTTTGCCATCCAGTTTGGTAAGGTAGCCGGTAAAGTAATAATCTATTTTGCTTCCATCTTTTGCCATAAAAGGTGCTTCTACATAAGCTACACCGGCTACAAACACCTCTTTTATTCTATCTGCAAGCAATTGTTTATTGTCTTTATCAAAAAAATCAAGCGGGTGCATCTGCTGTATCTCGGCACCAGTGTAACCGCTAACCGTTTCAAAGTTTTTATTCCAGCGTAAAAACTTACCGCTCTGGTCATATAAATAGAACACACCAGGCAGGCTATTAATAATACTATCCGACAAATCCCTTTCCCTTAATACTTCTGAAATATCATGAAAATTAAACACGATGGCCTTCACATCTTTGTTATCCAACAGGTTAGTATAGGTACTTTCAACCCATATATAGTGACCGTTTTTATGGCGCAGGTAATGTGTACGTTTACGGGTAATACCGGGCGTACGGCGCACGGTATCAAAAAATTTCAGGTCAGCATCGCGGTAATCCGGATGAACCAGTGCAATGCAATCTACACCCATCAATTCGTTGGGGGCATAACCACTAATACGGCTTGTAGATAGACTTTGATAAATAACCTTACCGTGCACATCCATTAATACTATGGCATCAGAGCTTTGCTCAATCAGTGCCCTGAAATACTGCTCGCTGGCTTTTAACTGTATCGTCTTTTCGGCAACAAGCTGATTTAACTTACTGGGTTGCCTTGCCATAAACCAGGCAAAAATACCACCGGTAACAGATAATATAATGCCCAGCAACGATAAGGTTGCCGTTACATAAAACAGCGACCCGCTTTTACGGCTTACGTACAACTTCCATTCGCCGTTAGGTATTTGTATTGGTATAGAGTACGAACGCTTATTGTTGCCGCTATCGGGCAGAAAAAACTCTTCATTCTTTTTATCAGGATCTACACGCGATAGCTGATAGCTGTAGGGGCTTATCCGCTCAGGGTCTATACCTGCACCCTGTAAAAATGTTTTAAGATGAATAACTATAGCCGAAAATCCGGCAAACCGGTTGCCAATAAACAACGGCTGGCGACCAACCAAACCTACTCCACCCTGCTTTAACGGTATAGGCCCGGCCCAGAAAAAATTACCGGTTTTTATAGCAGAAAAAGCTCCCTTATTCCGTACAGAATCCTTAAGAATATTGTAACCCAATACAGTTTCGTTGCCTGTAACAGGATACACATCTGTAATAGTTCCGGTACTATCTACCAGTTGTATTACATCCACATATTTGCTGTTGCGCAGTAGTGTGGTAGCTATACTGTCAAAACGTTCAGGTTTTCCATAATTTTCTACTATAAACCCCAGCGTTTGTGCGGTAGCCTGGCTATTGGCCAATACCGTTTGTAGCCTTTTTTCGGCTGCATCGGCATCGTTGTATAAATCGCGTACCTCGGCATCTTTTAATATCAGGTAGCGTTCATAAGCCAGGTACTGGGTAAGCGTTAACAGAAACAAAAACATTGCCCCACCTATAAAAAGCGGAGAACTAATGTATTGTATTAACGGACGGCGGGACATGGTGTTAGCAGATAGCTTTACAAAACATAAATGTAAAGTTTCTTTCAACAACCCACAGCCTTAATTTGTATCAATTGTAAAAGGCAGGTTTTTTAGCGGAAAATCAGAATTGAAATTGTGGGAACTTGAAGTATATTTCAATAGCTATGTTTTAAAGCACCTGTAGCTTTTTGCTCATGTTATGAGCCTTACCTGCTGCATCGGTATATTGCAGGTTAATAAAGTACATACCGGGGGCCACCTGCGATATATCCATCTGTTCGGCTATTTTACCGTTATCGTAGTTGCCGGCAAACAGGTCCGATATTTTTTCGCCCATCATATTGGTTAAGCTAACCGATACCGAACCCTGGCCGGTAGTTTGAAAGTTGAATGATACGATGCCTGCTGCGGGATTAGGATATACATCCATTTGTGTATTGCCGGTAGTAGCAATAGCTGAATTATTTAAGGTAGGTTGAGCACTGTTACGCAGTGTAAGTTCGCCGGTAGAGGCTGTCATACGTTTGCTGGCTTTAACTGTTACAGCGGCAGCACTGGTCATAGCAACCGGGCTTAATGATTGTGCAATAGTAACCTGAGCAAACAGGATTGCAACAACGAGTGTAAGTAGTTTTGTCATAGCTTGTGCGTTTGTATATAATATAATATAGACTATACGTTTTGTCAAGTGTGTTTTTTGAAAAAAATGCTGATTTACCGGCATTTAAAAAGCGTGCTTTGTACAAAAAACAGTAACAATTGTTTGTTGCCGGTTATTTCAATTTACAGGTTGTAACAATGCCGCAAACAATAGAAACATCAAGCCAATACCAGTGGCAGAAAAGTAAAAGCTTGTATCAGTAGTATTAAAAAAATACTGTAGCAGGTATTGACTACTAAGCGCAACCAACAGCAGAATCATCGGGTGCAATTCAGCATAAAACAGTAAGTATAAAAAGCAAAAAGGCCACCTTTTGTGGTAGCCTTTCTGCATATAGTTTAATATTCTTACTATTCTCCGTAGCTCGATGCAATTTGCACCCAGTCGTTACCGTTCCACAGGAACGTTATTGTATTGCCATCGGTATATGTTTTGCTGGCATACGAGCTACTGCTTATGCCATTACCGTTGGCACTAATGCGGGTGTTGTAGTTGCTATTGTTTACAAACTTAATACCGTAATTAGAGTTACTACCCGTTACCGAAATCATCAGTATCTGCCCCTTTACAGCACCCGGCCCAAGTATAGCTGTAGCATACGATGCCGGTACAGATGAATTGACAAATATAAGTGAGTTGTTTGCTACGTTCAGGTTAAAGGTACCCGATACATTTACAGTTGTTTCGCGTATGGCCATGGCACCGCTTACATCCAGCGATACAGCCGGGCTTGCTACACCACCCAAACCAAGTTTACCGGGCATGGTTACTGCGTTACCTGCTGCAAGGCGCATACTTTCAGTTTTATTGCGTTTAAAAACCACATCCGCATCATCGGTAGTACCTATAAAATCATCTGCGGTTATAGATGCATTACCGCCTGCCATCCAGGTTGCACGAGAGGTTGCTATACTTTCGCTTCCATCAGCCGAAGTAACCATTAACTTACCTGTTTCATCGTAATTTACTTCTTTCACACCATTACCGGCAGCAATGGCATAGGGTAAACTTAGTAGCTGCGCAGTACCCATATCGGTAAAACGGTCACCACCATTTTCGTCCAGCTCTACCTGCTGGTAAATCTGCCCGCCGGTCCATGGTATTAAATTAAAATCGCCCTGTATAATACTGCCGCCACCTACTACCACACTAAAAATACCATTGGGCGAAGTGGTGGTGGTATCTACTTCCATATAAGCAATAGGTCCATCGGCCGAACCCACGTGCATAGATATACGCAACGCAATATGGCGGTTAACCAGTAACTCGCCGCTCGCATCGCGCACCTGCGATGAATATGGAAAAGCCTGCGGAACGCCGGCACTAACAGGCACTGTTAACTGAGCGTGCGATTGATAAGCAAAAAACATAGCCACGGCACTTAGCAGAAGGTTGAATTTCTTCATGATCATAATTTTTCGTTCTATAATATGGGGTCCGAAGGCTGTCCTGTGTGTGTAACCCTATATTCCGTTACGCATACAAATCATCTTTGTTTCTGCTTTGGCGGATTATATTGTTAACTGTTTTATGGGTGCCTGCTTACAATACCTATACGTACGATACAAGTGTAAGATTCACATTACTTCACCTGTTTTGTTATATACAAAGTGGGGCAATTGCGTACAATTGCCCCACTTTGTATTGATTACTTGTTTATTAGAAACTCTAATTATTCACTATCAGTTTTTCTTTAATAGTGGTGCCGTTTACAGTAACATTTACCAGATAAATACCTGCCGGCATAAAATCTTTTACGTTTAGTGTTACACGTTGTTCTGTACTGCTGTTGGCTGCTATAACAGTGCGGTATATTTCGCGGCCACCCAGGTCAACAATCTGAATGTAAGTATCATCTTCTGCATTGCTTATACCTATATTAAGCTGGTTGCTGGTTGGGTTCGGGTACATGCTCAGGCCTGTTTTTACATCCATGCTCACGGCTACGGTGTGCGAGTATGTATAAGCCCCATCAAAATCGGTTTGTTTAAGCCTGTAATACGATACGCCTTGCAGCGGTTTAACATCATTAAAGCGGTAGTTAAGTGTACCGGTGTAGTTTCCGGCGCCATCTACTCTGCCAATTTCGTTAAAGTTAACACCATCATCGCTGCGCTCTACAGTGTAGTAATCGTTATCTATCTCCAGGGCTGTTACCCATTTGGTTTCTACGGCACCGGTTAGTTTGTTTGGTTTAGCCTCGAAAGAAACCAGTTTAACAGGCAGTGGTGAGTTATTACCGTTACCATGCATCCAGTGCTCTCCGTTAGCAGTAAGGGCCACAGTAATGTAACGGCCACCCATTAGTGTACCATTGTTTAACTGCTGATGGCGTACCAGCATAGTTGCTGCCGATGTATTGTACGTGTCATCTTCATCTGGTCCTTCATATTGTGTAGTACCCAGGTCGGCTACCGAGCCAATATCGTCACCTGCAGCAGGTGTTAATTCAGCTGCGCTTACCAGTTGGTTATACTCGTAATTGGTAAACGGAAACTTAACTTCTACCGGTGGGTTCAGGTTAGTACCATCAAAATCAAGTACAAAACTACGCGAAAGTGCCGCATCGGTACCACCCTGTAGGTTGTTTATTATAACCGGGCTTGGGCGGGTGTAAACAGTAGCGGTTATTACCCCCAAATCGTGACCCATATCATTAATTATTGCTATCAGGTCGCCCGAACTATTGGTAAGGTACACATCGCGGCCTTCGCCGTGCGAAGTACAGTTACAAGTGCTGCTGCTGCCTACGTTAGCAATACGCACAGGGTCAACTGTAGTAGCTGCATAGCTGGTAGCTGTTGATGTGCAGCCATAGCTATCCTGCACGTAATAGTCATGTGATGATCCGTTAGAAATATGTACCGTGTCGGTGCTGGTAAATGAACCACTATTAAGTTTGTAAGTAAACGGAGCAACGCCGCCACTGTGGCCAATTTGAATAGTAGTGCTGCCATCTACCCCCGGGCACGATTGATAAGCAATAGTTGCCACAGGAATAACACCAACTGTAGCAGTTACCGCGGTACGGCTGGCAGTAGTGCAGCCGTTAAGGGTAGCATCTACATAATAGTTGGTAGTTGTGCTTATTGATGGAGTAGTGTAGCTGGTTGAAGTGGCCAGCGATACACCGCCGGATGCCGCTGCGTACCAGTTTATAACTCCGGCACTGGCAGTAGCCGAAAGGTTAACAGTGCCTGAACCGCAAACCACACCACCTGTAACAGAAGCTATTGTTGGTATTGGAGTAACAAGGGCAGTTATAGCTGTACGGGTTAAAGTAGTGCAACCGGCAGCTACGGCCTCTACATAGTATACTTGTGTAGATGATATAGTAGGTGTAGTGTAGGCTGTACCGGTATATTCAACTGCAGTATCGGTGGCTGTGGTGTACCATTTTACTGAGCCGTCAGTAGCAGATGCAGTAAGTACGGCTGTACCCAGGTCGCACACAGTGTCGCCTACCGATGATGTAATAGTTGGAGTAGTGTTTACAGTTAGCGTAGCGGTATCTGAGTTTACAGTACCGTTTATATTTGCAAACACAGCACGATACTTATAGCTACCTAAACCTACCGGATTGCTGATTACCAGTGTATCGGATGCATAACCGGTATAAACACCACCATCCATGCCACCTGTTATATCGGCAAAAGTTCCGGTGTTTGGGTCGCGCTGCCATTTAATAGTAGGCACCGGCATTGAGTTAGAGTGGCTAACCAGTATCACCTGTGTACCGGTACATACGGTGGTATCGGCAGGGTGTACATCTACAGTTAAAGTGTTCTTCTCGCCTATCTGCACCTTTCCAAAAGTAGTTTCGCCGGTTGCCTGAGTTGAGTTGGCTGTACGCGAGCCAATGGTTACGTTGTTCCATACACCACCGCTATAACGGCTTATCTGGAAATTAGCAGTATTTGCACTACCATCTACCTCGCCTGTTGCAAAAGTGTACGTAGGCGAGTACGATGTAAAACCAGCTACACCACTGTTAGCCAGTGTCCAGGTACGGTTTACGCTCTTGCTGCTATCAATACCCGAGGCAACGATATCAGCATCGTCACCACTGGTGGTATATGCTGTAAGTGAGCCCGAGCCGGTTGTTGTACCGGCAAAGGCAACAGTTACCGGCGCATAACCGGCAGCATCACCTATGGTAAATGTACACGAAGGGGCCGATGTATTGGCAATACCCATGCGCAGGTTACCATTTACATAGCTGGCTGCACTACCGCCACTTATAGTAGCAGTAGATGGCACTATAACTTTATAGCTGTTGGTTTCTATATTACCACTGGTAAGGGTAAGGGTTCCGTTTGCTGTAATATCGCCGGCAAGTGTAGCATAGCCGGTAAGGCTGTTCATTTGCAGGTTATTAAAGGCACCGGTAGATGAAATAGTTTGCACCCCGCTACCGCTTAGCACTACCGTATTACCTGTATTGGTAAATGTACCGCCGGTCATATTCCAGTCGCCTTCCAGATTAATGGTTGCGGCTGTACCGGCATTAAACGTACCGGCATAAATATTGCTGTTTCCGGCCAATGTTAAGGCAGTTGTGCTACCACTTACACTTAGTGTGTTAGCACTTTTGTTAACTGTTATAGTATTAAAATTTTGTGAAGTTGCAGTGCCATTTATGGCTTGCGCTGTAGTACCGTTAAACAGCATATTGCTTGCTGAAGGTGTGAAAGTACCGCCGTTGTTGGTCCAGTTACCACCGGCCATTTCTATAGTAGTGGCTGTTCCGGCATCAAACTCGCCTGCTGTAAGTACCATATTGCCGCTTATGCTCAGAGTAGTTATGCTACCATCCGGCGCAAGTTTTGCATTAGGTTTGTTTACAGTAATGTTGTTAAAGCTGGCTGTAAGGGCTGTTCCTGTTATAGCCTGGTCAAGTGTATCGCTAAAAGTAACTGTACCGGTACCAGCTACAAAGTTACCACCATTGCAAACCCAGTCGCCGCTTGGCATGTAAATATTAGCAGCAGTTCCTTTATTAAATGCACCCGAGTTTAGTACCATATCGCCTCTAACTGTAAGCGATGTTGTACTGCCACCTACTGTAACTGTACCTGAAGCTTTATCTATTATCAGATTTTTGAAAGTTTGGCTGGTAGCTGTACCACCCAGTGTTTGAGTAGCCGAACCGGTAAAGTACACACTACCCTCGTTAGGTGTAAAAGTGGCGCCTGAACTACGGCTCCAGCCGCCCGAACCAAACACGTTGATACTATTATCACCATCCAGCAGGGTACCACTGCTTAATACTAACCCTCCTACCGCTATACTATCGGTTAGTGTGGTAGTGCCACTGGTGTTGTAGGTAAATGTACCACCAACTGTAAGTGTAGTATTAGCGTTCAGATAGGCCGAGCTGGTAATATCCAGGTTATTAAGAATGCTGTTTACTCCTGTCAAATCGTATGGCTTAGAGCCATTCAACTTAAGATTATAATATTGTGCGCCATGTACCACACAGCTATCGGCAGTTTGCTGTATGGTTACAGTACCACCTGTGCAGCTGTAGGCACCAGCCAGTTCCGGGTATTCAAACAAATCGGTAGAACGCGAAAGCTTTAATTCGCTGGTGCCGCTCATTTGCAGGCCACCATCGCCCGATATTACTTTTGTAGACTCATCCAGTATTACCGAGCCACCCAACACCAGGTTACCGTCAACAATCATATCGTTGCTCAGTGTTTTAGTACCTGCATTGGCAGCTTTAAGCGTATGGTAAGTGGTGAGTGGGGTGGTAATTGTTTGCGAACCACTGCCACTGTATTCTACCGTATTAGGCACTGTAGATGCATCCAGAATTCCTGTATTCATTATGCTGCCGGTAGCGCTAACCGATGAGTTAGCGTTGTTAATCCAGATAGATGTTGAAGCATTACTACCTAAAAGGTTACCATATATAATAAGCGAGCCCAGGTTATTAACCGTTGTATTGGCTGCCACATCTACACTATTATTAGTACCCGAAGTACCTATAGTAATAGAAGTACCCGGCATTATTAATTTATTGTTGGTTATAGGAAACACATCGCCAGAGCTGGCAGCAAAAGTACCGGTGCCACGTAATTGCGAGCCAAAACCATTGAAAACAAAATTGGCTGCAGAAGCAATTGTTAAAGCACCCGACAGGTTCATATCTCCACCTACAGTAAGCGTTCCACCCGATTGGTGATAAGCCGCTCCCGCAGGCAGGTTAAAGTAGCCGTTTACAGTAACATTACCACTTGCTGTAGGAGATACCGGCGATGATAATTGTAGTTCGTTGTTTACACGCAGTGTACCGTTTACAGTAAAGGTACCTGTTCCGCTAAGTTCCATACCACCGGTTACATTCAGGGTTCTGATAATAGGTACATTCAACTCACCACCACTTAAAATATCAATAAATTTCACGCTATCGCTAGATGATACCGTAATGGTATGGCCTGCTTCGATAGTAGCATAGCCCGAACTGGTAGGCACACAGTTGCAGCTTGCACCAGAGCCACCCGGTGTATAACTCCAGGTACTGTTTCCGACAGTCACATCGTTCCAGTTTCCGCTTTTACGCGAATATACATAGCGATACATAGGGGTTGCATTTCTATCGTTAGTACCTATTACCCATGCATTGTTAAGGTTAGTAACCGATAAACCTGTACGGTGTCCAACCGGCGTTTCTACGGGTCCGTTTGTAGTAGTGTGTGTACCACAGCTACCCATTACACTACCAGTGTAGGTAAGTAGTTTCAGGTTAGAAACACTACCGGTTGTTCCCAGGTCGGTAAATTTCACATCTATATTGTAAGTGCCGCCGGCCAGGCCGCTGGTAACCACATCGGTGTGCATGTTGGTTATCTGTTCTATGTTCGAGCCTTCATTATCTGTATAGGTTACTATTGTACCACCATTGGCATTGGTATGTGTTACAGTTACATAACCTGCTGTAGTTGGGCTTGCGGTACTGTTAATGGTAAGTGGCCTGTATTCGGTATTGGTGCCTATAGGAAACAAACCGTAGTAGCTACCCGATGTGCTGGTAATAGCCGAGGCAGGAAACCATCTTTTAAAACTGCCGCCATACACCTGCCCGGCAGTATAAGTTAACGACGCTGCCGAACTACTGCCCAGTGTAAGCGTGTAACCATTCAAATCAATATTGGCACCGCTCATAGTAAGCTGGTTGGTTACCGTAATATCGTTAGCACAGAATATGGTAGTACCAAAAGGTGTTACAGCCAGTTTGTAAAACGTTTCGCCACCGGTATGGCTGATAGTTTGTGTACCGGTACCGTTAAAGGTTACAGTGTAGGTGCCAGGCACAAAAGTACCCTGGTTGTTCCAGTTGCCTTTTACAGCTATGTTTCCGGCTACAGTAATTGTGTAGCCCGGGTTTATTTGAAAGTTGCCAAACGTAACAGTAGAAGACGGGGTTACCGTAGCCGTACCCTTAAATGTTTGGCTGCTACCCACTGCAAAAGTAAGGTTAGTGGTAGTGACCGTAAGGCCCTTATTAAAGTTAACATTGCTGCCATATGCGCTGGTAAATACCGGAGCTGTACCGGCACCACCACCAAAACTTAAACATGGTGCAGTAGTACCATCAAAGTTAATATTACCTGCACCGGTTACTGTTATAGTACCAGTACCAGCTACCAGCGATACCGAGTTAGCAAAGTTAAGTGTACCTGTAGCGGTAGTAATAACTTCGGTTGCTACTGCGGTATTGCTCATCCACGTAATAGAACCATTTAGTGTAAATGAACCGCTGGTTACGGCAACCCTGCCTACGCGGGTAGTAGTGTTGCTGGTGCCTGCAAAAATAAGGTTACCACTTACCACGCACGTGCCGGCGTTTACTGCCAACGCATTAGTAACTGCTGCAGTAGGCTGGTTAATTGTAAGGTCGCCATTTACCTGCAGGTTTACACTAGCAGAAAGCGTAAGTGTACGTGCTTTGCTGTTTCCCTGAAATACCAGGTTGTTACAGGTAATGTTTCTATTAGCTGTATAACTTAGTATTACAGCGGTGTTACCTATTTGCAGATTATAAAAATTAGTACCAACTGAACCACCAATGGTTTTGGTAAGGCCATTTAAAATAACGGTATTGGTGTTAGGCACAAAAGTACCACTGTTGCTCCAGTTGCCGGCGGCTTCAAAATTTTTCTGAGCATTAAAGGTAGCCCCCGAAGCAATATTAAGGTCGCCCTTAACAATTACTGCACCGGCTGCCGAAGCTAACGTATCGGTAACACCTGCTTCAAATATCAGGTGACCGAATGTAATGGCAGCGTTTGGAGTAATAGTACCATTGCCAGTAAATGAAGCCGTACAGGTTGCATTAAAGGTGTAGGTATTGGTATTATTGGTAAAACCACGGGCAAAGTAAACATAGCTGGCTGCTGCTGTAGTAAACACCGGCACAGTTGCTGCACCTCCAAAAGTAAGGCTGGTTGCTGTAGTACCGTTAAAACGTATAGTGCCCGTGCTGGTTACCGATACAGTGCCACTACCGCTGCCCATAGTTACCGGCGAACCGAAAATTAGATTACCTGTACTAACAGTTATTACCTCGGTAGCTACGGCAGTGTTACTTAACCAGGTAACCGTACCGGCTACTGTAAAGGCACCGGTAGTAACCCCCACGCGTACTATACGGCTGGAAGTATTATCGGTGCCAGAAAATACCAGGTTGCCGGCTACGTTGCACACACCAGCATTTACCGCCAGTTGGTTGGTAACGTTGCCGCTAGCCTGGTTAATGGTCAGGTTGCCCGATACGTTCATCGTATCGCCAACACCCAGTGTAAGCGTACGTGCAGTTGTAGAGCTATTTATCACCAGGTTCTCGCAACTGTTATTGTTATTCATGGTATAACTAACCGTGATAGCTGTAGAACCTATTTGCAGCGTAGGAAATGTAGTAGCTGCTGTACCGCTAATAGTTTTGGTAGTACCGTTTAGTATTACTGTTTGGCCGCTGGCATTAAGGGTACCACCATTGTTTACCCAGTTACCTCCTACCGTAAAGCCCTGGTTGGCTTTCAGTTCAGAACCGCTTAGCATGGTAAAACTACCGGCAACACTTACAGCACCACCTGTTACTAGCGTATCTTTAGCCGAAGCATTAAACTGAATATTACCAAAAGTTATAGCAGCGCCTGGTGTAATAGTACCATTACCTGTAAAATATGAGTTAGATGTGGCTGATAATGTAAGTGCATTGGTATTGTTGGTAAACCCTTTGGCAAAGTACAGGTTGCTGGCACCGGTGGTTGTAAACACCGGCGCAGTAGCTCCACCAAAAGTAAAGCTGGTGCCTGTTGTGGCATTAAAGTAGATAGAACCGGTAGTAACGGTTACTGTACCCGATGCGCTACCCATAGTTAGCGGGCTGCCGAAAACAAGGGTACCGTTTGTTACTGTTATCTGCTCGGTAGCAACAGCTGTATTGGTTAACCACGTTACATTGCCATTAACACGGAAAAGCCCCGACGTTACACCTACCTTTACAATACGGCTGGCTGTGTTATCGCTACCGGTAAAGTTAAGGTTACCACTTACAATACAGGCACCTGTGTTAACCGCCAACTGATTGGTAAAGTTACCGGTGCTTTGATTAATGGTTAAATCGCCGGCAACCAAAAGGGTATCGCCGGCACCCATGGTAAGTGTGCGGGCGGCAGATGCATTGTTAAACACCAGGTTGTTACAACTTGCATTCAAATTAATGGTAACACTAGCTGTTGAAGCCGCCGAACCCATTTGCAGGTTTGCAAATGTGGTAGCTGTTGTACCACCTACAGTTTTACCCGAACCGGTAAAGGTAAGGGTGTTGCTGCTATGGTTAAATGTACCGCCGTTATTCGTCCAGTTGCCTGCCAGGCTAAAATCTTTATTGGCTGTAAAGGTAGCCCCACTGCCTATGGTTACGTTTCCGGTTATGCCAAGGGTACCGCTACCGCTGTTGGCAGTAAAAGTAGAACCGCCAGATAAAGTAAGGTTACCTGCTATACTAACATTGCCACCCGGCGAGTTAAGCGTGGTGGTAGAATCAAACTGCACATTAAATAATGTAAGAGCTACGTTTGGCGTTATGGCAAAACCATTGCCTTTAAATACTGCAGTACCCCTGCCGGCCCAGCTGGCTGCGGTTGTACTAACGGTGTAGTTCTTAAAAAAGTTAGCTGTACACGATGTAGCTGTGGTTAGCTTGTTATAACTATCGGTATAGTTGTTATAAAAATTTATGGTACCTGCACCGGCAAAGGTTACGGCCTGGGTGCTGGCAGCTACAGTTACTGCCGGGGTAATATTAAGCGTACCGGTGTTGGTACGTAAAATATTACTACCACTGGTACTCCAATAACTGAAAGTACCGTTTATGTTTACCACACCTGCACCGGCATCCAGTGTAAAGGTGTTGGTTCTGTTAGATGGATTTATCTGTACATCGCCGGTTATGGTAAGGTTACCGCTGGCATTAGCTGTAAGGGTAGCATTACTGGCTGTTGCATCGCCCACATTCAGGTTGCGGCAGGTATAGGTTCCGTCAACAGTAACGGTAAAACCGCCTTTAATAATCACATCGTCGCCGCTGGCCGGTACGCCAGAGGGGCTCCAGGTGGCCGAGGCGCTCCAGTTTCCGGTAGCTACTGCTGTTTTGGTAACTGCCAATGCTGTGTTTAAATACGCTGATGTAAAGAGGATTACGAGCAGCGCCAGAATTTTTTGTGGGTAATACTTCGTGCGTGTGGTGGTACATTTGGTGGTGGTAAACGACATACTTAGCTGTTTAATAAGATTTTGACTAATAACTACAAGTCCTAACCTTTACGGGACTGATGATTGTCAGTTTCAGCTTTGAGTATGTTTCGAACAAGATTACTTTTGTATTCTTAAGTTTTCCTTATGTATCTTTTAAATTCCAATCTTATCCATACACTGATAATCAGTATTTTACCGAGCAATAAGCGTGTAAACACGTGTGTTTAGACCTTATTTTCACAAAACATCGGGGAAATAAAAATCAGCTTGATTATGAGGCATTACAAGTTGCAGGCTTATGTAAATGGCACTTAAAACAACTAGCTGTATTCCGGTAGTCAAAACAAACCTGAAGTCGCATTAAAAACAACAATAAATGTATTAATGCTGTACCACCAGCTTGCGGGAACTTACAGCTCCTCTATTAAACAGAGTAACAAAGTACAACCCATCTGGCAGGTTTTCGGTAGATAATTGGGTACTACTGTTATTAAGTTGAGTCACTGTAAGCTGTCTTCCGGTTAAGTCAAACAGCGCTACAGTTGCACCGGTTGTACTACCACTCACCGATACAACTACTGAATTTGTTGCCGGATTTGGTGAAATGGAGAATTGGGTAAATTCTGTCAATTCGTTTACGCCCATCCAGGTATGGCACACACACGAATCTAATGGTTCCAGCGCCCCATCGTAGTTTACACTAAAAGCTCCGTGTATAGAGTCGCTATAACACATAACATCGGGTACGCCATTATCCCATACGCCCCAGGGGCCGGGGATAAAAGAACTTGAACCACCCACATTCTCTATAACAGTCCCCATTGAGTAACCCGAATTAGTAAAAGGAGTATCAACTATGTTTGTATTAAACACACGAATAACCTGACCTCGTATAACAGTAGTATAAGCCGAATCGATATGCACTTTAACTACCGAATCTTTGGGGGCTACCAGTAAACGCTCATCAGGGCGCAGATATACATGCCATACATCACCTTTTTGTGCCGAATAGTCGTATAGAAAGTGAATACTTTCATCGGCCAGTATACGGTAAACGGTATCGTTATTTACAAAAAGGCAACCACTACCCGTGTACGAACATGGGATATTGGCAATTACAGTATCCGGGCACGTTTCCGGCTCACTATAGGATGTACCCCACATGTAGTACATTAAATTACACCAATGGGCTTCGGGTTGTGCAAATGGTGTTTGGGCGCGGTTTAACAACGGGGCGCACAAAATTAAAAGTAATAAGTAGATGTTTTTCATAGGTTTATGATTACAAATTAAATGTAAATATATTATGTAATAAATATAAAAACCAACTCTTCTATTTAAAGAAAATGACACTATTCTGACAATTCTGCCAAACAATAATCCCCCGCCTTTTGCAAGACGAGAGATACATTTTCTATACACCTAATAGTATCTCCTACTTTTGAATAACCAACCGCTTAGTTATGATATCTGGGCCGCTTTTAACAATAATAAAATACAGCCCGTTGGGCAGGGCTTCGGTTGAAAGTTGGGTGAAGCCATGAAGTAGTGGAGAGTACATAATTTGTCTTCCTGTTAAATCGAGTATAGATAAAATAGCTTCAGTTGTGTATTCATCAACCAATACAGTTACCATGTTACTGGCCGGATTTGGAGAAACGGTAAGCTTGATGCTTTCCTTCATTTCATTTTGGCCCATCCAAACGTGGCAAATACATGAATCTAACAGATACAGGCTATCATTGTTATTACTAAAAATAAAAGCACCCGTCATAGAATCCTGGTAGCATTGTAAATATGGTACACCCAAATCTACAAGCCCCCAAGGGCCGGGCAAAAATGAATGAGATCCGCCAACCCCTTCAACTACATTATCTAGCTGAAAAATGCTGAATTGATTAATTGTATCGATTACTGATGTATTAAAAACACGTAGGATCTGGCCTCGTACATCAATAGTATAAGCCGAATCTATTAGAACATTTAGATGAGTATAATCAGGTCCAAAATATTCATAATCCTGTGGTCGTAATTCAATATCCCACACATCGCCTTTATGCGCAGAATAATCATATACAAATAGTATGCTGCTATCTTGCAAAATACGGTAAACAGTGTCGTTTTTTACAAAAAGGCCATAGTTACCAACGTACGAACAAGGAATACCCATTATCACAGTATCAACCGCCGACCATGGCTCTCCATATTGAATTCCACCCAAAGAAAGATAATTAGTACACCAATGTGCACCTTGCCTGGCAAACGCAGTTTGTGCTCTGCCCAAAAATGCAACACAACAAAACAAAAGCAATAAGTAGATACTTTTCATAGGGCATGGCATATTACATTAAATGTAATTATATTATGTAATAAATAAAAAAACCAACTCTTCTATCCAAAGAAAATGACACTTTTCTGACAATTCATACCGGCAAAAAAAATCCCCCGCCTTTTTCAAGACGAGGGATTCTCTTAATTGTATGTACTTCGGTCTTCCGACTTCCGTCATCTGACTTTAGCTTACATCATACCGCCCATGCCACCTGGCATACCGCCGCCCATACCGCTCATATCCGGAGCGCCTTTCTCGGCAGGTTTATCGGTAATTACAGCTTCGGTAGTTAACAGCATGCTGGCAATAGAAGCTGCGTTTTCAAGTGCTACGCGGCTTACTTTGGTAGGGTCAATTACACCTGCTTTTTTCAGGTTTTCGTACTTATCGGTACGGGCATTGTAACCGTAGTCATCTTTGCCTTCGCGTACTTTCTGTACTACTATCGAACCTTCCAGACCACTGTTAGCTATAATAGTGCGCAGTGGCTCTTCAATAGCGCGACGTACTATGGCTATACCGGTAGTTTCGTCGTCGTTATCGCCTTTCAGTTTCTCAAGGCTTGCCTGTGCACGGATGTAAGCTACACCACCACCGGCAACTATACCTTCTTGTACAGCAGCGCGGGTTGCGTGTAATGCATCGTCCACACGGTCTTTTTTCTCTTTCATTTCAACCTCGGTAGGTGCACCTATGTATAGTACGGCAACACCACCAGCCAGCTTAGCTAAACGCTCTTGTAGTTTCTCGCGGTCGTAATCGCTGGTTGTTTTTTCAATCTGGGCTTTAATTTCGTTAATACGGGCAGCAATTTGCTCTTTGTCGCCTTTGCCGTTAACCAGGGTAGTGTTGTCTTTATCTACTACTACTTTCTCAACCTGGCCAAGGTAGCTAAGGTCGGCATTCTCAAGTTTGTAACCCATTTCTTCGCTAATAGCTATACCACCGGTTAGTATGGCAATATCTTTCAGCATTTCTTTGCGGCGGTCGCCAAAGCCAGGGGCTTTAACAGCAGCTACTTTAATAGTACCGCGTAGTTTGTTAACTACCAGTGTAGCCAGCGCTTCGCCATCTACCTCTTCCGATATAATTAACAGCGGACGGCCAGCCTGAGCGGTTTTCTCAAGTATTGGCAGCAATTCGCGCATGCTGCTTATCTTTTTGTCGTAAATAAGAACAAATGCGCCTTCCAGTTCAGCTTCCATGCTCTCCGGGTTGGTTACAAAGTAAGGGCTCAGGTAACCACGGTCAAACTGCATACCTTCTACCGTTTTAACTTCGGTTTCGGTGCCTTTGGCTTCTTCTACAGTAATAACGCCTTCGGTACCTACCTTACGCATAGCGTCGGCAATCATTTTACCAATTTCGTTATCGTTGTTAGCCGAAATAGAAGCAACCTGCTCTATTTTATCAAAATCTTTACCAACGTTTTCCGATTGTTTTTGCAGGTTCGCTACAATAGCTTTTACAGCCTTGTCAATACCGCGTTTCAGGTCCATTGGGTTAGCACCGCTGGTAAGGGCTTTAAGGCCGGGGCCTACTATAGCCTGTGCCAGTACAGTAGCCGTAGTGGTACCATCACCAGCCTGGTCGGCAGTTTTGCTGGCTACCTCTTTGGTCATCTGGGCGCCCATGTTTTCAATTGGGTCTTCCAGTTCAATTTCTTTAGCAACCGATACACCGTCTTTAGTAATAGATGGGGCACCGAATTTTTTGTCGATAATTACGTTACGGCCTTTAGGTCCCAGGGTAACTTTTACTGCGTTAGCAAGTTTGTCAACGCCGGCTTTCAGTTTGTCGCGGGCGTCTTTTTCGAATAATATGATTTTTGCCATCTTTTAAGATTTTGGATTTGAAAATTTTGATTTGAATTGAACACTCACGGCTTAAGGGTATTTACTGTTGTCCGTGGTCAGTAGTCCGTATGTTTACTTATAGAATTGCAAAAATGTCGCTCTCGCGCATAATCAGGTAGTCAACACCATCTACGGTTAACTCGGTACCCGAATATTTGCCATAAAGAATAGTATCGCCTACTTTAACGGTAGTAGGTTCATCTTTTTTACCGGGGCCTGCTGCTACAACAGTTCCGCGTTGTGGTTTTTCTTTAGCTGAGTCGGGAATAATGATACCGCCAGCTGTCTTAGTTTCTGCCTCTGCTGGTTTTACCAGAACTCTGTCCGCCAGGGGCTGGATAGATACGTTTGCCATAGTTTTAATCGCTTATAATTGGTTAAACAAAATTTTGTTTGCGCGGCGAATGTAACAGACTTTATGCCATTCGGAAATTTTGCCCTTTTGGCAGTTTTTGAACGAAAAAACTGACAGAAAAGGTGAAATTTTTACAGAAAATGGCTAATTAATAGATAGTTATGTAACCTAAGGCTAACAATAAGGT
Source organism: uncultured Chitinophaga sp. (assembly GCA_964423405.1). Taxonomy (GTDB): domain Bacteria; phylum Bacteroidota; class Bacteroidia; order Chitinophagales; family LD1; genus Bog-950. The sequence continues at coordinate 14,483 of CAYREY010000027.1, read as the reverse complement.
AATCTAAAGCCGGCTATTTAGCTACAAAGCCAGGTACATAGGCATCTTTGGGGTCAAAATACGGCAGCGGTTCAAAGTAAGGTTTTGCCTCCGATGAATCGGGTGAGAAAGTAAGCATGCCCACGCCGGGGGCAGCGCCCATAAAAAAGCGCATGTAAGCAAACTGAAAAGGGTCGGTAGCTATGGCTATTTTCTTAAAGCCCAGTTTACGGGCCAGTTTGGCCCCATAGGTAACGTTTTGCCAGCTATGCGGGGCTTTTTCCTCTAAAAAAACATGGCTCTGCGGTATGCCCAGCGTATCTGCTATTATTTTCATAACCCGGGCTTCGTTATAAGGGGTGTGTATGGCCCCGCCCGAAAAAATGAAGTTTTTGGCAATACCGCTATCGTACAGGGCCTTGGCCCAGTTCATCCGGCAGGTAAGCAACGGATAGGGTGGATTGGTTTCGTAGTACGGATAGCCGGGTACTATTACTACATCGTAAGGGGCTTTGGCAAAATGCTTTTTACGCGAACGGGCTACCTGCTCTTTTAATCCGAATGATGTTAGCAATACCACTATGCCTGCCAACAAAACTATTGTTACCGGTTTACGCATATCCTAAGGGGTTTAAGATTATAGACAATAATAACACAAACAGGCATAACTACCATTTTGACATTTAATGTGTTTGATTAGGTTTGGCGCATGATTAAGCGGTTAGGTGTATTGGCATTGGTAATAACGTCCGTTTCGCTGGTGTTTATGCAAACATCATGCAAAAGCTGCAAAAAGGAAGAAAAGCCTGCGGCCGCTACCACCGATACAGCCAGCCAGAGTATAAAGCCTGCAACCAACATTAACCTGCCACATGCCGATACCTCTTTAATACCGGTGCTGTCGGCAAAACTGGATGAAGTGTACGCAGCCAGCCTTAAAAAAGATTATGCCACCATGGCTAACCAATTTGCACTGGTAACACCCGATGGTTTTATACCCTACAATGCCAAAGATAAAGACCAGCGCAAACTGATAAGCATAACCAGCGAGGTACTTAACAAGTGGAACAAAGGGGTAGAGCAGCGCGAGTATATGCGCGTGTTTAAGCTAACCCAACCCAACGGCATGCAGCTACCGGTGCTTGAAGTGGTGTTTACCTCTAAAAAAACTTTTTACCGCAAGTTTTTTGTATTTGTGCAGGTAGATGAAACCGAGTACAAAATACTGGATATAGTGAGTGGGTTTTAGTAAGTACTATTCCTCTCCTCTTTTCCTTTCGCGGAAAGCGGCTCTATCTCTTGCTGCGTTTAGCATAGTTCTCAAATCTTCTTTTTCGGTGTAATGTACAGGAGGCTTTGTTTCAACCGGAAGCACATACCCTACCTGATAAGCTGTAAGTTCGATCATTGATTCTTGCTGTAGTATTATTGTAAATTCGCTACCTGTAAAAGTGCGCAAGCTGATATCCTTACTGTTGTAACCAAAACAAAAAACAGTTATGCTATCGCCGAATGTAGCTATATCCTGTTCATTTATTTCTAATACAAAGCGACCATTAAAGTCAGTTTGTACAGCAATGTCTGAGTTACCAAGCCGAAGTATAGTAAATGATATGGGTTGCATATCTATTGAATCCAACACCTTACCACGCAGGCAAATAACTCCATCCTTTTTTTGAACTATAGTGTCGTTTACACCATTTACTGCATAGGTTGAGTCCTGCTTAACAGTTGACTTTTGTAATGTAAGCACTGGTTTATTCTCTAAATCGGTACCGGCCCATACTTTACTAAAAGAAAACAACATTGCTACGCTGGTAGCAACAGCTCGCCAGTTCATATAGCCATTATTCAATTCAGTTTTACGGATGGGGCGTGACAATTGCATGGTTGTAAACCGGCCACACATTTCCCACCCGGCATTGCTAAGTATTTCGTAAATCTCGTTCTCGGTTTTGAGAGTAAAATCAATAACCGTTTTCTGGCAGGCCTGGCAGAAAGCACCTTGTTGGTTGAGTGTCATCTTACTCCAGTCTTCATGGCATGGTTTCGGGATAGTTATGTATAATTCCTTGCTCATAGGTTAGGTTTTGTATAAAACTACTATGAACAAGTTGCAGTTACAATATGCGCTACAAAAGATGACTATTCTCTGACAAAAAAGATTGTTACTCAAATTTTTTAAACGCAAAAAAAACAGCGCATAGCACAAAAAAGAAACTAACGGCGTAGTTCCATTTCATACCTTCTTTTAAATAAAACACCGAGAACAGGGCAAACACAATAAGTGTTACCACCTCTTGTATTATTTTTAATTGTGCCGCGCTGAACGTACCATCAAAATAGCCGCCACGGTTGGCCGGCACCATCAGGCAATACTCAAAAAAAGCAATACCCCAGCTTATGGCTATGGCTTTCCACAGGGGCAGGTCTTTATACTTCAGGTTGCCATACCAGGCAAAGGTCATAAATATGTTAGAGGCAATCAGCAAGGCAATGGTGCGCATAATCACTATTTGAAAATGCTAAATTGAAAAAATATTCAATTAAATAGCTCTCGCAGAAAACACGGAATACACAGAAATACCTAAAATTAAATGCTGTGTATAGATAGAAATGACTTTTATAGAATAGCATTAAAGGCCAATCTCCACCATCAACTCCTGGCGGCGTTCGGTTTGCTCGGCTATTAAAAAGGCTACCTGTTCGGCATGGGTACGTATTTCGCGCACGGCGGTACTCTCCCACTCGGTGGCTTTGCGCACGGGGCCAATAGCATACGCATTGTGCAGCACTACGCCGTTATCTTTTATTATCTCGCCACGGGTACCGGTTTTAATACCCAGCTTTAGTTCATCTTGCTGTAGCCAGCCTTTGTTAAGCAGGTTTATCATCAGCAGGTTATCGCACTTATAATAATCGCCCGATGGGCCGGTGCAGTTAAGTACAAGATCTACTGTCAGGTTATTGGTGGTAGCAGTTTTACGGTCGTAATACCTGAAAAGTATACGCCCGTTATGCAACGCAGCGCTCACCACATTGCCCGATATCAATTTTAGCTGGCCGGTAGCCATCATATTGCTCAGCGCATTAGCCGATGCCAGTGGCATACGGTGGCGGTGTATTTCCCAGTAGGGTTTCAGGCGTTTTAAAAAATAGCGTTTAGATGCCACATCCAGGTTTCGCCACAAGCGGCTGGTGCGTGGGCGCAAGGCGTCCAGCACATTTTGCCAGGCAATGTTTTTAGCACCGGCTTCATTCACCTTTGCCCGCAGCACACCTGCCAGTTGGCGTATATCTTCAATATCATCCGGTATGGTTAGTAATGTATCCAGCATGGTAGTATGCGGCATAGGCAGGTAGCCGTTCCGCGAAAGACAGTACACCTTGCCCGTGTGGCCACGCCTGCCCAGGCTAACCACATGGTCAACCATAGTAAGGCCGGTGCCTATCACCAGCACATCATCGGTATGCTTTACGTTATTCAGTGTATTGCCTACCCAGGGGTTGCTTACATACTTACTACCCAGTTCGGCTACTTCGTTACGGCTCAGTATATCGGCAGGAGTTTCGTTGCCGGTGGCAAAAATTACGTAGTGGGCCGGTAGTATGGCACCATCGGCAAGCAACAGATTGTAGCTGTTGTTATGTGCCGGTGTAATATCGCGCACCTCACCGGTTATTACCTCCAGCGTAGCGTGTTTACTGGTTGCTTTTACGTGGTTAATGTTATCTGTCAGATAATCGCCAAACCAGCGGCGCGATACAAAACTATCGCGGGTAATAGTACCATTACCTTTGCCATTAACCGTTAACCACTGAAAAAAATGATCGGGCAGGTGGTTATACAAACTCATCTTTCCCGCCGGTACGTTCAGCGGTTCGTAATCGAGCTGGCTGCTGTACGCGGCCCCACGGTAAACAACCTGTGGTTTCTTCTCTATCAGATAAACTTTAGCAGTTACATGAAGCTTGCGCAGCAATTGTATAGCGGTAATGGTTCCGCTGGCACCGCCGCCGATAATGGCTATGTGAGTACACTCGCCGGGCATATTATAGTGGCAAAAAATTAATAAGGTTACGCAGGCTTAATGCAATTATTAGTACTCCTACGGCTATCATCAGTTTTTTAGGACTTACTTTACCTACTACCAACGCACCGAAAGGTGCCGCAATAATACCACCAATTATTAAACCGGCAATAACCGATATATTTTGTACCCCCATAAACATGGTAAATACACTGGCACTGGCAAACGTTACAAAAAACTCGGTAGCATTAACGGTGCCTATGGTGTATTGGGGGCTGCGCCCTTTGCCCAACAGTGTAGATGTTACCACCGGCCCCCAGCCACCGCCACCAATGCTATCTAAAAAACCACCGGCCATAGCCAGCAAACCAACATGCTTAAATTTTTCGCGGGGCACCACGCGGCGTAGTGCTTTACGCAAAATGGCAATACCCATTATTATAAGATAAACAGACACCAGGGGCTTTATATAATCGCCATTAATAGCCGTTAAAATATATGCCCCAACTACAGCCCCCAGTACACCGGGTATCACCATAGCACGGAACAGCTTTTTATTTACATTCTTAAACCGGAAGTGTGATATACCCGATACGGCAGTAGTAAATACCTCGCTGATGTGCACCGCAGCACTGGCCGCCGCCGGCGATACCCCTACACTCATTAAAAATGTACTGGCACTTACCCCGTAGGCCATGCCCAGGGCACCGTCTATCATTTGCGCACCAATACCTACCAGCAGGTAAGTGAAAAACTGGGCAGTAGAAAACTCGGCAAACAGATGTTGTACAGAGTAGCTGGATGCAAAATAAACTACCAGATAGCCCAACAGGAGCAGCGGCAGCCAGAAAGCTATCCGCAACTTGCCCAACACATCAATAAACCGACTGAAAATAACCGTCATAAAAATCACGTTTCGTGGCAAAAATATATTTTCTCTATAAACTTAGTAGAGTAAAGGCTAAAAAAATGCCAACATTTTTAATTACTCTTTAAACCCGACTGTTAAAAAGTACTTGACAATAACGTTATTATATGGCGATATTGCAGATAGCTTTACCATATTTGCAACTAGTATATGATTACCAAAAAATCGAAATACGCCATTAAGGCTTTGATATACCTGGCCAAAAAACCTGCGCACGAACCTGTGCTGATTGAGGAAATTTCTACCGAGGAGAATATTCCCAAAAAGTTTCTGGAGGCGATACTGCTAGAGTTGCGTAAAGCTGGTTACCTGGGTAGCAAAAAAGGCAAAGGCGGTGGTTATTATCTGCTAAAGTCAGCCGACCAGATTAACATGGCCGAGGTAATGCGCCTGTTCGACGGGGCAATTGCACTGGTACCCTGCGTAGCCCACAAATACTACGAAGCCTGTGAGGAGTGCGTAGATGAAATAACCTGCCCCATCCGCGAGGTGTTTCGCGTAATACGTGAGCAAACGGTGGCCACCCTTAAAGACAATAACTTTGCAGTACTGGTAGATAAAGAGAAAAAGCTGAAGCGCTACCGCAGGTAACCTACCCCCATCAAGAACATATCCCCTATTGCATGTGTTTATAGGCAGTACTTTTACCAATAAACCATAAGTAACTCATTATCAATATCCGCAAATGGTATTGTTGATGTTAAATTTAATTAGATAGAATCTAAATAGTTATACAAAAAGGTTACATTTGCGCACACAATTTTATGGCAGAAAACGATAAAATAATTGAAGAAGTTGTAGCCAGCGATTACAAGTATGGCTTTACCACCAACATTGAGCAGGAATTTGCTGCCAAAGGGTTGAGTGAAGATACGGTGCGTTTTATATCAGCCAAAAAGAACGAGCCGGAATGGATGCTGGAGTGGAGGTTAAAAGCCTTTAGCGCCTGGCAAAAAATGAAACAACCCGAGTGGCAGAATGTACATTTTCCGGAGATTAACTTTCAGGATATAATTTACTACGCCGCCCAGAAAAAAAAGAAAGAGATAAAATCGCTGGATGATGTTGATCCGGAGATACGCGCTACTTATGACAAACTGGGTATTCCCATTCAGGAGCAAAAGCTGCTGGCAGGCGTAGCGGTAGATTATGTAATGGATAGCGAAAGCGTAATTACCACCTTCCGCGAATCGCTGAAAGAGAAAGGCATCATCTTCTGCTCTATCTCCGAAGCTATAAAAGAGCACCCTGAACTGGTAAAACAATACCTGGGTAGCGTAGTGCCACAGCGCGATAACTATTATGCGGCACTTAACAGTGCTGTATTCAGCGATGGTAGCTTTGTATACATACCCAAGGGAGTACGTTGCCCAATGGAGCTTTCTACGTATTTCCGTATAAACGCCGAAAACACCGGCCAGTTTGAACGTACACTTATAATTGCCGACGAAGGCAGTTATGTAAGCTACCTGGAAGGTTGCACCGCCCCTATGCGCGATGAAAACCAGCTGCACGCAGCCGTGGTAGAGTTAGTTACACTGGATAATGCCGAAATAAAATACAGCACCGTACAAAACTGGTACCCCGGCGATAAAGACGGTAAAGGCGGTATCTACAACTTTGTAACCAAGCGCGGTATGTGCAAGGGTGTTAACAGCAAAATAAGCTGGACACAGGTAGAAACCGGTAGCGCCATTACCTGGAAATACCCAAGCTGCATACTTAAAGGCGATAACTCTATAGGCGAGTTTTACTCGGTAGCCGTAACCAACAACTACCAGCAGGCCGATACCGGGACTAAAATGATACACATTGGTAAAAATACCCGTAGCCGTATTGTAAGCAAAGGTATAAGCGCTGGTAAAAGCCAAAACAGTTACCGCGGCCAGGTGCAGGTGCATAAAACTGCCGACCATGCCTACAACTTCAGCCAATGCGATAGCTTATTGATAGGCGATAAATGCGGGGCGCACACGTTCCCGTATCTGGAGATAAAGAACAGCAGCGGTAAGGTAGAGCATGAGGCCACTACCAGTAAAATTGGCGAAGACCTCCTCTTCTATTGTAACCAACGTGGCTTAACAAATGAAGAAGCTGTAAGCATGATAATAAACGGCTACTGTAAAGAAGTTTTCAAACAACTACCTATGGAGTTTGCTGTTGAGGCGCAGAAGCTGTTGAGCATTTCGCTGGAAGGCAGCGTTGGATAGAAGTATGATTTTAGATTTTGGAAGTATGATTGAAATGCAATAGAAATGATACTAAAACTATTCAGGGCATACGGCACGGCTAAAACTATTTATACCAAAATACTAAAACCGATATACGAAGAGTTAAGAAAAGATGCATACGCATCGGACGATAAAAAAGAGGTAAAAAGAAAAACAAAGAAGAATGTTAAGCATCAAAAACCTAAACGTAGCAATAGGCGACAAGCAAATACTGAAGGACTTTAACCTGGAAATTAAACCGGGCGAGATACATGCTATAATGGGCCCTAACGGTACCGGTAAAAGTACGCTGGCATCTACCCTGGCAGGTAAAGAAGATTACGAAGTGCAATCGGGCGAAGTAATTTTTAAAGGCAAGCAGTTGCTGGAGATGAGCGCCGACGAGCGCGCCCGCGAAGGTGTGTTTCTGGCGTTTCAGTACCCGGTAGAGATACCCGGCGTAAGCACCACCAACTTTATGAAAGCTGCGGTTAACGCCAAACGCAAGCACGAAGGCTTAGAGCCAATGGATGCCAAAGACTTTTTAAAACTAATGCGCGATAAACTGGCATTGGTTGAGATGAATAAAGAGTTTACCAGCCGCTCGGTTAACGAGGGTTTTAGTGGTGGCGAAAAGAAACGTAACGAGATATTTCAGATGGCGATGTTAGAACCATCGCTTTGCCTGCTGGATGAAACAGACAGTGGTCTGGATATTGATGCCCTGCGTATAGTAGCCAACGGCGTAAATAAACTACGCGATGCACAACGCAGCTTTTTGGTTATTACCCACTACCAGCGTTTGCTTAACTACATAGTACCCGATTATGTACATGTAATGTACGGCGGCCGCATTGTAAAAAGCGGTGGTAAAGAACTGGCACTAATGCTGGAAGAAAAAGGCTACGACTGGATTAAAGAAGAAGTAGGCGAATTGGCCTAAGCACGTAGTACTATTTATTAATAGAAAGATTGAACAAGCCTGTATGGGTTTTACAGAAAATATAGAAAAGCAGTTCGATGCGCTGGAGGTAAAAGATAACGTTACCCCGGCCCTAAGAAAAAATGCCCTTAGTGCATTCAGCAAACTGGGTATTCCATCTACCCGCCATGAGGAGTGGAAATACACCAACATTAAAAGCAAACTACAGGAGCAACTGGTGCTTACACCGGTAGATAGCGAGGTTAACGCAGCTGTAAAAAACTACATTGCCAGTTTACCACCGTATGCGTTCCGCCTTACGTTTCTTAACGGGGTTTTCCATCCAGAACTTAGCATTGTACCTACCGATATTAAAGGGGTAACTGTCAGCAGTTTAAAAGAAGCCTTTACACACCAACCGGCACTGGTAGAAAAACACCTGGGCAAACTGGTAAACTATAACGAAGAGCACTTTGCGGCACTTAACACCGCCTTTGTAAACGATGGTGCGTTTTTACACATACAACGCAACGTACAGGTTACAGAACCTATTTACATACACTACTTCTTTACCGCATCGGATGTGAGTGCGTTTACGCAAACACGTTGCCTGGCTATACTGGAGCAGGGCGCATCGCTACACCTGGCCGAAGATTTTCGTAACGCCAGCAACATAGCGGTGCAATACAACCACGTTACCGAGGTATTTTTAGATAAGAATGCCACTATGGATATTGTAAAACTTCAGCTGGAAGTAAGCAATGCCATAGGCGTACATACTATGGAGGCACAGGTAGAACGCGATGCACGCTTTAGCGCTGCCACGGTTACGTTCTCCTCTCCCACCACGGGCACTGGCCATGCTTTAATTCGTAACAACGCTACCGCCCGCCTGATAGGTGAAGGTGCACATGCCGACTTAAACGGGCTATACTTTGGTAAAGAGAATGCCCTGATAGATAACCACATTCTGGTAGACCATGTTTCGCCAAATTGCACCAGCAACCAGCTATATAAAGGTGTGTTGAGCGGCGAGGCCACAGGTGTGTTTAACGGTAAAATATTTGTAAAGCCCGATGCGCAGAAAACCAATGCGTTCCAATCGAGCAAAGCGCTGTTGCTAAGCAACGATGCCAGCATAAACAGCAAACCACAGCTCGAAATTTTTGCCGACGATGTTAAATGCAGCCACGGTGCGGCCATAGGCCAGTTAGATGAAAACGCACTATTCTATCTGCGTGCACGCGGTATTAATAAAGAAGAAGCTACACGGATACTAACCTATGCCTTTGCACACGAAGTGATAGACCATGTACACAGCAAGCCTATCCGCCAGTTTTTGTGCGATAAACTGAAAGATGAGCTGAAAGTGAATTTTTAGACGACGTTATACTATACCATGTCCCTCAACATCTCCGAAATACGTTCGCAGTTCCCCATACTAAACCAGCAGGTGAACGGCAAACCGCTAATCTACTTCGACAATGCTGCTACCAGCCAAAAGCCACTGGCAGTAATTAACGCTATAGATAATTACTATAAACAGTATAACAGCAATATACACCGTGGGGCCCACCACCTGGCGCAACTGGCTACCGAAGCATACGAAAAAGCCCGTGTGGATGTAGCCAAACATATTAACGCCGATGAGCGCGAGATAAACTTTGTGCGCGGTACTACCGAGGCTGTAAACCTGGTAGCAACCGGCTATGGCCGCAAGTTTTTAAAAGCCGGCGATGAAGTTATTGTAAGCGAAATGGAGCACCACAGCAACATTGTGCCCTGGCAAATGCTGTGCGAAGAGAAAGGCGCTACCCTGCGCGTTATACCTATTAACGACGCCGGTGAAATTATCTACGAAGAGTACCTGAAACTACTGGGCCCTAAAACCAAAATAGTTTCTATTGCCTATATATCCAATGCACTGGGCACCATACACCCGGTTAAAGATGTAATACGCGATGCACATGCTGCCGGCGCAGTAGTGTTTATAGATGGAGCACAGGCACTGCCACACAAAAAGGTAGATGTGCGCGAACTGGATTGCGATTTTCTGGGCTTTAGCGGTCACAAAATGTTTGCCGGCACCGGTATTGGCATACTATACGGTAAAGCCGAGTTGCTGGAAGCCATGAACCCATACATGGGTGGTGGCGAAATGATAAAGACAGTATCATTTAAAGGCACTACCTACAACGAGTTGCCTTACAAATTTGAAGCCGGCACCCCGCATATAGAGGGCGGTATATCGATAGGTGCTGCCGTTAACTACATGAACCAGATTGGCCTTGATAACATAGCTGCATGGGAAGATGAGTTGCTGCAATACGGCACTAAAAAGCTACATGATGAGGTAGAAGGGCTACGCCTGGTAGGTACTGCTGCCAATAAAGCATCGGTTATATCATTTTTAGTAGGCGATATTTTACCTTACGACCTGGGTGTTATACTAAACCAGCAGGGCATAGCCATACGTACCGGCCACCACTGCTGCCAGCCACTAATGGAGCGCTTTAATATAGAAGGCACCTGCCGCGCATCGTTTGCATTTTACAATACCAAAGAAGAGATAGACCAGTTTGTAGCGGCCGTTAAAAAATCGGTGGCCATACTGGTGTAAGCAAGTGGGCAGTCCACAGTTGGCAGTCGGCAAAAAATACAAGCAGGTTCTTTCCTAAAAAATGTAAAGCCACATAGTGTTTAAATTGTACATGGCAACAATGCCATATACTTATCGTTATTTGCAGCACCCACTATGAAACAATATCTGCTACTACAACTACGGCTTACAGGCCGCAGAATAAATGATGCCGGTGTATCGCCGGTGGTGGGTGTTGCCATACTAAGTGCCTTGTTTATTGCCCTGTCGTACCTGCTGTTTGCCAAAAGCAGCTATGCAACCTACATCTACCCGTTTATAGCATTAAGCTTACTGTTGCCGTTATCAAACGTTAAGCGTAACGAGTTTCTGCAACTATGCTACGGCGATAAACAACACCGTAGGTTACGGCTGGCCGAAAACTTACTGATAGCGCTACCGTTTGTTTTGTTTCTGATATATAAGGCACAACCAATTGGCATAGGGCTGGTACTACCGGTAGCAATAGTTACAGCATTTATTAGTACCGGCACCGGTACGGCTGTTACCATACCCACCCCTTTTGGCAAAACACCCTATGAGTTCGCAGCGGGTTTTCGCAATACCATTTTGGCAATACCTGTAGTGTATGCGCTGGTAATAATTGCAATAGTAGTAGGCAACTTTAACCTGGGAGTATTTGCACTGCTGTTGTTATTTGCAGTAACCCTGGCCTATTACCAGTTACCCGACTATGAATATTACGTTTGGGCACACAACATGAAACCAGCGCAGTTTTTATTACATAAAATAAAGACTGCCATTGGCTACGCTACCCTGCTGGCATTGCCGGTAGTAGTAATGTTGTGCATATTCTTTACAGCCAATGCCGGCTATGTGTTGTTGTTTCTACTGGCCGGTTATGTGTACCTGTGTTGTATGATAGCCGCCCGTTACAGTGCCTACCCCAATGAAATCAACCTTCCCGAAGGCATACTGCTGGCTATAAGCATAGGTGTGCCGCCGGCACTTTTGGCCATACTACCCTATTTTATTAACCGCTCGCTAAAGCGCCTAAGCGCTGTATTAAAATGATAGAGATACAAAACCTTGATAAAAGCTTTGGCAGCCACCAGGTGCTGCATAACATCAACATCCGTTTTATGCCGGGGCTGGTTTATGGTATAGTGGGCGAAAACGGCGCGGGTAAAACTACCTTGTTCAGGTGTATGGCCGGGCTGGAAGAATACAGCGGTAGCATAAGCAGCAATTTACACCCGCTTAAAAATCATCTGGGCTTACTGCTAACCGACCCTTTCTTTTTTGATAAAATAACCGGCCGCGAATATCTGCAACTGCTATGTAATGCGCGCGGTGTGGCAATTGGCAACTTAGACGAACAAAACATTTTCGATTTACCGCTCAACCAGTATGCAAGTACCTACTCTACCGGCATGAAAAAGAAACTGGCACTAACCGGTGTACTGCTACAGCAAAACCAATATTTTATACTGGATGAACCCTACAACGGCGTAGATATACAGAGCAACCTGGTAATAACCGAGATTATACATAAACTGAAAACACTGGGTCGCACGGTTATCATCTCGTCGCACATCTTCTCTACACTGCGCGATACCTGCGATGAGATACACTTACTGAAAGACGGGCAGTTTACCATGCGCGCCACACCAACCGATTTTTCGCGTTTAGAAAACGAGATGAAAACCGGTAGTGTTGGCAATAAACTAGAGCGATTGATGCTGTAGTTTGATGTAAAACAGCCTTGAAAACGATCCCGCAAAACCATAAAATACTAACAATCAATAAATTGAACAATTAATTGTATATACAATTAATTATAAGGCATTTAACAAAAAAACAAAAGCTACAATTAACTAATAGTCAATACATTAGCTTAATTTTTAGATAGGGGTATATGCATAGATAATTTGTAAATAACTGATAACAAATTAGATACAAGACACTAGTGTGTGCATAGTGTAGTATTATCCCCTAAAATACAATTCATGTATTTATCGTAATCTTGCCCAGAGAAATACCTGCCATGAATATAGCTGAGATAGAGGATGAAATAGTAGATGAATTCGACCTGTTTGATGACCAGATGCAGAAGTACGAATACATTATTGATATAGGCAAGAAACTACCTGCACTGGATGAAAAATACATGGCCGATGACTTTCTGGTAAAAGGCTGCCAGAGCAAAGTATGGCTGCACGCCTACGAAAAAGATGGGTTGTTATATTTTGAGGCAGACAGCAACAGTACTATCACCAAAGGTATTATAGCCCTACTGATACGGGTTTTATCTGGACAGAAACCGGCTGATATCAGCAATGCTCAGCTAGGGTTTGTAGATCGTATCAACCTGCGGTCGCACTTATCGTCGCAACGCTCTAATGGCTTAACCAGCATGATACAAAAGATAAAGGCATACGCAACGGCATACAGTAGCTAACTACTCTTCGTCGCTTTCTTTTTTATCGCCGCCATTCTCTTTGGCTTTGGCGTCTTTATTTTTAGCCGTCTGCCATTGTTTGTATTGTGCAGCTGTAAGGGTAGCTTTTACTACCGCGTTACGTGTTTTCTTTAAAGCACCTTCGCGTTCCTCATAAACAGTTTTGCTTAGTACCTCTTTTTGCTTTTTAAGGGCATCATGTTTCTGATAATACTCCAGGTAGGCTGCCTCTATTTTTGCTGTCTGCTCCTGGTTAAGGTTACAGGCGGTTTTCATTTTAGTGATAACCTCGGCCGTTTTTTGTGCAGGTGTCAGTTTTGGCTTTGCGGCTTCTTTTTTGGGCTTGCTATCAGATTGCTTAGTGCCTGTATTTTCTGTTCTGGCTTTTGTGGCTGATTTGCCTTTACCGGTAGTTTGGGCAGTGGCAAGCAAGGTACCAGTTACAATCAGAAGGGTAATTACAATAACTCTTTTCATGTTGCTTAATTAAAAATAAAACGCCTGCGGATACCATGGTAGGATTAGCCGCAGGCGCAAAAAAAGCAATACCCTAAAAACTATTTAGGGCTGCTGGTCCATCTTTTATATTGCTCAGCAGTCAATACACCTTTAAGGGCAGTATCGGCTACTTTGTCAAGTTCAGCTTTCTGAGCCGGTGTAGCAGAAGCACCAAGTGTTTCAAGCTTGTTGAAATACTCCAGGTAAATAGCATTTACTTTTGCAAACTGGTCTCCCTCCAGAGCTACAGCTTTGGTAATGTCAGAAACTTTAAATTTAGCTTTAACCGCCGGCGACTGCTGAGTAGTAGATGCTGTTCTGGCTGGAGCAGTAGTAGTTGTTTGGGCATTAACAGCGCCTAACATTGCTACAGAAAGGGCCGACATTAAAAGTATTTTTTTCATTTGTGTTTTAATTTTGTGTCGAAAGTAAAATTTTTCTGTTAAAGTAGGTTGATAAACAACCCTCTTTTTAATTTTTAGTAAAACATGGCCTACACCATTAGAACCTTTATCCACAATACGCCCGAATACTATCAGGCGCTTAACCTGCGCGACCGTATTTTACGCCAACCGCTGGGGCTTAAATTTACCCCCGAAGAGCTGAAAAAAGATGAATATGACCTGCACTTCGGGTTGTTTGAGGATAACACCATTAAGGCCTGCCTGACACTTACAACTACCCCTAACGGCAGAATGAAAATGAGGCAGGTAGCCGTAGAAGAAACTGAGCAAGGGAAGGGGCTGGGGCGTAACCTTTCGGAGGCAGCTGAAAAATATGCACTGGATAACGGATACCAAACTATGTTTTGCCACGCCCGCAAAAGTGCGGCACCCTTTTACAGTAAAATGGGAT
>CAYREY010000026.1:2271-54205 GCA_964423405.1 uncultured Chitinophaga sp. | reverse complement strand
CACCGAAGGCGATGAGGTAATTGTGTTTGGCAACAACCCTACGGTAGAAGAAGTATCCGAAGCTGCCGAAACCATCCCTTATGAGATACTTACCGGTATCTCATCGCGGGTTAAACGGGTGTACTACCAGGAGTAAAAACCCTGAATACAGATACCTTACCAGGTGTTACCAACCAATTACATTATGCCTTATCTTTCGCGCCTCTAAATAAAAGGCATGAAAAAATTCCTCTACACGCTTGCAGCCGCTATGGTTATGCAGGTAACTTTCGGGCAGGCCCCGCAAAAACTTAATTACCAAACCGTGGTACGTAACTCCAACGGTACGGTGGTTGCCAATCAGGATGTAAGCTTACGCTTTTCTATCCGCGACCTTACCAGCACCGGTGCAGTACTATACCGCGAAACACAACTACTAACCACCAACCAGTTTGGTTTAATAAATGCCAAAATAGGCAACGGCACCGTAGTAGCAGGCAGTATGCCCGCTATTAACTGGGGCAACGGCGATAAATACCTGCAGGTAGAAATAGACCTGGCAGGCGGCAGCAACTTTACCAGCATGGGTGCCGACCAACTATTGAGCGTACCTTATGCTTTATATGCCGGTAACGGCACACCCGGCCCTACAGGCCCCGCTGGTGCTACCGGCCCGGCAGGTAATGATGGCCCCGCCGGCCCTACAGGCCCTGCCGGCGCTACAGGCGTTGGTGTAACCGGACCAACCGGTAATACCGGTGCAACTGGTAACACAGGCCCTGCAGGCCCAACCGGTGCAGGTGCTTCGGCGGCCAGCAACGGTGTTAAATACGTACAGGGCAGCAACGATATTCAATTAGGGGGCCCGCTTACTTCCAATACCGATATTGCATTATCCGGTTTTAACCTGGCCCTATCGGGCACCGGCAACGTAGGCATTGGCACAACCAGCCCGTCGTACCCGTTGCATACCGTTGGCAGCAACGCTACATCGGTAGGTGTGTTTACCAATAACAATGCTACCGGTATTGGCCTTAGCGGCCAAAACGCAGCAGGTGCCGGTTCGGGTACTGGCAACGGTGTGTTTGGTGCTACCCAGCAATCGCTGGGCTATGGGGTGTATGGCGCTAACCTTAACAGCACCGGTACCGGTGTATTGGGTATAGGCAACAACGTACAAAGCTACACCGTAGTAGCCGGTGGTGCCGGTGGTGCTTTCTTTAGCAACCTTACCGGTGTATATGGCTTTGTAACTAACAACCAGGGCTATGGCGTATATGGTAAAGCTACCAATGCTGCATCATCTTATGGTGTGGTAGGTAATGCCAACAACGTACAGGGGGCAGCTCCGCCGCAAGGCGCCGGTGGTGCTTTCTTTGGTTACGATTATGGCGTAAGCGCCCTGCAAACCGACCTTAACCCCAACACGCAAACTGCTGCGGGTTACTTTATTAATGGCAACAACAACGGCCAGGCGTCATCTACTACGTTGGTAGAATCGTGGTCTAACACCAACACGCACTACAAAATATGGCAAAGCTCGGCAGGTGCGGTTTCTACCTGTATACCCGACCTGAATGGCAAACCGGCAACCCTGCATGCTATAGAAACTCCCGAATTTTACTTTCAGGATTTCGGCCAGGCGCAATTAGTTAACGGCCGTGCACATATTACCATCGACCCTATTCTTGCCAAAAACATTGTAGTGAATGAGAAGCACCCGCTACGTGTTTTTGTACAATTAGAGGGCGACTGCAAAGGTGTATATGTAACCAACAAAACAGCTACCGGATTTGATGTGGTAGAGCTGAACGGTGGTACCAGCAATGTTACGTTCCAGTGGAGCATTACCTGCAACGTGGCTGATATTATGGTGGGTAACCGCCTGTCTAAGTTTGCCGACCTACGTTTTGAGGCAGGCCCGCAAAGCGATCTGAAAAGCCTTACACGTTAAACTTAACTTACCTCGAACCAACAAAAGTCCCCGGTTATATATGCACCGGGGATTTTTTTATTAATTCACTCATATTCAGCTATTTAAAAATTAAATTTTACTTTTAATGTAAGGTATTATACCTTAAATAAAATATAATCCACTTAATAAATCCCCTCTCTTTGGCTGGTTTACCTTATCTGAAAGGCTGTACCGGTACAAACATTTTGTAGCTATTATGCCTACCTGCACCAAGTATTGCCCCAACACTTTTATCTTTATACAGTAACAGCGGTTCTCTCCCTCCCCTGGTAAAAAAGAACCGGCATGCAGCTAGAGCATGGAGACAGGAGACAGGAGGCACAGGATAATTTTGACACTGCTGCTATTGGCAGCAATTGTCACTTACATCGTATTTCAATTGTTGCCGCCAGCATACCAGCAGCCCAAAGTACAGGTAGCACTAATTCCGTACAAAAGCATTCTCTATACCATTTATATAACAGGTGGCCTGTTTGTTATTGTAAAGTTACTAGGGTATAAACCTGCACGGCAGACAGTAACCCTGCCACGTAGGTTGTATTACATGCTGCCGGGGTTGGTATTTGTATACCTGGTGGTATTTTTCTGTATTACTACCAACACTTTTTATGCTTACACAAAAAGCAATACCAAAGGCGAGGGGCATCTGTTTACCAGCGATTCGTTATTAGGCTACCGGCTATTACCCAACCAAACAGGGTATGCATACATTAGCAACGGGTACGTAATATGCGATACCATACAGGTGAGCACCAACAGCCTGGGCAACCGCTTTGTAGCCGAAACAGATTCCCCCAACAGGCACACAAACCTGTTTTTAGGCTGCTCGTTTACATTTGGTAGTGCCAACAAAGCCGAAGAAACCTACCCACATTACCTATCGCTTATGTTGCATAGTAACTATGAAAACGCCGGGCTTAGTAATTACGGGCTTTGCCAGATGTTGCTGAAATGCCAGCGCCTGATGAGGGAGAAAAAATTCGATTATGTGTTTGCCCAATACTCGCCCTGGCTTATTGATAGAAGTATAGAGCGCCATGGCTCTATACTGTTTGGCTACAGGCCTTTTCCGTATGTGGCAAAAAAAGACAACCACTGCTACGTACACCCGCCACTGTTTAGCAGTAGTATGTATAATGTGCCGTTAGATTATTACAAACACACCCCCACCAGTATATCAGACAGACTAAGTTTTTTCTACCGGGTGGGTATTCCTGTTATTGCTATAGACAACATAAAGCGCGCATACTACGATATAGCGGTGGCCTTACACCTGTACCCTGCACCCTGCCAAAACAGGTACGAAGTAGCCGATTATATTTATAGCAGCCTCGATAGCATCTGCAGGGCTAATAACAGCCGGTTGGTTATTGTAAAGTTTTCGGCACCCGATACAATTGCTACTGGTATTGCAGCTACCCGCCACCTGCTACTGGCCGATGCAGACAAAGACCTTAATGCCATGGCAGGAGAAGAACCGGTTTCGGAAAAAAAGTACAGCTACCTGTACCGGCATACCCTTGTAAAAGAAAACGATACAATAGTGTACGATAGGCATTACAATGCACGTGCTAACCGCATTATCGCAGCATCGGTTTACCAAATGCTAAAGCAAACAACAGATAAAAACCAGCGCTGATTATTTTACTATTATCAATTTTTGCTCGGCACCCATAGTACGAACCATGTAAACACCTGCAGAAAAATCTGCTGTGTTTAAGCTAAACACCTGTGTAACCGGGCGGGCGTCCAATACCATTCTACCGGTTATATCAAAAACCTGTAGGGGTGTTTTACCATCAAAAATACCAGATGTTATTAGTACCTCTGTGCTTGCGGGGTTGGGGTATATACTAATACGCGGGGTTGTAGTCAGCTCCGTTACATCGCTTACCACTACTGTTTCTGTAATTATGCATCCGGTAGTGTTTTTTATATAAACGGTATAGGTGCCTTCTGCCGGTACACTCAGGGTAGCTGTTGTTTGCCAGTTGGTGCCATCTAAGCTGTATTGCAGTTGCTCATTACCGGCAATAGCGTTTACTGTAATACTACCATTATTACCGCCTATAGGCGGACTAAAATTAATATAGTTTATGCGTATACTATCGGGGTTATGCAACGAACCATTTATAAACCGGCGACAACCGGTAGCCGTATCAATTACCCGCACGGTATAAAAACCCGGCTCCATGTTCAGGCACTCGGGTGTGGTAAGCCCGCTCGACCAGTACACATCTGCATTAAATATGTTCAGCTCCATACTATGTACCGCTATGGCTCCGTTGTTAGCCCCTTTACAACTAATGGGTACAGTTTCGAGCATCAAATCAAAATTACACGAGTCGCAGTTGTACTGCTTTACATTCATAAGGGCACGGTATAAGTTTAACCGCCCACCGGTGGTTGTCAGGTTGTTCATGCTCGAGGTCCACTCCGTTGCCTGCATCAGGTAACTCTTTATCAGTAATGCTATTGAGTCTGGCTGTTCATAGTATTTATCAATAAGCCCACGGCAGGCTGCGCCATACATGGCAGCAATAGCGCCGGCCACATGCGGTGCCGCCATACTGGTACCTGTGCTGGAACCGTATGCATTGGGGTAAACGGTAGACTGAATACCAAAGCCGGGCGCGCCCATATCTATACTTACATTGCCATACGCCCCATTGCGAAACTCGGTACCCGAAATACTGGTAACCCCTACCAGCCAGGGGCTGGGGCACGAGGTGGGCATATCGTAACTGACCTCTACATTAATACCAGTGTTGTTGCTGGTAGCCGCTACACTAAGTATGCCTTCATAGCCCATAGTATCGTACATGGCGCACCAAATGGGGTAGTTAACCGGGTTGCCGTTATCTACACCAAAGCTGGAATTGGTAGCAACAATAAATGCCCCCTGTGTACCAAAGGTATTATTGTACAGGGTACGCATAGAAAGTACATAGTCGTAAGCCCGTACCACCACTACCTCATCGGTAGTAGAACCGTACACCGGCAATATTTTTGCCCCCCAGCATACACCGGCAACCCCTATTGCGTTATTACCTTTGGCGCCTATAATACCGGCACAGTGGGTAGCATGTTTACCATTAATAGTATTGGTAGCCCGCACATCGCCGTTTTGTGAGGTGGCATTCCAGCCGTTTACATCGTCAATATACCCGTTGCCATCATCATCTATACTGTTGCCGGGTACTTCGTTGCGGTTAATGTAATAGTTAAGGTCTTCGTGGTCTAAGTCGAAAAGCTTGTCAATTACAGCTACTACTATGGTATCGCCGTTTTTAGTAAGGTTGCTGGTATCTATACCCCATGCCTCGGTAGCATCAATATCTACCCCCGGTATGCCCGATAGCTGACCGGTGTTCAGCATACCCCACTGCAGGTTAAAGTCGGGGTCGTTGGGTACTACAGAGCGCTCTTCTATTTTACGGTGGTTAAACTGTGCCAGCTTTACACAGTGGTTGCGTTGCAGTACGTGCAGGTACTCATCGGCACCGGTAGCAGTGTTGCGCTCCAGCCAGTATATACCCATCCGTTTACTAAGGCAGTCGTTTAGTTTTAGCTGTCCTTTTACTACCGGTTCGGCCATTAGTTGTTCAATGGTATAACCGGGTTTCAGCATTACAATAAACTCATTGGGCACACGGGCATCATCTATAGCAACCGTTTGGGCATACAGGCCACTTACAGCACACAAACATACTATCAGCACAAAGGCAAGGCCCGACAAACTTTTCTTCATCTGCTCAAAAGTATAATAAAGACGCCTTTTTACAGCATTCGGTTCGCGGGCTGTGTCATACTTATGTAATAAAGTGGTGGTTAGGCGTTTTTGCTTATCCATTCATCGGCCATCTCCATCACCTCCGGGCCATCCCAGCGGGTTTCAATACCCGGTAAGGCCATAATCGCATCCAGCAGTTCGGCTTGTTTTTTACCACGGCGTTGTGCCTCGCTATAGCTAAGGTCGCTAAAGGTTACCATGGCGTAGTGGGTCATAAACTGTTCGCCGTAGGCCTGTGCAATCTTCTTTTCAATTTTCAGCCGTAGCTGAAAATCGGCACGCCCGCTCAGGTCGCGCATCTCTATGTAGTTGTATAGTGCCAGGTCGGCAATAGCATCGCCGTTAGGCTTGCGCTGCTGCTGAAACTTATCCAGCGCCTCGTCCCAGTTTTCGTTGGTGGCGGTTAGTATATCTTCCAGTTCGTTCACATCTTCAAAACCACAGTTCATACCCTGGCCGTAAAACGGCACTATAGCATGTGCAGCATCACCTATCAGGCAACTGTTATTATATCGCCACGGGTAGCACTTAACCGTAACCAGCGATGAGGTAGGGTTATCAAAAAAGTCTGTATGCAGTTCGGGCATCAACGCCACCGCATCCGGAAAATGTTTTTTAAAGTAGGCCTCCACATCGGTAGCGGTATTCAACCCTTCAAACGAGTTCTCTCCTTTAAATGGTGCAAACAGGGTAACAGTAAAACTGCCATCCATGTTCGGCAGGGCAATCATCATAAAGCTTTGGCGCGGCCATATATGCAGGGCATTTTTTTCAATGGCGTGTGTACCATCGGGGTTGGCAGGTATACACAACTCTTTATAGCCATACGGCTCATGTTGCTGGCTCAGGTTAAAGTTAGGCGTGCGTTGCATTTCGTAGCGCACCTCGCTATAAGCCCCATCGGCACCAAACAATACATCGGCATTTACTTCCGATATGTTTTCGGTGGCCAGGTTTTCGAAGGTTACATGCGTACGCGAAAAATCTATTTTGCTGCAGCGCTCGTTAAAATAAAAGTTTACACCGGGAAACTTATCGGCCTCTTCTACCATTATGCGGTTCAGCTCACCGCGCGATACCGAGTAAATTGCCTGCCCCTCGTTACCATACGGAAAAAACTGCGTGCTGCCATCCAGCCCATGTATTACCCGGCCTTTCATCGGTATCACTATCTTCTCAACGGCTCTTTCAAGGCCGGCTTTTTTAAGCGCCTTCCAGCCGCGGTGGCTAAGCGCCAGGTTAATAGACCGGCCACCTATGTACCCGGCCGTGCGCATATCTGGCCGGCGCTCGTATATGTTTACATTATGGCCGCGTTTGCTTAAAAAGCAGGCCAGCATAGAGCCCACCAGGCCGGCTCCTACTATGGTAATGTTCTTTTGCATGGGGGCTAAACTATGAACAAACTTTAGTTTATAAACCTGAATTTTCTCATTTTTCGTTTTCCTACATTCGCACCATAAATATTTAATGCTATGACACTGGAAGAAAGAATTAATGCCGACCTGAAAACCGCTATGCTGGCCCGCGAAGAAGCTACTGTGCGTGGCTTACGCGCTATTAAAAGCGGTATTATACTGGCTAAAACCGAAAAAGGTGCCAACGGTGTAATTACACCCGAAAAAGAAGTGCAGATGTTGCAGAAAATGCTGAAACAGCGCCGCGACTCTATTACCGAATTTGAAAAAGCCAACCGCCCCGACCTGATAGTAAAAGAACAGGAAGAGGCTGCCGTTATAGAAAAATACCTGCCTGCCATGATGAGCGAAGACGAAGTGCGCGAAGTGGTTAAACAGGCCATTGCCACCACCGGCGCTACCGGCGCTAAAGAAATGGGCAAGGTAATGGGCGTAGTTAGCAAACAATTAGCCGGCAAAGCAGATAATAAACTGGTAGCCGATGTCGTTAAAAGCTTATTAAACTAAACACAAAAAGTTAACGTCATTGCGAGGAGTGCCGCTTTGGGCACGACGAAGCAATCTGTTGTTTTAAATAAAAGATTGCTTCGGTCGCAGAGCCTCCCTCGCAATGACGTAACCAAACCCATGCTGTTCGATATACTGTTTTTAGTGTTTGTAGCTGTTGGTTTTTATCAGGGATATAAAAACGGAATTATCTATTCCATCTTTTCTATCCTCGGCTGGTTTTTGGGCCTGGTGGCAGCACTTAAGTTTTCGTACATGATGGTAAACCTGCTGCACGGCTTTGCACACCTTAGCCCAAAAACGCTGGCCATTATTTCGTTTATACTGGTGCTGGCATTGGTAGTTGGTTTAATGAAACTGATAGCCTGGGGGCTGGAGCAGATATTGAAGTCGTTTTCTATGAACCTGTTTAACCAGATTTTTGGCGGCATACTACACTCGCTGGTGGGGCTGTACGTGCTGTGTGTGTTTATCTGGTTTGCTAACCGGCTGGATGTTTTCCCCGATTCGCAGAAAAAAACATCGCATGTGTACCACTACATAGCCGACCTTGCACCACAGGTAATGGAAGTATCGGGCAAAGTAGTACCTATGTTCCGCGATACTTTCGAAAAATTCGACAACCTGATTGATTAGGATTTTAATCCTGTAATCATGGCATTTAATTATCGGTGTAATCATACTTAATGGTCCTGCTTTTAGATAATTACGATTCGTTTACCTATAACCTGTACGACTACATACTGCAAACCGGTAACCGGTGCACCGTAGTACGTAACGATGAGCTAACCATAGACCAGATAGAAGAATTAAACTTCACTTCGATAGTTATTTCGCCGGGGCCCAAAACACCACAACAGGCCGGTATTACCATGCCGTTTATAGCCCGCTTTTACCACCGCACGCCCATACTGGGTATCTGCCTGGGCCATCAGGCGCTGGGCGAATTTTTTGGCGCTACGCTGGTTAAAGCGGCAAAACCGGTGCACGGCAAAACATCGCTTATTACACACAACAACAGTTATCTGTTTACTAACATACCGCAACCCATGCAGGTAATGCGTTACCACTCGCTTATATTAAACGGGGTAGAGCAAACACCGTTACAGGTTACGGCTACCAGCCCCGAAGGCGAAGTAATGGCTATGATGCACCCACAATTACCACTGGCCGGTGTGCAGTTTCATCCCGAATCGGTACTAACCACGCATGGTTTGCAGCTAATGAAAAACTGGTTTGAGTTTATAAAGCAGTAAAAAACAGTCCGGCAAAAAATCATTATCTTTAAGCATACAATACAGTTGATATGAAACTTGAAGAAGAAATAAAAGAGCTGCAAAAAGAACTGGAGGGTATTGATGATCCTCAGTTAATTCTTATCATTCGTAATTTACTTAGCTACAGCAAAACAAAACCCGGCGAAAAAATATCGGTTGAACAATACAACAAAGAAATAGACGAAGCAGTAGCCCGTTATGAAAGTGGTAATTATATAACCCACGAAAAGGCCAAAAACCTAATGAACCGCTGGTAATGGAACCACTGCGAAAGATTGTTTGGGACAGCAAGGCATTTGCTCAGTTGGAAAACATATTCCACTACATCAGGCAACAATCGCCTCAAATGCCGACAACATCAAACAAAAACTTATTGAAAAGTTAGACCAAATACCCCTGCAACCCGAAAAACACCCAATAGATAAATACCGTATTGCCAACAAAGGTGATTTCAGGGCCTTTGAGTTTGAGCATATCCGAATAGCCTATAAAATCACCCCGGTACACATTGTTATTGTTCGGGCACGGACAACTTATCAGGAGCCTACGTTTTATTAATAAGTATCAAATGTAGACCTGCCAGGATTCAAAAACCTGGCAGGTCTGCTAATAAATAACTTAGGCAACCTGTCCCATTTGCCTTACACCACACAACCGGTGTGCATATTCATTGGTACAACTTCAATTTTATATTCTCAACAATAATTTACTTTCGTTACAGGCCAATATTAATAATGAGTTTTCTGGTTAAACACGAACTACGGTTCAAATACTGCGAAGAAGGAAATGGCGAGCCGATAGTTTTACTACACGGCTTGTTTGGCGGCCTCAGCAACTTTAACTACCTGATAGAATATTTTGCACCGCAATACAAAGTAGCCATACCCCTGCTACCCCTGTACGATATGGAGGTGGACCAAACCACCGTTACCGGCATGGTAGATTATATTGATGAGTTTATTGAGTACAAAGGGTATAATAACATACACCTGATAGGCAACTCGCTGGGCGGGCACATTGCGCAGCTATACTACCTGCGCAAACCGCACAAGGTTAAAACCATGACCCTCACAGGCAGCTCGGGCCTGTTCGAAAACTCGCTGGGCGATACCTACCCCCGCAAAGGCGATTACGAGTACGTGCGCAAAAAAACCGAGGCTACTTTTTACGACCCCAATCTGGCTACCAAAGAGCTAACCGACGAGGTATTTGAAATAGTAAACAACCGTACTAAAGCTATACGCATGGTAGTACTGGCCAAATCGGCGCTGCGCCATAACCTGCGCGACCATATACCGGCTATGAACCTGCCGGTGTGCCTTATATGGGGTAAAGACGATACCATTACCCCTGCTTTTGTTAGCGAGGAGTTCCGCAAGCTGCTACCTAATGCCGAACTGCACCTGATAGATAAGTGCGGCCACGCCCCCATGATGGAACACCCCGAAAAATTTAACAGTATTCTGGAGGCTTTTTTAGCACAACACCGCTAAAAAAAGTGTTGTAAAACAGGTATTTGTCATACAATTGTAAAATACGAATAAAAACGCAGTACAAACCGGACCTTTTAAAGCCCGTTTACGTCTAACCAATAAAGAAGAGAAGGATTATATGATTGCACCCGACATAATATCAGATTCAGTGCCACCGCTGCACCTGGATGATACCGGCGAACAGGCCATGATGCTGATGCATGAATACAATGTAAGCCAAATACCCGTAGTAGATGGCAACAGCTACATTGGCCTGGTTACCATGGAAGATATCATCAACATTAAGCACCTGAGCAACCCGCTTAAAAACTTTACCCATACGTTCCGCAAGCCATTTGTAAAAGATACGGCTCACATTTTTGATGTAATGAAAGCCGCTATTGATTACAATGTGCGCGTAGTACCTGTAATTAACGACGACCACCGCTACCTGGGCCTTGTATCGGCCGAAAGCTGCCTGCGCGCCTTTGCCACCCTTAACTCGGTGCATGATGCCGGTGGTATACTGGAGTTGGAAGTACCCGTTAAAAACTATATGCTTAGCGAGGTAACCCGTATAGTAGAAGAAAGCGAAGCCGAAATACTGTGCCTGTACACCAATATCGATCAGCAAAAGCAGGTGGTAGAAATTACCATTAAGCTTAACACTACCGAGGTTTCGGGCATAATAGCATCGTTCGAGCGCTACGAATACACCGTAAGCGCTGTACATAACGATTCGGAGTACAACGAAGAGATAAAAGACCGTTACGACTCGCTGATGCGCTACCTGAACGTGTAGTACATAACCAAATGGTAAGAAAACCCGCCTTTTTAGTTAGATTATATTGTCAAAAGGCTACATCTTTCAAATTACCCCTCATTAATTCTTATATTTTTGCGGCTCTTAAAAATGAGGGTTAACAGGCTTTTAGTATTCCTTTTAGTGCTGGTGGCAAAATTGGGCATGGCCCAGGCCGTTACCGAATTTTACGGCACGGTAACCGATGCTACTACCAAAGAACCACTGCCATACGTAAACGTGCGGCTGCACGGTGGCGTACCCCGCACTACCATGACGGACCCCAAAGGCGAGTACCGCCTGCGCTCAACCGAAAAAGTAGACTCTATCATTTTCTCCTTTATAGGCTACCGCACGCGCAGCATACCGGTTAAGCGGGGTGGTGTACAGCAACTAAACATTACACTGGGCTCTGATGAGTTAAAGCTGGTAGAGGTAACCGTTAAAGCAGGTAAAAAGCGCAAACGAGTAATTGACACTACAGCCAACTATGTGTTTTACCAGGTGCTTAAACACAAAGATGAAAACCGTGCCAACGCACTTAAAAGCTATAAGTACGAAAACTACGATAGGTTTCAGATTTCGCTGATGAACCCCTCGCTTAAGTTCGAAAACTTTTTTTTATGGAAAGGGTTCAGGTTTGCGTTTCAAAATAAAGATACCACCGATAACGGCCGTATGTACGTGCCCGGTGTTATTAAAGAAACCCTTAGCGATATTTACTACCGCAGCAAACCCGTAAAGCGAACGCGCGAAATAGTAAAAGCCGAAAAGATGACCGGGGTAGATAACCCCACGGTTTACGGCCTGGTGCATACCGAGTTTAAAGAGTGCGACCCGTACGAAAACCTGTACTACTTTGCCCGTACATTCTTTAGTGCGCCGTTTGCTCCCATTGGTTTAACCACCTACCACTATTACGTTACCGATACCGCAAAGATAGATGGGCGCATATCGTATAAGTTTCACTTTGTGGGCAAAACCAAAGAAGACCTGGCGCTGAAAGGATACGCCTGGATAGACTCTGCCACCTGGGCCATCCGCTACATACAATTTCGTCCCAACGAAAAATCGAACCTGAACTTTATTAACGAGTACGAATCGAAAATTGACTTTACGCTGGTAGATGGCAAGTACTGGATGAAGACCCGTGAAGACATGGCCTCTATTGGCTCGCTGTTTAAAAAGCCCAGCAAATTGGGTTTTTATGTTACCAAACTAACCGAGAAGAAAAACTTTGAGGTAAACGAAGAATTGCCCGACAGTATTTTCAAATCATCTGACGAACGCTTTGTGCTGGATAGCGCCCGCAACAAAACCAGGGCTTTTTGGGATAGTGTTCGTTTTTCGCCACTTCGCCCCTCGCAGGAGCGCGTGTTCGAAATATCGGATACTATTAAAGAAGTGCCGGCCTGGAAACTGTACCAATGGCTGGGGGTATTTTTTACCAGCGCCTTTGCCGATGCCGGCCCGGTTAGTATAGGCCGTGTGCTTAACTTTGCCAGCCGCAACAACGTAGAGGGCTGGCGCGCCCGCTTTGGGTTTGAAACACGAGCACGGTTTATGAAACGGGGTACACCTGTCAACAATTTCTTCCGTACGTTTTATTTTACCAGCTATGCGGCTTATGGGTTTAAAGACCGCGACTGGAAATACCTGGCCCTGATGCGAATTAACCTGCCGCACCAGAACGACCGCTGGCACAGTCTGGAGGCCTACTACCGCTACGATATTAAAATACCGGGGCAGGATGAAAGCCAGACCCTGCTAACCTTCGATAACATAGTTACGCTGATAAGCGGGCGCGTGTTTAGTAAGGTAATGAAGGTGCGCGAGTTTAGCGTTAGCCACGAAAAAGACTGGGCTAAAGATTTCTCAACCATTATGGGTTTTACCCAACGTACGTATTACGATATACCCGGCGTATCTAATTTCTCGCATGTAGAGAATAACGTGCTTACGCCGGTTAAGCAGTTTAACATTACCGAGTTTATGATAAACACGCGCTACAGCTACAAAAGCGTGTACACCGCCGGTGTGTTTTACCGCTACTTTGCCACCACGCGCTACCCGGCCATTTACCTGCGCTATATAGCCGGCGTAGGCAACATAGGCAACAACTACTTTAACTACCACAACCTGCAGTTAAACTTTACGCAGCGTTTGTTCTCAGCTATTGGTTTTACCAACTACTCGTTTAAAGCAGCCAAAATATTCGGATCGGTGCCGTACACTGCGGCTTACCTTACGCAGGGTAACCTGGGTATATTGTTAGATAAATACAACTACAACCTGTTGCGCGAGTTTGAGTTTGTAAGCGACCAGTACGCACAGTTTTGGCTAGAGCACCATTTCAATGGTTTCTTCTTCAATAAAATACCGGGCTTTAATAAACTGCGCTTACGTGAGGTAGTAATATTTAAAGGGCTGATGGGTAGCTTTAGCAACAAAAACGCGCAAATGCTAACTACTCCTTCTGAACTAAGCTCACCCTCTAAAATACCGTATATAGAAGTTGGTTTTGGTATAGAAAACATTGCCTACCTGTTCCGCGTAGATTTTTTATGGCGCGCCACCTACCGCAACAATGGCGGACAAAACTGGGGGGTTAAGTTTATACTTAAGCCAAGTTTCTAATATTAGTTTTTGCAAAAAAGAAACGCTGCAACAGGCAAATACCATGTTACAGCGTTCTGTGGCTATATATAACAGCCCATCACCGGTTCTTCTGCACTAAAAAAATCTATACCTGCGCGCTTAGTTCGTTTACCAGCACCTCGGGTGTCATCTCTACGGTGGCTTTAACCGAGTTGCTTATCAGGCAGGCTGCTTCTGATTTATGCAGCACTCGCTCGGCGCGTTCTTTGTCTTTCTCGCTTTTAATAACCAACTTAGGGTACAGCAATACTTTGGTCATTAAAAATTTACCATCTACCTGCTCCAGCACACCTTTGCTGGCTATATCCATACTTTCAAACTCCAGTTTAAAGTTTTCGGCTATTGCTAAAAAGGTAGTCATAAAACAACTGCTTACAGCAGCTGTAAATAAATGCTCCGGCGACCATATGCCCGGCATACCTTTATTAAACTGTGGTGGGGTAGCTACGTCTATGGTGGTATCCAGCTCCGGCGATTGCATTACACCTTTTCTATCGTTACTCCACTTTACGTTTACGTTATACAAATGGCTTTCCATAGTATCTGTTTTTAAATTGTGACTAGATTACTTACTGTTTATCTCTTTCACCAGGTCGGGTTTATCTATAAAGCCTGTTTTACGCCATACTTCGGCTCCGCCTTTGTACAGCATTACGGTAGGTAGTGCATCTACATTCAGCGCCTTGGCCAGTGTCTGGTTTTTATCGGCATCTATGCGTATTATGGTTACGCTACCGGCCATTTCGGTTTTCATAGCCTCCAGGTAAGGTGCCATTTTTTTGCAGGGGCCACACCATTCTGCATAAAAATCTATCAGTACTTTTTTGTCGCCCGCTATCAGTTTATCGTAATCTGCACGGGTCATGCCGGCTGTATTTACATCCTCTTGCAGCAGGTTAGCAGCACGCCATTTTATTATACCACCGTTAAGCTCGTACACATTTTTAAATCCCATACTACGCATTTTTTCGGCGGCCGAGTGGCTGCGCCCACCGCTAAGGCAATACACAAATACAGGGTTATCCTTATTCAGTTTGCCCACTTCGTTATCAAAGCTATTGCCGTTCCAGTCAACGTTAACTGCATTTTTCAGGTGCCCATCGCCAAACTCGCCGGGCGTTCGCACATCCAGCACCGGTGCACCGGGTGTTTCATTTATCTTTTCGGCAAAGGCTACGGCATCCAGGTTATAGTTAATGCTTTGGCCCTGTGTGGTACCACCACAACTGCTAAGTAGTACGGCTGCTATAAAAGCCACTATGGCAAGAGATGTATTTTTCATATTACAGGTTTTGTTGTATTATTTGTTTTAGATAAGCGGCACTGGTTACACCGCTTTGGCGCCATACCGGGTTGTTGTTTTTAAACAGTATAAGTGTAGGTACGCCCTGTATGCGGAATGCTGCCGCTGCCTGCGGGTTTTTATCTACATCTATTTTTATAATGTAGGCGGTGTCGCCTATATCTTTTTTCAAATCGTCCAATACGGGCTTCATCATTTTGCAGGGGCCGCACCATTCGGCGGTAAAATCTACCAGCACCGGCTTGCCCGAAGCCATCAACTCCTGAAAGGTCATTGGTTTATCTGTAGTTTCCATAGTTACTTGTTTTTAATTTCTTCAAATTCAACCGGTGTGGTTGTTACTTTTTCGGTGGCTTTGGCTGTATTATCCGGTGCATAGTTGTAACAGCAACCACCGGCAGCACAACCAAAATTAAATATGGCCATAGCCATAAAGTAGCCACCTATTGCCAGCCCAAAGTACTGCTGCTCGTACACCGATTGCACTACTACCAGCAGGCCCATTATAAGATACAACCCGCGTGTTACGGTCCAGTTATTTAATATTCCGTTACCCATGTATTGTTATAGTTTATTGTTTAAACCTGCCCAACCTCCACCATTGTACACCTCGGTAAAACCGTTAGCCTCCAGTATATTTTTAGCCTGTGCGCTGCGTACACCGCTGGCACAGCAGGTTATAACCGGCTTGGTTTTACTAAGCGATGAATAATGATTGGAAAGATTGTTAAGCGGTATGTTAACAGCACCGCGTATGTGACCGTTGTTGTACTCGGCGCGGGTGCGTACATCTACTATGGTAGCCCCTCTTTTAAGTAGTTCTTTATAGTCGGTACTGGTAATACCAAACAGCTTTTTAATTGTTTCTATCATACCTGTTGTGTTTTACAATGCAAACATACGCCCCCCTGCTAACGCAGTCCGGTACATTTGTTACACACAGGTATGATTATCGTCAATTAAGCAACTCTATAACGTTGCGGCCCAGCTTTACCATGCCCTTTTGCTCCATTTGTCGCAGCAGGCGACTGATGGCTTCGCGCTGGGTGTGTAGTTCATCGGCTATTTGCTGGTGGGTTATGCGCAGGGCGGTAGTATTAAGCACCTGTACCCGTTTTTGCAGGTAGTTCAGCAGTTGCTTATCCATGTTGCTAAAGGCTATCAGATCTACCACCTTAAGTAACTCGGCAAACCGGTTAGCATAAGTGCTGTGCACAAAGGCTTTCCACTCGGCAAAGCTGTACCATTCATCTATCATATTAGCCGGTATCATCAGCACTTCAGTATCGCCATCGGCTATGGCTTTTACACTGCTTTTGCCGGCTGCCTGGCAACAATTAAGTGCCATGGCACAGGTTTGCGCCGGTACTATGTGATATAGAAAAACCTCACGGCCATCATCGGTATTTTCGCGCAGTACGCGTATACTGCCACTAAGTACCATAGGCACAAACACTACATTACTACCGGCTTCTATTACTGTTTCGCCATCGGCAAATTGCCGGGTGCGGCTGTGTTTTTCTATTTCGGCCAGCAGCCGTTTATCTTTAAATGGCAGGTTACTAAGCATATGTGCGTGTATAGGTTATTGTAACAACTTTCGCTTTTGTAAACCGAAAGTAATACTTAACTCCGTTTTTATATCGCTTCAAGTGTTATCTTAGCTTTTATGATTGCCATATACGGAAAAACCTTTAGTAAAAACAACGCTCCCTTTGCGCAGGAACTTTTTGATTACATGAATCAGAAAGGAATGAAGTATGTGGTAGAAGAAAAGTTTTTGCAACTAATGAAAAACGAGATGCAGTTGCGTATTACTGCCGATACGTTTACCAGCTTTAGCGATATTAAAAACCAAACCGAAGTAGTATTCAGCATGGGGGGCGATGGCACCATACTGGATGCTGTTGTTATGATAAAAGAGAGCGAAATACCTATACTGGGTATCAACTTCGGACGACTGGGCTTTTTAGCCAGCCTGGGCCGCGACCAGATACGCGCGGCTGTAGATTCGGTAGAGAAAGGCGCTTACATGACCGACCGCCGCTCTATTATTGAGCTGCAATCGAACAAGCCTTTGTTTGAAGACAACTTTGCGCTGAATGATATGACCATACAGCGCCGCGACCAAAGCAGTATGATAACCGTTAACGCCTACCTGAACGGTGAGCTGTTAAATACCTACTGGGCCGATGGCCTGATAGTAGCCACCCCTACCGGCAGTACCGGTTACTCGTTAAGTTGTGGTGGCCCCATACTTTACCCTACATCGGGCAACTTTGTAATTACACCGGTAGCACCGCATAACCTGAACGTGCGCCCCATGGTAGTAAGCGATGAAGTAGTACTATCGTTTGAAGTAACCGGCCGTGGCGATAGTTTTTTGTGTACGCTGGATGCGCGGCATAAGGCAATAGACTCCTCGTATCAACTGGCTATTAAAAAAGCTTCGTTTCAGGCTAACATTATACGCCTTACCGACCAGAGTTTCCTTACCGCCCTTAAAACCAAACTTAACTGGGGCAGCGACCACCGCAACTATTAACCACATTGATACCGGTATAAAAAACAGTAGCTGCATTTTATAAATGCAGCTACTGAAAAACAATTAACGGATTCTTATTGGGCAGTGCGGGTAAGGTCCTGTACAAATTTCATTACCTCGGTAAGAAACTCCTCGTTGATAGAATACATGACCATTTTACCGGTACGGCGCGGTATAACAATACCGGCAGTACGTAGTATAGCCAGGTTTTGCGACATAATAGACTGTTTGATCTTCATCTCTTCGCACAGGTCTTTTACCGGGCATTTACCACGGGCAATCAGTATGCTTATTATCTTCTGCCTGATAGGGCTATGTAGCGATCGTAATAAATAACTTGCCTGGTCTATGTGCGCAATGTTGTCCTGAATAATATCCTCTCTTACTCGTGGTACTGCTGCTGATTGGTTTTGCATAACTAAAATTTTATAGTTGGTGTGTTGGGTTTAAAAATTACATACATTGTATATGGTTGCCACGTACTGCCGTGTTTCCTTCGCGCTGGCGGGGCAATGAAAAATAAAACGTAGCCCCTTCGTTTACTTTGGCATCGGCCCACACATTGCCGCCATGGCGGTCAATTATCCGTTTTACTATCATTAATCCTACACCCGAGCCTTCAAACTCGCTAAGGCCATGTAAGCGCTGAAAAGCACCAAACAGGCGGTTGTAGTTTTTCATATCGAAACCGGCGCCGTTGTCTTTTATGTAAATGGTAAATGCTTCGGCTGTTTCTGTAGCTCCTATCTCTATCTCCGGATTCTCTTTTTTAGAAGAGTACTTAACGGCATTAGATACCAGATTGACCACCACCTGTTCCAGCATACTGGCATCGGCATATACCTTAGGTAGTTTACCCAATTTAAGTTTTGCCCGGTGTGGTGTGGCAAATAGCAGGTTATCCCACACGCTGTTAAACAGATTATTAAGATTAACCGGCTGTGCGTTCAGGGGTTCTTTACCATACTTGGCCAGCACCAGCAGGTCGTCAATTATGGCGTTCATCCTGCGGCTGCTGCTTTCTATATGATCAAACAACTGTTTTAAATCGCTGCCCAGACTGTGGCCATGCTCGCTGGCAATTAATTTTGTAAAGCCCATAACACTGCGCACCGGCGAACGCAAATCGTGCGATACAGAATAAGCAAACGCCTCCAGTGCTTTATTGGCTTCCAACAGTTCGTAGGTGCGCTGTTCTACGCGGTGCTCCAGCTCTGCATTCAGTGTACGTATTTCATCTTCGGCCTGCTTGCGGCGGGTTATATCGGTAATGGCTATACAGGTACCGGCTACGTTGTTTTTATTAAGTATAGGTTTGCCATTAATACTGTACCACCATACCTTTCCATTTTCATCGGTAAAGCTGGTTTCGCAGGTTATATCGCGGCCGTTTTTAATACGCGAATCAAACTCGTTAAATGCCATCAGCTTGTCTTCCTGCAGCAGGCCTTTAAAATTGGCATTCTCTTCAAGCTCGTATCCTAACAGGTTTTTTACTACCTGCTGGCTTATCTGGTTGTAAGCAACTACCTGGTAATCGGTGTTTAAAAACAAAAAGCCCACATCGGTATTCTGAAAAATTGCTCTCAGGTTCGATTCAGAACTCTTAAGCGCTTCCAGTGCTTTGTTTTTCTGTTCGCGCTCCAATGCCTCGTTAAGTGCTCGTACTATTTTAGGCTCCAGCGAAAACAGTTTGTCTTTAAGTGCGTAATCGGTTATTCCGTTTTTAATAAACTCTACTGCGTTTTCCTCACCTACTGTGCCCGATACCAGTATAAAAGGCACATCGGGCAGTATCTGTTGTTTTATTTTAAAAGCCGAAATACCATCAAAGCCGGGCAACGAATAATCTGATAAAATAATATCCGGCTGGTAAGCAGTAAGCGCTTTTGTATAGTCATCGCAGGTTTGCACCACTAGTGTTTCAGCATCGGGAAACGACTTGCGCAGCTCAAACAGCAACAATTCAATGTCGCTGGCATCATGCTCCAGTATCAAAAACTTGATTTTACGGCTCATACTGCGTGCGTTAAATAGTGGGTTGATTAATAAGCAGCCAGTAAAACCCTAATTCTGCCACTGCCTTATGAAAACTTTCAAACTCAACCGGCTTAACCACATAGCTGTTAACCCCCAGTTCGTAACATTTACGCACATCGGGGTCTTCCTGCGATGAGGTAAGCACCACTACCGGAATATCGTGTGTCCGTTCATCTGCTTTTATAGCAGTAAGTACTTCTATGCCATTTACTTTGGGCATCTTCAGGTCCAGCAATATTACTTTGGGCTTGCCGGTGTGACGGCCCTCATACCTACCTCTGGCAAATACAAACTCCAGTGCTTCGGCACCATCTTTTACATGCAGCAGGTTATTGGCAAAATTATTTTTACGCAATGCCCTGATGGTCATTTCGGCGTCGTTCATATTATCTTCTACCAGTAAAATCTCTACATCTTGCATAGCATGGGTTTTGGGCAAGTGCTCGCCGGTTTTTGTTATAAAACAGTACGTGTACTACCGGTTTTACACCGGCGTACAGCCGATTGTATAAACCGCAATAGCAAATACCTCATTTTTTAACCTTCACCCGGCTCCTTAAAAGCTGTGTTCTCTGTGTGTCCTTTTATTTACTACCACCAGCTTGTCCAGGGCTGGCGGTTGGTACTATCGGTTATTACTATTCTATTCTCATAGGTGTGGCAGGCTGTTCGCTGCCGGTATTGCTTACATTCATTTTTACTTCCAGCGGCCCGTTGTTTTCTATCATACCCATATCTACCAGTTTGCGGCTATACGGGTTAAGGCCGGCTACGCTGTGCAATTGCAGGTGCTCTATCAATCCACCTTTGCGTTCACGGGCTACCGGCAGGCTGTGGCCATTGGCAAGGGTTACATACCAGGCAGCATCCTGGCGGGTAACACTACGCAGGTAGCGCGTATTAATCAGGTGCGATTTGTGAATACGGAAAAATCCGTATGCGCTTATCAGTTTTTCATAATACAACAGAGTGCAGCTTACTACCAGTACCTGTCCATCGGCCAGGTGAAACTCGGTGTACGAACTTTCGCTGCTACAAAACAATATTTGCGACAGTGGCACATAAAACCAGCCATCATTAGTACTTAACAGCAGGGTTTCCTCGGGTAGTGGCGAAGGGTACGAAAGTATTGGCTTCATGCTATGTTGTTTCATACAACAATATTACCCACAGGTACACCTATACGCCAAAGACAGAATTCCGTCATTTTCCGCCCATGAACGGTAGTTTTTGTACAACGAACGGTAGTACTATACACCCCAAACCCATTGAGAAACAAGTGTTTGTTGGTATTTTACAAGGAATGTGCTTTCCTGCCAAAACGGGCTTTGTATATATTTGAGAAGCGGAAAAACACCCATTGGCGAGGTTTATTTTAACAGTTTAACGGTATGGGTGGGTTAGTGTTCCGTAGTATTTAACCCCCAACTTGTAACCACCGCAAACAGCGAAATGGCAGCGCCAGTACATCTTTCTAAGCTCACAACTGCGCTCCGGCAATTAAGTTTACCAGAGATGGATCGTTTAGAGTCTTTTCTTTCCTCTCCTTATTTTCAGGTACCGGCCGGTGCACTGCCCTTGTTCCAGTATTTGCGTAAGTTGCACCCGTATTACGACGAAAAGAAAACAGCCGCCGATTACATACAGAAAAAAGCCCCCGCACTTGGCAACCAGAAACGCCAGGCCAACAATGGAAGCGAACTGCTAAAGGCAATTGAACATTTTCTGGCGGTAGAAGATTTCGGTTCATCGGCCGATAGTGTTGACCGCCACCGGCTACAGGCCTACAAAAAGCACCACATGTTCGAGGCCTTTAATAAAGAGCATGAGCAGTTGCTGAAAAAGATAGATGAGGATAAAGAGCAGAGCGTAGAAACCTTTTATAACCGCCACATACTTGCCGAACTTGCCCTAAGCGGTTTTGATACGAAACTAAACCGTACTATCCAAAACAATGCGCACCCGGTAATAAAAACGCTGGATGAGTTCTATGCATTGAAAAAACTGCGCTATCACTGCGAGTTGTTGAACCGAAATCAGGTGCTTGGTACGCCTTACGAAAACGAGAACATAGATTATATACTATCTGTTTTACAATCACTGAATACAGAAAGCTATCCGCATGTATACTTGTTTGTAAACATTTACCAAATGCTGAAATCAGCAAATTTTGAAGAGGGGAATAACTATTATAACCTATTACGAACTTTCATAGATCAACATGGAAATGTTTCCTCGTGGGTTGATATTAAGGAGGCGATTACATACATAACTAATTTTGGACTTTATTGGAACAGTCGTGGCTTTCACGATGCAGGAGCAATAGCTTTATGGGGGCTTGAGAGAAAAATAGAAGCCAATGAGCTGTTAGAAAACGGAAAAATATCTCCACCTAACTTCAGAAACATTGTTACGCTAGCTATCTTAACTAAGCGGGACGCTGTTTGGATAAAAGAGTTTATTGACTCATATGCTAAATACCTGCCTGTTGAACAAAGAGAAACCAATTTTGCATTTGCGCTGGCACAGTACCATTACTATTTAGGCGATTTCGGCAAAGCCATGCCACTGTTTCAGCAAGCGCAGGTAAAAGAAGAACCAATATTTAAT
This sequence comes from uncultured Chitinophaga sp., assembly GCA_964423405.1. Taxonomy (GTDB): domain Bacteria; phylum Bacteroidota; class Bacteroidia; order Chitinophagales; family LD1; genus Bog-950. Next base: position 31,826 of record CAYREY010000026.1, on the reverse strand, counting down.
GCCATAGTACGCCGCTGGCAGTTTATGTGCATGTACGAGCAGGACCCGGAGGCAATAGATGTATTGTTTGATTTTTTAAATGCGTACGACAGGTATATAGTGCGGTATGCCGAGCAGTTTCACTGGATGAAAGAAATATTTGTAAAAAATATTTCGTACTCAAAAAAACTGTTGAAAGCTACCGATGCCGCCAAAAAGAAAGAACTGGCAGCTTTACTTAATCAGGAAAAATACTTTACCGGTAAAGAATGGTTACTGAAACAACTATAAACAAACCCTATTATACTACTACCAGCCGGTGCAACGCTACACCTGCCGGTAGTAGTATGGGTATGTTATTACAGTTTAAATTGTTTGGTAGAGTAGGTGTATTGGCAAATAATAACAGCGCTATATGCGCCGCCCGGCAGGTCTTTCAGGCTTATGCTGGCTTCGTAGCTGTCAAATTGCTGGGTGCGTACCAGCTCGCCGGTTGTAAGGCGGTAAATCTTTATCTGGGTTATTTTGCCTTCATCTTCATTAGAAGTAGCAAACAAAGCCCAGCCTTCTATTATTGCGATAGTGCGGTTCAACGAAGTCATTACACTGGCAGCCTGGCTGGTAAAGTTCATAGCAGGCAACATAAGGGCAACAGCAACAAGCGAAGCGAGGAAAAATTTTCTCATGGCAAATTGATTTTTGTGAGTAATTGTTTTGATGCTGCAAAGCAAGGGCTGCTGCAGGCGGGGGGAGTATCAACTCAAAAACAGGATTGTATCAAGATTGTATCAACATGCTGAGTATGCGCGAGGAAATAGAGCTGCTGTTAGAGCTGGGTAACCGTTTAGTACGGTTATACTGCCGCGACTGCGTGCCCGATATTACCTGCCTTACCAAGTGGACTTTCCGCGATGCGCTGATACGCAATATTGCCTACAAGTGGAGCATACCTTACGACCAGCTACCCGGTGAGCAAACCCTGTACCGGGCCTTTAGAGAATACAAATACAGCAGCGCTACCAAAGAGAAGCTGGCCCTGTTTTACTATGCCATTACCGACCCTGCCGTAGCCTTAATAGTAAATAAGGAGTATGAACCACTGGCCGGCATACAACGCACACAGAGTTTTCCGTACTGGAACCGTTTTGTTGACGAGATAAAAAGCAATACAGACAAAACACGCGTGGCCGAAGAGGAAATTACACGCCTGAAAGAATTTGTAACCTCGCTGGATGAGAACAAACGCCGCATACTGCTGGAACTACTGCAGGCCGAGCGCAGCAAAAGCAATATATCGGTTAGTATAAACCGCGATATGCCTTTGTTTGAGGAGAACAAAGCCGTAGCCTAAATAGCTAAACACTTTACCGCTGTACTCGCTTATAAACCCGTATCGGTAAAATCTTTCATTACCTGTTGTAGTATAGCCTCGCCCTTTTTGCGTAGTGGTGCCTGCACCGCGGCGGTAGTATCTGAACTGCGTGTGTAGCCAAATTTTTTATTCCAGATATAGTAACCGGTAGTATCGGTAAAGCCATACCCCTCGTTAAACGTATAAAAAGCAAAAGGCTGGTAGCCGGCAGCAAACACATTGTTGCTCCATGCATAAGCTGTAGCAGGTAATTGCAACTGTTGCAGCAGCGTAGCGGCAATGTAGTTTTGCGATACCAGCCGCGCATCTTTCACACCCCGGTACTCTTCTTTTAAAGCACCGCCACACAGTAATAAGGGTATGTGGTAATACTCGCGGCTATCGTAACTGTAGTTGTGCGGGGTGTTGTGGCTATGGTCGGCTACCAGCACAAACAGCGTATTGGCATACCAGGGTTGTTGCTTTGCCGCTTCAAAAAACAAACCCAGTTGCCGGTCGCTGTAAATGGCACTATTCAGGTAGGCATTCTCCATGCCGCCCCAGTCAACCGGACCGTGCCGGCCCATTTCGTACGGCGAGTGGGTGCTCATGGTAAACAGGCAGCTGAAAAACGGAACCGGAAAACGGTTAAGCGAGTCGAGCCAGGCCGGTAGCAGTATAGAGTCCTGTATGCCCAGGCGCCCTTCGGGCAAGGTACCGTTAAACGACTCCTGCTCCATTACCCGGTCGAAATTATTCTGGTAGATATAGTTTTTAATGTTGCCGTAAATAAGCTGGCCACCAAAAAAGAAGGAGGAGTAATAACCCTGCGGTTTTAACTGCTGGTTAAGGTTGGGCAGTTTGGGGGCCTTGCCCAATTGGTTAATAGCCGAGCCAAATGTAAGGGCGGGGTAACCGCTTAAAATAGCCGGTATGCCCTGGTCGCTGATGTGGCCCGCCGAAACAGCATTGGTAAACAGGTAGCCTTCACTAACCAGTTTTTCAAAATTAGGGGTAAGGCCTTTGTATCCGCCACAGCTTGCTACCAAATCGGCCGACCAACTTTCGAGTATAAGAAAGCAGATGTTGGGCCGCGTGGTTTTTAATACCTGCCGGGTAGTGTTGTTGCCTTTGACATATAACCCGCTTACAATAGCACTGGCTTCGGCTTCGGGCATAAACGTATAGGTATTGCCGGCCAGCCGCTGGTCTTCAATAAAACTGTGCATCAGGTTCCACAGCGGGTTTATGGTGCCGGCGTTCACGCACTGGTTGTTGCAAAACACGGCTTCGCCCTCGTTAATAGGCATGGGTTGCCAGCCGCCCCTGCAACCCAGTATCAGCAGTGGTATGGTTAGCACAAAAGCCATAAGCAGTTTAATGCTTTCGGTGCGGCTTTTGGCTTCGGGCATGTGGTTGCCATGGGTAGCAAAAAAGCGGGTTATGGTTTTATGGCTGGCAAACATTACCACCGCCAGCAAACCCAACAACACCACCAGCAGCGAGTAAGTGATAGATTGAAAAACCTCCTGCATGTGCAGCAGGTGCGTAAGCAGGTTAAAGTAAATTTTTACATGCACCTCGCGGTACACACCTATTTCGGCTACCGATAGCAGGGCAATAAATGCCGTAGTGCCCAACAGGTAGGCCCGCAGTAGCCAGGCAGTTATAATGCCTTTGGTAAACTGGCCCGTAAATAATATAAGCGCCGGAATAAACAGCAGGTAACAGGCCGCCGACATATCGAGGTGCAGGGCGTTGTACAGCGAGCGGAAAACAATGGTATGGCCTTCGGTACTTACTATGCTGTAGAAGTAAAGCAGAAATACAAGCCGGCACACCGCAAACAGCAGCAGGTAATACACCAATACCCCAAGCAGTTTCTTAATAAATTGATATGCCATACTTAATTACAAATAAACCACCGGCCCAGCCGGTATGGCTGTAAATATAAAAACCGGCGGCGGTGTAAAGCCGGCGGCAGCTACTCTTTATTAGGGTTGGTTAAACCGACCAGCAATTACCATTAAATAAAGTTGTGTTTAGCCCATTGTTTACCACTGGCACGAAAGTCCGCTAGCGAGAACGTCAATCAAATATACTTGCTCTATATTTATCGCTTGTTAGCATAGTGGTTGGTGACGCTGCTCTGTTTATTTTTTACGGAAGCTAAACAACAACCAAGGCGGGAAAAATGATTGCTAAATCAGAATTAAAAAGCGACTTTTTACTAATTGTCAGCACTGCAATAATTGTATCTGCAATTATTGCTATATCCATAAATTCCCTGATATTATCATTTATAGTTTTTATTATCATAATGTCGATAAATGCTTTGAAGTTTAGAGTTTATAAAATTGAGTTAAATACCGAGTGCATTCTTCTATACAAAAAAAATTATATCGGCATTAGTCGTATTATAGAACTCAACAGAAAGAACACATCCCTGACTTTGGAACATAAGGCTGTTAATAGCAGAGATTTTTCTAAAAGCATGACCTTAACTTTCCATAATCAGAACCATGAGTTTATAATAATATCTGATGAAGATGGGTGGAACAAAAAAAGTCTCGAATTATTGTATGGTGAATTTAACAACACAACAGCGGTTGGCATTTAGAAGCCATATTACACTCTTGCTTGCAGAGAGGGTTGTATTATTTAGTGGTTGGTGACGCTACTCTGTTTATTTTTGTACGGAGCTAAATACCAAACATAGCTGAAACTATTATCCCGTTGTTTTCTCTATTCTTAGTTGTCATTTCGTTAACTGGCCATTTTCATATTTCACCGATCTGACAATCTTCCCGTTTGCGTAATAGTGCCAATATCCGTCTTTGAAAGAAGGCGTATATTCGAAATCTGTACTTGACTCAGACAGTGTTACGGGATCTATTATCATCGATACGTTTGAAATAGGCCCCCCTCTTTTAAAGTTTCCCTCAAAAACTTTTAAACCAAATCTATCATACAGTGTAAAAGGCCCAGATAGGGCGTTATTATAATATGAAATGTCAGCCAAACGATTTCCTCCATAGAAAATGGTAACTACTGACGAATCTCGATTATAAAAAGTACAGGTATAGACTTGTTCCTTTTCTATACAAATAACCTTAAGATTACACTCATAAACACTATATCTGCAATCGGAGTTAACAATGCAATCATTGCAAACTGATTTTTGATAAGTCGGAAACTCGGTTTTTGTTAAGCTTACCTCAGCATAATCTTCACATAAACTAACATAATCATCACCTACAAAATCTAACTTCTTAATTGTTAATACAATTTGCTTATTTAGAAACCTCATCGGGTTAGTTTCAAAACTGTGAAGTATAAGTTGGTCATAAGGCCGCATGTAACCAATAAGTGTTTTAACAGAATCTGAGAGCAGTGCGCCCCTATTTATTAAAGTTTTCTGCTCATTGCCCAACCTGAATGTCGCTTGAAAAGACAAAATGTTATAATGATAAAAATGAGATGGCACCAGCGCAGTTACTCCTTTGAGAAGACTTAAGTCATGTCTGGATATTTCACCTCCATTTACTTTCCCGTCAAGTGCAATCAGTGGTTCTGGCAAAGGAACTGTTACAAAAGATTTATACCCTACGGTGTCTTTTGTTGCTTTAGAAGTTAAAACAATTGTTGTTTCTAAGCCATGTGGTTTTACAAATAAACCAGAATCAGTTTCAAAATAATCTCCAGAACTTACACTTACCGTATATTGAAATAACTCAATTTTCTTACCATGAACGGCAATGGTAATACGATTGTATTTATCACTGAATAACTGATCATTTCCGACAACATAAAACTGACATTGCGAAATTGCTACTTGTCCAATAACAAGCAACATGTATGTCAATAATAGTTTCATCATATTTCAAAAATAAAAAAGGCTATATATTGTAGCATTTGCTCAATGTAGCCAAGCATTAACCAGGCTTCTTATGCCAAACGGGCTCACCCGTTATATATATAAACCAGTTATCATAATGTATTCTACCTAAAGCCTGCTATGCCTCTGCTGCCCGTATATCTTTTACCAGTAGTTGCAGGTTTACATTACCCTGCCATTCGTTCTCGTCTATCTGGTACACTACATCTACCGGTCCGGTTTTAAGCAGGTTAAACTTATCGGCCATTCTAAAGCCAATACCGTCTATTACACTCCCATCTTTTTTGCGCAGCGAAAACTTAATGTGTTCCTCTTTTACAATTTTGCTCCAGCCGGTATCGCGTACCGCACGGCTTATAAATACCGGTTTCATATTGCCGGGGCCAAACGGTGCCATCTGTTGTATAATACCGTAAAAGCGCTGGTTAATGTCTTCGGGTTGTAGTTCGGCGTCTATCTCCAGCTCGGGCACCAGCTGCTCATCGGTTATGCGGCTGCACACTACTTCGTTAAACCGCTCGGCAAAAGCTGCCACATTATCTGGCTGCATGGTAAGGCCGGCCGCATACTTATGCCCGCCAAACTGTATCAGCAAATCGCGGCACTCATATATGGCTTCATACAAATCAAAATTTTTAACCGAGCGCGCCGAACCGGTTACCTTGCCATCGCTTTCGGTAAGCACAATAGTAGGCCGGTAGTAGGTTTCGGTAAGCCGCGAGGCCACAATACCTATTACGCCTTTGTGCCATTCGGGGTGGTACACCACCGTGCTTTTGCGGCCAAGTAATACCGGGTCGCGGGCTATCATATCCAGCGCACTCTGGGTTATGTTTTTATCCAGGTCTTTACGGTCGGCATTTAGTTTATTCAGTTGCTCAGCCTGTAGTTCGGTATCCACATCATCACCATCGGCTATCAGCAGCTTTACCGCATGGCGGGCATCGTCCATACGGCCGGCGGCATTAATGCGCGGCGCCAGTATAAACACCACACCGGTTATATCCAGCTTGCCCTGCTTACCGGCTATTTCTATCAACCGTTGTAAACCCGGCAACGGGTTTTGGTTTACCTTGTTCAATCCGTGGTAAGCCAGCACGCGGTTCTCTCCGGTTATAGGTACTATATCGGCGCCTATGCTTATGCAAACCAAATCGAGGTACCGGTAGCACTGCTCTGCCGGTATGCCGTTTTGTTGCGCAAAGGCCTGTATCAGTTTAAACCCCACCCCGCAACCACTCAGCTCTTTATAGGGGTAAGTACAGTCGCTGCGCTTGGGGTCCAGCACGGCCACGGCAGCCGGTAGCTCGGTACCGGGGTTGTGGTGGTCGCAGATGATAAAGTCAACCCCCCGTTGGTTGGCGTAGTCTATTTTATCATTCGCCTTTATACCACAGTCCAGGGCTACTATCAGCGCAAAACCATTTTCGGCAGCATAATCAACACCTTTAAATGATATACCGTACCCTTCGGTGTACCGGTGCGGCACATAGTAATCTACCAACGGGTACACTTCTTTTAAAAACATATACATAGTAGCTATGGCGGTGGTACCATCTACATCATAATCGCCATATACCAGTATCTTCTCGTTGCGCTGCATGGCTTCTACCAGCCGGTTTACGGCGCGGTCCATGTCTTTCATTAAAAACGGGTCGTGAAGGTCGCTCAGCTCCGGACGAAAAAAATGCTTTGCTTCTTCGTAGGTTTCTATGCCGCGTTTAATCAGCAGGTCGCAGAGCACCGGGTGCACTTTCAGTTGTTGTTGTAGTGCCTGTACTTTATCGGTATGGCTTTGCTTAATAACCCAGCGTAATTGCATGGCGCTAATATACGTTTGTTAAGCGCTAAGCATAGAGCGGACAACCGGCAGGGCAGCATTAAAATAGTTAAACCGCTTTTTACATTACAACAATCTGTCCTATATTCATACCGAACCAATAATAACCTATGAAAAATTTACTTGGCCTGGGGCTGATTGTATCCTTATTAGCGCTATCAACCACCCTGCCGGCACAAAACCCCGAAATTGAAAAAACAATTAAAAAGGCCGACGGGCTTTACAATAACGACAAATATGATGAAGCCGAAAAACTGCTTATAAAACTGGTAAAAAAATATCCGGCAGAGGGAGAGATATGGACCAAACTGGGCGATGTGCAACTGGCGCAATACAGCATAGCCATGAAGTCTGACGGCATGTTCAACAACATAACCATTACCACCACCGATAAAGACGGCAACAAAATAGAGAACGACAGCTCTACCAAAGCACTGTTTGCCATGCTTAGTAACTTTAAGCCGTCAGATACCTACAAAACCCACTTAATAAATACGTTCCGGCTGGCTTGTTGCCATTCGCGCAACGCTTATTCTTCCTCTTTTCTGTTGCGGCATTATATGGCCGATAAAGAAGTAGACAAAAATGTAAAGCCAGAAGCACAAAAAGAATACAATAGGGCGGAGAAAGAGTTCTCTCAACATAACTACAACACTGCTGCGCAATACTATCAGAAAGCCATTGATATAGATTCCACTTTCTATAAGGCCCGCCTTTACCTTGGCGATGTATACTATTTTACCCGCAACTATAACCTGGCTATTTCAGAATTTAAACGTGCTGTTGCTGCCGAACCAGACCTGCTGGAGCCCCGTAAGTACCTGTTCGATGCGCTTGAAAAATCGGGGCAGGCTAAAAAGGCTTATGAAACCGGCCTGGAATCGCTATGTGTTTACCCCGACCTGACCATGTTTACCAAAATAGAAAACGCTGCCTACGAAGCAGGTATTAAATGTACGTTTAATGCCGATGTTAGGGATGTAATGCCAAACAGCATTAAAAAACCCAGTACCCATAAAGATGACTTTACCATAGACCCGCCTAAAAATACCCCCTGGCGACATTATACCGAAGCATTGGCAAAGGTTAAAGACTACTGTAGCGAAGATGGTTTACTGAAAGAGAATAATGCAACCACCGAAAAGTACCTTGAACTTTATTCGTGGCAGTACATGCTGGCCAAAGCCGATGCCGGTGAGTTTAAAACCGCCCGCGAAATGCAGGAAAAGGGGTTTCTGGATTGCTATGTTTTCATTAATTGTTTTCACAACGATTTTCTGCAACAGTACCGGCATTTTGTAGCCAACAACCGCGAACATATCAACCAGTATTTTGCCTACCTGGCAGGCAGGTAGCGGCAGCCAGGTTTTTACTGTATAATGCACTAAAGAAGAGCTGTTTGGGGCAGTAGCAATAGATTGCCAACCCAAAACGGACAAGGGTTTTAACATCCGGCTCACCAAATAGTTAATGCAGTTTTACAATTTGAAAACTTATTACTAACATTAACGGCTCAAAATAATTTTGTAACAAATATCCTATCCCTAAAGTCCCCGGCATGAGAAAAATTTCGACCCTGTTAGTAGTACTCGTAGCTATGCAGTTTTCGTTGCGGGCCCAGGTTGTAAACGGCAAGCTCGACGACATTAAAGAGTTTAGCACTAAAATTACGGTGCCGTTTGTAATGCCTGATGGCGTTAAACTGTTTACCGATGTGTATGTACCGCGCCTGCGCGATTCGCTGGTAGTAGACCTGGGTACCATTAACATACTTGGTACCGACCTGGTAACTAACCCTATAACCTTCATACCTTTTGGTGCACAGGTAATTGTGTACGATAGTATGAACGGCCAGCCCAACCCAAACCCTTACCAGTTGCCTACCGTATATACCCGTACCCCGTACGACAAAGGCGACTTTGATGAGCTGGGCGGTATAATGCCTATACTTGGTTACAGCTACATGCTGCAGGATATGCGTGGCCGCTACTCTTCGGAGGGTGTTTATTTCCCTATGTACTCCGATAGCTGGAACAAAAATGCCTATCACCCGTTTGGCCACGTGCTGGACTACCTGCCCACCACCGACTCTAAGTACTCTAACAAACACGAAGATGGTTATGAGTCGGTTAAAATTATTTCTAAGCTCGACTCGGCATACGCTGCCGCAGTTGGTGCCACTACCGCTGCACACCTGTTTGATGACTACCCGCACGAAAGTACCCGCATTAACAACGGTACCATTGGTATGTTTGGTGCATCGGCACTGGGCAACACCCAGCTACAACTGGCGCTGGCACACCGTTGCAGCGACTCGCTACCCAACCTTAAATGTTTAATGCCAATAGTAGCTACTACCGAGCACTATATCTCTACCGGTTATAACAACGGTGTTTTCCGCGACCGTATAGTTACCGGCTGGCTGAAAGGCCAGATTTTCAGCGGTACCGATGATGACCTGATGTCGATTGATGTGGACCGCCAGAACTCTATCCACTCATCGTACGACTACGACCTGCCTAAAACCATTAGCCTGAACGGTGTTACCAAAGAATTTCAGCAAAATAAATTTGATGCTGCCAACCTGGCTATAGACCACTTTACCGCAATGCGTTACCACAAGTTTGATGGTACACTGGGCAATGCCGGTTTTTACCCTAACAGCACCGGCCGCCCCGATATGGATGCGAGTGTGGCATTTGTAAACGAGTATGGCGAGGCGGTAAATACTATTAATGTAGATTCGATACAGTTTCCGCTGCCTAACCTTACACACAGCCGCTACGAAAACCAGGATATACCTACTCTGCACTTAACCGGCTGGTGGGATATTTTTACCGAAGGCCAGTTTAACAACTGTACTTTCTCGCAAAATGTACTTACCGGCAACCTGAAAAAAATGCAGAAAATGCTGGTAGGCCCGTGGGCACACCAAACTGTAGCCAGCCGCTCGTCGGGCGACCGTTTGTACCCACGCAATGTGGTAGAGGTTACTAAAATAGACCTTAGCAATTTTGATATTAACGATGTGCCAATTAACGAGATTGTACAGAGCGACCTGGTTACCTGGTTTCGTTACAACCTTAACTATCACCCCGACTACAATGTTGGTGAGCCTAAATTCATTATCCGCGAAAGCCAAAACTGGCAGTTGCTGGGCAACATAAACGGTGTGGGCGATATTTTCATCCGCGTACCAGCCGAAGATTACAAAGTGGCTTATGTAAAAATGGTAAACTTTTTGGGCGGCAACGGTACCCTGGAAAACCTGAAAGTGCAATTTAAAGTAGGTAACAACGTGCTACCTCCTACCAGCCAGAATGTGCCTATAATGAGCGGTGGCCTTAACCAATTTGCCGGCAACCCGCTTAGCGATATCCCTTTCCGCGACTTCCTGAACGATGTACCTAACTTCCGTTTGTACATTGCCGGACCCGATTCGCTGGCTGATGCTACTGCGGGTTTCCCCGATAACTACAAACAGGGCAACTACTGGTATGGTACCGATGTTTTCCCTCCATCGCAAAACATACAGTGGCAAAAAATGTTCATGCACCAGGATGGCGCTTTCAACTTCAACGCCCCTACACAGGATGAAGGCTTTAAAGTATATGCTACCGACCCGGACGATCCTATCCTGACAGTGGGTGGCAGCAACATGATTGTACGCTCGCCGGATGGTACCCGCAACTCGCAGAGCCAAATGGAAATGACCGACCCTACCAACGCACCATTTACCATGGACCGCGAAGGGGTGATACAATTTAACAGCGACCCTATAGTAGATTCGTTTACAATACTGGGCTTGCCGGTTTGTACCTTGTACGCCAAAAGTAACCCTACCGGTGTAGCCAGTGGCCCTACCGATTGCGACTGGAACATACGCCTGTGCGATGTTTGGCCCGATGGCCGTGTGTACTACGTACAGGAAGGTATAGTAGGTGCCCGTGGCCGCGAATGGGCCCGCTCGCTGGTTGACCAGATGGGTACCCCAGGTGCTCCTACTTACGCAAATGGTGTAGAAGACCCTGGCGACAGAGACATACCTTACTCTAACATTAACATTGGCGAGATATATGAATATGTGTTTAAAATGATGCCTATTGGTTACACCTTTGCCAAAGGCCACCGTATGCGCATACTTATCAACTCAAGCAACTACACCCGCTACCAGGTTAACCCTAACCTGCCACTGGAAGATGGTGAGTTTTTCCGCCGTAAACCCGGCGATGGCCAGTTTTATATGTACCAGGGCCAGGCCATGTTCCCGCGTGTAGCTGTACAGCGTGTACACTTCTCGCCAGAGCACCCTACCAGCATCAATTTCCCGGTTTACAACAGCGAATACCAGTATAACCCGGTAACTGAGGTAAAAACTGAATCTAAATTCGATATATCGGTATTCCCAAATCCGGCCAGCGAAAAGGTTCAGATATTCTCTAACCAGCCCGGCAACCACCAACTGGTTATTACCGATATTTCGGGTAGTGTAATTTACACCGGTAGTTTTGATGATAACATGATTATAAACACCGATAAACTGGGCAAAGGCCTGTATTTTGCCACTGTTACCGATGCCGACCGCAAAGGCGACCGTGTTACCAAGAAATTCATAGTACAATAAGTACTACACCTTATTAAGCTAAAAACGCCTCCGCATAAACGGAGGCGTTTTTGTTTTATATTCGCGCCACAACAAACTACCTAACATGTTAAACATCGTATTGTTTGGCCCTCCGGGCAGTGGTAAAGGAACCCAGGCAGCTAAACTGGTGGCCAAATACGGATTAGTACATCTATCTACCGGCGACATTTTCCGCGCCAACATAAAAGGAGAAACCGAACTGGGTAAACTGGCTAAAAGCTATATAGATAAAGGCCAGCTGGTACCCGATGAAGTAACCATTAATATGCTGGAAAGCGAAGCATCTAAACATACCAGCCCCAAAGGCTTTATATTCGATGGCTTTCCGCGTACTACTTTTCAGGCCGAATCGCTGGATAAATACATGGCATCGCGTGGTACCGGTATTACCCTGATGCTGGCACTGGAGGTAAACGAAGAAGAACTGAAACGCAGGCTGCTGGAGCGTGGTAAAGAATCGGGCAGGCCAGATGACCAGAACCCCGAAATAATACAAAACCGGATAGCTGTTTACCACAAAGAAACCGCACCGGCCAAAGATTTTTATACCGCACAAAACAAGTTCCGCGCAGTACATGGCGTAGGTGCTATAGATGATATTTTTAACGCGCTTTGCAACGAGATTGACAGCGTACAGATTAGCGGATAGAAGGCAAAATGTTTAAAAGGCAGAAGCTAAATGCTACGTAGCCTTTAGTTTCTGCCTTTAAACCCTTTAAACGTTTAACCCTTTAACCTTATCTTCCTTGGCTTCAGAAAACTTTATTGATTACGTAAAAATACACTGCAAGAGTGGTAAAGGTGGTGCGGGTGCCAGTAGTTTCCGCAGAGAGAAATTTGTGGCCAAAGGCGGCCCCGATGGCGGCGATGGCGGCCGTGGCGGCCATGTGATACTACGTGGCAATGCGCAGCTATGGACCCTGCTGCACTTAAAGTACCAGAAACACATAATGGCCGAAGACGGTGCCAAAGGACAGGGTGCGCTATGCACCGGCAAAAGCGGTGCCGATAGAATACTGGAAGTGCCACTGGGTACCGTTGCCAAAGATTTTGAAACCGGCGAACAACTGGCCGAGATAAACCACGATGGCGAAGAGTTTATACTGATACCGGGCGGTAAAGGCGGACGTGGCAACAACCACTTTAAAACAGCCACCAACCAGGCACCTACCTACGCCCAGCCGGGTATGCCACATGAAGAGGCCTGGGTAATACTGGAACTGAAATTGCTGGCCGATGTTGGCCTGGTGGGCTTTCCCAATGCCGGCAAATCAACGCTTATATCGGCGGTAAGTAATGCACGGCCCGAAATTGCCGACTACCCGTTTACCACTCTGGTACCTAACCTGGGCATAGTAAGTTACAAAGGCGGCAAAAGCTTTGTAATGGCCGATATACCGGGCATTATAGAAGGTGCCAGCGTGGGCAAAGGCCTGGGACTGCGCTTTCTGCGGCATATAGAGCGTAACTCTATACTGCTGTTTATGGTACCGGTAGATAGCAACGACATACTGCACGATTATAAAGTACTGCTGAACGAACTACAGCAGTATAACCCCGAACTATTGGTAAAAGACCGCATACTGGCCATTACCAAATGCGATATGGTAGATGATGAGTTGCTGAAGATGATACAGAAAGAACTGAAAACTAAAATTGGTGCTGCCAAATCTGAATTTAAAGGCACTAAAACTGTTTTCATTTCGGCGGCTACCAGTATGGGTATAGATAAGCTGAAAGACGAGATAATGAAAAAGCTGACGGCAGAAAATGCCGGATAAGCGGCTGTTTAATTACTGTACCTTTGTCAAACCCAACCAATCATCATAACGCACAAAACTGGATACTGCTGGGTCTGCTCACGCTTATCTGGGGTTCGTCGTACATACTTATCAAAAAATCGTTGCAGGGCTTTACAGCTATCGAGCTGGCCTGCCTGCGTATTAGTATATCGTGCCTGTGTGCATTGCCGCTGGCTATAAAAGGCCTTCCATCTATACCGCGCGATAAGTACCCTACCCTGCTGATGGTAGGCATTTTCGGCAGCGGGGCACCGGCGTTTTTGTTTGCTTTATCTATGACCAAAAGCGGCAGTGCCATTAATGGCATTCTCAATTCGCTATCGCCCCTCTGGACTCTCATTATAGGTTACTATCTTTTTAAAGTAAGTATCTCTACACAAAAAATAATAGGTGTAGTGGTGGGTTTTCTGGGTGCGTTGGTATTGGTGTTAGGCAAGCCGGGCAGCTCTTTACAGGTAGATGTATTATACAGCCTGCTACCGGTACTGGCTACTTTTTGCTATGGTATGAGCAGTAACCTTACCAAGCAACGCCTGCAAAACCAGAACGCCATATATACTACTGCAGTTGCCATGGCAGGTATGGGTTTACCAGTGTTGGCTGGTTTGTTTTTTACCGATGCGCCCGCTAAAGTAATGCGCGGCGAAGTATGGCTGCCGTTGCTGTGCGTAGCCACCTTATCTATAGTAGGCACACTAATAGCCTGGATGCTGTTTTACCGACTTGTACAACGTACCGATGCGCTGTTTGCTGCCAGCGTAACCTACTTAATACCGATAGTGGCCATAGCCTGGGGTGTGCTGGATGGCGAAGTGCTATCGGTAATACAGATTGGCGGCATGCTGCTGATACTTGCCGGTGTGTATTTTACCACGCGCATGCAGCCGGTTAAACAGTAATACCCATTTGTTATTTGTTTTGTATATTTGTAATATGAGTAAGGTAGAACAAAAAAAGCTGTTGAGTGCTATGAAAAAACGCACTGCAAAAGCCACCGTAAATAAAAAAGCTGCGGTAGAGTACCTTATTGAACTGGGCGTACTTACAAAAACCGGTAACTATACCAAACCCTATCGCAGTTTATGTATCAAAAGCAAAGCGGCTTAATACTCGGCTTTCACGGTTGCGATAAAAAGGTTCAACAGCAGGTCATTAATTCTCCATCGAATTTATTGGTGCATAGTAAAAACAATTACGATTGGCTGGGCCACGGCATATACTTTTGGGCAAACAGCCCACATAGAGCATTGCAATTTGCCAGAGAGGCGAAAAGAAGAGGGGCTGACATAAATAATCCGGCAGTAATAGGCGCCGTAATAGACTTAGGTAAATGTCTTGACTTGCTTGACTCTGAAAATCTGGGTTTGGTAAAAGCCGCTTACTCTGAATTAAAAGATGTTTTTGATAAAGCCGGGCAACCTTTGCCTCAAAACATAGCCCCCGAAGGATCAAAAAAACGCGATTTATTGTTGAGGCCCCTAGACTGTCTTGTAATTGAGCATCTATTAAAAAATTCTGATTTCGACTCTGTTCGAGGACTCTTTCCTGAAGGCAACGAATTATATCCGGGTGCAGGGTTACGTGAAAAAGACCATATACAGATTTGTATAAGAAACTCCAATTGTATAAAGGGCTACTTTCTTCCCAGAAAAACCGAAAGCTGATTTTTAAAACGTACCCACCCGTATAAACACCACACCCCCTACGCCGCTCATATCGGCAGTGCTGATAAGTTTAGGGCCTAAAGCTAAGCGGTAGTTTAGCCCCACCCCTACCCTGAAGTTTTTGGTGGCATTGTATATGCCGTACACTGCCGGTTGAATAACAGCAAAGTGGCGGTGGTAGTACCCGCCTGCAAAATCATACTTAATCATAGCCCAGCCAGCGTACAGCTCTGGCTGAAACGAAAATTTTTTATCGCTGAACAGGATGTAACTAAACGCCAGGCCGGCGGTATGAAACTGTAGTTTTATAGAATCGTTGGGGCGGTCCGGGGCAACACGGCTTTGAACATTAAGCGGCGTGGTAAGCACCATATACTTTGCGCTTACTACATACTTGTGGTTTACCACCCAGTTTAGGTTTAAACCCAGGTTCATGGCGGCTTTGGTTTTCAGTATCTGGGTAGGTATGGCCTCGAAACCGGCATAAAACTTACTGTTAAACTTTTTAGCCGCAAAAAAGGGTTCGTTGGTAGTAGTATCCTCGCGCATAAGCTGTGCGCTGGCCCCCAGGCACAGGCAAAGCAGCATCCACATACCGGCTATACGCTTTTTATTCACAACACGATAATACAGAATGTTGGGCTATTAGTGCTACCGGAATGCTAAAAATGGTATCCCACAGCCGGTATGTTAGAAACTGCCCCCTGTTGCATTTTACCAAATCGTTATTTTAGCGGCGCAATGTATGCGGTAATAGACGTTGAAACTACTGGCGGTAGCCCGTCGGTTGACAGGGTGATAGAAATTGCCGTGTTTGTGTTTGACGGCCAAAACGTTGTTCATTCATTTTCAAGCCTTTTGAACCCTAAAAGGCCAATAGACCCCTACGTTACCAAGCTAACGGGCATTAGCAACGAAATGGTGAAAGACGCCCCTTCGTTTGAAGAAATACACCAGAAACTGCTGGAGCTTACGCACGAAAACATATTTGTAGCGCACAACGTTAAGTTCGATTTTGGAATGATACGGCAGGAGTTTAAACGCCTGGGTATAGATTTTAACCGCAAACAACTGGACACGGTTAACCTGGCGCGCAAAGTAATACCGGGCTTTAACTCGTACAGCCTGGGCAACATTTGCAATAGCCTGGGTATTACCATTACCGACCGGCACCGTGCCAGCGGCGATGCCGAAGCTACCGTTAAACTGCTGAAGATTATACTGGATAAACCAGCCTCGCAGAAGTATATTGAAATAGAACTAAACCACGGTATAGACCTGGATCTGTTACCCCCATACCTGTCGCGCGGCGAAATAGAAAAGCTACCCGAAGATGCCGGTGTGTTTTACTATAAAGATGAGTTGGGCAAAGTGCTTTTTCTGGATGGGGCCCGCAACATACGCAAGAAGGTTATTACCGAGTTTTCGAAACCAGCCGACTCGCCCGATAAAACACGCATGTTTGAGCTGATGCGCAGCATAGATTACGAGCTGACCGGTAACGAACTAACCGCTAAACTGCTGGCCTACCGCGACCTGAAACAACACTGGCCCGAATTCAATAAAAAGCCACGTTTGCAGCCGCATACACATGGTATATTTTTAGATACAGAAGAACAGGGTTTTCTGCAGCTTAAAATACACCCGCTGGATTGGGACCAGGGCGAACTGATACTGAAATTTCCATCGAAGGCAGTAGCCAACAAAATACTGGGCAAAATAATACGCGACAGCAGCCTGCACAGTTGGTTTGCCCTGCGCAGCAAAATGAAAGAAAAAGGGGTAGAGAAAAAAGGCCTGCACAGCTACAACCAGCATATAGAAAAAGCTATACGCAGCTACCTGTATAAGCACCCTAACTTTTTTATTATTGCCGAAGGCATACACCCCGACGAACACTCGGCTATATGGATTGAAAACAACGTGTACAAAGGTTTTGGGTATTTTAACCCCGAGCTTACACCCGGTACACCCGATAGCCTGAAGGAGGTAGTAAAGCACGATGACGACGATGTAGAAGTACAGAAGATAATACGTGCCCAGTTGCGCAAAATGAAGAACACCAAAATTATTACCTACTAACTATAGCCTCCCCCATGAGCAAAAAAGTGCTGTTTATTGACCGCGATGGAACCCTGATACTGGAAACCGACGACTTTAAAATTGAGAAATTTGAAAAGCTGAAATTTTACCCCGAGGTATTTTACTGGCTGGGTAAAATAGCCCGCGAGCTGGACTATGAACTGGTAATGGTAACCAACCAGGACGGGCTGGGCACCGACGAATTTCCGGAGCAGGAGTTTTGGGAGGTGCAGAATTTTATTGTAAAGACCTTTGAAGGAGAAAAAATAAATTTTGCCGAAGTGCTGATTGATAAATCGTACCCACACGAAAACCTGCCTACCCGCAAGCCAGGCACCGGTATGCTTACGCACTATTTAAGTGCACATTACGACATTAAAAACTCATTTGTGATAGGCGACCGTATTACCGATGTGCTGCTGGCTAAAAACCTTGGCTGCAAGTGCTTTTGGTTAAACGACAGCCGCAACCTGGGCGCCGATGAAACCGGCGATGAAACAGCTATTTCACTTAAAGAGTATGTAGCGCTTGATAGCCGCAGCTGGCAAAAAATATATGAATACCTGAAAGCATTACCTGCTTAAAAAACGCAGCATGATATAAAAACAATGGCCCGCTTATATAAGCGGGCCATTGTTTTTATATCTGAGGTATTAATGCCGGATTTTAGTGGTGGCTGTGGTCGCCGTGCTCGTGTACGTGGCCGTGCTCAAGCTCTACCGGGTGTGCCTCGCGTACCTCTACAATGCTACCGCTGAATAAAAGCGGCTTGCCTGCAAACGGGTGGTTAAGGTCAACAGTAATTTTATCGCCGGCTATGTTTACAATGCGGCCCTGAAAAGGGTTGCCGTACTGATCCTGCAACGGAACGATGTTGCCTACAAACAGCATATCGTCCTGCACTACGCCATCCACTGCAAATATGTTTTTCTCTAATTGTATTACGGCCTGCTCATCATATTCACCATAACCATCTTCGGCGCTTAGTTCAAAGTGAAACTGATTGCCGGCAATCAGGCCTTCCAGGTTTTGTTCAAATTTATCCAATACATTACCGTGGCCAAAAAGAAAAGAAAACGGATGGCTGTCATCGGCTGCGTCAACTACCGGTCCGTTGGCTTCGTTACGCAATTCGTAGGTCAATCTTACTACAGTATCTTTTGCTGCTTTCATCATTAAATTTTTAAATAAGAATAAATGTGTAGAGGAGAGAAGGCTTCAACGCGAAACAGTCAGGCGCTCGTACGGGTCAAAGGTATAATTATTCCGTTTAAAAGCCTTTACCCCAACCCGCAAAGCTCTTCGCTTCTTTTCCACAGTTGCCTTCCCAGCTCTTTATCAAGGGCTAAGGCTGCGGCCTTTTTTTCGCGGCTTTTGGCAAAGTACTTACCGGTTACCCCTTTTACCTCGGGTGAGGTGGCCAGGTAAACCGATGTTTTAGCACCATTGGTAGTATTTATACCGGCAATACCACTCATCAGCGACCAGAAGAATGACGAGTACCAGTTGGCATTTTTGTTACCTATCTGCGTTTTAACCACGCCCGGGTGCAGGCTATTAACGGTTACGTTAGTGCCTTTCAGCCGTTCGGCCAGTTCGTTGGTAAACAGCACATTGGCCAGCTTACTCTGCTCGTAGGCTTTCATTATAAAATAGCCTTTATCTGCCTTAAACGAATCGAAATCTATTTTACCACGATAATGCGAGTGCGAGGCCACGTTTACTATGCGGGCATAGTCCGATTTCTTAACCAGATCTAACAGCAGGTTGGTTAGCAAAAAGTAAGCAAAGTGGTTGGTGGCAATAGTAGTTTCCAGCCCATCTTCTGTCAATGCAAATTCGGCAAAGGTGCCGCCGGCATTGTTTATCAATACATCTATTACGTTTAATTCTTTACGTATATCATCGGCCAGGCGGCGTACATCTTTTTGCAGCGACAGGTTAGCTGTAAAGTACTTTACATTGTTGCTACCGCTTTCTGCTTTAATCTGCTTTACGGCTTCTTCGGCTTTATCTTTAGTGCGGGCTACTATGTACACATTAGCACCTTGTTTAGCTATGGCTATAGCAGTTGCCAGGCCTATACCGGCATTGCCACCGGTAATAATTACGTTTCTTCCTTTCATTGTATGTTTTGTAAGCCCCCAAACCCCCAACGGGGGCTTAAAGACAAATGATAAAATCTATTTTATGTTGATCAACTTACTGCCTGCCTCCATTACTCTACCAATACTACTCAGTTGCAAACCGTTTGCCTGTGCCAGCGATATAAAATCCTGTTCGTGGCCAGGTGCTACAGCCACCAATAGCCCGCCGCTTGTTTGCGGGTCGCACAAGGTAAGCAGCGATTCGCTACCAATGCCCTGCACGTTGCTTTCATATGCTTTCCAGTTTCGCATAGTATTATCTGCGTAGACGAACTTAGCAGCCAAATCTTTTACGCCGGGCAACAAAGGCACTTTGCTGTACTCTATTTCTGCCGATAGGCCCGAGCCTTCACACATTTCTATCAGGTGACCTATTAGGCCAAAACCGGTAACATCGGTTAGTGCATGTACATAGGGTTGTGTACCCAGCACCTCGCCAAACGTGTTAAGGGCACACATAGCATCTATAGCCGGTTGTATATCGGCGGCACTCAATAATGAACGTTTAAATGCAGTAGCCAGCGCACCGGTGCCCAGCGGCTTGGTTAAAAACAATACATCACCAGCTTGTGCAGTGCTGTTTTGCTTAAGGTTGCCAACCGGTACCAATCCGTTTACAGCCAAACCAAAAAATGGTTCCGGTGCATCAATGGTATGTCCACCGGCCAATACCACACCGGCTTTGGCACAGGCAGCTTTGCCACCGGCTATTATCTGTTGTGCAATGGTAGTAGGTAGTTTTTCTACCGGCAGGCCCAGTATAGCAATAGCCATAAAAGGTTTACCGCCCATAGCATATACATCGCTTAGTGCGTTGGTAGCGGCTATCTGCCCGTAGGTAAATGCATCGTCTACTATAGGCGTAAAAAAGTCCACAGTACTGATGAGTGCCATGCCGTTGCCCATATCGTACACGGCAGCATCATCTTTGGTATCGTTACCTACCAACAGGTTTGGCGATGTAAAGGTATCTCCTGTTTGTTTCAGTATTTCATTTAACACGGCAGGCGCTACTTTGCAGCCGCAGCCACTGCCGTGGCTATATTGGGTTAATTTAATTTCCATATTTTCTGTTGGCCTCCTGTATAAGTGTTGCGGCAATAGTTTCAGGCTCGTAGCTATCAAACATAAGCCGCGTAATTTCTTTATTGTCTTTCATCAATAAGCCTTTCTCATAAGCCTTATCATAATAATGCAGTGCGATTTTTGCAGCCAGCTTCATGTCGTTTTCTTCCAGTGCAGCCATGGCATTTTTCCATTGCTCGTTACCCAGCCGGCGTACAATATTGCCAAACGCGTTTTTCAATTCCTCTGCCGAAAAACAGCCATACTCGGCGGCCAGCTTTTCTACCCGTACCTCTACCGGTAGCTCTACAAACATGGTAGGCGCGGCACGCATATGGGCCCATTGCTTAGGATTAATGTACACCTTGCCAATGTTATTGCTTTCATCTTCCAGCCAAACACGTTTGTTGCTGTCAAGTGTCAATAGTTCGGTGGCTACCATATTTTCAAAATGCTCGGTGCTGGGCTGCTGTGCCTGCCCCAGTGCACCAAACGCCGAACCTTTATGATTAGCCAGCGCCTCCAGGTCTATTACCTGTTCGCCTGCTTTTTTAAGGGCCTGCAAAACTGGTGTTTTGCCACTGCCGGTTTTACCGCCCAGCACCAGGTAGTTGTATTTGTGTGCCAGTATAGCCAGCACGTTGTTGCGGTAAGCCTTGTAACCACCTTTCAGTACATACACGTCGTAACCAAACTGGTTAAACAACCACGCCATGCTACCGCTGCGCATACCACCGCGCCAGCAGTGTACAAACACCTTGTTATCTTTTGCCAGTGGTTGTATAAACTTTACAAAGCCTGACATTTTAGGGCCTACAACATCAAGCCCCTGTAAAATAGCTTCGTTGCGGCTTTGCTGCTTATAGGTGGTGCCTATTTGTTTCCGCTCTTCATTATTAAACAAAGGCAGGTTTAGTGCATGGGGTATATGCCCGTAGTTGAACTCGCCCTCGCTGCGTACATCCAGCGTAAGATGCCCGGCCGACTGCGCCATAAATTCATCTATACCCAGTTGGTGTATCATTTACAGGTAGGGCTTTACAAAACGGTACAAATTAAAACCGGGTTGGTGCAGGTTAGCTGCTAAGTCGGCTTTTAGTTTAGTGCGGTCGAAATGGCGCATACGGCTACGTGCAATTATGCGCAGTGCTTTTTCGGTAAGCAGTATGGCCTTGCGGTTATCGTTACTGGTGCTGGTGGTTGCTATAGTGTTTATCAGTTCGCGTACTCCCTTCGATTCTACCGCTACGGTTTTAAGCACCGGTATATGCTCGCGGTTGCTTATCTGTAGTTGGTGTTGCAATGAGTTTAGTAAAGTTTCGGCATCGGCACGGTCTGCTTTGTTTATTACAAACAGGTCGGCTATTTCCATCAGTCCGGCTTTCATAGCCTGTACCGAATCGCCCGACTCGGGCACCAACACTACTACAGTTGTATCGGCCAGGCCGGCTATTTCTACTTCGCTTTGCCCTACACCTACTGTTTCAATAAACAGGTAATCGAAATCGTAACTGCGCATTACTTCTACCACTTCAATTATTTTATCGCTCAGCCCGCCCAGCGAGCCACGCGACGCCAGTGAACGGATAAACAGGTTGGGGTTATTAAAGTGGGTGCTCATGCGCAGGCGGTCGCCCAGCAGGGCGCCCAGGTTAAACGGCGATGATGGGTCAACCAATACCAGCCCGATGCGTTTGCCTTCATCCAATAAAATACCGATAACCGCGTTTAGCAACGTACTTTTGCCAGCGCCCGGTGGGCCGGTAAAACCTATAACAGGTATATTGCGCGGGGCCAGTTGCTCCAGCAGGGATTCAAAGCCTTCGGCTTCGTTCTCTACCAGCGATATGGTACGCGCCAGTGTTTTAAAACCGGTAATTAAATGTTTATCGGACAAGTGTTTTATGTTTATGCTTTAAAATTAAAATCCTTTTTCAAAGCCTGTTTGTGAGTAGCCGGTTTTCTATTAAAAATTACATAAGCGCCGATGTGTTTCAGTGGCTGGTAGTAGCCTGCTGCCTGTGCATTTTTGCCGGCTTTGTAAGTGCCCGTGCCGTAGCAAGCATTGGTATGATTGCACTGGTGGCCATAAGCCTGCTGTATAATGGCATACCGCAAACCATTAAAGCCTACCTGGCGCAGAAGCAGCTACTGGTGCTGTCGCTGTTTTTTTTAATCGTGCTGTTTTCGGGTATTTACTCTGCCGATAAACAGGACTGGCTGAACTGGGTGCGTATTAAAGTACCCTTTATTACGCTGCCGCTGGCTTTTGCTGCTATCCCTAAACTGGGTGATACCAAATTTAAAGCGGTGATATATGGTTTTGCAGTTACTATGTTTATAGGGCTTACCATAGTACTGGTTAACTATTACCTGCACTACGATGCCATAACCGAAGCTACCCAATACGGCAAACCTATACCTATACCCTTTAAGCATAGCCATATCAGCCATATACGCTTTACGCTGATGATAGCCTTTGCTTTTTTTGCCTGCTGGTATCTGCTGGAAAAGAAGCTGTGGCTAACCGGCGAAAACAATAAATGGGCGCTGTATATACTGATGGTGTATTTTTTTGCTGCCCTGCATATACTTACCGTACGCAGCAGCCTGCTGGCTTTGTACACGGGTGCATTTGTGTTGCTGGTACGCCTTATTATTATTAAGCGCAGTTGGGCTATAGGTGTAGTGAGCCTAGCCCTGCTTACACTAACCCCGTACATAGCATTAAAGTTTATACCCAGCTTTAAAAACAAGTACGAGTACATGCGCTACGATTACTTTACTACGCGCAGCGGCGAGATAAAAAATTTATCTGACGGGCCACGGGTGGCATCTATGCATGGGGCTATTGAAGTAGCCAAACAAAACCTTTGGTTGGGTACCGGTGCCGGCGACCTTAAGCCAGCTATGGAAGCGTATTACAATGCAAACTACCCCAACCTGCCCGAAGCCGACCGTAAGCTGCCGCACAATCAATTGCTGTGGACGCTTGCTACTACCGGTATTATAGGGCTTAGTCTTTTTTTACTGGCGTTCTTTTATCCGCTGGTTGTAAACAGGCACTATACCAACTGGCTGATGCTGGTACTGCACCTTACGTTGTTCTCTTCATTTTTTACCGAGGCTACTTTTGAAGAGCAGATAGGTGCGGGATTTTATCTTACCTTGCTATTAGTATTGATGAACCAAATGCGGCATGACTAAGCTATCGGTAGTTATTATTACGCTGAATGAAGAAAACAACATCGGGCCCTGTATAGATTCGGTACAGGGGCTGGCCGATGAGGTAATAGTTGTAGATTCATTTTCTACCGACCGTACCGCAGCTATTGCCACACAAAAAGGGGCAAAGGTGTTTCAGCACAAGTTTGAAGGATACACCAAACAGAAGAATACAGCAGCCCAACATGCCACGTACGACTATGTGTTTTCGATAGATGCCGATGAGCGGGTTAGTGCAGAGTTGTATCAATCGATACTTGAAGCGAAACAAAAAGGCCTGGTACCACCCGGTTACGAAATGAGCCGGCTGAACCACCTGGCTGGTAAGCCCATAAAAACCTGCGGCTGGTACCCCGATACAAAAGTACGGCTGTATAACAAAAGCTATTCGGGATGGGTGGGTGGCCTTGTACACGAAGAGTGGCAGGTTGTACCTGCTGCTAAAGATATGCCGGCACCCCAAAAATTAACCGGCGACCTGCTACACTACAGTTACAATACTACCGGTGAGCTAAAAGCACAGGTAAAACGCTTTGCAACACTGGCGGCACAGGGCCTGCAACATAAAAGCGCAGTAACGCTGGCGCTTAAGTTAGTATTGAACACGGTGGCTAAGTTTATTAAAACCTATATACTGTACCGTGGCTTTACCGATGGCATAACCGGTTTTAAAATATGCTACTACCAAAGCGCCGAAACCTGTATAAAATATTACACCGCCCTTAAACTGAAGTACGCATGAGGATAGGGTTTGATGCCAAGCGTGCTTTGAATAACGGCTCGGGGTTGGGCAACTACAGCCGCAACCTGCTGAATGCGCTGATGCGCGACTATGCCAATAATGACTACCTGTTGTTTACGCCTAAAGCAACTGATGCGTATTTGAATCAACTGGAAGGAGATTTCAAACTGGTTTTTCCCGAAACGCGATTTGATAAAACCATACCGGCACTATGGCGATCATATGGTATGCGCTCGCAGCTATATAAAAACAGGGTAGAGGTTTTTCATGGCCTGAGCAACGAGCTGCCGTTTGGACTTCGGACATCGGACTTTAAACGTGTAGTTACCATACACGATTTGCTTTTTTTAAAAGACATACAACAATACCCGTTTGCAGACCGGCAGATATATACCTACAAAACACGCTATGCCTGTAAACATGCCGACCGTATAATAGCTGTAAGTGCCGAAACCAAGCGCGATATAATACAGCACTATGGTATTGATGAAAAGAAGATAGTGGTGATACCACCAGCTATAGACCCAACGTTTGAAGTGCGAAGTACAAAGCACGAAGTAATACAGAAATACAAGCTGCCTGCGAAGTACATACTGAATGTAAGCTCTTTCTTTCCGCGCAAAAACCAGAAAACACTGGTAGAAGCGTTTGATTTAATTAAAGATAAGGTGGATGAACATTTGGTATTGGCAGGTGGTGCAGGCAATACCTTGCCCGATATAAAAGCATTGGTTGAAGCAAAGAAATTACAGCAACGGGTACACATACTTAGCGGTATCAGCAACCATGATATGCCAGCAGTTTATCAGGCTGCCTCGTTGTTTGTTTTTCCGGCTTTGTACGAGGGCTTTGGTATGCCGGTAGCCGAGGCCTTGTTGAGCGGCGTACCGGTTATTACAACCGGTGGTGGAGCCATGCAGGAAGCAGGCGGCGATGCTGCGCTCTACGCAGACCCGTTATCGGCTACCGAACAGGCCGCGGCCATGCTGCGCGTAATAAACGATGAACAACTGCGCACCGGCATGGTTACGCGCGGGCTGATACATGCGCAACAGTTTACCGGTAAGGAAGTAGCGGCTAAAACGATGGCGGTGTATAAAAGCCTTTAGATACTACATGCAATTGGTTGTTATCTAATTGCCGCAGGCAAACTGTCCCCCGCTGGCGGGGGTGTTTGAGCAAAGCGAAACGGGGGTGGACAAGCCCGCAATAAGGGCTGTATCACAACCAAAGCTTATGGCTACATCCACCTTCGTCCCGCTAAAGCGGGACACTTCCGCCAGCGGAAGACAAAACAGCCGCCCATCTATCATCATGTTGTTGGTTAACGCAAAGTCTATCAGGCATTGTTTGTACATTCCCTGTCAACAGCTTACACTGTACGGCACTTTTTATATCTACCAGCTATTACCCACGTGAACAGTAACAGCGCAAGTGCCGTTCCTATCAGTACAACACCTACTGTTTGCAATTGATTAGTAAACATAACCGCCAATCCAACCATTGCCATTACAACCAACCGGCTTACCTCGGCGTAGTCGGCCCAGCGTTTGTTTTCGAGCAGAGCGGAGAAGATAGAAAAGCTGCCAACTACACTTACCAGGGCCAGTAGATAGATAAGCAGGTTATGTGTTTGTTCGTAATAGTTTACCAGTAAAAAACCGCCTACTGCTACCAGCAGAAAATTGATAAACACATACAGCTTTTTCTCGGGCTGGGCAACTATTGTTATAGTGTATGGTGCAGCCTGTTTTTGTGTGGCGTATATGGCCGAAGGCTTACCAACTATCCATTTCAGCTTTTGCTGCCACAGCGGTTCGGCTTTAATGGTTTTAATGATAGATACATGATGATGTACGCAGCTCCACACCGGGTTTTGATTGCGTAGCGGTTCGGTAATGCCGTACTCTACAGCTTCCACTTCGGGCTCAAAGGTACCGAACAGTTTATCCCATATAATAAAAAACGCGCCGTAGTTTTTATCGATGTACTGCGGGTTTTTGCCATGGTGTACACGGTGGTGCGATGGGGTTGACATAAATACTTCGAGCACGCCCATTTTATTTACCAGCCGCGTATGCACAAAAAACTGCCAGATAAGGCTAACCGCATAGGCTGCCACAAACATTTGCCACGGTATACCAAAAAAGGCCAGCGGCAGATAAAACACCCAGGTATAAAAATTCTCAAGCGCATTTTGCCGCAGCGCTACGCCGTAGTTGTACTCGTTGTTGCTGTGGTGGGTAATGTGCCCGGCCCACAAAATATTTACCTCGTGGCTAAACCGGTGCAGCCAGTACTGACAAAAATCGGCCAGTACTATTACAAACAAGTAGTTAAACAGGGCTAAAGGGTTAAACGGACTAAAGGGGTTTATTACGGCTATTTCTTTCCAACCAGTTAATTTTTGAATAGAATAGTGCTGCTGTACATACACAAACGCACCAATAAACAGCACCTTGCTAAGCACATCGGCCAGTTGCTGCAAAAACGAAATGCTGAGGTTGATGATTAAAAACGCCGACGAGAAGTAACCTTTTTTCAACAACCGGCTTAATACAAACTCAACCGCCACACCGGTTATAAAAACCGAAGCCACCACTATGCCTACTATCTGCGATATGGGGTCGTTGGTGAAATCCATACCATAAAAGTAATAAAGCCATATTAAACCAGCCATTAACACCTACGGGCCGCACATTTACCGTATGGCTAATTTTAGTTTACTTTGTTGCCTACATACGTACTATGAAAAAACACTTCTACCTGTGGGCCCTGTTGCTGGTAAGTACCTGCACTTATGCCATACCTACCGTTACCATTTATATGAACTACCAGAATATTACCCGTAGTTTTCTGGTGCATGTGCCGCCTACTTACACGCCGCAGCAAAAGCTGCCCTGTGTATTTAACCTGCATGGCTATGGCTCCGATGCGCCACAGCAGGAGTTTTACAGCCGCATGAGCGAAACCGCCGATACCAATAACTTTATAGTGGTGTACCCCAATGGTATTGCCAACTCGTGGAATGCGGGTTTTCAGTTTCCGTACAACAGCAACCCCGATGATGTGGGTTTTATATCGAAGCTGATAGATACTATGTACACGCTGTATAATATAGACCTGCTACGCGTATATGCCTGCGGTATGAGCAATGGTGGTTTTCAGAGCTACCGCCTGGCCTGCGACCTGGAGAACCGTATAGCGGCCATAGCCGGTGTAACCGGTACTATTACCGAACTTACAGCGCTTAACTGCACCCAATCGCGCCGCGTACCGGTACTGCATATACATGGCACACAAGACCCACTGGTAAATTACAACGGCGCTACGGGTTATAAATCGGTAGATGAAACCATCAACTTTATGCGTGGTAAAAACGGTTGCAGCAGTACCAATGATGTGCTGAACCTGCCCGATACCAACGTAAACGACAGCTCTACCGTGCAACGCATACGGTACACCGACTGCAGCGATGGTACCGAGGTGTGGCTGTATAAGATAACCGGTGGCGGCCATACCTGGCCCAATGCATATATTGATTATATATACGGACCTACCAACCGCGATTTTGATGCCTCGCA
This sequence comes from uncultured Chitinophaga sp., assembly GCA_964423405.1. Lineage (GTDB taxonomy): Bacteria > Bacteroidota > Bacteroidia > Chitinophagales > LD1 > Bog-950. The sequence goes on along the minus strand of CAYREY010000026.1, from coordinate 3,802 downwards.
GGAGATATGGAACTTTTTTAACCGCTTTACATTAAATGGACCGGCCACCGGTATTAATGAAACAGCAAGTGCTATGCAGTTGCAGGTGTACCCTAACCCATCGGCGGGTAATTACCGGTTGTCGGTTGCCGGTTATGCGTTTAATAATCCATTGCAATTGTTGGTGTACGATATAAATGGCAAACTGGTACTACAGCAACCGGTAACCGGTGGCAATACCGATGTAAGCCTTACCGGTGCCCATGCAGGTATGTATGTGCTGAAGTTGCAGGGTGATGGTTTTTCGGTAAGCAGAAGGATAGTAAAGGAGTAGCGTTATAGGTAGCCACCTATACTCTTTAGCAAAACTTGCCGTCATTGCGAGGAGGCTTTGCGACGAAGCAATCTCAGGCTGTTTTGATGCAATACAAAGATTGCTTCGTCGGTTTCGCAAAGCCGAAACCTCCTCGCAATGACGAGAGGCCAAACAGGCTCTTTTTATAACAGGTAGCAGTGTTACTTCTTCTTCAATCCAATTTCTATTAAGCGTTCGTTCAGGTATTCGCCAGCGCTAATGGGGCCGTAGGCAATAGGGTGGCGCTCGTCAACACAATCGGGTAAACAATCCAATCGCATTTCGCTGCGCGGGTGCGTAAAGAAAGGGATAGAGTAACGCGAAGTATGCCATTTTTCTCGCGGTGGGTTTACCACGCGGTGGGTGGTAGAGCGTAGCCGGTTGTTGGTTAAGCGTTGCAGCATATCGCCCACGTTTACTACCAGGCAACCCTCGGGTGCGGTAATATCCAGCCACTCGTTCTGGCGGTTTAGTAATTGCAACCCTTCGGCGCTGGCACCTACCAGTAAGGTTATCAGGTTAATATCCTCGTGCTGCTCGGCACGTACGGCGCTTTTAGGCTCCTGCGTAATGGGCGGGTAATGTATAGCGCGCAATATAGAGTTGCCGTTGTGTATATGCTTATCAAAATAAAACTCGCCTATGCCCAGGTGTATAGCAATGGCGCGCAGCAGTTCGCGGGCGCTGCCTTCAAACGATTTAAATAACTGCTGGCCCAGCTCAAAAAATTCGGGCACTTCGGCCACCGCCATGTTATCGGGGTAATCGCTTTTGGGCAGGTCCTCTCCCTCTACTATCTGGCCCATTTGCCAAAACTCTTTCAGGTCGGGCGCATCGTAACCTTTGGCGGTTTCTTTACCAAAGCTGGTATAACCCCGCTGTCCGGCCAGTTCTACTTTTTCGTAATTCTTTTTGGTTTCGCGCGGCAGGTCGAAAAACCTTTTTACTGCTGCGTAGTAATTATCTATCAACTGCTGCGGCACACCGTGGTTGCGTACCGATACAAAGCCTACATCTTCAAAGGCTTTACCCAGCTCTTCTACAAACTTATGTTTCTTTTCGCCACCGGCTAAAAACTCCGACAGGTCAACAATTGGAATGGTAGTTAATGACATACTTTATAATTTGATAATATGATGATTTGATAATGAAATCTATTCGTTCTCATTCACTGAAACCCTTTCTACTATTTCAACA
>CAYREY010000026.1:0-2171 GCA_964423405.1 uncultured Chitinophaga sp. | reverse complement strand
TGATAATGAAATCTATTCGTTCTCATTCACTGAAACCCTTTCTACTATTTCAACACATCCTGTTTCTTTCCTTAGAAACAAATTAAGCAAAATGCCTTTTTCTTGATGCGTATTTTTCAGAAAGCTGAGTGCCTCTTCTTTGTTGGCGGCGTATCTCAAATTTCTTTGTGCATAGAATACAGTTTGCGGATCAATTGAAGGTTCATTAGCAATAAATACAACCTCATCATTTTTAACCGTTTTTTTAATTCCTAAGCCATGGTCCTCTTGCTCATATCGTTTAAATATATCTGGCATATTCATTACCTGATACTGCACCACCAGTAACACCAGCGCTGCTACCAAACCCCAACGCATACGGGTTAATGGTATGGCACCGCTTTTCTTCACCTTATCGTACAACATGCCCAACACTACGCTAAAAAACAGCGAGGCATACAGTACGCTAAAATCGTGTACCGAGTAGTTGAGGAATACCGCGTGCAGCATCAACACCGGTGCGGCACTTAGCCATATAAACCGGTAACCGTTTTCGCTGAAAACAATTTTTAGTTTTTTGCGGGTAACAGCCAGGTAAACAAATACCGCTATAAGCGCATATACTACTATGTAGTGTATAATGTAGTTGTACAGCAGCGTTTTTATAAGCCACAGGTACGAGAACATAAAACTCCACAAGCCCTGATCGGTGCCCTCCAGACTGCCGCGCACTATGTAGCGGCTCAGCATTTCTTCAATATAGGCATCTACGCCGTTTATCTGCGAGTACTGGTAAACAATGGCGCGCAGCATTAGTATGGTTACCAGTACGGTGCTCCACAAAAACACGCCAAAGCCTTTTACTTCGCCACGTACATGCAGCAGCGAGTACAGAATAACACCGGCTGCAAAAAACACACCCAGCCAGCTGGTGTAAATCATCAACGCCAATACCACTACATAAAAGAAAATATACTTAGGCACATAAAACTTGCGGCGGATAATCATTTTAAGCGCTATGTACACGCCTATGATAAAAAGGGTGTGTACGGCCATATCGCTCATATACACATTGCCCTGAAACCACAATGTAACCGGCAGAAACAGATAAATAGTATATGCCACTACGGCACTGAGGTAAGGCAGGCTGCGCGCCCGGTTAAAACTGAGCAGGCATACCGTAAAGTACACAAACAGGGCGCTGATAAAATGCAGCAACAGGTTAAACAGTTGCAGTGGCAATACATCGGGCCGTATGTGCAGCAGCTTAAAAACAAAGTACGGTGCATAGTAAGCAAACGGCGGATGCGATACATAATAGTAGTTGCCCTCCTTATCAATCATACGGCCGGTTTGGTTGGCGCTGTTGTTAATGTATTTATCGGCCGGGTTGTTATAGGTCATTACGGGGTTGTAGCCGTATTTCTCTATGCCGTTATCGTACCATATCTGCATAATGCGCAACGATATGGCGGTACAAAACTCGTGGTGCTTACTTAGCGGACGGTTAAGCTGGGGCAGGCGCACAACCACACTCAGCAAAAATATACCGAGCAATAAAGGTAAAGTGCGTTTAATAAAATCCATACTGTGCAAATATGGCAATTGTGGCCACATCTTTAAAGTTTTATGTGGCGCTGTAACAGCGGTAAGCGGTAAAAGATTTTTTTACAGTTAGCCCCTTCTTTAAAAAGGGTTAGCCAGCATACTAAAATAGATGGGCTTAGATTGCTTCATCACTCCCGATGAAAAAAAACGGGACAGGTCGCAGACTCGCTCTTTGCAATGACCACCCGGTTAAGGATTGGCTATAAAGTAGTTTGCCCCCGGCAAAATTTAATTTGCAAACAAGGGGCAATACGCTACCGGGTAAGTGTACCCGTTCTTAAATTTCCTGCAGTTGCTCGGTACGGTGGCTGTGCTCCATAATAATACGGATAGACGTAGCACTCGGGCTTTTCAGGCGGCTGTTAAGCTCACGTTGTGTGCTTACCATTTCCATCAGTTCATCCTGAAGGTTCTCGTCGTTAGCCAACAGGTTGGCCAAGTGTTCTCTTTGTTCAAGAGAGGTTTCGCCGTAGGCGTGCAGTACTAAAAGATCGTGTGTAGAGATTTGCTCCATGCTTGTATGTTTTTGTTTGTTTGATACTAAAACGCGGTATAGAAATATTATTGTGTGGCCCGCAGAAAAA
>CAYREY010000025.1:49130-54239 GCA_964423405.1 uncultured Chitinophaga sp. | reverse complement strand
TAGTATATCCGGTACGTTACTCTGCCTTACTCAACCACCAGTTTGCTGGTGCTGCGCTGGCCGTTGGTAGTGGTTTGCAGTATATATACGCCGCGGGCCTGTTGGGTTAAATCTATCTGCTGGTTGCTGCCGGTATAGTGTAGCTGCTGTATGGTGCGGCCCTGTATATCGGTAATGGTAAGCACGCGTGGCTGGTTATCGGCATAGGTAACGGTAAACATACCCGCCGATGGGTTAGGTACTATAGTAACCCGTGGGCTTTCGGTGGTGGTAATACCGGTGCCGGTTATACAAAAATCGTGGGCCTCAAACTGCCCGAAAGCAGTAGTGCCAAGCCTTGCATACTCCGGCGTGCCACCCGCACCCGATAGTATAAACGTAGGTGTGCCCCCTTCGGCCATGCCATCGCCCCAGCTATCGGATATAGTAAACTTATAACAGCCCGGTGCCAGGCATACCGGCGTATTAATGGTTTGTCCGCCGTTTACATCGTTATACGGCCCACCCGATGCTACTTCGTTGTTGCTGTTGTCTTCAATCTTCCAGCTAATTTCAGAGCCATAGTTATCGGTGCTCAGCAACAGGTTCAGCGCATCGCTGGCACTGGCCGTTGCAAAGTTTTCTGTTTTGCTGTCGTTGCTTATGTTGTTATCGGCCACGCCGTTGGGCAGGGTGGTTTGCACCAGCAGGGTATGGTTGCCGGCCCCCAGTGTAACCGGTGGCAGGGTAACCGTGGTGGTGCTGCCGGGCGCCAGGTTGCCGCTCCAGTTATAGGTACCGCCGGTGCCGTCAATATCGTAATATACATCTACACTGGTAAGCGTGTTGCCGCCAAAGTTGCGCAGCACCACCTCGGGTGTTACGCTGTTGGCGCACAGCGTGCCTTTGGGCTGGTTAACAGTTTGTATGCCGGCATCGTTCTGCACGGTGCTGCCGCAGGGGGCGTTGGTGCCCAGTATGGCTGTGGTGCCGGTGTTATCGGGGTCCAGCCAGGGTTTCAGGCGGCGGTTATCGGCCGTACCGTTCGATTGCCAGTGAAACGAAAACTTACCAAACTGGTCGGGCACGTTAGGCGATGAGCAGTACGAGTTACCACCGGTAAGCGTACCTACCAGCAAGCCCTGGTTATTAAACAAGCCGCTACCCGATGAACCCGGCTCGGTTACACCGTGGCCGTTGGTAGTGGCCGCCCACTTTACATTCCAGTGTGTGTTTTGCACGGTGTTGCCCCACTCGGTAGAGGTAACCGCCTGGGTGTAGGTAGATATTTTTTTAATGTCGCCATCCGGGTGGTGTATGCATACCCCCGATGGCGAGGCGTTGTTCAGGTTGCTCCAGCCGGCATAGTGTACACTATAGGTAGTTGGTGGCGTAGCATTCAGCAGCAGCAGTAAAAAGTCCGATCCGTTATCGCCGCCGTTATCGTTGCTATCGGCCACTTTGGTACAGCCGGTTATGGTTTTGTTTTGCGGGCCGGTAGTGCCGCTGCAGGTAGCGGCCTCGTAGTTAAAGTAAAACACCCATTGGGCATACTGCGCGCTGCTGGTGCCCTCGCTACAGTGCTGGGCACTTAAAAAGTAAGGGGTGCAATCCTGGCGCACGTTGTTTATAAGCGTGCCTGTGCAAAAGCCCTGTCCGTTGCCGGCCACTACCAGTATGCGGGCTACGGCGCGTTTCTGCTCATCCCAATTGGCGGCTTCGCTACAGGCTACGTTTACCTCACACGCACCCGATGCCTCTACACCGGTTACCTCTTCAATAGTTTTAAGCCAGCGGTAAGCGTGGCCGGTTTCGGTTATCTCCAGTATGCCTTTGCCGGTTTGGTTGGCCGGTTCGTAGTATTCTATTACACAGCTTTGGCCGGCTATAATACCAGCGTTAAACGGTATAGCGCCTGCCGGTGTGTTGGCATGGGTGTAAGCACCCAGCACCTGTTTATGGTCGGGGCGGTAAATGTGCAGCGTAGTACCTTCGGGCAGGTACAGTTTAGTAAACAACACCACCAGCCCCAGCGCGTTGGCCGATGTAACCGTACGGTAGTACACCGTGCCGGTGGCGGTGCGTATGGTTTCGAAATGGCCGGGTTGGTTTAACAAAAGCCCGCAGGGCAGGTTACGTGCAAACAAGGGCAGCTTGCCGTTTTTGCTGTCGTTCAGGTCAAGCTGCGCGGCCTGCTTTTCGTCAAAGGCGGGCAGTTGGTATGGTTGGGCCTCTTTTAGTTGCAGCTTTTGCGTAAAGCTCTGCGGTAGCAGGGCCTCGTTCATTTGGGCAAAGGCGTTCAGGCAAATGATTACTGTTAGTACGGCTATCGCAATTATTCTTTTCATCCCTCTATTCAATAAATAAAACAATATACATAACGGGGTGTGGAAACTGCCCGGAACGTATTCGCGCAAAGTTTGTTTCTTGCGCGTGAAAATAGCGTTTTCGGTTAGGGGTGTGGGGTTTATGCAAATATACAAATAAGACGCTGTATAATTTATAACCGTGCGCTGCGTTCACATAAGTGTGTAAATAACAATGGATTTAACAAATAACAACCTACCACAGCCCCCGCGTATGGCCACCTGGAAAAAGGTGCTGATAGCCATACCCCTTACCCTGCTTGCGCTGGTGGGGCTGGCGTTTGTTACGGCCTGGCTGCTGGAAGATAAAATAAAGCAACGCATAGTAACCGAAATAAACCAGCAGGTACTGGTGCCGGTTAAGGTAAAAGGCGCTATAGATTTTTCGCTGCTCAGCCATTTTCCGTATGCCTCTATCACCTTTAAAAAAGTAAGTATTGACGATAGGCTGCAAAGCGGCAGTAAAAAACTGATAAGCGCCGGCGAGGTATCGTTTTTATGCAACATATACACCCTGTTTGGCAACGAAATAGAGTTTACCAAAATTGTATTGCGCGATGGCGAACTGAACCTGTACCGCAACGAGGCCGGCAAAAACAACTTCGAAATTATTAAAGATAACGGCAGCCAGGGCAACAAGCAGCTTGCCATCCGCTTAAAAAAGGCGCAGATAAAAAACATACGCTTTACCTATATAGATAAGGCACAGGCCACCTATGTAGATTTGAAACTGAAAGATGTAAACCTGAACGGCAACTTTAACGATAATACCTTTTTGCTGGCCACCAAAAGCAAACTGCTGGTTAACCGGGTTGCTGTAAACGGCGATGAGTTTATGCAGGGCCGTAACATAACCGCCGATGTAACGCTGGATGTAAACAAGCAGCAGAAGAAATACAATTTCCGGAAGGGCGAAATTGCTATTGATGAAAGTGCGTTTAGTATTACCGGTTGGTTTGCGGCGCTTAAAAACGGCACCAACCTCGATTTTAAACTGGTGAACGAGGGCAAGGATATACAAAACCTGATAGCCCTGTTGCCCGAAAAGTATAAGGCACAGCTGGTGCATGCCAACGGCAGCGGCGAGTATAGTATTAATGCCAGTGTAAAAGGGCTGGTGGGCAAAAACAGTTTTCCGAAGGTAGAGGTGAGTGCCGGTTTAAAAAACAGCGAGATAAAACTGGGCACCTACAACAAGCTGCTTAAAAATGTAAACGCCACTGCCACCTACGGGCTTGATGAAAACGGCAACGATAAACTGGTGATCAGCAATTTTAACTGCACGCTTAACGACCAGCCTTTTGCTTTTAAGCTTACACTTACCAACCTGGCTAACCCCACGTTCGATTTTTATGCCAACGGCGTGCTGCACCTTACCGAGGTAGCCACCTTTGTGCCCGATAGTGTAGTGCAGGATATGGAGGGTACGGTTACGTTCAACAACTTTCATTTAAAAGGGCGCAAGCAGGATTTTACCGATGTAGAGAACTCTACCCTTACCGGTTCGGGCGAGTTTAAATTCAGCGAGGTAGAGTTTCGCCAGAACGGTGTTACGTATGGCAATATCAACGGCCTGCTGAATTATGAAAACCAGCTAATAGAAGCCACTGGTTTTACCCTTAACTTTCTAAGCACCGATTTTAACTTTACCGGTACTATCGGTAACCTGTTTCCGTACATCTACAACCTTAGCAGCAAGCGCAGGGCCGATGGGGTAGAGCTGGCGCTGAACGGCAAGGCCCGCATACAAACCTTTAACCTGACCGGTATAATGGAAACCTTTGACCGGAAGAACAAACCCGCTGCGCAGCGCCGCGAAAAGATAAATATACGCGAGGTGTTTAGTATGCGCGGCAATATGGATGTAGAGGTGGGGCGCTTTGTGTTTCGCAAAATGGAGTTTAACGACCTGAAAACAAACGTGCAGATAGCCAACGGTATGTTGCGTATTAACCACCTGACGGCGCGGGCCATGGCCGGCGATGTGCGCACCTCGGGCCTGATAGAGTTTACGCCCGATAACTCGCTGGTGATGCGGCTGGATGTAACGGCTGTTGACCTGGATATCCCTACCATATTCCGCCAGTGCGAAAACTTTGGGCAAACTACCCTTACCGACCGGCACTTAAAAGGTACCGTTAGCACCGCGCTGGCGCTGGATATGACGTTTAAAAATTACAAAGACCTGGACACCAAATCGCTTTCGGCTATTGTAGATTTTAGTATTAAAAACGGCGAGCTGATAAAATTTGAACCACTGCGCGCAGCCAGTAAATTTATACGGGTAGAAGAGCTGGAAGACATCCGCTTTGCCGATTTATCTAACACTATTAAAATTGCCAACGAGCAGTTTGATATACCCGAGTTTGAAATTAAAACCTCGGCACTTAACCTGATGTTTTTTGGTTATCACCGGTTTGATAATAATGTAGATTACCACTTTAAGATTAACCTGCATAAACTACTGGCGCAAAAGTTTAACCGCCGCAACCAGGACCAGCAGTACATAGAGAACGACCCGTACGAGGGCGTGAACATTTTTTTAACCATGACCGGTAACCTGAGCAACCCTAAAATTAAGTTTGATAAAGCGGCCGTGCGTAACAAAGTGCAGGCCGATTTTAAAAACGAAAAACAGGTACTGAAAGACCTGCTTAAAAATGCCCCGCGCAAAGTAGATGCTGCCGAGCAACGCCGCGAAGAGAAATACTTTGATGTAAAAGACGAACCCCAGTTTATGGAATTTGAAGAAGAACCGAAGTAA
>CAYREY010000025.1:44754-49030 GCA_964423405.1 uncultured Chitinophaga sp. | reverse complement strand
GCAAATGTGGTGATTGATACGAGTTTATGCTTTGCACGATGGCGACTCTATCTCACCAATGTAATATTACCCGATTGGGTTTCGGTTTTGCCACCCTCGTAGTTGTAACGGGCTACCCAGGTATATACACTAAGCGGTTGGGGTATGCCTTTGTAAATGCCGTTCCAGCCATCCAGCTTGTTGTTGCTTTCAAACACCAGTTCGCCCCAGCGGTTATACACTTGCAGGTTAAACTTATCCAGGTCGTCGCTAAAGCGCGCGCGGAACACATCGTTTACCCCATCGCCGTTGGGCGAAAAGCCGGTTGGGAAATATACAAAGCTGGGGCAGTAAGTATCCTGCACGGGTAGCTGTGCGCTGATGCTGCAACCTATAGCATCGGTTACGGTTACGGTGTAGGTACCGGCCGGCAGGTTGGCAATTACGGCAGTGGTAGCGGCGTTGGACCAGCTATAGCTATACGGCACCGAGCCGCCATCGGGTGTGGCTGTTACCTTGCCACCGGTGGTTTTGCGGCAGGGCACATCATCGGCATCCATACCCAGCGTAAGGCCCGATTCATAGCGTATTACTGTATCTAAACTTACTGTGCAGCCATTGCCATCGGTAATGGTTACGCTGTAATTACCCTGTGGTAAATTAGTGATTGCCGATGTGGCGTTACCGTTACTCCATACATACTGGTAGGGTGGGTTGCTGCCATCTACACCGGTGGTTACGCTACCGGTTTGCTTGTTGCAGGTATCGGCGGTAATAGCCGTAATACCGGCCTGTATAGCCGGCAGCGATGTTACCGCTACAGTATCGGTGCTTACGGCACAACCAAATGCATCGGCCAGCATGGCGTAATAATTGCCTTCGGGTAAGTTGTAAGCGGTGTCGTTTTGCTGCGGTGGTGTGGTGTTCCAGGTTATGGTGGCGGGCAGGTTTGCGTTGTTAAACGTAACTACGGCCTGTCCGCTATTGCTGCCCGCGCAGCCCGATGGCGTGGCGCTTACCTGAAAATCGTAATCGGGTATGCGTTTGGTAATGGTAACATCGGCATGGCAGTCGCCGCGGTACAGCAAACTTACTGTGTGCGGAAACACCGGCGAAATACCAGGATCGGGTACGGCTACATTGCGGCTAAAGCTAACCAGCCCGCCGGTGGCTATTGATAGCAGGGTACCATCAAACGATATAAAAATACTGTCGTAGCACTCAAAGCCTACGGGGTTTACTACGTCTTCTATGGTTATAAAATCGCCGTTGCAGCGGTAAGTAAAATCAAAATCGGGTACCGGTGCGTTGGCTATGTATATTTCATCAAAGGCAACCCCATCGTAGTTATTGCACTGCGTGCCGGCACCAAATATGAACCTGAAACGTACGTTGGGCTGCCCCGCCAGGTAGGGCATACATTGCGAGGCATTGCGCCAGCCCTGGCTGCCCCTGCCACCGGCACAACTGCCGCTGCTTTGCTGCACGTTGCCGCTCCACCCGTGGCGGATGGCGGTAAAGCCGTTCAGGTAGGTAACATTGTCGGTATTAAACCAGCCGTTATCCTGGCACTGTATGGGGTTGTAAGCACCTACGTTTTGCCAGGTAGTGCCGCCATCTATACTGTACTGAAAACCGGCACCATCGTAACCGTTTTCGGTTTCCCATAAAATTTTAAACCGGATATAGGGCTGCGTAAGGCTGCTGAAATCAAAGCAGGGGCTCTCTACATACGATTGCTCGCCCAGGTTGTAAAACGAATTGGTAAGCCCGCCGGTAACCCAGCAGTTGGCGCCACCGGCGGCCTGTGCTATTACATTTTTAGATACCGCGCCCCAGGCCCAGTCGTTACCGGTACCGCCGCTTACCCAGTTGCCGTTGGTGGCTTCAAAATCTTCGTTGTAGGGAAACGTGTTGATACACTGGCTATAAGCCCCCACCGTATAAAGCGATATAAATACCCAAACAAAAACGCGTAGTAACATAACTGTAACAAATGTAAACCAAAACGATTAACCGGCAGACTGAGTTTTGTAAGCGTAGTGTAAAAATACATGGCAGCATGGGCTGGGGTTGGTTAAACTCAAATGACAACTAAGAAAGTAGCCACTAATGCACGAATAGTATGACACTAAAAGCAAACCTCCGAAGTTTTTAAAACTTCGGAGGTTTCCTGTATTGCTTCGTACTTCCCACTTCGTACTTCTTACTTCCAACTGGCTTGCACATTTAGAAAATATATTTACTTTTGTGATATCAATTTGATATCAAATAAATATTAGTTTATGAAAACAGAGAAAATTATTACCCCGTTTAATGGTTATCTGGCCGTGTTAATTGCCTTCGCATCTATATCGCTTGCCATTTATGGATATGTTACTCAGAATTTTTTATTGGCGGTACCGGCCAATATCCTGTTTGTAATTGTTATAAAAGGGCTGCTGGTAATTAGCCCCAACGATGCTGTGGTGGTGCTGTTGTTTGGCGAGTATAAAGGCAGTATTAAGCAAAACGGCCTGTTCTGGATAAATCCGCTTTACTCGCGCGGTAGTATATCGCTACGGGCACGCAACTTTGAGAGTGAAAAAGTAAAGGTGAACGATAAAATGGGTAACCCCGTGCTGATTAGCGTAATACTGGTTTGGAAGGTAGAAGACACGTTTAAATCTACTTTTGAGGTAAGCGATTATCAGAGTTTTATACGGGTGCAGGCCGATTCGGCAGTACGTAAACTGGCCGGCTCGTTCCCGTACGATCATTTTGAAGATGAGAAAGCAACCATTACCCTCAGCACCAATTTTGATGATGTAAACAAAGCGCTTGAACTGGAGGTTGCCGAGCGGTTGGAGATTGCCGGTATACAGGTAATAGAGTCGCGTATTGCATACCTGGCTTATGCCCCCGAAATTGCACATAGTATGTTGCGCAGGCAGCAGGCATCGGCGGTAGTGGCAGCACGACATAAAATTGTAGAAGGTGCTGTGGGCATGGTAGAGAGCGCTTTGAAACTATTAGCCGATAAGGAAATTATAACTTTTGATGAGGATAAAAAAGCCACCATGGTAAGTAACCTGATGGTAGTTTTGTGCGGCGATAGCGAAACCAAGCCTGTAATAAACACAGGTACTTTAAACCAGTAAGTGTTATGGCAGAAAAAAAGCCATTTGTATTACGGATTGATGCGGATACCATGAAGCTTATTGAAAAATGGGCGGCTGATGAGTTTCGTAGTGTGAACGGCCAGATAGAATGGATGTTGAACAAATCGCTGAAAGATGCCAAACGTTTGAAGGCTAAAGGCGATAAAGAGAAGTGAATTAACCGGCTCAAAAACAAAACATCCGAAGTTTTTAAAACTTCGGATGTTTCTTGTATTGCTTCGTAATTGAACATTGTCCTTGCCATTGGTTAAAACCAAACGGCAATTGATAAGCGGAATATTTTTTGATACCCCGGGTTAAAACCCGGGGCTACAATATCCATCGTCCCTCCGGGACTTGATTTTGCTGCTGGTTGGTTATTGGACTTTGAAATATGGTTAAGCGGACTAAAGTCCGCTAAGAAAGTAGCCACTAATGCACGAATAGTATAGCACTAAAAACAAAACCTCCGAAGTTTTTAAAACTTCGGAGGTTTCCTGTATTACTTCATACTTCTAACTTCCAACTTCGTACTTCTCACTTCCAAATCATTCCCTCATCAGCACCTGTATGGTGGCGCGGCTTATCTGGCGCAGCAGTATGTCTTTATCTTTGGTTAGCTTATCTATAATACCCGGGTTGTAGTGGCGGATGGTGAGCAGGCTTAGGCCATCGTTGCGGGTAATGCTAAAGTCGTTTTGCAGCGACTCTATTACATTCTCTATTTTCTCTTTCTTAAAATCTACCACTATGCTAAAGCTGATGGCGGCGTTCTGCATCATGTTTATACGCAGGCGGTTTTCGGCAAAGGTGGCAAACACCTTGCTCAGGTGGTCTTCGGCAATAAACGAAAAGTCTTTGGCCGAAAAGGAGAGGAGCACCTGCTGGCGTTTCCAGATAATGATGGGCGGTAAAAAGTTAGTGTTGGCATTGGCGCTGATAACCGAACCACGTTTGCCGCTGTTTACAAACGAACGTACCTCCAGCGGTATGTTTTTGTTTTGTATGGGCTTAATGGTTTTGGGGTGTATTACACTGGCACCATAGTAAGTCATTTCTATGGCCTCGTGAAACGTAAGCTCGCTTATAAACTGCGCCTCCGGAAACTCCTTCGGGTCGGCGTTCATAATACCTTCTACATCTTTCCACACCGTCAT
>CAYREY010000025.1:0-44654 GCA_964423405.1 uncultured Chitinophaga sp. | reverse complement strand
GAAACTCCTTCGGGTCGGCGTTCATAATACCTTCTACATCTTTCCACACCGTCATGCGCTCGGCGTTAAGCGAGTAGGCAAATATAGATGCCGTATAGTCGCTACCCTCGCGGCCCAGGGTGGTGGCAAAGCCCTCGGGGGTGCTGCCCACAAAACCCTGTGTAATTACAAAGCCGGTTTTAACCAGTTCGTTTACTTTTTTGCTGATGGCTTCTTCGGTCCTTTTAAAATCTACCTTGCCTTCGGTGTAGGCATTATCGGTAAACAGCACCTGTTTTACATCCAGCAAGGTATTGCTAAGGCCAATACTGTTGGCATAGTCGCTTACTATGGTAGTGCTGATATACTCGCCCAGCGATACTATCTGGTCGTAAATATAGTTGTAGTTGCGCGATGCATTTTCTTTTAAAAACTTGGCACCGCCATCTATCAGTTTCTTTACATCCTCTATAGCTTTGGTTTTATCTGCCGCGCCGTACAGGTCGTTAATAATGGCTACGTGCTTTTCAAACAGTGCATTAAGGGCGGTTTCCCAGTCGCCTTTGCCGGCGTAGTACAGGTTAATCACGTTCTCTAACTCGTTGGTGCTTTTGCCCATGGCAGATATTACCACCACCTTTTCGTTAAAGTTGTTTTGCTGTAAAATAGACGTTACATTTTTTACTGCTGCGGCATCTTTTACCGATGCTCCACCAAATTTGTAAACCTGCATTGTGAATAGTATTGAGTAGTTAGTATTGAGTATTTAGATTGAAAAGCGAAATATATTAAAGTTGTTGTTCTGCATTAATTGCCGACTGCCAACTGCTTGCTGCCGGCTATTTATCAAGGTAGTTTTTCATCTGCACGTTATCCATTTTTACGGTAACCCACTGTGGTTCAAAATCGGCACCCAGTGTTTTGTAAAACTCTACGGCAGGGGTGTTCCAGTCCAGCACGTGCCAGCGTACCTGGTGCACGCCCATTTGCTGTGCTTCTTTCAAAAACTCGTCCATTAGCCGGCGGCCAATACCATTGTTGCGGTAGCGTTCGGTTACCATCAGGTCGTCCAGGTAAAGTACGCGGCCTTTCCAGGTGCTGTACATTACAAAGTAAAGCGCCATGCCCACTACCTCGCCGGTGTCGGCCATTTCGGCTACCAGTGCCTTGTAAACAGGGTGCTTGCCAAAGCCATCGTTCAGCAGGTTCTCTTCGGTATTAATAACGGCTTCGGGCGCTTTTTCAAACGCCGCCAGTTCGCGTATCAGTTTCATTATACCCGGTACATCGTTCTCGTCGGCATGTCGTATTATATAGCTCATGGCTGGGGGCAGTGTTGTTTAAAGCGGCGGCAAAGATATTCACAGGCGTAAATTTTAAAAGTGCCATGCAGCCTGTTTTAATATATTCGCATAAAACAACCACGCAGCTATGACAAAGGGAGCCTCTCTTAGTAGTTTTCTTGAAACCAACACCAGCCTGGAACTTTGCAAAGTACTGTTATCGCTGGCCGAAGGCAGCAAAATAATAGCCCGGCTGATTAATAACGCCGGACTGGCCGATATACTGGGCGTAACCGGCGAAACCAACGTGCAGGGCGAAACCGTGCAAAAGCTCGATGACCTGTCTAACCGCATATTAATGGACTACCTGCGCGCCAGCGAAACCTGTGCCGGTTACCTGAGCGAAGAGAACGAAGGGGTGGTTACCTTGAATGCTACAGGTAAGTATATTATTTCGGTAGATCCGCTGGATGGCTCCTCTAACATTGATGTGTGTGCACCGGTGGGTACTATTTTTAATATAGTAGAGCGCCTTTCGGCAGCAGGCGATGTAACCGAGGCCGATTTTTACCAGCCGGGTACCAAAACCGTAGCCGCCGGTTATTTTATTTATGGTAGCTCTACCATACTTATACTAAGCACCGGTAAAGGGGTAAACGGCTTTACGCTGAATACCGAAACCATGAGCTTTCATTTATCGCACCCCGGCATTAAAATACCGGTAGATGGTAAAATATACTCGCTTAACCAGGGCAATATTTCTAAGTACGAAGACAGCCTGAAAAATTACATTACCTACTGCACGGCAACTGATAAAGCTACCAGCCGCCCGTACTCGCAACGCTACATAGGCTCTATGGTGGGCGATATACAACGTACGCTTATAAAAGGCGGCATATTTATATACCCTGCCAATAAAGGCGAAAGCAAAGGCAAGCTGCGGTTGTTGTATGAGTGTATACCAATGTCGTACCTGGCCGAGCAGGCTGGTGGCAAAGGCACCGATGGCAAACAACGCATACTGGAGATAGTACCTACCGAACTGCACGAGCGCACGGCTATCTACATCGGCTCGGCTAATATGGTAGATAAGGTGCACGACTTTTTAAACGGAACGGCCGTGTAATGAAACAGCTGCTGCTATATGTGGTGTTGCTTTGCGGTGTACATGCGCTGTATGCCCAAACGCCCCCTGTGGCAGTAAACGATACGTTTACCGTACCCGAAAACTCGGTTAGTTTTTTACCTGTAAGCAGTAATGATTACGATGCCGATGCCGACCTGCTGAGCATAAGCCTGCTGACCGGTGTGGCACACGGAGCAGCTATAGTGGCCAACGGTACACAGGTGCTATATACCCCCACTGCTTTTTATTTCGGGCCCGACTCGTTTACCTACCGGCTGTGCGATACCACCGGCCTGTGCGATACCGGCCATGTTTACATAACCGTAAGCGGCAGCAACGGCCCACCGGTACCGGTAGGCGATATCTATCAGTTTGATGATACTATAACTACCGTGTTGCTGGACCTGCTGGCCAACGATTATGATACGGAGAACGATTCGTTTTTTTTAGTAGCGGTGTACGATGAAGACAGCAACAATATGCTGGGCGAAGTAAGCGTGGTAAACGGCGCTGCACAGTTTACCCGTGCACCACTGGCTTGTGGCACCGAAACGTTCAGGTACCTGGTGTGCCAGCTGGGTGGCTGCGATACCGGTTTACTGGTTATTACTATTGTGTGCCCCGATAAGATTTTTTTGCCCGAAGGTTTTTCGCCGGATGGCGATGGGCTGAACGATAAACTGGTGTTTACCGGGCTGGAGTATTTTGCACCGGCACAGTTAAAGGTATTTAACCGCTATGGTAGTATAGTGTACGAAAACGATGATTACACCAACGACTGGCAGGGTACCAGCCTGGATAGCGGCAACGCCCTGCCCGATGGTACGTACTTTTATGTGCTGCAATTGCCGGGTGGCCAGCGCTATAATAGTTACCTGATACTGAACCGGTGAACAGCCTACCCCTACCCCCTAACCCCTAAAGGGGGAATAACAGCCAAACAGCAGGTTTGCGATGAATGGGGAATTGTGTTGCGGTTCTCCCTTTAGGGAGTTAGAGGGTGGCAACACAAAAGGGGTAAAAAAAAGAATCCTGCCCCGTACCACCGGAGGCAGGATTTAAAAACAGCTAAAAGTTGATTAGGCGGCTGCTGTGCCGGCGTTGGTGCGTATAGTGTTTTCCCATTTGCCCAGTTCGCCGCTTAGCAGTTCCTGATATACAGTAAGTTTGTGATTCATTTTGCGGTAGCCGTCTATTACGTCGGCAAAGCCCTTGTTGCCAAACTCGCGCATGGTTTCTTCGGTAATATCAATATCCTCGGCGGTTAGGTAGGCCAGTTTAATGTTCATTACATCGCAGAAATTTTTCAGTGTTTCAATTTTTGCGTTGTCGGCTCCTTTTTCAAGGCAGCTATAGGCCTGCTGCGATATGTTAAGTGCGTTGGCTACGGCCGATTGTTTCCATCCGCTTATTTCGCGTATTTTTTTGATGCGTGCTGAGATTGACATAAAAATTCTCCTTTTTGTTTGTGGTTAAACCATGTGTGTCGTGCCAAAAGCTGTTGCCAAACAAATGCCAATTTGTGTACGGGCGTGCCAAAACCGATAAAACCCTTTACCAGAGCGGGTTTCGGGCTGTTTTATCTTATAGTTAAACAGCTAATAACATAAAAACACCCTACCAAAATGAAAAAATGCCCTTTCAAAAAGGTGTGGAAAAACAAAGCGCGGTTTGTGTTTGGGGGTATAAAACAACCTGCAGGCTTAGGTTGGGGAGGGGTTTCTACAGGTTACTATTGACTTAAGAGCTACCCCCTCCCGATAGCTATCGGGACGCGCAGCGAAACATCTTGTATTTGGGTTTTGGTAGGCACAAGCCCATAAGTGTTCGAAACCTTGTTTTGCCATAAGCAAAAATTAGTTGTTAAGGTAGGGTTAATCGCCACATAGTAGCTTTTCCACTTTTGCTTGACCAAAAGTGGAGCAAAACTCAAGCCCTGTATGAAAACTGCCTAAAATTTCCTCCCCCCGCGCATGAAAAAAAACTCGGCACCACAGTTTGCCCATTATTGGTTATTGTGTGTTGGCCTCAAACAGTTTTTTCATTTCTTGCCTGGCTTCGAGGAAATTTCTTAACGGCGTTTTCATAATGGGCGATAAGAGCAGCCGAAAATGGAAGAGTGTTAACTAGAGGTTTCGAGCAGTTGTAGGCACAGCCTACGCCCAGCGGGGTTAATGGTTGTGCTTATATCCCATTAGCCAATTGTAATTAGCTTGTAGTGTAACCTATAAAAGACTAAACATGGGTTCTGATAAATGATACTGTAATAATGAGAGACAGAATGCTTGTGCCTATGTATAAAATTATTGCATATAAATATGAGGTTTTAATAATAGGTAGTTTTCTGTAATTGAATAATGCCTTTTTACTTTGCGTAATAAAGATATTTATTGCTAAAATAAAAATGTAAGAACAAAGTATCAAAAACTCGCCCGTATCAAATTTAGTGATTATGGTATTTTCAGGCAAAATGGCATAGTATTTTAGAATAGCTATAATATTAAATACGGGTATATTTAGTACTAAGGTAGAGAGCGCGTATCCCTGAACTTCGGGACTGCGCGTAAAATTCCGAATGATTTCGCACCAAAATCTATTAAAATTCAATATAAATAGTATCATATTCTATTATTTTGTCCCAGCAGTGTCTCCGCTAAAATAAATAAACGCGGCAGGATCCTGCTGCAATATATAACGATTATATTTGATTATCCGAGGGATCCTGCTAAGCCAATCTTCAGAGACCCCGCGGTAACAGAACATAAAATCAACAACATGAGCTTTTTAAAACGGATTTTTGGCAAAGGAAACGATAACGATACCAGGAATGTGGAAGCTGATGTTTCGAAAATTGGAAGCGGAGAGATAAATAAGCTCTACCCCGTACTTAAGCCGGGCGATTGGGTGGGTATTAAGTATGGCTCGGTTTACCAAACACTACTAGGTACCGCCGATAATCCGGAGTTGGTGATTGGATATGGCTACGATGCGCCCAACAACTTTATATTTCTTACACATGATATGCTTGAAGGTAAAACTTTAGAACAGGTTTATGAGCAAGCAGCAAGTAACCTGGATGCGTTTGAAGCGCCGTTAAATGAGGTAGTGCCGGGTAAGGTAGTTATTGCCAGCGGTGCCGATTTTTGCAGCGAGAAGATTTTGAACAAAAAATTTATGCTTGGCCTGCACGAGCGCCTTAATGCAAAAGAGCTTTTGGTTTCTATTCCACGGCGCGGAAATATGATGGTAACTTCACGACAGGCTGAACCTGCGATACTCAATCAGTTTTTAGGTGTACATACAAGAACATGGGGTGATGATTCTTATGGTAATGCTCAAATTATAAATTGCCTTTTTGTGGTTATAGATGGAGAGATAGACGGCATAATCAGGTTGGATAATGCAGAGGAGTAAATTTGCTGTGAGTATATAGCTGGTATATTTGATTAGCCGTGGGTGTAGCTTAGTTATAGCCAGGCTTCAGAGCAGCTGCGGGAACACAAATATCCGGTAACACAAAGAGCATGTTAAGTCCCCTTAATCTTCAAATGTTGGATTGCCTGATGGGCACGCCAGGCTAAAATGTTTCGTGTCATCGATCTTAGCTGCGGCACTAATCGATAAAATTTCGCTTATGTCGTGCGTAAGGCCCAGCTCACCGCGTTTTAATTTAAACTTTGGAAGAAGAGTTTCTGATAGAGTTAGCAAGATATATAAATTTATAGCGATGACCTTTTTCTTATTTATATCAAAGTAAAAGGCATTATCGTCATTTGGGTTATAATCAATTCTAAATCCGGCTGGAAGAACCATATTATGACATAGTTTACACCGATACATGCCGTATATATCTTGGCACTGTTTTTTAGTTAATTTAAACCCATACCATTCTTCATGCTTTAGTATGCAAAAAGCGTCTTTGCCTTTCATCACCCTATGTCCGAGCCCCTCAATAAAGCACATTAATAAAATTGTAACTGGATACCCCATCCTAACCGGCTGCACCGATAGACCGGGTAAATAACTATTTACATTGTTAACAGGTAATAATAAACGGGCTGCCATTAATGTTTCATCCAATACATGGTCGTTTAAAAGGTCCATTTTTTGTATCTTGCTCATAATAAATTGCTTATGAATACAATATAATACTTTCAATTTGTATGAATTTATAAAATAAATAAGTTTACCAGCTAGCGGAGATATGTGTGTCCGATCGCGCCTCTATATCCAAGCTTTACAGCCTAATACAAGAATACATTTACCGCCCCGACTAAATGGGGGCACTTAACTGCCAATACAAGATCCTTCACCTCGCAAAGCCTCGGTTCAGGATGACAAAAGTTTTGTGCTTTTTGTCTCAGGGGAGCCCATCTGGCGCGAGTGTCCGCTCGTGCCTTATTAGCCACATGATCCTGCTAAGCTATAGCCAGGCTTAAGAGACTGTGAGGGAACACAACACATAATTTTACATACATTTTATATTATTATTTATTAAAATATAAAAATCGCTCAGCATAGGGTATAGGCAAAAACCGCCGGGGGGTGTAGGCATGGGAGTTTGCAATAGGTTGGCTACCAGTAGTTTGTGATAGGTGGGTGTAGGCATGCTTTAAAAAACGTGTGTTTTTTGCTTAAAAAGCAGTACGCACGTTACTCGAAGAAACGCCACTTAACCCCTACTCGGAAGGAGAGGTCGGGGTAGGGGTAGCCGTACAGCGAGTAATAGCCTTTGGGGCCAAAGTAGGCGCTTATGTTATCTACCTTTAAAAACACGCGCACGGTGCGCACTTTCAGGTTCAGGAAAAAATCGAGCATGGGGTAGCTTTTGCTGGTAGTGTACACCGGTGTAAAGGTAGCCAGCAAGGGGTCGTAGTAAGGGGCGTTGTTGCGGTAGGTATAGCGTATATCAAAACCGGTGCTAAACCACAGCGCGCCTTTAAACACGCGGCGCTCGTAGTATATGCTATGCCTGGTAACCAACATGGGGAAGGTGCGCTTAACCACCCCCTCGTTAGGCGCCGAGGTGAACCAGATATCGTTATCTATATGCAGGCCGTAAAAGCCGTTGCGGTTGGCCAGGTGGGCTACAAACACATTCTCTACACCGGTGCTTATGTAGGGGTCGGCTTTGCCGGCATACACCGGTAGGTTTTTAAGTACATAGTAGGTTACATCGGCAGTAATGCCGTAGGGTATATTCTGGTATTTGCCGCCTACGCCCAGGGTGTTGGTTTTGGGCAGGCTGTATTGCCAGTTTACCGGGTGCGAGGTGTAGCGTTCAAATATGTAAGGGGCCTCTTTAAGCTGGTAGGTAGCAAAGCCGCTAAGCATACCTACTTTGCCAAAATCGTAACCAGCGTAGCCATCTACCAGCAGGTCGTTTTGGTTAAAGCCATAGTAGTAGTACTTTACACTGGCGCGGTAAAACAGTTTAGATTTAGATGCCCCGTTGCTGCGGAACGTGCCACCCACATAGGCATTGCTGGTGTTGCTCTTCAGCCGGTTTTGGGTTAGCAGGTAGTGGTCGAAACCGGCCTCTGCTTCGGCTATAAAATTCTTCTCGGCGTAGGTAGAGTCGGAGGTAAGCTTGCGCGCGTGGTAATCCAGCATCAGGGCGTTGCCTATCTTCAGGTAATCAAGGTCGTTAAACACCGAGTCTTCGAGGTAGAAAGCGCCATAGAAACCCTCTACCGGTGTTTTATCTCGGAACCGGTTTTTGTTGCTCTCAATATTCAGTTGGTGCGATATGCGGAACACCGGCATTAGCTCTTGTGTGCGCACTGTATCGGTACGGCCACTGAAATATTTTTTACCAAGCGAGTAAGAGGTCTTCAGGTAAAAATCTACCTGCCGGTAGTGGTTCTCGGCATCGGTAAGGGTAACCGGTACCAGGTTTTTGCGGAAGAAGACAGAGTCGAATGGATTGATAGGTGTGCCCCCGTGTTCTTTCACTTTAAATGAGTTGTAGATAAGGTCGGCCTGCACGCTCCAGTGCTTGTTGGGCGAGTTGAAAATGCCGTAGAGGTTAAAGCAGTTATCGTTGGTGGTACTGTTGGTATAAATACCCTTAGAGGATATACGCCTGAAATCGACCCCGTAGTAAATAAGCCCCTTGTGCTGGTTGGCAAACCGGCCCTGAAACAACTGCTCGTTGAGCAGGCCTATGATAATACTAAGCTCGGTGTAGGGGCGTATAACCTGGTAGTAGCGGGCCGAGTCTTTGGTGTAGCGGTACACATCGTACTGGTTGTAGCCCAGGTTTAGGCCGGCATTTTTCTTTAGCATATACACCAGCGGGTACGCTGCCGAACCGGTGTTGCCGGCGTGGGCATACTCTATACCGTTGCGTTGTACTTCGTTGTATTCTTCAATATTAAAAATGCTGGAGTCTATCACATAGCGTTTTTCGGGTTCGGAGCCTATAAACCAGGTATCGTTTTTGGTAGAGGGCACCAGCACGCCTTTGCGGCCAAACAGCGGCTGTACTGAATCTACTTTGGGTTTGGTGGTATCGGCTACGGTAAAGGCAAACGCAGTACTGCCTGCTGCTGTAAGCAACACCAGTATGCACAGCCTTAGCAACTGCGGATAAGCTACATGTATGTAATGCCTAATCAATCTGCTTGAGCAACTCGGTTATTATCAAAGTCATTTTAGGTTCGGCTTCGGCGGCTTTCTGCAATACAAAAGCATGCGATACCAGGTCGGCTTTCTCGGGCGGGTAGCCCATATCGCTTATTACCGAAATGGCGAACACCTCCATACCACTGTGGCGGGCTACTACTACTTCGGGCGTGGTGCTCATGCCTACGGCATCGGCACCCAGTATGTGAAACATGCGGTACTCGGCAGGTGTTTCGAAGGTAGGGCCCTGTACGCCGGCATACACACCGGTGTGGCAGGTTATATCGTTCTCCAGCGCTATCTGCAACGCCTTGCGCACCAGGTCGGGGTTATAGGCGTGGTTCATGTTAGGGAAACGGGGCCCCAGCTCTTCATAGTTTTTGCCGCGCAGCGGATGCTCGGGCTGCAGGTACAGGTGGTCGGTCAGTATCATCAGGTCGCCAACTTCAAAGGCGGGGTTCATACCGCCCGAGGCGTTTGATACCAGCAGGGTGTGCACGCCCAGGGCTTTCATTACCCGCACGGGAAAGGTAACCTCCTGCATGCTGTAGCCCTCGTAATAATGAAAACGGCCGCTCATGGCAATAATGTTTTTACCGCCCAGTTCGCCAAATATAAGTGCGCCGCTGTGCCCCTCTACGGTAGATACCGGAAAGTTAGGAATATCGCTGTAGGCTATTTTGGTGTGCACGGTTATCTCTTTGGTAAGGTTGCCCAGGCCCGAGCCCAGTATTACACCGTAGCCGTAGTTGTAGGTTAACCGGGCCTTTAAAAATCCGCTCGTTTCTTTAATCTGCTCTAAAAGGTTTGCCATGTTTTACTGTTCTGTGTTTAATGTGGCTTTAGGCCGTGTGTGCTCAATGTAGGAAAGTATATCGGCGTTAAACTTATCTCCATCGCTGTCTATAAACCTTACCTCTATTGGCTGCACGAATATTTCAATTTTATTTTCTGAAAACCAATTTGTGTGTTCGCGCAACCGGGCGGCATCTTTTTCGGTGGTAATAATCACCTTTTTGCCATTGCCCAGGTTATGGAATGTTTCACGTATGGTATCCAGGTCGTACACATCAAAGTTGTAATGGTCGCGGTACTTACGCGTGTACACATTACGTGCTTTGGTTTGCAGGTACTGCTCCAGGTCGTGGTGGCGGGCAATACCGCACACCAGTAATACATCTACATCGTTTGTCAGTTCTGCTTTTATGTGTGCATTGTAAAACGAATACAGCGTGCCATATTGTATGGCCGAGAAATAAACTTTCTGGTACCGGTGGGGTTTTATCTCATCTACAATACGTTGCTTATCGGCCGTGGTAATAGCTGTAGGGCATTTGGTAACCACAATAATATCGGCGCGGTGGTAGTTGTGTTTGGCCTCGCGCAGCCAGCCTACAGGCAGCATAGTATCGCGGGTAAACAGGTGGTGGTAATCGGTTAGCAGTACGTACAACCCCGCCCGTATGCCACGGTGCTGAAAAGCATCGTCCAGCAGTATTACATCGGTGTCGGGGCGCTGGTCCAGTATGCGTGGCACGGCCAGCACGCGGTCTTCGCCTACGGCCACTATGGTTTCGGGGTATTTGGTTTTAAACTGTAAGGGCTCGTCGCCTATTTGTTTGGCGGTAGAGGCATGGTTAGCCAACAAAAAGCCCTGTGTGCGGCGGCCATAGCCACGGCTAAGGGTTGCCACGCGGTACAGGTATTGTAGCTGGTGTATCAGGTACTCGGTATGCGGGGTTTTGCCGGTGCCGCCTGCGCTGAGGTTGCCTATAGCAATAACGGGGAAATCGAACCGTACCGACTTCAATATCTTTTTATCGTACAGGTAATTGCGGAAAGCAGTAACTGCGCCATACACCACTGCTATGGGCCATAAAAGTATATTGGATAACCTGCTGATAGCTTACCTGTTTTTTGCCAAAGGTATTGGTTTGGGCGATTGTTTCTAATTATTGTGTTAACAGGCAAATACAGCTTTACATGTTTTATCATTTACCCATAGTTAATACCTTTGTGCTATGGCACAACTGGTAACTATTAAAGAACTGGAAGAAAAATACGGATGGGGTTGGGTTATTTTGCAAAACCCGAGTAACGATGATTGGGCTACCCCGCAACGCGGAGAGTATATCTTTCATAGCCAAAACAAAGATGAATGTTTGAAAAAAGCAGATGAATTACCCGATGTACCATTGGCATTTTTGTTTTTTGGAATAACTAAGGAGGCTATACCTGCTTATCGCACATCTTCGCTTTTTTACACATATCAGTTTATTAACTCTACTAATGAAGATTAAAGACATTACCACCTATCTGGAAACCATTGCGCCTATTGCCTATCAGGAAAGCTACGACAACAGTGGCCTGATAGTAGGCGATGCCAATACGCCGGTTAAAAAGGTATTGATAACACTGGATGCTACCGAAGAAGTAATTGACGAGGCGATAGCCGGTAAATACCAACTGGTAATAGCCCATCACCCGATAGTGTTTGGCGGACTTAAAAAGTTTAACGGCAAAAACTATGTAGAGCGGGTGGTGATAAAGGCTATTAAAAACAACATAGCCATATACGCCATACATACCAACTACGATAACGTAGCCGAAGGGGTAAACGCTAAAATATGCGAGCGGATAGGTCTTACCAATTGCCGTATACTGCTGCCTAAAAGGCAACTGCTTAAAAAGCTGTATACGTTTATACCGGTAGCGCATTACGATAAGGTAGCGGCAGCCGTTTTTGCAGCTGGAGCAGGCCAGATAGGCAATTACAGCGAAACCAGCTTTAGCGTAACCGGCACGGGTACCTTTAAAGGTAACGAAAAGGCCAACCCGGTGCTGGGTAAACGCGGGGTACTGGAAAAAGCAGAAGAAATAAAGTTCGAGACCATTTTTCCGGCCTATATGGAAGGAAAGGTGGTAGCAGCCTTGCTGGATGCCCACCCTTACGAGGAAGTAGCCTACGATGTGGTAAGCCTGGATAATGCTTACCAACTGGTAGGCAGTGGTATGATTGGTGAGCTTAAAAAGCCTGTAGATGGGCTGGTTTTTCTCAAAAACCTTAAAAAAAGCCTTAAAACCGACTGTATACGCTATACGCGATTGCAGGATAAGCCCATACAAAAGGTGGCTGTTTGTGGCGGGGCGGGCCGGTTTTTGTTAAACAATGCTATTGCGGCCGGGGCCGATGTTTTAGTAACCGCCGATTTTAAATACCACGACTTTTTTGACGCTGATAATAAGATAGTTGTGGCCGATGTGGGGCATTACGAAAGTGAGCAGTTTACCAAAGAATTATTGTTAGGGCACCTTTCAGAAAAATTTCCTATACTTGCCGCCCGAATTTCCAGTATCGATACTAACCCTATTAAATATTTATAATACATGGCAAAGACCGCAGTAAAAGAGGTTTCAGTTGACGAAAAGTTACAACAGCTTTGGGAACTTCAGCAGATTGACACCAAAATTGATAAAATCCAGATTCTTAAGGGTGAGTTGCCTATAGAGGTGAAAGACCTGGAAGATGAGATAGAAGGCCTGCGCACCCGTTTGCAGAATTCGCAGAACGAGGTAACCGAGCTGGAAGAGGATATCAAAAACCGTAAAAATGCCAAGGCACTTGCAAAAGAGCTGATCAGCCGTTACGAAAAACAACAGGATAACGTAAAGAACAACCGTGAGTACGATGCCCTTTCGAAAGAAATTGAGCTTCAGAAACTGGAGATACAGCTTTGCGAGAAAAAAATAAACGACGCTACTGCTAAAATCGAGTCGAAACAAGGTATGCTTGACGAGACCGACAAACAGATTAAAGAGCGTGAGAAAAACCTGAAGAACAAGAAAAAAGAGCTGGAGAAGATTATTGAAGAAACCGAACTGGAAGAGAAAGAACTTCAGAAAGAATCGGACAAGCAATCGAAGAAAGTAGAAGATCGTTTGCTGAAAGCATACACTCGTATACGTGGTGCTTACAAAAACGGCCTGGCTGTGGTAGCCGTACTACGCGATGCCTGCGGTGGTTGCTACGCTAAAATACCACCACAGCGCCAAATGGAAATACGCCAGCGCAAGCGCATTATTACCTGCGAACATTGCGGCCGTATATTGGTAGCCTGGGAAAACAGCAGCGAAGATTAAGATACAGAAAAGCCCTCCACCACGGAGGGTTTTTTGTTTATATAGCTTTTAATATTACGGTTCCTAAGTTTATCTTGCCCGGGTGTTTATCAAAAAGGCATTATTGGTTTTATTGCTGGCTGTAGCGCAACTAACAAATGCGCAGGTGTTTGATTTTGATGCCAACTCGCGCACAGCTTACAACGCCGCTATAGCACTAAAGCTGGATGAAAGCAGCGCTATGCTTGCCGCTGCCGAAAAAAAGAACCCCGATAACCTGATTACGGTTTACCTGCAAAACTATATCGACTTTCTGCGCATATACACTACCGATACACGGGCTATGTACGACAAGCTGAAAACGAATAAAGATATCCGCCTGTCGCAGCTTATGGCCGGCGACCCCGGCTCGCCGTACTACCTGTTTACACAGGCCGAGGTAAACCTGCAATGGGCTGCTTTAAGCATAAAATTCGGCGAGTATGTAAATGCCATTTTCGAAATACGGAAGGCCTACAAAGCGCTGGAACAAAACCAAAGCCGGTTTCCCGATTTTAAAGCCAATAAAAAATCGTTGGGGGTATTGTATGCCTTGCTGGGTAGTGTACCCGATAAGTATAAATGGGGGCTTAACCTGCTGGGCATGGAAGGCAGTGTACAAAAAGGTATTGGCTACCTGAAAGAGGTAACTGAGTACGGCCGCAGCAACGATTTTATTTATCAGGAAGAGACGATTACCTTTTATGCATTTTTGTTACTGCACCTGCAAAACGATGCCGAAACAGCGTGGACGGTATTACAACAAAATGGCTTTCCCCAAAAAGATAACCTGATGAACGTGTACACCTGCGCCCACATAGGTATATACGGTAAGCATACCAGTGCAGCTTTACAGTTGTTACTTAACCGGCCCACCGGTGCGGCGTTTACAGCTTTTCCGTTTTTAAGTTATCTGACAGGGTTAGCTAAAATCAATCAACTGGAGCCAGATGCCGATAGCTACTTTAAGCAATACATTGCCGAATACAAAGGCGATAACCACATTAAATCTGCCTATCAGAAAATTGCCTGGGGTTATCTGCTGAAAGGCGATACCGTTAACTATCGCCACTTTATGGGTAAGGTACTGCGCTATGGTGGTAACACTTTAGACGCCGATAAACAAGCGCAGAAAGAGGCTGAGAGTAACCGTATGCCGGTTGCCAGTTTGCTGCGCGCCCGGTTGTTATTTGATGGAGGCTATTACGAACGCGCCGCCGGCGAAATGAACCGGTTAACCGAAAACAGCTTTGCCAATACCGAAGAGCAAACCGAATACTATTACCGCTCCGCCCGCATTTACGATGAGTGGAACAAAAAAGATTCGGCGCTGGTGCTGTACAACAAGGCCATAGATAAAGGGAAAACATTGCCGCGGTATTTTGCGGCCAACTCGGCGTTTGAAACCGGTAAGATTTATGAAGCCCGCGGCGACACGGCTAAAGCAGAGCAGTTCTATAATCTTTGTCTTAGTTTCGAAAACCACGAATACAAAAACGGATTAGACCAGAAAGCAAAGGCCGGGCTAAACCGCATTAAGTAGATTACGATAAATAACTATGCAGATAGAAGAAAACAAACCGCTTACCACGTACAATACATTTGGCATAGCCGTAATAGCCCGCTACTTTACCGAGGTGCATACGGTAGATGATTTTAAAAGCCTGATGCAAACCGATGTGTACCGCAACCACAAAAGGCTGATATTGGGCGGTGGCAGCAATATACTGTTTACCGGTAATTTTGATGGCCTGGTTATTAAAAGCTCTATAAAAGGGATAAGCATAGTTAGCGAAACCGAAACCGAAGTGATAGTAAAAGCCAATGCCGGCGAGGTGTGGCACAGCTTTGTGCAATGGTGTATTGCCAATAACTACGCCGGTATAGAGAACCTGTCGCTGATACCGGGGCAGGTGGGGGCTGCGCCTATGCAGAACATAGGTGCCTATGGGGTAGAGATAAAAGACGTATTCTACCAACTGGAGGCTTTGGATATAAATACCGGCGAGGCCCTGCGTTTTAACCTGAACGATTGTGCATTTGGTTACCGTGAAAGCGTGTTTAAAAATACCCTGAAAGATACCTGCTTTATTACAGCGGTATTGTTTAAACTTACCAAGCTATCATCGCCCAAGGCCATATACCAATATAAAACCGACTACGGCGATATTAAGTACACACTTGGCGAAATGCAGGCTTACACACTAAACATTAAAGCCGTAAGCGATGCGGTTTGTAAAATACGTTCATCTAAATTGCCCGACCCTAAAGAACTGGGCAACGCCGGTAGTTTTTTCAAAAACCCCAGTGTGCCCCAAAGTAAATACGATGAACTGGTGCTGCGCTACCCGGTAATGCCCAGCTATCCACAAAAAGATGGTACGGTTAAAATACCGGCTGGCTGGTTGATAGAACAATGCGGCTGGAAGGGTAAAGTAGTGGGCAACACCGGCTCGCACAAAAGCCAGGCGCTGGTGCTGGTTAACTATGGCAACGCTACCGGTAGCGAAATATGGAGCCTGGCGCTGGAGATAAAGAAATCAGTAGCCGATAAGTTTGGTATTGATATAAACCCCGAGGTTAACGTGGTGTAAGTTGCGCTTATACTTTGGCAAAGTTTAACTAAGCACAGTATAGCAGCGCAGGCAAAACAACTTTATTTGTACTTTCAATTATCAATCAAAATAGTATCAATATGGAATACAGACGTTTGGGTAAATCGGGTTTGCAGGTAAGCGCGTTATCGCTGGGTAGCTGGGTTACCTTTGGTTACCAGATAGGCGATGATGTGGCAGAAGAGTTAATGATAAAAGCCTATGAAGCCGGTGTTAACTTTTTTGATAATGCCGAAGTATATGCCCACGGCAAAAGCGAGATAGTAATGGGCAACATACTTAAAAAGATGAACTGGGACCGCGATACCTGGATGGTTAGCAGTAAGGTTTTCTGGGGCCGCACGGCCGAGCTGAAACCTAACCAGCGTGGCCTGATGCGCAAGCATGTAGTAGAGGCCTGCCATGCAGCATTAAAACGCTTACAGGTAGAGTACCTGGATATGTACTTTTGCCACCGCCCCGATGTAAATACACCGATTGTAGAAACCGTATGGACCATGCACAACCTGATTACACAGGGTAAAATACTGTACTGGGGTACCAGCGAGTGGAATGCACAGCAAATAACCGAAGCACACTACTGGTGCGAAAAGCATAACCTGATACCACCGGTAATGGAGCAGCCACAATACAATATGCTGCACCGTACTTTTATGGAGCGCGACTATCTGCCGCTGTTTGAAAACTTTGGTATGGGCACTACTATCTGGAGCCCGCTGGCTTCGGGTTTGCTTACCGGCAAATATTTCGACGGCAGCAGCAACAATGATAAAACCCGTATGGACCTGATGGCCTGGCTGAAAGACCGTGCCCTGGGCGATATGGAGAAAGTGGACAAGGTGAAGAAACTGTATGAGCTGTCGCGCGAGCTGGGTATACCATTATCGCACCTGGGCCTGTGCTGGTGCTTAAAAAACAAAAATGTATCTACGGTTATACTGGGTGCATCTAAAGTAGTGCAACTGGAAGAGAACCTGAAAGCGTTTGACTCGCTGCCTAAACTTACCGATGAGGTAATGCAGAAGATAGAAACTATACTACAAAATAAACCTACGGTGGTGGTGTATTAACACAACACCCTTTATAACAAAAACAGCCGCGCTATTTATAGCGTGGCTGTTTTTGTTTATGGCTACCTGTTATTTTTTTGCCGGTGCCAATCAGTTAACCTTTAATAGTTAGTTTAAATATTGTTTCGCCGGGCCTGCTGCTTACCAGTTCTACCTTGCCCTGGTGCAACTCGGCAAATTGCTTTACAATGGGCAAGCCCAAACCGGTACCGGGTAAGTTTAGTGTATTGGCCGCCCTGAAAAAAGATTCGAATACTTTAGGTTGATCCTGTGTTGGAATACCCATGCCATAATCGGTAACAATAAAATCAATTTCAGCTTCATTGTATTTAATTTCCATCACCGGCCCATTTTCGGTATCGGGAGAATATTTTAAGGCATTGGATAGTAAGTTTCCTAACATATGTGTAAGTAAGGTTGGGTCAAAGTTTACTAACCTCAACTTGCCTGCCTGTTTTATCTCAGTTTTGTTGTTGTATCTTAAATAATCCTGACTTACGATAAGCTGTTGTACAAATTTCATCAAGTCGCCCAACTGTGGTTTGAATGTAAAACCAGTGGAATTTATTTTGCCTAAAACCAGTACGTTGTTCATCAATTCTGTCATTCGTGCTACTTCCTGGCTTATCTGCGATATGTGTTTATATATTTTTTCTTTACCGGTTAACGTTGATTGGCAGAGGTATGCATCCATCAACTCTATGCTTGATTGAATACTGGTAAGCGGAGTGCGGAACTCATGCGATGCAAGGGTTACAAATCTCGATTTTAGTTCATTCAGCGATTTTTCTTTTTCCAGTGTGGCCAGCAATTGCCGGTCAGCTTCTTTTATCGAAGTAATATCTACCAGTACATATACTATATTTTTTATAACGTTGTTTTCGGTAATCTTACTGATGTTGGCATACAGCCAATGGGTTTTGCCCTGATTGTCAGCAGCGTTAAATTCGATATTAACTTTTTGCTGCGCCTCTATTTTATTTTTGGTATCCGCCCACCGTTTATCGGGCACGCCCAGTTTTTTCAGCAGATCGGCTATAGGCCCATTAAAATACGTACTATCAAGCGCCAATATCGATTCGGCTGCCTGGTTAGCCCACTGTATCTCGTGCTCGCCATTGGTAATAATTACCGCATTGGTGGTGTTGCGCGCCACCATCGCCAGTTGGGCCCTTTCGTTTTCTACCAGTTTGCGTTGTGTTATATCGCGCATTATACAAATCATACCACCATTGGGCAAGGTGGTAAGTGTTATTTCCTGATTAATAGCAGTGCCATCTTTACGGCGCCCCAGTGTTTCGCCCTGCCATTTGCCGGTTTGCATCAGCATAGGGAATAGTGATTCTTCTATCCTTTTTATTTCGTTATCGTCGTATATAACACGCCATGTTTTACCAAGCAGTTCATCTTCGGTTTGGTAGCCAAAGTATTTTACGTGTTTATCGTTCAGATAGTAATATTTTTCATCGGGGCCCAGCAGGGCAATACCATCCAGCGCGTGCTCTACTGCCAGGTTCAGGTTGTTGAGCCGTTTGTCTTTTTCACGTTCCAGCGTTACATCCTGAAACAGGCAACATATATTACCCGAAGGCAGAATAGTAAGGTTGAGGTGCGCATCAAAGTTATCGCCGTTTTTTTTCGTCATTTTTACATCGCCTACCCAGTTGCCAGTGGCATTAAGGCTAGGTAAAACCACATTCTGTCCATAGTCGATATCGCTGCCGCTGTATAGTATTTTCCAGCTTTTGTTTACTAATTCATGCGCATGGGTATAGCCAAACATGCTTAGTGTATACCTGTTTACGTATAGAAAGTTGCCTTGGGGGTCGTTAATAGTTAAGCAGGCGGTAAGGTTTTCTATAGCCTCTGCTTTTATGTGGTGAAGGTTGGTTGTAAGTGGTGCAGTAGATAACATAATTAGTACATGTGGTTTATAATATCTATTTGTATTAATTACAAAATGCCGGCAAGCGTGCACCGTATTGCAAAATCGAGTAACGAATTAGTGCCTGTAAATTTTAGTTTACGTACCATGTTGGCCCGGTGATTTTGTATGGTTTTTGTGCTCAGGAAAAGTTTTTTGCCTATTTCTACTGAGCTAAAGTTTTGCGCCAGCAGGGTTAATACCTTTTTTTCGGCGCTTGTGAGCTTGTTAAGCTTTTGTTTAAGCTCGTCTATATGATTATCCTGAAAAGAGATGTTTTTTTCTTCTTTACTATCCTGCTGTTTACTTAGCCTTATTTTGATAGTCTTTAAAAGATCGGCCAGTTTAAAGGGTTTTGTCAGGTAATCGTCGGCCCCCAGATTCATACCTTCTCGTATATCCTGCAAGTCTGCTTTGGCACTTAAAAAAATAAAGGGTATTTTTTTTAAAATATCGCAGCTTTCCAGTTTCTCTTTTAGTTCAAGCCCTGTAAGGTTGGGCATTAATATGTCACTTATTATCAGGTCGGGGTGATAATCTTTGAGTATAGCAAGTGCATCCAGCCCATCGCTTGCTGCTTTGGGCTTGTAACCGTTTATCTCTAGTATTTCTACCACGTTGTTTCTGATGTTTACGTCGTCCTCTATAATTAATATGTTATTCATTTCAAGTGTGATTGTTGTTAATTACAACACAATCTGGTAGTTTTTGTTTGTTAATCGTGACAGAATATAACGAGGAGCTTATTATTGGTATGTACTTTCGCTTCACAATCTACCCCTATAATTTTTTTTTGTTTAGTGCTTTTGAGGGTATGTATCTTATTGCTATCAAAGGTCTGTTATATGTATTTCATGTTTATAGTTGTTTTACTCATAAATCTGTCTGCAACGGATGTTTATAAGACTTTACGATATGTTTTCTATTGTAATTAATAAGTACAAGTGCTCATAGTTTTATCCTGAACGTCATTTCACCAGCAGTCTTATTTTACTTATTTAACGGGGTGCTGATTGTTGCAACACCTTTTATTTTTGAATACACTTACTCATAGCGTATCGTACGGGTATTATAAAAATTGAGTAAGCCCGCCTATTTTCTACAACAGTAGCTGTTGTAACTTTGAACTTGTTCCGGTAAGGCTGTGGTCTTTGTTCACGGGGGTGTAACATACCACAAGCTGTTATAGCAGGTAACATGCTGGAACATGCCGGAGAGGGAGCCGGTGCGGCAACATAATTCTAAGGGTGTGTTGCCGCTATTTTATAAAATAAAAAATACAGCATATGAATTTAGCAGAACGGGTAAAAAAAGCAAGAGAGTTGAAAGGTTTCCGCCAGAACCAGATGGCAAAGGCCATGGGCATAAGCCAGCAATCATACTATTCGTTTGAACGCAGCGCCGACCTGGCTAAAGTGAAAACACTGAAGCGGTTTTGCAATACGCTGAATATAGAGCTATCGTTTTTAATGGCGGAAGATATACCGGTAACATACGAAAATATTACCCGGTATGGTACCTGTAAGTATAACGATGTGATTAAAGATTATGAAAAGTACAAGCGTATATTTTCTGATAGCAATCTGCTTACGCATATAGTAAACGGGCTGAACTACCAGTCGCTTACACCTATAATAATATAGTTTATAAGGCCGGGCTGTGTTTTAGGTTTATTAATAATGTACATGTATTGTGTAATGCCCGGCCCTTTTTTGGTTAACAGTATATCATTACCAAACAATATCTATGAATACGTCTTCCCTAAAATCTGATATGGCGATGACTGTTGCAGTTTCGCTTACAGCAGAGCAGTTTGATAACCTGCAAAATATTTCATCTATAGGTGTTTGGGTAATGGATTATAGTACTGGCACATCTGCCTGGACAGACGAGGCCTTGCGGATATATGGTTTGCCACTTGGTCGGAATACATTTACTTATCAGGAATGGCTGGATTTTATACACCCCGACGATAAACACTATGTACTTGGTTGTATAGAAAACCCGCAGCCCGATGGCCGTATAGTTTTTGATGCCCGTATTGTAAGGCCCGATGGTACAATACGATATGTAAAACAGGTTACTACCCGACAGTATGATGCTGCCGGCCATGAGACCGGTATGTATGGCATTTGCCAGGATATAACCGAACAGGCTTTGCTGGCTATACAATTACACACTACTATAGATGACCTTGAGCGCTACAAAATGGCGCTTGATAGTTCTTCTATAGTTTCGGTAACCGACAAGGATGGTATTATTACCTATGCCAATGAGGGTTTTTGCCGTATATCGAAATACGCCAGCAACGAGTTGAACGGTGCTTCGCATTCAATTATCAATTCGGGTTCCCACTCCAGTGCTTT
Source organism: uncultured Chitinophaga sp. (assembly GCA_964423405.1). Lineage (GTDB taxonomy): Bacteria > Bacteroidota > Bacteroidia > Chitinophagales > LD1 > Bog-950. Next base: position 23,506 of record CAYREY010000025.1, on the reverse strand, counting down.
TTGGTCTACTTTCTGGAGTACGATATCGGCCGGAGAGGTTTGGAAAGGTATAGTTAAAAACAGGGCCAAAGACGGAACATTTTATTGGGTAGATACCACTGTGGTACCCTTTAAAGATGATAACGGAACTATAAAAAATTATATTTCGATAAGGCACGATATTACAGAACTGCAACAGGTAAGGGTAGAACTGGAACAGAAAAACATGCTGTTACAAAGTACCTTGCTGGAAATACAGCAGAAGGCTGACTTTGAGCGAAAGAAGTTTAAAGTGAAGGAGCAGATTTTTGCTGCAGCCGATGAACATGCTATAGTTAGCAGTCTGTTGCATTCGCTATCGGAAATGAAGCCGCTTTCGTTTATGGCTGTGTATATACCCGAAAGCGGTTACGATGAGGATAACTGGGTGGTGAGTGTTGATACCGCTAACGAAAATGTAACGATTGAGAAAGTATCGAACAGGCTGATGCGCAATTATACAGTAGAGCAAACGGGCAGGTTTTGCCAGGCCGGTACAGCAGCACCTAAAACCGACGGCTGTACGGATATTGCGATACCACTAAACGCTGCTGAAGGAAGTACCATAGGATGGATAGTGCTGGGCTGTACAGATAGTATGAAAAAAACAGAAGAGGAAATGGCCTGGCTGAAAGAGCTATCGGAGTTGATATGCCTTAAAATAGAGCAGATACGTGGTAAGCGTTTTATTGAACATTCCAACGAGATACTAAAGGCAGAAGTAGATAAGCAGACTGCTGAGTTGCGCGAAATAAACCAGGGGCTGGAGATGTTTGCTGCCACTATTGCACATGACCTGCGCGCGCCTTTGCGCAGTATATCGGGGTTTGTAGGCTTACTTAAAGATACCCTGGACGGAAAAGCCGATGATGACCAGATAGTGTTTATGGACCATATAACCAGCTCGGCTAAGCGTATGGGTGATTTGATAGTGGCATTGCTACAGTTTTCGCGGTTAAGCAAGCAAAAGCTAAACAAAGAAGTGTTTAACCCATTGCCTACGGTAAAAAACCTGGTAAGTGGTTTGCAGCAGAGTTACCCCGATAAGCAGTTTGATGTAAGCCTGGATATCAGCAACCGGATATATGCCGATAGAGTACTAATTGGCCAGGTATTTGAAAACCTGATATCAAATGCTTTTAAATATAGTTCTGTGCGCGATGTAATTAAACTTGCTGTAAAACAACAAGTGGTAAACGGCGAATGTGTTTTTACCATAAGCGATAATGGTGCGGGGTTTGATAGCCGCTATGCCGAAAAGTTGTTTAAGCCATTTGGACGACTACATTCCAACAGCGAGTTTGAGGGTACCGGTATAGGGCTGGCAAGTTGCAAATGGATAATTAATGCACACGGCGGCGATATTAGTGCCAGCAGCGAGGTTGATAAGGGAACCACCTTTAGATTTACGCTGCCTTGTAAAGATAACCCTGTAACAGAAGGCGAGTAGTGTACACATAAAAAAGCCGGTGCGGGAACTCAGCTACGAACCGCACCGGCAATAAAATTTACACGGCTAAAATACAGGCGTGGTGTTGTTAGCGCCTATACCTAATGCTAGGTATTCTATTTACAAGTCAAGGTATTCAGCATCAGCGGTTACCGGTGCACGCATTAGCATTTTAACAGCCATATCCATGCTCAAGTCTTCGAAGAGTACCTTGTAAATTATCTGCAGCAGCGGGGCGTTAACACCGGTATGGTCCACTATCAGTTTGCCTATTTTTACGGTACGTACCCCTTCAGCTACCTCGCCGAGCGAGGTGATGATATCGGGTAGCTTTTCGCCCTGTGCTATGCGGTAGCCTACAGTAAAGTTGCGCGATTTGGGCGATGAGCAGGTGGCTATTAAATCGCCAATGCCGGCCATACCCAAAAAAGAGCGCTTATCGGCCCCCAGTGCGTGGCCTATGTATATCATCTCGGCCATGCCACGGGTAATAAGTAAAGCGCGGGCGTTTTCGCCGTAGCCCAGTCCGCTCATGGCACCGGCAGCCAGTGCCACGTAGTTTTTTAGTACACCGGTAAGTTCTATGCCCAGTATATCGCGGGTGCCGTACACTTTAAAGCGTTCGCTTTTTAATGCGCCTACGCCTTCGCGTATCACTTCATCGAACCGGCTGGCCACTACGGTAGCGGCGGGTTGTTTATCCATCAGTTCAGCGGCCAGGTTGGGGCCCGCTATGCTGCCTACGCGCACTATACCGGTTTCCTGTAGTATCAGTTCGCTCATGGTTTTAATATCTTTCAGCTTTATGGTTTTGGCGTCGGCTGTATCAATATCAAACTCGCAGTGCAGGCCTTTGGTGGTGTGTATCATTATATGATCGGGCCGCAGGTAAGGCGAAAAATCGATAATCATATTTTTAAAGTGCTGCGAAGGCACCGCCGGAAACAACAGAAAACATTGTTCGGCTACCTGTTGCAGCGAGTCTGCTAACTGTATATTAGGGTGCAGGTCGAACCCGCGCACCTTGCGCTCGCGTTGCATTTGTGCGGCGGTTTCTTTGTTTCGCTCGTATAGCAGCACCGGTTGGTTCTCTGCCAGCAAATTGGCTATGGCGCCACCAAAACTACCGGCACCTATTACGCCTACGGGGTTTACTTTGCTCATCGTATAATTTATTTATGGCCGTCATTGCGAGGAGGGTTTCTGCTTTGAGAAACCTGACGAAGCAATCTTTCTCCAAAAGCAGAGATTGCTTCGTCGCAAAGCCTCCTCGCAATGACGGCCCGGTTCCTCATATCTCTTTTTCTAACGCGTATCCATCAAGCCGGTTGTGATAGTAGTATAACAGCTTTAAGTCTTCGCTGCCTACGTTGCTATCGTTGCGGGTAATGGGCGATGCGGTATGGTACAGGTTAATGTTGCGCATACCGTGCTCTATTATCTTATCAATGTTCCAGCGTAGTTCCGGCGATAGCTGTACTTCGCCCTGCTCGCTCATTTCTTTCAGTTTGTCTTTTACACGTTGTATGGCCTCTACCAGTTCGGCGTAGGGTATGGCTATATCTTCGGCAGGGGTACGCAACAGGGTAAACAAGTCGTAGCCCTTGTATTTTTTCTTTATCAGCTCAAACAGCGTAAAACATAGCACATGGCTGGTAAGTACAACGTTGTAGCGGTAGTAGTTATCTACTATGCGCTCGCCCAGTATTTTGGTGTATTCAGCATCGCGCTGCTCATCGTCTTTCAGTTCGCCGTTGGTAATAAAGTAGTTCTTTACATTAATCTTCTGGCCCAGGTGGTTGTAGCTGTTGCCTTCATCATCTACCTTGTTGCCCAGCACATCCATCACCTCGCCAAACGATACCGATAGCGACGAAGAGGCCGAGAAGAATTTAAGCATAAAGCGGATGAGCTTAAACGAAGTTGAGTACTCATCGTTTTCGCGGTAAAAGCGCTCTTTGCCGGTTTCGCGCAGGTAGTCGTTAATAAGCCCTTGTGCTTCCAATACAAAGTGGTAGTTGATAATGCAGGGTACTACGTAAATTTTCTTGGCGGTCTCTTCCGGAAAGTTTTTGTAATGCAGTTTCTGCGCCTCTACGGCGGTGCCCAGCAGGCCCAGTTTTAGTTTACGCTCCAGGTGGCCCGAGCGCGAGCGGGTACCACCGGGAAAGAAGATGCTATGTGCCCCGCGCTGTATAGCTACGGTAGAGTAGGTTTTAAGTGTTTCCAGGTAAACGGTGTTCTTTTTACGCCGGTCAACTTTGTAGGCGCCCAGGCGGCTCATAAAGTAGGAGAGCAGCCCTATGCTGAACAGGTTTAAGCCCGCACCGTAGGTAAACGCCGGCAAGCCCATTTCGTTCAGTATCCAGCCTACCATTATTGAGTCCATATTGCTGAAGTGGGTAGGTACCACCACCACCGTGCCTTTGGCCGATAGGTTGCGTATTTTTTCTATATCGCCGGTAATGGGTATTTTTTCGTGTATAGTGCGTACGTTGCCGGCTACGGTTTTAAACCACTTGCCCGGTGCGGCGGCCAGTATGCGGCCAAAAAACTGGGGCAGTATGGTACGTGCCAGGCCAAATGCCGAGGGGTCGAACTCGCCCACTATCTCGTTGGTATAGCGGTCTACTATCTCATCCAGCAGTTGCTGTTCATCTATGGGCGAGTTGTTATCCAACTGCTCTATTTTAATCAGCTTGCTTTTTATGCTGCTCCAAAACTGGCGCTCATCCTTAGGGTCGGCTTTCCAGGGTTTTTCGGTCAGGCGTATGCGTTCCTGGTACAGTACTTTGGCCAGTTCCTGGCGCAGGGTTTTCTCATCCTTAAAACGGCTGATAAGTTTCTGCTTTACGCGCTCCTTTACCTCGTTAACAAACTCCTCTTTATGCTCGCTCAGTTTATATATGGGCCACTGTTTCAGGTCTTCCGTAACATACGGCAAGGGGTACTCGCTGGGTTTGTATTCTCTTCCGCTCATATGTAGTCTTATGCCATGAAAATATGAATTTCTGCCAAAGCAAAAGCCCCGCGTTACCGCAGGGCTTTTGTATTGTCTATGCTCTTGGTTCTAAGTTCTGTGTTCTATTTCTTCACAATCATCTTAAAGCCGGTACCGTGTATGTTCAGTATCTCTACACTTGGGTCGTCTTTAAGGTATTTGCGCAGTTTGGCAATGTAAACATCCATACTGCGGCCTGCAAAGTAGCTATCGGTACCCCATACGGCGTTCAGGGCTACTTCACGCTCCAGTATACGGTCGGTATATACAGCCAGCATTTTAAGCAGTTCCGATTCTTTGGTCGTCAGCTTTAACTCTTTGCCGTCTATCTTCAACACGCGCATGGTGTTATCAAAATCAAAGCTGCCTATTTTAAATTGGTTCTGTGTGCTGGCTTCGGCTTTAGGTAAGCGTTTGAAAATATTTTCCATGCGCAGTATCAGTTCTTCCATACTGAACGGCTTGGTTATATAATCATCGGCACCCAGTTTAAGGCCCTCAATGGTATCTTCTTTCAGTGCTTTGGCGGTAAGAAAAATGATAGGAACAGTGGCGTTCATGCGGCGGATGTCTTTGGCAAGTGTAAAGCCATCTTTTTTAGGCATCATCACATCCAGTAAGCACATATCGAATTTACCCACTTTAAACTCGTTAAATGCATCCTCGCCATTGCGCTTCAGCACCACCTCGTAATTTTTTATCTCCAGGCTATCCTGTAATAGGTTTCCGAGGTTGGTATCATCTTCTACCAGTAGTATTCTTTTTTTGTTTGACATGGTTTGCGTTTTTTGGTCTACATTTTAACAAATCAAAGCTATTGCCGGTTTAACGGGGGTGCAACTTGCTTACCATTATTTAACAAATCAAAATGGTAAGAAAATTTCAAAACGGCTGCCTTTACCCTGCTCACTATCAACGCGTATGTCGCCCCCGTGGGCATTAACTATTACTTTTACATAGCTTAGGCCCAGCCCAAAGCCTTTTACGTTGTGGATGTTGCCGGTAGGCACGCGGTAAAACTTCTCAAACACTTTTTTCTGGTTCTCGCGCGATATGCCAATGCCCTCATCCTCAATACTAACAATCACACCCTTGTTTGTGTTCCGCGTAGAAACAGTTATTTTAAGGTGGTCATCTTTTTTATACTTAATGGCATTATCAAACATGTTGTAAAACGCATTGGTAAGGTGAAACAGGTCGCCGTTTACCACTGCATTGGTGGCAGATAGCTGTTTTACCAGCTGCCCGTTTTCGTTCTGTACACGCAGTTCCAGTGTTTCGGTTATTTCGTTTAGTAAGTCATTAATATTCACCTTTTCCAGCTTCAGTTTAAACTCGCCCCTATCCAGGCGGGCTACCTGTAGCACGTTCTCTATATGCCCGCTTAAACGCTTATTTTCTTCATCTATTATGGTAGAGTAGTTTAATATTTTTTCGGGGTTATGCAGTACCCGTTCGTTTTTAAGCATCTGGCTGGCCAGCGATATGGTAGCTACCGGGGTTTTAAACTCGTGGGTCATGTTGTTGATGAAGTCGGTCTTCAGGTCATCAAGTTTCTTTTGGCGATAGATGATGTAAAACGAGCCGCCGAACGATGCCAGAATGATGAAGATGAACATACCGGTGGCAGAGAGCATCAGCCACATCGACTGGAAAATATAATTCTCTTTTTGGGGAAAATCTACCACCAGCATGCCCGAGTTTTCGTACAGGTCGTTTGGGAAAAGGGGGATAGAGTAAAAGTTAGTGGCCTGGCTTTCTTCTTTGGTTACGTTCATGTTGCCAAACAGCATCCCCTTCGACCAGTTATCGAACACCGCATACTGATAGGGGGTATTAATCCCTTCTTTTTTAAATTCTGCTTCCAGCAGGGTATCTATCATTTCCTTATTCAGGCGGTGGCTCAGGCATTTATCATCCAGCATAAACTGCATAGCCAGATCCTGAAACAGGCGGTTGTATTTTTTAAACTGTAGTTCTATCAGGTGGCGCTCGCGTTCTTCGCTGCTCAGGTGTACCACATCTTTATCTTTTTGCTGCTCGTGCAGGCGTTCGGCTTTTTCTTTTACATAAGTTACGCTGCCCATAAATTTAGATACGAATACCCCGCTGCTATCGCTAAAGCCAAACTTTAAGGCGTGCTGGCCTATCGAATCTACCATGGTAAAGTTGGGGCTGTAGTTTTTTAGCGCCTGTACGGTATCGTACATTTTGTTTACGGTGCGGCCCAGGTCGTTAAGCCCCGATACCTCAAAATAGTTAACCGCTTCGTCGCGCTCTATGTTGTGGGCTATGTTGCTAAGTGATATGTACACCGCCTGGTCAAATTTTTCTTCGCGTACGGCGTAGCTCTGCTTTATCCATTTAAACTGGATGTAAACCAAACCAATGAGCGCAACGGTAATAGCGCCGATAATGATGTTAACTAACCTGATGTTCATAGCCGGCAAAGATAAACCTGCGGCGCCAAACCCGCAGAGGGTTAACGTATTTTGTGGGCATTTTTCTACGGTTCGGCTGTGTATAACGCCGCTTGCGCCAAAATACTGTGGTGTCGGTTTACAATATTCTTAATTTTGAATCGTTGATAAGGTCAACTAATTAACTATGGATAAGCAAAAAAGAGAACAATCGGTGGGTTTCCAGTTCGGCATGTTTATGCGCGTGTTCCGCAAACTGGTGGTTAAGCGGTTTAACGAATTTGATACCGGGCTAACCCCCGAGCAGTTTGCCATACTGGTAAAAGTGCAGGAAGAGGGCGAACCTACCCAAACCGAAATTTCGGCCACTATGGGGCTTGATAAATCGGCGGTGCTGAGGATTATAGATATACTTGAAAGCAAGCACTTTATAGCACGTATTAACGATGCTGGCGACCGCCGTAAAAAGGCGCTGGTGCTAACCCAAAAGGGCAGCGAAAAACTGCAGGAGGCCGAAATGCTGTTTGAAAAACTGATGACCGACGTAAGCCAGGGTATTAACCCCGATGAGGTGCAGGAATTTTTAAAAACACTGGAAAAAATGCGTACCAACGCCGAGCAACTGTAACGAATAATAGTTGACATGGTCAACCTTTGATAAACCCAATAATTAATTTGTAAACAATGAAGTTTTTGAAAAATGCGGCCCTGCTGGGCCTTATTATGGGAAACCTTGCTGTGCAGGCACAGCAACCCACCGAAACGGCTACTGCCATGAACCTAAAGGATTGTATTGATTACACGCTGAAACACAATCTTACTATTCCTATTTACACCAACGATATTAAATCGGCCAACCAGAAAAAGATGGAAGCCGTATCGGGCTACCTGCCGCAGATAAACGGGCAGCTTGCCTGGGACGATAACCTGAAACGACAGGTAACGGTAATACCCGGTGCCGCCCTGGGCCAACCGCAGGATATACGTGTGCAGTTTGGTAACCAGTACAACACCAACGCCAGCCTGCAGGCCGACCAGACCATTTACGACCAAAGCCTGCTATCGGGCCTGAAGGCTATTAAACCCAACATAGAAGCAGCCGAACTGAAAAAGGCCAAGAACGACGACGATATAGTTTACAATACCGCCGTAGCTTATTACCAGATAGTAGCACTGAAAGAGCAACTGAAACTGCTGAACGAAAACGAGCGCAAGTTTGCCGAGATAAGCCGCATACAACAACTGCAACTGCAGAAAGGTGTAATTAAAAAAGTAGATGCCGACCGGGTACAGGTTGCGCTGAACAACATCCGCTCGCAAAAAAAGTATGCCGAAACCAGTATGCAGCTTTCGCTTAACCGGCTTAAAAACTACATGGGTATGCCGCTTACCGAAACGCTGGTAGTAACCGATTCTGCCTCATCGTTACAAGAGGTGCCTGTTGCCGATGCCGGAAGCTTTGACCCTAAAAATACCTGGGACCTGAAAATACAATCGAAAAACCTGGAGCTACAGCAAATAAACATACGCCGCCTCAAAGCCGGTTATGTACCTACGCTGGGTTTTTATGCGCGCTATGGCGGACAAACTTTCGGCAACGAGTTTGGGCCATCGTTTAAAAACTGGTTCGATTACAGTGCAATAGGCCTGCGCCTGAACGTGCCTATATTTGATGGCCTGCGCAAATCGAGCCAGATACGCCAGAACACACTAACATACAAAAACGCACAGCAGAATTTTTTAATAACCGAAAATGCTGCGCGGCTGGCTAACCAGAATGCCAACCTGCAATTACTAAGCTCGTACAACAACCTGCAAAACGATAAGCAGAACCTGCAACTGGCCAAAGAGGTGTTTGATAACACCAGCCTGCAATACCAGAACGGGGTTGCCTCGCTGGCCGATCTGCTGAATGCCGAATACTCCTACAAAGAAGCGCAGGGCAACTACCTGAACAGCCTGGTAAATAACCTGATTGCCAAAATAGAACTTGAAAAATCGAAAGGAAACATCAAACAATATCTTAATACCCTATAAGAAATAATAAAATGAAAAAGAACAGCATTATTGTAGCCGTAGCAGTAGTAGCACTGGGTGCCGGCATAGCCTTTAAACTTTCGCAAAACAAACAGAAGATAAACGAGCGCAACAAAGTAGTTGACCGCAGCGCTATAGCCATACCGGTATCGGTGGTAAAAGCGTTTACCGGTAGCTCGGGCCAGCAGTTTACCCTGCCGGCTGTTACCCAACCCGAAACCGAAGCCGATGTGGTGGTAAGTGCGCAGGGTAAAATAACCAGCCTTAACTTTCAGTTGGGTACCGTAGTAACCAAAGGGCAGGTAATAGGTGTGGTAGATACCAAACTGAAAGAGCTGAACATGCGCGCTACCAGCCTTACCGAGGAGAAGCTGAAAAAAGATTACGACCGGTATAACGAGTTGTACAAAGGCAATGCCGCTACCGAGGTAAACGTAAACGATGTAAAGTACAACTATGAGAACACGAAAATACAGCTTGACCAGATTAAGCAGCAGATAGCCGATGCCAGCATTGTAGCCCCGCTGAGTGGTGTTATTACCCGCAAAAATTTAGAAGAGGGCGAGTTTGTAAACCCCGGCACGCCGATAGCGGTAGTGGTAGATGTAAGCCGCCTGAAAGCACAGGTAATGGTGGGCGAAAACGATGTATATAAACTTAAAACCGGCGCACCGGTGCAGATTACTACCGATGTGTACCCCGGCAAAACCTTTAAAGGTACAATCCGCTACATAAGCCCGCAGGGCGATGATAGCCACAACTACCCGGTAGAGATTACCCTGGCCAACGATAGCCGCCTGCCTATTAAAGCCGGTACGTTTGTGCGGGTAAGTTTTGATGTGGCGGGTAGCACCAATACATTGCAGATACCTAAAATAGCATTGGTAGAGGGGATGAAAAACCCTTATGTGTATGTGTTGAACGGCAACCGTGCCACGGCTAAAAAACTGGTGCTGGGCCGCGAGATTGGAGAGAACGTTGAAGTGCTGGATGGCCTTACCGAAGGCGAAGAAGTAATAAGCAGCGGACAAATTAACCTGGCCGAAGGCAGCCTGATAAGCGTAGTAAAATAAGTGCGAAATAAATTATAAAAGAGTTTTATGTCAATTACAGAAATAGCCATTAAACGGCCCCTGCTGATAACAGTAGTGTTTGTTACACTTATACTGTTTGGCTTTATCAGCTACAAAGGCCTTAACTATAACCTGCTGCCCAAGTTTGAAGCCAACGTGCTGGCAGTAGTAACCACCTACCGCGGTGCATCTGCCGAAGAGGTGCAGAGCTCGGTAACCAAACCGCTGGAAGATGCGGTATCATCTATAGAAGGGGTAGATAAAGTATCATCTACCAGTAGCGAGGGTGTTTCCATTATTACTATACAACTTAAATCGGGTGTAAGTACGGTAACTGCCCAGCGCGATGCCGAACGAAGGATAAACCAGGTAAAGGCCAAACTACCCGATGATGCCGACGACCCGCTGGTTAACCGTTTTAACTCAGAAGAGTTACCTGTGTTACGTATTAGCGCATCGGCTAACCTTAGTGGCCCCGAGTTATACGATTTGGTAAACCAGCAGATTAAACCCGTGCTGAGTAACGTAGATGGGGTTGGCTCGGTTAACCTGATAGGGGGCAACGAGCGCGAGATTAAAATAGTGCTGGATAATGATAAGCTACAGGCTTATAAACTGAGTGCACCACAGGTGTATCAGGCTATAGCAGGTGCCAACGTATCGTACCCGGCCGGTAATGTAGAGGATGCCGAAAGCCGCCTCTCTATCCGTATGGATGCCAAACTGGTAACGGTAGATCAGCTACGTAACCTGGTAGTACGTAGTACACCGGGTGGTGCCCGCATACTGCTAAGCGATGTAGCCACCGTAACCGATGCGCAGAAAGAAGTAACTACCCTTAACCGTATTAACGGTAAACCCGGTATAGGTTTAGAGATTGTAAAGCAGGCCGATGCCAACGCCGTAAAGGTGAGCGAACAAACCAAAGCCAAACTGGAGCAGCTTAAAAAAATGTATGCGGCCAAAGGGCTGAACTTTGAAATTGCGGTTGATCAATCGGTATATACCCTGGCCTCTGCCGATGCAGTAATGCACGACTTAGTGCTGGCTGTATTGATAGTGGCGTTGGTAATGCTGTTGTTTTTACACAGTGTGCGCAGCTCGCTGTTTGTGCTGGTATCGCTGCCATCGGCTATGATACCCACGTTTATATTAATGTACCTGCTGGGCTTTTCGCTTAACCTGATGACGTTGATGGCGCTATCGCTGGTGGTAGGTATATTGGTAGATGATAGTATAGTGGTGCTGGAAAATATTTTCCGCCATATGGAGATGGGTAAGGATAAACTTACCGCTTCTATAGAAGGCCGTAGCGAAATTGGTTTTACAGCTCTGGCCATTACGTTGGTAGATGTGGTGGTGTTTGTACCCATGTCGCTAAGCGGTGGTATGATTGGTAATATCCTCCGCGAGTTCTCGCTGGTGGTAGTGTTCTCTACGCTTATGAGTTTGTTGGTGTCGTTTACACTTACACCGCTACTGGCTTCGCGCTTTGCAAAGTTAGAGCACTTAACACAGCAGACCCTGCGTGGCCGTTTCTTCCTGGCGTTTGAAAGCATGCTCGACCGTATTAAAGAAGCTTATGGCCGTGCACTGCGCGTAGCCTTACGCAACAAAAAATGGGTGTTGGTTAGTATTCTGGCTATGCTGATAGGTGCTTTTGCACTGGTGCCTGCGGGCTTTATAGGTACGGCCTTTGTAAGCCCGAGCGATAAAGGCGAGCTGAACATAGCGCTGGAGATGGCCCCCGAAACACCGGTGGCGCAAATGAACCGCGCCACCCTACAGGCCGAGCAGATACTGCTGAGTAAACCGATAGTAGTAAAAGTGTTTGCCAATGTGGGTACCCAATCGGGTAACTCGCTTACCGGTAACACTTCTAACTCTAACTTATCTGAATTAGCGGTTACCTTGTTGCCTAAAGAGGAGCGTAGCATAAGCACCGAAAAATTTGGCATACAGATACGTGAAGAGTTATCGGCCATACCGGGTTTAAAGGTTACCATTAAGCCAACCAGTATAACCGGTACCAGCGAGGCACCGGTGCAGGTAGCTGTGCGTGGTACTAATATGGATTCGATATGGGTGGCGGCTGCTACGGTAAAAGATATAGTGAAGAAAACTGCCGGTACGGACTATGTAGAGTACAGTACCAAATCGCCGAAGAATGAGATTAACATAGAGCTGGACCGTGACAAAATTGCCATGGTAGGCTTAACCGTACCAGAGATTGGCAATGCGGTGCAGTTGGCTTTTCGTGGTAACGATAATGCCAAGTTTACCGACCGTGGCGAGGAGTACAACATAAACATTACAGCCGACCAGTTTGATAAGAAAGATATAGAGAGTGTGCGCAATGTTACCATACGTACTGCTAAGGGCGCTAATGTAAGGCTGGCCGATGTGGCAACGATAAAACAGAAGTTGGGCCAAAGCGTACTGGAGCGTACCAACCGGTTAAACAGTATTAAAGTAACAGCGTTTACCGCGGGCCGCCCTAACGGTACTATTATAGCCGAAATACAACAGGAGGTAGCCAAAGTAAGAATGCCCGAAGGGGTGATTATAGATTACGTAGGTGAGGCCGAGCGCCAGAAAGATGCTTTTGGCAGCCTGGGTATTGCAATGATGATTGGCTTTTTGCTGGTGTACCTGATTATGGTGGCCTTGTACGAAAGTGCGGTGTATCCGTTTGTGGTAATGTTCTCTATACCGGTGGCGTTGATTGGTGCTTTACTGGCGCTGGCGCTTACTATGGAGGTGCTATCGATATTTGCCATAGTGGGTTTGATAATGCTGATGGGCCTGGTGGCTAAAAACGGTATATTGATAGTGGACTTTGCCAACCACCTTAAAGCCGGCGGCATGCAACTGACCGAGGCGTTGGTAGAGGCAGGTAAAGAACGTTTACGCCCTATATTAATGACCACCGTAGCTATGATACTGGGTATGTTGCCTATTGCCATCAGTACCGGTTCGGGGGCTGAGGTTAAGAATGGTATGGCCTGGGTAATTATTGGCGGGTTAACCAGTTCATTATTCCTTACTCTGTTTTTGGTGCCTACCATGTATTATGTTGTAGATGCAGTAAAAGACCGTGCAGGCAGGTTGTTTAAGAAGGCTTAACAGCCGCCCCCTGGCCCCCGAAGGGGGAATAAAAAGCAAACAGCCACTCTACATAGAGTGGCTGTTTGCTTTTTATTCCCAGATACATTTGTCCGTCATTGCGAGGAGCGAGGCTCTGCGAGCGACGAAGCAATCTGTAGTGTAAAGTGTTATAAATACTGAGATTGCTTCGTCGTGCCCAAAGCGGCACTCCTCGCAATGACGAATAACGTGTTATGTGTATTACTACTTGCACTCTCCATCGGGTGTGCAGGTGGCACCTTCTACTACCTGTTGTAGTTTGGTTGGATTTTGTTGCTGCCATTCGGCAAAAGACTGTTGCAGGGTTTGTAAAAACACCTGGGTAGGTTGCGCACCCGATACCGCATACTTACGGTCGAACACAAAAAACGGTACGCCGCGTACTCCTATACGCTGGGCTTCTATAATATCGTTACGTACCTCGTTGGCATAGCTGCCGTTTTCAAGCGCTGTTTGCAGGGCAGTGGTATCAAGGCCTAAAGCCGCACCAAGTTGTAGGAGGGTAGGGTAGTCGTCTATATTTTTACCATCGGTAAAGTAGGCACGGAACAGCGCTTCTTCTGCTTCGTTTTGTTTGCCGTATTGTTTGGCAAAGTGCAAAAAGCGGTGTGCGTTAATGGTGTTAGCCAGCACGGCGTTATCCAGGTTATAGGTTAGCCCCTCCTGCGCGGCCATAGCAGTTACCTGCTGGTTAAGCGCGGCGGCCTGTTCTATACTCATACCTTTATGCTCTGCCAGAAACTGGTTCAGGTTTTTACCCGGTTCGGTTTTCATATCCGGCGAAAGCTGAAAGCTTTTCCATTCAACCTCTATGTTATTGCTGTTGGCAAATTGGTCAAGTGCCCCTTCAAATTTACGTTTGCCTATATAACAAAACGGGCAAACCACATCGCTCCATATTTCAATTTTCATTTGCTGTAATTTTAGGTTGCAAAGGTACGGCTGCATTTTTAATAGCCGCCATTACTATACTGGTGTATAGTGTTTATTGTTGTTAATGCAGGGTAAACTTAACTACCTGTTTGGTGGCAGGCGTAATTTTAAACCGCTCATCTATGCGGTAGCCGGCCACCCATACTATGCGCTTATCGCTTTCTATTACCCACACGTTTTCTTTTTCGTTCAGCGGTACTTTTTCGTCAATCAAAAACTTCTTCAGTTTTTTCTTTTTCATCTTCATACCAAACGGGTAGAAGTAGTCGCCCTGTTTCCATTTGCGGATAGTAAGCGGGTACTTAAGCAATGTGGCATCTACCAGTGCAGTGTTTTTATCGGCTGTAATTTTCACTTCGGTTGCTGCTATACCGGCAGTATGTGTAATACGGTTGGTACCGGTGTTTACTGCTGTATCGGTTTGCTGCAACAAATGTATGGTGCTTTGCTGCTCTTTTAGTTGGGTGAGTATATAAAACCGGCGGTCTTTAATAATACGCATGGTACCGGTCAGATATTGCTTGCCGGCTTCGCTGTCTATACCCGCCAGCAGGTCGTCTACCTGTGCGGTGTTAAAGCCATAGTCTTTTAAGTATTCAAACAATACCGTGGCAGCGTTAGTGCTTTTGCGCAGCGCGGCCAGTGGTATGTATATATCGTTACCGCGTTTTAAAAAAAGGCGTTTTGCCTCTTTCTGCACCTGCTTGTCGTATAATGCTTCTAACTGTGTAAACAGGTCTATTTTACCGGCAAAGGCATCTTCCAGCGCCGGGTTTATTTCTTTAAGTAAGGGTATTACGTGGTGACGTATTTTGTTGCGGGTGTATTTATCGCTGGCGTTGCTGCTGTCCTCGCGGTGTTGCAGGTTGTGTTCGCTTAAATATGCAGCTATATCCTCGCGGCTGGCAAAAAGCAATGGTCGTACTACATTACCCTGCCGCTGCGGTATACCGCGCAGTCCGCGTATACCGGTGCCTTTGGTTAAGTTGAACAGGATAGTTTCTATACTATCATTTAAGTGATGTGCGGTGGCTATCAGGTGGTAGCCTTCTTTTACACGTAGCTCTTCAAACCAGGTGTAACGTAACTCGCGGGCGGCTACCTGTGTAGATACGCCGTTATTTTCGCTGTATCCTTTGGTATCGAACTGCTTTACATACACCGGCACGTTATATACATCGCCCAGTGTTTTTACAAAGGCTTCATCGCCGTTGCTTTCATCGCCACGCAAGTTGAAGTTGCAGTGCGCTATAGCAAATGGGTAACCGGCCGCCTTAAACAGGTGGCACATCACTACCGAATCTACCCCGCCGCTAACGGTAAGCAGGGTTTTCTTTTTGCGGTTAGCCAGCCGTTTGGTGGTGTTATATTCAGTAAACCGTTGTAAAAGTGTTTTGTTTTTATTCATCTAAATATTGCAATGCCTCGTTTAATTCTCGTAGTGTTTTGTTATCTCCTGCTGCCTGTGCTATCTGTTTGCCTTTGTTGTAGGTGGCTTCTGCTTTCGTGGTTTCGCCCAGCCGTTCGTACAGTTTGCCCAACTGGTAATAGGTAGGCAGGTAATCGCTGAATTTATCTGCCAGCAACGTTAAGTATTGTAAAGCAGTGGCATCGTTGCCAGCGCTGATATACTCCTGACTAAGGGCAAATTTCAAAAATGCATCATCGGGTTTTTGTGCTTCCCACTCCAGTAATTTGTTTAGTCGCTCCTCGTTCATCGGTTATTGGGTTCGGGTGCTAAAATCTGAATATTAATTGAATAGTACAGCCGCACTTCTTACGCCCTAAAGGGCAAAAATACAAACAGCCGCCTGTAGCCATGTAAGCGGCTGTTTGTATGTTATATCTTTTCTAAAATGTTAACCCACCCCTTATTTAATTGCCTGTTGTTCAGCGGTTTGTAAAATTTTGATGTTAACCCACCCCCTAATACTTAAATATTATTATTTATTTAAATATATTAGTAATACCAAACAGCCGTAATGATTGATGTTGTTAAGGGATTATAAGCTGCTGATGGATAGTGAACTAAAACCCCGGTGCTATTGTTGTAACAATACGTGTAGAGCGGTGTGTAAGCACGCTGATTTTTACAGCATTTTTTACCTACCAGCGGTAGGGAAAATTTGTTTTGATAATTAGCAAAGTGTAATACATTCGCAACCGCATTTAAAACAACAAAAAATGAAAATATTAGTTCCTATTGCTAAAGTTCCCGATACAACTTCCAAAGTGGCCTTTGTAGATAACAACACAAAGTTCAGCACCGATGGCGTTACTTTTATTATGAACCCTACCGACGAGTGGTACGCACTGGTACGCGCTATAGAGCTTAAAGAAAAGCTGGGTGGCGAAGTAGTGGTAATACACGTTGGCCTGGCCGACAGCGAGCAGATTATCCGTAAGGCTTTGGCTATAGGTGCCGATAAAGCAGTACGTGTAGATGCCGACCCTACCGATGCTTACTTTGTAGCCAACCAGATAGCTAACCATGCTAAAACTGAAAACTACGACCTGATTATTGCCGGTAAAGAAACCATAGACTACAACAGCTACGAAGTAGGTGGCATGGTAGCCGAACTACTTGACCTGCCAAGCGTAGCCCTGGTACAAAAACTGGATATAGAAGGTGGCGTGGCTACTATTAAAAGAGAAATAGAAGGTGGTACCGAAACCGTAGAGGTTAAATTGCCAATGGTAGTATGTGCCCAGAAAGAACTGGCCGAAGCACGTATACCTAACATGAAAGGTATTATGGCTGCCCGTACCAAGCCTTTAGCAGTAGTTGCTGCCGATGCTACCGAAAAACTTACTTCGGTTGCCAGCTACACCCTGCCAGAAAAAGCAAAAGAGTGCAAGTATGTATCGCCGGATAACGTAGCCGAACTGGTACGCCTGCTGCACGAAGAAGCGAAAGTTATATAAAGTTAGAAGTGCGAAGTGGGAAGTACGAAGTAAATCATAATTCAAAAATCCAAAATCTAAAATATCATGGCAGTATTAAGTTTTGTAGAAGTAAGTGAAGGAAAAATAAAAAAAGCTTCGGTAGAGGCTGCTTACTATGGTTCTAAAGTGGCTGAAAGCCTGGGTACAGACTCAGTAGCTGTGGTACTGGGTACTGCATCGGCCGATGAACTGGCCACACTGGGTACAGTGGGCGTTAAAAAAGTACTACACGCCGGCGATGCCCGCTTAAATACATTTGATGCAAAAGCATATACCAAAGCTGTAGCCGAAGCTGCCAACGCAGCCGGTGCAACAGTAGTGGTATTATCATTTAACCAAAACGGCAAACTGCTGGCACCACGTGTTAGCGTACGCCTTAAAGCCGGTTATGTACCGGGTGCTGTTGAACTGCCGGCTTTTAACGGTGGTACTGCAGTGGTTAAGAAAAACGTATTCTCGGGTAAAGCATCGGCACAATACCAGGTAGCTACCGAAAAGAAAGTAATAGCTGTTAACCCTAACTCGCTTTCGCCGGTACGTGGCGCCGGTGCTGCTGCTGTAGAGGCTTTTGCCCCTGCACTTAGCGATGCCGACTTTACTACCACTGTAAAAAGCACCGATAAAATAGTAGGCGAAATACCACTTAGCGAAGCTGAACTGGTAGTAAGCGCAGGCCGTGGCCTTAAAGGCCCTGAGAACTGGGGTATGATTGATGAACTGGCCCACCTGATGGGTGCTGCTACAGCCTGCTCGCGCGCGGTTGCCGATGTTGACTGGCGCCCTCACCACGAGCACGTAGGCCAAACCGGTCTTACTATCCGCCCTAACCTGTACATTGCTGTTGGTATATCGGGTGCTATACAGCACTTAGCCGGTGTAAACGGTAGCAAGGTAATAGTAGTGGTTAATACCGACCCTGAGGCTCCGTTTTTTAAAGCTGCCGACTATGGTATAGTAGGCGATGCTTTCCAGGTAATGCCTAAGTTTATTGAAGAATACAAGAAATTTAAAGCCGCACAATAAACCTGTTGTGCACATTGTAAATGCCATGCCGGTTAATACCCGTGCATGGCATTTTTATTTTCGGGAAAAACCTTACTTTGCACACCCATAACTACACACACAAGAAGACATACCGGAATGAGAAAAATTGAGCTGGATATTATTGCCCTTTCGCACAGCGTAACCCAATCGCACTCGTTTGCAGTGGTGCTTGGCGAAGTAGGGGGCACCCGGCGCCTGCCTATTGTAATTGGTGGCTTCGAAGCACAGGCTATAGCGGTGGCACTGGATAACATGAAACCCTCGCGCCCGCTAACGCACGACCTGATGAAAACCATGTGCGATACGTTTGATATACAACTGGAGTACATTTATATATCTAAACTGGTAGATGGGGTGTTCTTCTCTAACCTGATATGCAAGCGTAACGACGACCTGTACGAAATAGACTCGCGTACCAGCGATGCCCTGGCACTGGCGGTGCGGTTCGATTGTCCGATATACGTAGAGGAGTCGATACTGAACGAAGCCGGTGTAGAAGCCGACCCGAACGAAGACGAAAACCAGGCGATAGAAGAAGGGGAGAAGGAGCCGGAAGAAGTAGCCGACACCATGGCTGCTGCCAACTACCACCACATGAGTGTGCCCGAGTTACAAAGCCACCTGAAAGCCGCGCTGGATAACGAAGACTACGAACTGGCCGCACGCATACGCGATGAACTGAACAAGCGGAAGTAAGTCGGCAGTCAGCAGTTGGCCATAAATACAAAACCAATCATTCAAACATCTTTAACCATGTTTGAGTAAACCCAAAAAGCCCATGGAGAGATTTACCGGATTAATTGGAGTGGCCCTGATACTGGGTATAGCCTATGCAATGAGCAATAACCGCAAGGCCATTAACCTGCGGCTGGTATTTAGCGGCCTGGCGCTGCAACTGGCGCTGGCGGTGTTTGTACTTAAAACAAGTGTAGGGCAAAACACTTTTCAGTACGTGGGCGATAAAATAAAGCGCCTGCTGGAGATGGCCGATAAAGGTGGCGAGTTTGTGTTTGGCGGCCTGATGCGCCCCGATTTGCTGCACCCTATTTTTGGCGACCAATACAGCTTTCTTTTCATGTTCCGCATTATGCCTACTATCATATTTGTGGCGGTGCTGGTAAGCATAGCCTACCACATTGGTATTATGCAAATACTGGTATCGGGTATTGCGCGCGGCGTACACTCGCTGATGCGTGTATCGGGCAGCGAGGCCCTCTCTAACGTGGCATCTACATTTGTGGGCCAGGTAGAGGCGCAGATAATGATTAAGCCCTACATCAGCTCTATGACCATGAGCGAACTGCTGGCCAGTATGAGCGGCAGCATGGCCTGTATTGCGGGCGGGGTAATGGCGGTGTATATATCTATGGGGGTACCGGCACCGTACCTGCTGGCGGCCAGTATTATGGCGGCACCGGCATCGCTGGTAATAGCCAAAATAGTGTGGCCCGAAACCGAAGAGAGCGCTACCAAAGGCGCGGTTAAGCTGGAGGTAAAGAAAGTACATGCCAACCTGCTGGATGCCATATCGCACGGTGCCAGCGATGGCCTTAAAGTATCGCTGAACGTAATAGCCATGCTGATAGGCTTTATAGCCCTGATAGCCCTGGTAAACGCCATACTGATTAAAATAGGCACCCTGCTGGCCGCTACCGGTATGAACCTGGATATAATAGGTATTAACCTGAGCAACTTTACTCTCGATTCTATTTTCGGCGCTATCTTCTCGGTATTTGCCTGGGCTATGGGTGTACCATCGGCCGAAACACATACCGTAGGCACCCTGCTGGGTACCAAACTGGTAATAAACGAGTTTGTGGCGTATGCCAACCTATCGCCTATGATTGCGCAGCACACCCTGTCGCCTAAATCGCTGATAATAGTAAGCTTTGCGCTGTGTGGCTTTGCCAACTTCAGCTCTATAGCCATACAGGTAGGCGGTATTGGCGAGCTGGCGCCCGACCGTCGGAAAGACCTTGCCAAACTGGGCTTTAAGGCCCTTATATGCGGTACGCTGGCCAGTTACCTGTCGGCCACTATTGCGGGCATACTATCGTAGGGTAATTACTAATTGGCGAATTACAAATTACTAAGTATAAGCAACGGTTTAGTACGTTACTTGTATTCAATTAGTAATTAGTAATTGTAAACTTGTAATTCTTATCCGGCATTACTTGCAAATAAAAGTTGGGTGCCTGAAAGTACAGAAGATGCGCATAGTATCAAATTAGCTTTTTAATAATTAGTGATTGAAAAATCAAAGTAGTAATACTTTGCATGAAATGTATTGCAAATAAGTTGATTGCGTATATTTGGGTGTTATGCATCATTTTGAAAATGACAACAGATAAACTAAAATTAGGAGAAATATATAAAACAGAATGGGACGAAAGACCATTTAGAGTAATCGGATTTGATGACATTGAAGTTTTTTATGACTGTCTTTGGCCTCATGACAACTCATGGACTTTTTCAGGGAATTTTAAAAAGAAGTGCTATTTCTATCGGACTTCTGCTCCCTTATTTATTTCCATATCAACCCCAATCGATTATACTCCACTGACAATTGAAGAACAAAAAGTATTTAGACCAGACTTACCAATAAGAATCGCCAGGACAAAAGAATTTAATTGGAATGCATTTGGTGTAGTTGATTACAAGAGCTTTATTGAGCAGACAAAACTGTTGTCGGATAAATCCTTTTTAACCGAAAAACTACCGTCAGAAAAAATAGTTTTAATTCCATATGGAAATAAGGGGGGACTAAAGAAGGGAACGGTTGTTACAGCTGACAATTTAAAATACTTTGAATGTTCAGAGTTGATTTGGAAAGCAAAGGAACTTCAAGAAGCTGTCAATAATCAAATAAGCAAAGGTATTGGTTTGTATAGGATAGGTTTTGAAAAGGGACTTCCGTCTTACTACATTGGTGACTATACAGATAAAGCATGACTAATAACTGATGAAAAAAACGATGCATAAAAGCACCTATCCAAAAATTGGCGGTTCAGCGGTTAAATCAAGCTTTGTGCTTCTATTTAAATTTGTGCTTGTCGACAGTTTTGTTCTCCGAAACCTGCAACTGCGCAAATCTGTAAACCATTATGGTTATTTTTAAAACGATAATAGGATAATGAAACTAACAGTTGTATTTACAGTTTTAGGTCTAACAATTATTTTTGGTTGTAGACAGACAGCTAATGACAAGCCAGAGAATAATAAGAATGACAGCACAATTAATGAAAGTGAATTTCCTAAAGTTAATGATGAGTTTTCTGGGTTCCTGGATAATTTCAAGAAAATGGAATTACCAGTTACTATAAAAGGATGCAACATTAGTTCTGACGGTTTCAAGCAGTTTGACGGAAATAGGTTTAAAAAATATGCAGATGAATACTCATTGGCCTATGGACAAATACCTACAAATGGAAACTATATAGCGACAATAACACTAGGAGTAGCTGACTGTTATTTGCCTGTATTAACGACCTACAAGTTAAATGGACAAGTTATTGACCGGAAAACTATTGCAATTGGCGGTTGCGGTTCAGACTGCGGATTTTCTTGTGAAGAGTATATGACCTTAAAAAAGGATTTTTCATTTTACACTTCAGATACAATAAGCACTTACACTTGTGACAGCCTTGGAAATGAAACGCCAGGGACTTATGAATACTACGTAATCTACATGAAAGGTAAGCTCTTGACAGATGGAAAAATAGATATGACTAATGAGATTAAACAACCATTACAGGGAAGAAAAAACGAGCCATAACACGGGTTTTGCGCCAGGCGGGGTGATGTGCAAACCTGGGGCTTTGTGATTCTATGAAACTTTAGTTATAAATTTAAACTTTGTGTCCAGTAACCCGCACGAGCGCAAAGCCCTGAAAACGTTACCACCAATGGTAGGAAGATACAATAACAGACCAACGACCAACATAAAAGTAATTTACTTTGTGGCACTCTTGACCTTCGGATTAACTGCGTGTGGACAGACAAAAGGTGATAGAACTATACTTGGAAAATCATTTGCTGAACAAGAACTGAAATCGGCACTTAATGACAAGTTACAACACAATATAATTGACAATAAAACGACAATTATCAAAGACAGTCTGACTGCAGTAAACGTAGCAGAGCCTATTCTTTTCAGTATTTACGGTAAAGGCAACATAACCAAACAACGACCTTACGAAGTTTACTCCATTGACAATTACTGGGTAATCTGTGGGACACTTCCAAAAGGATATTTAGGTGGGACATTTTTAATTATCATTAATTCTCGTGACTGTAAGATAATTAGAATAACTCACGGGAAATGAAAATAATTACACTACACGAATGAGCCACTGGTGCTAACACGGGTTTTGCGCCAGACGGGGTTACGTGCAAACCTGGAGCATTGTGTTTCTATTCAAGTTCAATGCTGGTTGGCGGTGAAGTGCTCCGAAAACTGCCACTGTAGGTTTATTAGTGTAATACAGAGCCATGCATTATTTCATAAATAACAAATTGGTTCCTTACAATTTTAAATGCTACTACCCAATTATTGTAGGTAATACAGCTGTAGCCACGTTTTGCGAAAGGTTTATATGAACATAACGCATACACAACCCCTGGTTTTGCATAGGATTGCATGCGATTTAAGAATCTATCAAGCCACCTTGATCCGGCATTTGGTGTGTTAAGCGAGTCGATATAGTTAGCTGCCTCATCAAGCGTTTTAAGCGCTTTAGCCTTGATTGCTATTTCCATTTATTTTTGAGCGATTGCTTTTGGGCAAGTTTGGCTTTTATCTGTTCAATGCCATCTTTTAGCTGGATAGTTTTACCATGTGGACGGTCCAGGTATTCTTCTATCTCTTCTTCCGTAGCTTTACGGCCTATGCCCAAAGCTACATCTCTGGCGCTTAATTTGCGCGGAACATTGTTAGGCGCAAGTCCCGATATCTTACCTGAAGTTTTGTCGGAAAGAGATTCTTTAAACATACCGTAAATTTAAACATTAATGACAAACTTTTAAATTGCGTAAGCAGGCAACGTTTTGTTGTGTCTATCCGTTTATCCGGCGTAATTATCTGTGCAATCAAATAATGTTATTAAAAGTAAAAAATAAGCCGGTGGCATTTGCCGTTTATGGATTTGGCATAATGTTTCATCTTTGATGTACAGCAGGCACTGCTGTTTGTTCGTGTAACCCCTAAAGGGTTTTAAACCCTTTAGGGGTTGCCGAAAAAGATAGTGTTATTGTTTTTTGATTTCATATTTATATTATTTAGTAGTTGAAGTTATATAGCTAATAGTAAAACAACACATGAGAAACCACATAACCCTTGCCCTGTTGGGCCTTGCAACGTTTGCCAACGCGCAAACCATTTTACCCGTTAAAAAAGTAACCATATTTAAAAACAGCACCGCTATGGTGGTGAAAGAAG
>CAYREY010000024.1:24146-55500 GCA_964423405.1 uncultured Chitinophaga sp. | reverse complement strand
GGCCTGTAGCGCCTGTGCTACCATTTATACCTGCTGCACCGGTGGGGCCCGTAACGCCGGGTACGCCATCGGCACCGGTTAAACCGGTTGGGCCGGTAATGCCTGCGGCACCAGTGGGGCCGGTAGCTCCATCGTTACCGTTTAATCCGTTAGCGCCAGTAGGGCCGGTCGGACCAGTGGCACCATTATTACCATTTAAACCATTTGTTCCGTTAGCTCCTGTGGGGCCTGTAGCGCCTGTGCTACCATTTATACCTGCTGCACCGGTGGGGCCCGTAACACCGGGTACGCCATCGGCACCGGTTAAACCGGTTGGGCCGGTAACACCGGCAATACCTGTAGGGCCTGTGGCACCAGTAGCGCCACCGCCAACTCCTGTTGCTCCTGTTGGTCCGGTAATGCCTGCGGCACCAGTGGGGCCGGTAGCCCCATCGTTACCGTTTAATCCGTTAGCGCCGGTAGGACCGGTGGCACCAGCAGTACCTGTAGCACCATTAAGACCTGTGGGACCCGTATTGCCAGCTAATCCGGTAGCACCGGTTGGTCCGGTAGGGCCTGTAATGCCAGCGGCACCAGTGGGGCCGGTGGCACCGCCGCCTGTACCGGTGGGGCCTGTAGCACCTGTTGGTCCTTGCAAACCCGGATTACCCGGAGGCCCCGGCAAACCCTGCGGGCCGGTAGCGCTGTTGGCAGCATACAAGGCGTAAGGCACACTTATTAACTGCGAGGTACCCATACTGGTGTAGTTGGTGCCGCCGTCAATATCAATATCTACCTGTAAATACTTAGGCCCGTTACCCCAGTTAACCACTGCCAGGTTATTGTTGCTACCTACCTCGTAGGTTACCAAACCAAACTGGTTGGTGGTAAGCGTGGTGGCCTCTTCGAATACTATAGCCCCTGTGGGCGACAGATGATGTATTTGAAAACGAAACGATACACTGGAGCCGGCAGGCAGAATGTTACCTGCAGCATCGCGAACAACAGCCTGGTAATTAACCTTTTGGGGTGCCTGCGCCATAGCAGATACACAAGCCAACAGCACTGCTGCTGCAGACAGTAAAAATTTTCTCATGGGATAGTGCTCTTAAATGTGTCCTTTAAGAGCGGGCAATATAACCAAAGCATGCATTAAAATCTAATACATACCTGCATAGTTTAGATGTGATTTCATGAAGAAAATAAGCTGGCTAACGCACAGCCATTTTACGAATCATAACCGAGAACAGCGACGGGAAAAAACGCTTCACGTACACGCCAAATTTCTCTTTAAAGTTAGATACTATAACTTCTTCTTTATCAGCCTTTATGGCGTTTACAATCTGGCTGGCGCACTCCTCAGCAGTTAAGCCTTTACTGGTGGCATTGTCCATGCTGTTCAGTTTTTCGCCATTGCCGGTAAGGGCGTTGTACGATACATTGGTTACCACAAAACCGGGGCATACCAGCAATACGCGCACATTATCATCGTACACCTCGGCGCGCAGCGAATCGAAGTAGCCATGCAGGGCATGCTTGCTGGCGGCATACCCGCTGCGCCACGGCGAACCGAACTTGCCCACGGCACTGGTAATGGTTACAAACAGGCCACTTTTTTGCTCAATAAAATACGGCAACAATACTTTGGTTAAGCCCAGCGTACCAAAAAAGTTAACCTCAAATAACTTCCGGTCAACCTCCAGGGTTGTGTCTTTTGCAAGAGAGCGCTGGCTAACGCCACCGTTATTAATTAAAACATCTACCCTGCCAAAGTGCTTTACAGCCTCGTTTTTCTTTTGCTCAAAAGTAGAAGTGTCGGTCAGATCCAGCGGCAACACAAAAGGTTCTGCCGAAGATGGAACAGCCTTGTGCACTGCATTGGCCACGCGTTTCAGCTCATCTTCGCGGCGGGCCGATAAAATAAGTTTAGCACCTTGTTTAGCCAGTGCAAAAGCCAGGGCCTCGCCTATACCCGATGAGGCGCCGGTAATCCATATAACCTTCTTGCTAATCTCCATCGTAATACTGTTATTCTTTTAAAAAACAATGGCATGACTTTGCTTGGCTCAAAAGCCGGGCTTAGTCATGCCATTGTTGCTAATATAGTTTCTTACAGGTTACCGCGCACCGCCTGTTCGCGCTCTATAGCTTCAAACAAAGCTTTAAAGTTTCCTTTGCCAAAGCTTTTGGCACCGCAGCGCTGTATTATCTCGTAAAACACAGTTGGGCGGTCCTGCACCGGCTTGGTAAACAGCTGTAACAGGTAGCCTTCATCATCGCGGTCTACCAGTATGTTCAGCTCTTTAATCTTGTTTACATCCTCGTTTATTTTACCTACCCGCTGCCATACATCTTCGTAATAGTTATCGGGCACGTATAAAAACTCTACCCCGCGTTTACGTAACTCTGTAACGGTAGAGATAATATCATCGGTAGCTATGGCTATGTGTTGAACACCCGGACCGCGATAAAACTCTATATACTCTTCTATCTGGCTTTTCTTTTTACCATCGGCCGGTTCATTGATAGGGAATTTTACATAACCGTTACCGTTGCTTACCACTTTACTCATCAATGCCGAGTACTCGGTAGAGATATCCTGATCATCGAACGTGATAATGAGTTTAAAGCCCATTACCTCTTCGTAAAATTTAACCCACTCGTTCATCTGCCCAAGTGCTACGTTACCTACACAGTGGTCAACATGTTTTAAGCCTACACTTGTAACCGGCACATTAGACTGACGAGCCACAAAGCCCGGTAAAAATGCGCCTTTGTAGTTTTTACGCTCTACAAACTTATGTACTGTTTCGCCGTAGGTTTTAATAGCACTTATTACTACTTCGCCATCGGTATCGGTGTAAACAGTTGGCTCCATTACAGCAACGGCACCGCGTTTGGTAGTTTCTTCAAAACTTTTGCGGGCATCATCTACCCATAGCGCCAACACTTTTACACCGTCGCCGTGTTTCAACACGTGCTGCGCTATTTCGTGCTCGGGCGACATGGCCGAGGTTAGCACCAGGCGTATTTTACCCTGCTCCAGCACATAGCTGGCATGGTCGCGCACACCGGTTTCGGGTCCGGCATAGGCTACCAGTTTATAGCCCCAGGCTGTTTGATAATAATAAGCACTTTGCTTTGCATTGCCCACGTAAAACTCTACGTGGTCGGTACCGTTAAGCGGTAAAAAATCTTTCACCGCGGCGGGTGTTGTTGTTTCCAATACGTCTGTAGCCATTTTATTTTTGTTTGAGATTCTGTTTGAGATTATTTCTTTTTAGTCGGTACTTTATCATCCAGCCAGCTTAAAAAATAACTGCCGTCTTCTATACGCGCAGCATCTTCGGTAAGCCATAGTGGGTTAAAGGTATCTACCATTACAGCCAGTTCTTTGGTTTCTTCTTTACCAATACTTTTTTCTATAGCACCGGGGTGCGGGCCGTGTGGAATGCCTATGGGGTGCAAGGTAATCATTCCGCGCTCTACGTGTTTACGGCTCATAAAATCGCCATCTACATAGTACAGCACTTCATCGCTATCTACATTGCTATGGTGGTAAGGTGCCGGTATAGCCAGCGGGTGGTAATCGTACTTGCGGGGCACAAACGAGCAGATAACAAAGTTATGCGCCTCGAAAGTCTGATGTACCGGTGGCGGTTGATGCACACGGCCGGTAATAGGTTCAAAATCGTGAATAGAAAAGATGTACGGATAGTGGTTACCATCCCAGCCAATAGCATCGAACGGATGCGTGGCGTAGTGGTAAGGGTACAGCATACCCTGCTTTTTAATGTACACCAGAAAATCGCCGGTGCGGTCGTTGGTTACCAGTTTTTCGGGCCCGCGTATATCGCGCTCGCAAAACGGCGCATGCTCCATAAGCTGCCCAAACTCGTTACGGTAGCGCTTAGGGTACACTATAGGCGAAAACGATTCTACTATAAACAGGCGGTTGTTTTTGGTATCAAAATCCAGCTGGTAAATAGTACCGCGCGGAATAACAATATAATCGCCGTAGCTGAACTTCAACTCACCAAAGATTGAGCGCATTTTACCCGTGCCTTCGTGCACAAATATCACCTCGTCGGCATCGCTGTTTTTATAAAAATATTTCTTGGTAGATTGCTGAGGAGCCGCCAACACAACATGTACATCGTTATTAACCAGTACCGGCACACGCGATTGCAGGTAATCTTCTACCGGTTTTACATTAAAGCCTTTATAGCAGCGATGCTGCATGTTTTTGTGCTGGGCAATACGCGGGGTCACATCTATAGGCTCCTCTATTTTGGTAACCATAGTAGGCGGATGGCAGTGGTACACAATAGAATAAACATTGTGAAAACCTTCGGTAGAAACCAGTTCCTCGTGGTATAAACCACCACCAGGCTTTTTAAACTGCGTATGGCGCTTGTGCGGTATTTTGCCGCGTAACTGATAATGAGGCATGAGCGATTATAAGTTTGAAGTTAGAAGTACGAAACAGGAAGTAAATAAGCTTCAGGCTCCGACATTTCAATAATCCTTCAAAACTATTCAGAATTGAGGAAACAACAAACTGATAGTAATCAGACCTGTGCCGAATGCAAAAACAATGTTGATATATATTATTAAGGCGCTGCTACCGGTGGACAATTCATGTATTTTTGACGAATGATAATTGTATATTCGTGATACTCAGCAACACCTACTGCCTATGCCGCATATACCTTTACACATTTCGGCACTTTTTATCACCCTGGTTTTTGCAATTGCATTTTTAATACTGATTGCTGTGTACATAAGCAGCCGCCGGGCCAACCTGCCGTTTGAAGAACGAAGGAATAATTTTGTTACCTCGCTGGTGGTACTAATGGTGTGGCTTATATTTACACTTATCATATCGGCCTCGGGCCTGCTAACCGATTACACAGCCATGCCGCCCCGCTTTTTGCTGGTGGTGGTGCCGCCACTACTGTTCTTTTTACTGTTGATGAATGCCCGGCAGTTTAACGACCTTACCGAACAGTTTAATGTGTTCTGGCTGGTGTATGCCCAATCGTTCCGCCTGCTGATGGAGTTTATACTATGGCTGCTATACCACTATAATGTAATACCGGTACAAATGACATTTGAAGGCCGCAACTTTGATGTGCTGGCCGGTGCCACGGCGCCGTTTATAGCCTACTATTGTTTTGTAAAGAAAACATGGCCGCTTAAAGTGGCCCTGTACTGGAACTTTGCCGCACTGGCCCTGTTGCTTAACATAGTGGCCGTTGCTATCCTTTCCACGCCTTATCCGTTCAGGCAGTTTATGAACGAGCCGGCCAACACCATAGTGTTTTACTTTCCGTTTATATGGCTGCCATCGTTTGTAGTGCCGTTTGCGCTGTTGCTGCACCTGGTAGCTATACGCAGGCTGTGGAAAGTAGCTTAATTATATAACCGGAAACGAAGTTCCGTTGCTGAATTTGCCGGTTTTATCATCTATGCGTATATCGGCGCTGCCGTGTATATGCAGCTTTTTATACACCAGAAACTGAACCTCATTTTGCGCGTAGCAGAAATCTTCGATAGTGCGTAGCAGTTGCTGCACAGTTTCGTACTCGCCCTCTATAGTAGTTTCGAAAGCACCAACGGTGTACTTTAAACCCGATTGCTGAATGAGCGCAATGGCTTTATCTATAACCGGAAAAGCGGCAGTGGTTTCGGTAAGCGGCACCACCTGTATACTGGCATTAATCAGCATAGGTTTATTTGTTTACCACATACACATCGCGCGGGGTAGCGGGCTGGTCGGTGGTGTAGTATTCAAAAATAAGTTGTGTGGCAGTGGCTTTAACCTTTACGGCACCAAAGCGGGTATTGTCGCACATATTAACCGTAAACTTCGATGCATCGAGCGGGTGGGCATTGCAGTTGTACAGGTTATCGTTACCGCTGTTGCCAATAATAATAAACGCGGGTTTAATGGCACTGTTATCGGTTACACGGGCATAAAAATGCTCGTGGCCGGTAACCACGGCATCCAGCCCCCACTCGCCGTAAGGCAACTGTGTGCCGGCCGAGCTGCCATGCGGGCCGGGGCTATAGGGCGGGTGATGGAAATACACCAGCTGAAACGGTTGCGAACTAACAGCGGCTTTATCTTTCAGCCATTTGCGTTGTGCATCGGGTATGTTGCCGGCGCTGCCGGAGTTCATAGAAAAAAACTGAATGGGGCCCCACACAAAATCGTAATTGCGCTCATCGCCGGGCAGGGTAAAGTACTCGGTATAACTACGCATAACGGGCATAGAGTAATGATCGTGATTGCCCGGTGAAGGGAAAAAGCGGTTAACCTTATCGGCAGTAGCCTTACCGGTGCAGCGTTTCTCTACCGGTGCATCGGGGTTGTAAATAAAATCGCCGTAGTGTTTACCAATGTTATCGGTAATAGTGCTGGTGCCGCCCAGTGGGTAATTGTTATCGCCCACGGTAATTATAAACTCGGGGTTCCAACTTTTAACCATAGCCGCCACCGCTTCTTCGTGCGGGCCGTCTTCACCAAAATCGCCGATGATGGCAAACAGGGCCGTATCGGCCGGGTTGTTTACCTGCAGGTTCTGAAAGGCAGCATCTATAGGTAACTTGCTGCACGAGGCCACACCTGCCAATAAAATAACGGCTATTAACTGCGCAAAAACATTTTTACTCATAACTATCATTTAGTGGCACGAAAATAAAAAAGTTACCCGTGTTAGAACCCGGTGCAGTAATATAGTTAGCCGTAGCATGATTGCTGTAAATGTTTAAAACCCTGTGTTGCCTTAGGCAAAGTTTAGTTGCTAAGCTTGGTTTATACGCTTTTGTTAGATTTTCCACTTTTTGCTTGACCAAAAAGTGGAGCAAAAACTCAAGCCCTGTATGAAAACCTGCCTAAAATTTCCTCCCCACGCGCATGAAAAAAAACTCGGCACCACAGTTTGCCCATTATTGGTTATTGTGTGTTGGCCTCAAACAGTTTTTTCATCTCTTGCCCGGCTTCGAGGAAATTTTTACGGCGTTTTTCATAAGGGGCGATAAGAGCATCCGTAAATGGACAGTTTTTAAACTACAGATTTCGAACAGCAAAGCTAAGTGCCTTAAACAGCCTGTACGCTCCAGGCTTCGGGGCGGGCCACAAACCACTCTTTAACGGTGCTCCATACCGTGTTAAACAACTCCGACTGGCGGTATTTTTCCAGACTGGCAGCGTTATCCCACTGGCTGTAGGTAAAAAAAATGCGGGGGTCGGTGGTATCGCGCAGCAGTTGCACGCCGCTACAACCTTCGAAAGAAGCTATCAGGTGTTTGCGCTGGTTAAAGGTATTCAGAAAGTCGCCTACTTTATCTTCGGCAAAAGTCATTTTTACAATGCGTATTAACATAAGGCAAAACTAAGTTTAAACGGGCATGTTTTAAATTACATTATTTAATAATATTAAAATCAGCTATCAGAACGGGTATAGGCAGAGGGGTGTAGGCATGGCATATAGATAATAAGCTAATTAGCAGCGGATTAAAAAGAGAGGGTATAGGCAGTGTGTATATTTTTATTTAAAAAAACACCCTATGCAGCACAAACAAATGAAATATATCTAACCGTTCTGCAATAAGCTGTTTAGCCACTTTCTCAACTCGGGGCCGGTATCATCTCGCTTTAAACCTAATAGCAGGTTGGTTTTTATAAAATCGAGCTTGTTGCCTACATCGTGGCGTACGCCATCAAACAGATGGCCGTATAAATCGCGTTGCTGCATTAGCAGGCGCATAGCATCGGTTAGTTGTATCTCGTTGTTTACACCGGCAGGGGTGTTGCGTATGCAATCAAATATATCGGCGGTAAGCACATAGCGCCCGCTAAAGACCAGGTTAGATGGGATGTTATCTTTAGCAGGTTTCTCTACCAGTGCAGTGGCCTTGTACAACCTATCGGCTACCGGTTGGCCCACCAGCACACCATAGCGGTGGGCAATATTCAACGGCACCTGTTGCAGGGCTACCACCGGTTGTTGCAGGCGTTCATAGTCTAAAGCCAGTTGGCCGGTAAGCGGTGTTTCACTCTCAATAATGGTATCGCCCAGCAGCACAGCAAACGGATCGTTACCTACAAACTCTTCGGCACATAATATGGCATCGCCAAGCCCCTTTTGCACGTGCTGGTAAGTAATGTGTATGTTGCACAGGTGGTTCAAACTGCGAATGGCGGCCAGCTCCTCTCCTTTTCCTTTTTGTTCCAGCAATTGCTCCAGTGCGGTATCGGGTTTAAAGTGGTCGCGCAGTACTTCTTTACCATCCGATAGTATAATCAGCACATCGGTAATACCCGATTGTACGGCTTCTTCTACCACATACTGTATTACGGGTTTATCTACTATAACCAGCATCTCTTTAGGCTGGGCTTTGGTGGCAGGTAGCAGCCTGGTGCCAAAACCGGCTGCGGGTATAACTGCTTTTTTTATTGTGTGTTGCATTGCTTTATGAATCTCTCACAGAAAACACAGACATCACAGAACAATACATCATAGTTTCCTCTTTCTATTCAGTGTATTTCGTGTGTTCTGTGAGATTTTTTTTAAACTATATCGGGTTTTATAACTACAGCCCCTATTTCTGCCATTTTGGTTACTAACCGGTTATACATTTCTTCATTAGTATATGTGCCTATTATAGCCCCGCCACTGCCGGTAAACTTGGCACTGGCACCGACAGCACGGGCTTGTTGCACCAGTTGTTTGTTGCCATTGCTTACAGCAATAGTTTGGTTACGAATATCGAAATTGCGGTTTATCAACGCTGCAATATCCTTATCGCCGGCTTGTAGTTTATCCCACACCTGCGTGGTAAGGCTTTTCCATTGCTCAATGGCATCCAGTACTACGGCATCGCCTTTGGCATATCGGGCGGCAAGGTCGTTATGCGTAACCTCCGAACCTTCTGAAAGGTTAGTGCGATAGGCCAGATATACCGGTGGCAGCAGACTTTTATCGAAGGGAATATAATCACCGTAGCCTTGTTTATCCATCAGCGTTTTATCAAAATCCATAAACACCGGTTGGGCGTATACCTGTGCTACACGGTCCTGCAGGCCCGCACCAATTTTAAGTTCATCGCGCTCGGCAGAGAGGATAAGGTTGGCCAGTATAGGTTTATCTACGTTAATATGATAGTGCTGCAACAGGGCTTTAAACACAGCCGTAACTATGGCACTGCTACCCGCCAGGCCCAGCCGTTGCGGTATATTGGTACTGTAGCGAATGGTGAAGTTAGGTGCTGTTAATGGCAGGTTGTTTTTAACGGCGTACGTGTAAAAAACCTTGATAGCAGCCTTTACCAAACGCACACCACCATAGTAGCCGTACTCGCTTATTTCTTCTGCCAGCTCGGTGGGGCTGTTAAACTGCATACGGTCGCGGTTGCAGGGTATAATGCTAAGCTGCCCGGCAGGCTCCAGTTGTACCTGTGCAGCAAAATTGCTGAATACAAAAGCAATGGTTTTGCCATAATACCCATCGGATGGGTTACCTATAAGTGCAGCACGCGGATAAGCAACAGTACGTATCATACAGGCGGGCAAAATAGGGAATTTGCGGGAAGCGTATCTATTAAATGAATGAACTTTAGTGCCCCTTACTATTCTTTCGTTCCATACGCCGCATGTGCGCCTTTTTGAATTTGCCCATTTTAACCGGACTTACAACTACTACATCAAAGCTGCCAAGTACAGCTTGAGACATTTGTATTTCAAGCGCACTTCCGTTATATTTTTTAGTGAAATCTGCAACAGGTATTTCGCGATTGGTGAAACCCAGATACTGAATAACTACAGTGTCGTTTTTGTACAAAGAACTATCTACCGGCATTTTAAATTCGCCGGATTCATCTGTAATTCTGTAAACAGTTCTATCTGACTTGCAGTATACAGTAGCACCGTACAATGGTTCTTTTGTGTCAGCGTCAATTACTTTACCAGCAATCACATTTTTTACACCCTTAATAATTGATGTATCAGTTACAGAAACAGTTACCTTACCAGATGTAAGAGTTACTATGCTATCTGCATATTGCTTTCTATGCAAAAACACTGCCTGATTATTTCTTAAGCTATTCACATCAATCGTCAACCAATCGAAACCAAAAGCTTTTATAGTAAGCAAGTTGCTTGTGTGTCCACCTGTATCTAACAGCGTAAACCGGCCCTCCAAATCAGTTGAAACAACAGAACTATCATCTTGCCAAATGAGGTAGGCATCAGGTATTGGTTCATGGTTCTCGGCATCTAATACCATACCATTTATTTCATCTCCTGTACCTGTTTCGCCTCTATTACTAATTGCGGTTAATGCTTCTACTGTTACACTCACCTTTTCTGCTTTACCCGATGCCCTTGCTGTTTCTTCAAACGCCACCAGCGCCGCCAGGCTTGCCGCTATAGCCCGCCAGTTAAACCAGCCGTTGTTTACCTCGGTTTTGCGAATGGGCTGCTGCAACTGAAACGAAGTAAACCGCCCACAGGTATTGCCATCGCTTTGGGTAAGTATATCGTATATTTCATTCTCGGTTTTGGTGGTAAAGTCTATTACATTTTTACTACACACCTTGCAGTAGGCCCCCTGTTGGGTAGGGGTCATTTCTGCCCAGTTTTCGTGGCAGGGTTCGGGTATGGTTATTTGCAATTGCTTGGGCATGGTGTTAATTGTCTGAACCGTGATTTTTTACGATTGAATAGATTAGTACAGGATTAATACAACTCAAAATGTGTCGGCTATATAGGCTTAAATTTTCTATTGATTAATCGTTTAAATACCAAACTGTTTTCACCAAAATTTATTAGCAGGCCAACCTCAAGATTGTAGGCTTCTAAATAGTTAATTGCCTGTGCCAGATGAACATCATCCAGTTTAGAAACAGCCTTAAGTTCTACCGATATAATCCCTTCCACCAGAAAATCTACCCGGCGGGTGGCAATTTGTATATCGCGGTAATACACCGGCATTTCAAATTCGCGGGCAAAACCAACATCTGTCATATTCATTTCTATCTCAAGGGCGCGCTGGTATACAACTTCCTGAAAACCGTTTCCAAGGGCGCGATGAACGGCCATGGCACATCCTATCACTTTACCGGTAACATCTGAATATTTTAAATCCTCTTTTATCACTGTCTGGTTTTAACAAACTATATAAGCACTATAAATATGCATATAAAAAACTATACCAACCAGCGCACTCCGGGGTATCGTTAAAATCATAAAAATCGCGGTTCAGACAATAGACACCAAAAAGCCCAATAGTGCACAAATAATTGGCAGGCATACTATTTACTGTTAAATAGGCGTTTATTTTTGCGATAGTTATAAAAACACCGCTTTGCTTAAAAAGTATTTTAATAAGGTATTGTTATACAACGTGCTGGTAGCCCTTGGGGTGATTGTTGTATTGCTGCTGGTTGTACAGTCGGGCTTAAAAAAATACACCCGCTGGGGCGAGAGCATAACCGTGCCCGACCTACGTGGCAGTACGTTTGAGCAGGTGAAAGAAATACTGGGCAGCCGCAACCTGGAGTACCAGATTATGGATTCGGTGTACGATATGAACAAACCACCGATGAGTATTGTGGATCAGAACCCGAAGCCAAACTCTAAGGTGAAAGAAGGGCGTACTATTTATATAACTGTTAACGCCACCAAAGCCCCTACTACCGAAATACCCGACCTGATAGGTCGCAGCTCGCTGAAGTATGCCAAAATGCAACTGGAAAGCTACGGGCTTAAAGTGGGCGAATTGATATACAAACCCGACCCACACCTGAACGCCGTAATAGGGCTAATGGTAAACGGGCGCGATGTAACTAAAAAAATGCGGGTGCCCCGCGGTACGGTTATAGATGTGGTGCTGGGCAATGGCCTGGGCAACAGCCGTATTTCGGTACCTTACCTGATAGGCCTGCACCTGGATGAAGCTATGTTTAAAATGCGAGGCTACTCGCTTAACACCGGTGCGGTAGTAGTGGCCGATGGGGTAACCGATACGCTGAACGCCATTATTTACAAACAGGTGCCTGAATACGGAGAGGGCAACTCGATACGCATTGGCGAAAGTATAGACCTGTTTGTTGCCAGAGAGCTACCTGCCGATGTAGTGGTGCAGCCCGAGCTTTACGACAAAATGGACTCGGTAGCCACGCCCGAGTAAGCCCCTTTGCAGCCCTGCTACCTAAGGCTATCAACAACTGGTGTGGGTAGGGTTTTATCCAATAAATTTGTTTTGTTTACGTTTACAGTTGCTTATGAAGAAATTACTATCGCTGGCCTTTTGGTGTATGCTGGTGCTGCTGGTAGCGGCACAGCACGAAGAACTGACCCCACTGGGCTATAACCCCGCTGTTTACCGGGCTACAAAAAAATACCACCCTGCTGCGGGCCAGCACCGCTATGTTATAGATAAAGGCATTATAATAGTTAACACCAATATTCTCTCTATTCCGTTTGTAGATGATTTTTCTACCAACCGCCTGGGTAGCGTAAACTGGTATGCCGAGCACCTGACCGATACCTTTTACAACGTATATGGTAGTTGCTTGGCCAACGAAGGGGTGCCGATGACAGTAGGTTATTTTATGGTTGACTCATCATACACCTACAGCTACGATACCACCACACATACTATCGACTCGGTAGCACAGCTGCCACACCGCTTTACCTATTTTGGCCCGGCACCGGCCGGCTGCTTTAGCCAGTTGCCGCAATACTTTGAATACTGGGACACCTACTACCGCTACGAGTTCGATTCGCTGGGCCGCGCTACCGATTCGGTAGAGGTGGCACCCGATACACTGCTTAGCTATGCCCCCATTATTTATTTTGCGCAAAACGAACCCGGCACGCTTTGGTTTGATGCCTACGCGTATGTAAACAACACCTACCCCTCTAACCCGCCCACCATTGGCGTGGCTACTATGGATGGGCTAAACGAGTTTGGCCTGCCCTACAACAACAGCAGTAACCAAACCTACGGCACCGCCGATTACCTGACCAGTAAGCCAATCGACCTATCATCGATACTGGCAGATGATACCACGGTGTACTTTAGCTTTTACTACGAGGGCAAAGGATTTGGCGATTACCCCGACCGCGGCGATTCGCTGCTGGTAGAGTTTTTAGATAACTCGGGCCGCTGGAACATTATGTGGTACGATACAGGCTATGCCTCACAGGCATCGGTGCCGCAAAAATTTAAGCAGGTGCTTATACAGGTGCCACAATTGCAGTTTCCGCTTACGTATTTCCACAATGTGTTTCAGTTCCGTTTCCGCAACAAGGCATCGCTGTACGGCAACAACGACCACTGGCACATAGACTATGTATTGCTGGATAAAAACCGTGGCTATACCGATACCGTTATTCAGGATATAGCCTTTGTGTACCCGCTGCCTACCTTACTTAAAAACTATACCCTGATGCCGGCAGACCAGTTTAACTACCCTACCGACCTGCGCGACACAATAATAATACCGGTACATAACCTGGACCCAAACGCCAACAACAACCCACCGGCTACCAACTTTACCCGCGAGGCTACACAAAGCTACCCTACACAGGCGGTAGTACTTACCTCTACCCTGCAAACGTTTAACGCCGCCGATTATAGTTACCTGGGTATTAACCCGGCCGCCGAGTACATAATACCCAATACACCCAACTGGCCGGTAGATAGCCTGGTACTGCATACCCGTGTTACTATCAACCCCAACGATGTGCGCGCTACCAACGATACGCTTTACCACACACAGCACCTGGATAATACCTTTGCCTACGACGACGGCTCTGCCGAACTATCGTACGGGCTTACAGGCACACCGGGTATAAAAAAGTTTGCCTACGAGTTTACCCTTAACCAACCCGATACGCTGGTAGGTTTTCAGGTGCATTTTGCACAGGTAGAAGAAAATGTAAGCGACCTGGTTTTCAATTTCAATGCCTGGGATAGCCTGTCGCTTAACAACTTTTCGTTTACCGACGACAGTACGCTTATTTTTACGCTGGAGAATAAAAAACCGTACTATGTAGATTCGGTAAACGGCTTTACCAGCTACCGCCTGGATACCCCGCTTATTATTAACAGCAAAATATATTTCGGCTGGACCCAAACCGATAGCCGCCGCCTGCAGGTGGGCTACGATGTAAACAGCAACCTGGGCCGGCAGCACATGTTTATATATGCCAATGGCAAGTGGAGCACTTCTTCTATCAGCATAACCGGTTCGCCGATGATACGCCTGATATTTGACAGCGATTACAGCGGGGGCACAACCGCCATTGAGGAAACCGCCGATAACGTAGAAACCGGTATATACCCTAATCCTACCACCGGCAGGCTGCTTATACAAAACAATGGGGCCAACACAAACTACCAGGTGCAGGTAATGAATATGGTGGGCCAAACGGTATTAACCGTGCAAAACATAACTACCGAAATTGACCTGAGCGGATTAAACAACGGTATTTACCTGTTGCAACTTACCAACCCGCAAACAGGTAAAAGCTGTATGCATAAAGTAATTAAAACAGGAATGTAATGCAGGTGGTACTATTCGATGGCGTTTGTAACCTTTGCAACGGTTATGTTAACTGGCTGATAGACCACGACAAAAACAACCTGTTTAAATTTGCCCCGCTACAGTCAGATGCCGGTAAAAAACTGGTAGCCGAACTGGGCCTGCAGGGCAACTACCTGGATACCATTGTGCTGTATAAAAACGGCAAAGGCTATACCCATTCAACAGCCGTATTGCAGATTGTGAGCCAGTTAGGAGGGCTTTACAGGCTTACTACTTTGCTTTACATCTTTCCCGCATTTATACGCAATGCGGTGTACCGCCTGGTAGCCCGTAACCGCTACAGGTGGTTTGGCAAACGCGATACCTGCCGCATACCTACCCCTGAGTTACGCGAAAGGTTTATTGAATAGCCTGCCGTACCCTATAAAAAATTATACCCATATTACTGTTAATATTAAAAGGGGTAAAATTCGTTTAGCAACTTATCTAAGTGTACCTTAGGCACCGACTGTTAACCCCTTAAATCATCAATTATGAAAAAAATCTTTACCCTACTGGTGGTGTGTACCGCATTTATAGGCTGCCCCATTAGTATGTTTGCACAAGCACCAACCCCCGAAGTGCTTTTCTATCGCTTTGAAGGTAGTGGCACATCTGTAACCAACGAAGCATCTTCTCCACCTGTTGGTACTGCCACTGCTACTATCGAGGGCGGCGTTACACAAGGCGCCGGCGGATTATGCGGTGGTGCGCTGATTGGTACTGGTAATACATCCAGCACCGATTATCTTAACACCGGCTGGGCTCCCAATATTGGCACCGGTAGCTGGACCATCTCTTTCTACACAGCCGATTTTACCCCAAGCAGTACCCTGTTTTACATTTTTGGCGATGCCAATACCAACTCCTTCCGTTGTTTTACAAACGGCGTGGCAGGGGCCAACAACTGGATAATACGTGGTGGCGGACTTACAGATACCTATATAAATGGTGGAGCCACTGTTGCACCACATGTTTGTACCTTTGTTTATGATGCTTCGCTTAATAATATTAAAGGTTATCTTGATGGGGTACTGGTTACTACAGTTGCGCAAGGTGCACCTAACCTTACCGGTACAGGCCCCTTTAAAGTAATGGGCTACAGCAGCAACGTAGGCGCCCCTGTTGGCGGAAAGATTGATGAATTCAGGTTTTATAGCCGTGCTTTAAGTCAATCCGAAATAGATCTGTTGCAACATCCTGCCGATTTTACTTCAGAAACTATTACTACCTGTAATTCGTTTACCACAGCCGGCGGCGATGTGTACACCCAATCGGGGGTATATAACGATACTGTAGTAGGTGCAAATGGCTGCGATAGCATTATTACGTACAACCTTACCATTAACCAAAGCACTACTGCTACAATAACTGAAACTGCCTGCAACAGCTATACCGCTCCCGATGGCGCTACCTACAACGCTTCGGGTACTTACACAGCGGTACTTACCAATGCAGCGGGTTGCGATAGCACTATTACTATTAACCTGACCGTTAATAACAGTACAGTTTCTACTATTACCGAAACTGTTTGCGACAGCTATACTGCGCCGGATGGCGCTACTTACACTGCATCGGGTACCTATACGGCTGTACTTACCAATGCAGCGGGTTGCGATAGCACTATTACCATTAACCTGACCGTTAATAACGGTACCACCTCTACCATTTCAGAAACTGTATGTGATAGCTATACAGCACCCGATGGCGCTACCTACACCACATCGGGTACCTACACGGCTGTAATTACCAATGCAGCAGGCTGCGATAGTACTATTACTATTAACCTGACGGTTAACAACAGTACTACCTCTA
Organism: uncultured Chitinophaga sp.; assembly: GCA_964423405.1. Lineage (GTDB taxonomy): Bacteria > Bacteroidota > Bacteroidia > Chitinophagales > LD1 > Bog-950. Next base: position 39,105 of record CAYREY010000024.1, on the reverse strand, counting down.
CCATTACAGAAACAGTATGCGATAGTTATACCGCACCCGATGGTGCTACCTATACCACATCGGGCACTTATACTGCTGTACTTACCAACCAGGCAGGTTGCGATAGCACAATCACCATTAACCTGACGGTTAACAACAGTACTACAGCTACCATAACAGAAACTGCTTGCGGTAGCTACACCGCGCCGGATGGTGCTACCTACACTACATCGGGCACTTATACTGCCGTAGTTACCAATACAGCCGGTTGCGACAGCACTATTACTATCAACTTAACCGTTAACCAGCCCACTACCTCTACCATTACAGAAACTGCCTGCGATAGCTATACCGCACCCGATGGCGCTGTCTTCAACACCTCGGGTACTTATACTTCCGTAATTACCAATGCGGCAGGATGCGACAGTACCATAACTATTAACCTGACAGTTAACAACAGCACTACATCTACCATTACCGAAACAAGTTGTGGTAGCTATACTTCGCCCGCCGGCAACGTTTATACTTCATCGGGTACGTACACCGATATAGTTGCCAATGCCGCCGGTTGCGATAGTACTATAACCATTAACTTAACCGTTAACGAGCCAACCTCATCTACTATTACAGAGAGTGGCTGCGGTAGCTATACCTCACCTGCGGGTAATGTGTACACTACTTCGGGTACCTATACCGATGTAATAACCAATGCTGCCGGTTGCGACAGCACCATTACCATTAACCTTACCATTACCAACATTAATAACAACGTAACCCAAAGCGGCAGCACCTTAACTGCCAACCAGGGTGCCGCTACTTATGAGTGGATTGAATGCAGCGGAACAGCCAACCTAGGCACAGGCCAAAGCTATACCCCTACTGTTACCGGTAACTATGCTGTAGTTATTACACAAAACAACTGTAGCGATACATCGGATTGTATTAATGTGGTAATTATTGGTATAGATGATGTAAATACAGTTGTAAATACCATAAAAGCATTCCCTAACCCAACTACCGGCAATGTTACTATCAGCACAGGTGTAGCGTTTGATAAAGCTACCCTGAAACTTACCACCCTTACCGGACAGGTAGTAATGTACACCGAAAACGTAAACGGCAACCTTTACACCATGGATATTGCCTACCTGGCAGATGGTGTGTACATAGCCGATGTAACGATGAAAAACAACAAGTGGCAGGTACGCATAGTTAAAAACTAATAAGCCGCCGGCTATTTAAACAAAAAGCCCCCTGCCAAACAGGGGGCTTTTTGTTTGCCATTGCCAAACCGCCTATTTTTATAAATTGCCGATTATTGCATTGTATTTACCATGAAAAAAAATGCTGCCCTTATTTTACTTGTTGTAGTTGCCTTAGCCATTGCAGGCTATGTGGTGCTGGTTTCGCCTAATGTAAATACCACTAAAAATATTTACATAAAAATACCCACCGGCTCTTCGTATGCCGATGTACTGAACATACTGCACGAAAAGCAGGCCCTTAAAAACGAGTGGTCGTTTAACCTGGTAGCCGGTCTTAAAAAATACGATGCACACGTAAACCCGGGCTATTATGTGTTGAACAAAGGCATGAATAACCGCCAGATAGTTAATATGCTGCGCGCCGGCCTGCAAACGCCGGTTAAACTGGTTGTATATAACATACGCACCAAAGAAGAATTTGCCGGGCTGGTAGGCAGCACGCTCGAGCTGGATTCGGCAGCAGTTATTTTGCAATTAAACGATGAAAAATTCTGCAAAAGCATGATGGATGCCGATACCGCCACCATACTAAGCCGGTTTATAGTAGATAACTACGAATTTTACTGGAACGTACCGGCCGATAATTTTTTTGCCAAACTGCAGGAAGCGTACCGTACTTTCTGGAACGACGAACGCCGCGCCAAGGCAGCCGCCATTAACCTTACCCCGCAAAGTGCTACTATACTGGCATCGATAGTTGAAAAAGAAGTAATACGCGATAAAGAACTACCCACCGTGGCAGGTGTGTACCTTAACCGGCTTAAAATTAATATGCCGCTACAGGCCGACCCTACGCTCGTATTTGCCCTGCGCGATTTTGATGCCCGTAGGGTAACATCGTACCACAAAGATTTCGACACGCCTTACAACACCTATAAATACACCGGCCTGCCGCCCGGGCCTATCTGTATGCCGCGCAAAAAAAGTATAGATGCGGTGCTTAATTATGAAGACCACCAGTACCTGTATTTTTGTGCCAACCCCGATATGAGTGGCTACTCGCTGTTTTCAAAATCGTATGAAGACCAGATGAAAGTAGCAGCCCAATACCGGCAAAAGCTTAACAAAATGAATATTCATTAAGCAACCCATAACCAATAGTATGTTTACCTACCAGCACCAGATACGAGTACGATACGGCGATACCGACCAGATGGGCTATGTATATTATGGCAACTATGGTTACTACTACGAGCAGGCCCGGTCAGAGGCAATCCGGTCTATAGGCATCAGCTATAAGCAGATTGAGGATAGCGGCACCATGATGCCCATTACCCGTATGAACATTAAATACATACGCCCTGCCTACTACGACGAGCTATTGACCATAAAAACTACAGTACCCGCGCTGCCTCACCGGCTTATATTATTTACCTACGAGGTGTATAACGAAAAAAACGAGCTGATAAATGAAGGCGAAACCCAACTGGCATTTATTGATGCTGTTACTAAAAAACTAAAAACTGCCCCGGCTATACTATTAGAAAAAATGAGCCCGTTTTGGGGTTAAAACATACAGGTAATTTTATTTTTGGGCCGTTAAGCAACCCCGATGAAGGAGATACTGGAAGAACTGGCTGAACGCTACCCCTTTCTGAACAACCTGATACAAAAGGCCAAAACCTTTACCCTGCCGGGTTTTGATGGCATACCCGTGGTGAATGTATATCAGTTTTTTATTGCCGAAATACGGGCCAACTCGTTACCTACGCGTAGCAAGGCCATTGCATTCAGTTTCTTTCTGGCTATTTTTCCGGCACTTACGTTTGTATTTTCGCTTATCCCCTACATCCCCTACTTTAACGATCTGGATGGCAAAATACTGGAGTTTTTGCGCCAGATATTGCCTAACCGCGAAACGTACAATTTCATATCGTCGTTTATTCAACCCTTGCTGCAAGACCTTGCCCAGCATAAGCGCGGGGGGCTGTTAACGGGTTCGGTATTCATGGTTGTATTTTTAACCTCTAACGGGGTAATGGCCATGATGAGCTCGTTCGACAAATCGTACGACCATTACAAAAAACGCAACGCCATACACAGCCGGCTGGTAGCACTGCAAATTACGTTCCTGCTTATAGTGTTATTTATTTTCTCGCTGGGCCTTATCATACTGGGGCAGGATATACTGGCGTACCTGTTCGATATTATGCAGATTAAAAGCAGTTTCACTCACTTTATATTTAACCTGCTACGCTATGCGCTTATATTGCTGATGTTCTTTTTTGGTATATCGCTTATCTACTACTACGGCCCGGCAACCAAAAAGAAATACAAGTTCATATCTACCGGTGCTACGGTAGCTACCATTCTGTCTATACTGGTATCTATAGGCTTTTCGTACTGGGTAAGCAACTTCAATAAACTGAATGTAATTTTTGGGTCTATTGGCACCATTATGCTGTTAATGATATGGCTAAACCTGAACGCCTTTGTACTGCTGATAGGCTACGAAATAAACGCCAGCATACATTACAATACCACCCTGCGCACTAAAGAATTAGAGGTAAAAGAAGTTGATAATACAGTATAGTTAATAACAACGCGCCAACAAGTTTTTTTGTCTGAAATTTGCTGTTGGTAACTAAATTTGGAAGCGATGTATTGTGATTGATTTTCAATACATTAAAACATTAATAGCGTTATATTTCTGTGTATTTCAATCGCGCAAAAAAAAATGCAATTCCTTTTCAACAGCCTGTGATTATTTTTTGAAACGATGCTATGCTCCGTGGGTTATCCTTGCACTCGTTACTTGCAAATAATGTTTTGGTTTCTTCGTGACGGGAGATGTTAAAGGAACCGCGTGAAAATCGCGGGCTGTTGCGCAACTGTGAATCCGGATAGTCCGGTTAAGCCAGATACTCACCAAAACAAAATGCGCAAGCCTTCGCAAAAGAGGTTAACGCTAGCTAAAAGCCCTTCGGTTTCCAAAGGGCAGGCTATCGCCACCCCTCTACACATTGCGAAATTATTATGTAACCATTAAGTGAAACACTGCTATGCAGAATGAACTTTTACTACAGGAGAACAAAGACCGCTTTGTAATTCTACCGATTAACTATCCCAAAATCTGGGAACAATATAAACGGCACGAAGCCAGTTTTTGGACAGCCGAAGAGATTGACCTAAGCAGTGACCTGAAAGATTGGGACAACCTGAACGATGGTGAACGCCACTTTATATCGCACATACTGGCATTTTTTGCAGCCAGCGATGGCATAGTAAACGAAAACCTGGCGGTAAACTTTATGAGCGAGGTGCAGTTGCCTGAAGCCCGTTGTTTTTATGGTTTTCAGATAATGATGGAAAACATACACAGCGAAACCTATGCGTTGTTGATAGATACGTATGTAAAGAACCCGGAAGAAAAACATAAACTGTTCCACGCTATAGATACCGTACCAGCTGTAAAGAAAAAAGCTGAATGGGCCCTGCGCTGGATACAGAACGGCACCTTTGCCGAGCGCTTAGTAGCCTTTGCTGCTGTAGAAGGTATTTTCTTTAGCGGTAGCTTCTGCTCTATCTTCTGGTTAAAGAAACGTGGTTTAATGCCGGGCCTTACCTTTAGTAATGAGTTGATAAGCCGCGACGAAGGCCTGCACTGCGAATTTGCCTGCCTGCTATACAGCATGCTGCAAAACAAGCTTACGCAAGAGCAGGTACATAAGATTATTACCGATGCTGTAATAATTGAAAAAGAGTTTATAACCGAAGCATTACCTGTAGACCTAATAGGCATGAACGCCAAGCTAATGCAGCAATATATAGAGTTTGTTGCCGACCGCTGGCTGGGCGAACTGGGCTATGCAAAGCTGTATAACGCTACCAACCCGTTTGATTTTATGGAGATGATATCGCTGCAGGGTAAAACCAACTTTTTTGAGAAGCGGGTAGGCGATTACCAGAAAGCCGGGGTAATGGGAAGCAAGGAATCTCAGACCTTCTCGTTAGAGGAAGATTTTTAAAACATTGATACACAAACCAAAGTTTGGAGTGTCTACAAAAAAGTTGACACAGCACAAATTAAGGTTTACAACAAAAATAACTGAACGGCAAAGGAGAGGAAGCAGAGCGCTACTTTAACCATTGCAAATAAGAAATACTAACCCCATAAACTAATTACCAGATATGACATTTGTACTAAAAAGAAACGGAAAAACGGAGCCGGTAAAGTTTGACAAGGTAACCGCGCGGATTGAGAAGCTAAGCTACAGCCTTAGTCCAATGGTAAATGTGATAGAAGTTGCCAAGAAAACCATTGAGGGTATTTATGCCGGTGTACCTACTACCGAGCTGGATAACCTGGCTGCTGAAACGGCTGCATCGCTTACTATTACACACCCCGATTACGCTATCCTGGCATCGCGTATTGCAGTTAGCAACCTGCACAAAAACACTATTAAGAGTTTTTCGGAAACTATGCGCAACCTGTATAACTATACAGATAAAGCATCGGGTAAGCGCCAACCACTTATAGCAGACGATGTTATGGCTATTATTGAAGAAAATGCCGACCTGCTGGACAGCACTATTATATATGACCGCGATTATGCGTTCGACTACTTTGGCTTTAAAACGCTGGAGCGTTCGTACCTTTTAAAGATAGACGGCAAAATTGCCGAGCGCCCGCAACATATGTATATGCGCGTGGCGGTAGGTATACACAAACACGATATAGAGTCGGCTATTAAAACCTACCACTTAATGAGTGAGCGTTGGTTTACACATGCTACTCCTACCCTGTTTAACGCAGGTACACCTAAACCGCAAATGAGCAGTTGCTTTCTGTTAACCATGAAAGAAGACAGCATTGACGGTATATATGATACACTGAAACAAACTGCTAAAATATCGCAGAGCGCCGGTGGTATTGGCCTGGCTATACACAACATACGCGCCACCGGTAGCTACATTGGTGGCACCAACGGCACCAGCAACGGTATAATACCTATGCTGCGCGTATATAACGATACTGCCCGCTATGTAGACCAGGGTGGCGGCAAACGCAAAGGTGCATTTGCTATTTACCTTGAACCATGGCATGCTGATGTGTTTGAGTTTTTGGACCTGCGTAAAAACCACGGTAAAGAAGAAATGCGCGCCCGCGATTTGTTCTACGCCCTATGGATACCAGATCTGTTTATGAAACGAGTAGAGAGCAACGGCGACTGGAGCCTGTTTTGCCCTAACGAAGCACCGGGCCTTAGCGAATGCTGGGGTGAGGAGTTTGAACAACTATACGCCCGCTACGAAAGCGAAGGCCGCGCCCGCCGTACGGTAAAAGCGCAGGACCTGTGGTTTGCTGTACTGCAATCGCAGATAGAAACCGGTACACCTTACATGCTGTATAAAGATGCTGCCAACAGCAAGAGCAACCAGCAAAACCTGGGTACCATTAAAAGCAGCAACCTGTGTACCGAAATTATGGAGTACACCAGCCCCGATGAAGTAGCTGTGTGTAACCTGGCATCGTTAGCATTGCCACGCTTTGTAATAGATGGCAAGTTTGACCACCAGAAACTTTATGATGTAACCTACCAGGTTACCAAAAACCTGAACACCATTATTGATAACAACTACTACCCGGTAGAGGAAGCACGTAATAGCAACGTACGCCACCGCCCTATAGGTATTGGTGTACAAGGCTTAGCCGATGTGTTTATTATGCTGCGTCTGCCGTTTGAAAGCGACCTGGCAAAAATGTTAAACAAGAACATTTTTGAAACCATCTACTTTGCAGCCATGACAGCCAGCAAAGATGAGGCTAAACAATACGGCCCATACCAGACGTATAAAGGCTCGCCGGTATCTAAAGGTATATTCCAGTTTGATATGTGGGGCGTAACACCAACCGACCGTTGGGACTGGGCTGCACTAAAAGCAGAAGTAGCACAACATGGTGTACGCAACTCGCTGTTGTTAGCTCCTATGCCTACAGCCAGCACATCGCAGGTATTTGGTAACAACGAGTGCTTTGAGCCATATACCAGCAACATATACACCCGCCGTGTATTAAGTGGTGAGTTTATTATTGTAAACAAACACTTGCTGAAAGACCTGGTTAACCTTGGCCTGTGGAACAACGCTATGAAAAATAAAATTATAGCTGCCAACGGTTCTATCCAAAACATACCAGAGATACCAGCCGATATTAAAGAACTGTACAAAACAGTTTGGGAAATTAAACAGCGTAACATTATAGATATGGCCGCCGACCGTGGTGCGTATATCTGCCAGAGCCAATCGCTGAACTTGTTTGTAGATAGCCCTACCACATCTAAACTTACCTCTATGCATTTCCACGCATGGCGCAAAGGTTTAAAAACCGGTATGTACTACCTGCGTACACAAGCTGCTACACAAGCCGTACAGTTTACGGTAGAAAAACAGGCCAGCAACGATGTGCAGCCTTACAGCCCTAAACCAGAAGTAAACAATACTACTATCAGCGACATAAGCGATGTTACACCCACACAAACCGACGGGCCTACCTGCAGCATGCAGGATGGTTGTATAACCTGCGGTTCGTAACCAACGTTGCAACAACAAAAACAAAAGCCGGTACACACTGTATGTACCGGCTTTTTTATTGGCTTACATTTGTCATAGTATTGTCATTTTTTCGTTCATATCCTTGTTTTCTGTAACTATTTGGTAAAACGAAATTAGACGTAATCTAAACAATCAATTATCCATTTAATATTGCGCGCAGATTGCGGCACCAATCTAAAACGAACAACCCTTGAGCATGAAGAAGTATTTACTGGCGGCCACTGTAACACTTAGTTTATTAGTAAGCAACGCCCAGCGCATAGATAGCCTGGCTATTAAAAAACATATCTACTATCTGGCATCGGATAAACTGAAAGGCCGCGCCCCCGGCACACCCGGCGAAAAACAGGCAGCCAATTACATAGCAGGTTTATTTAAACAGTATAATCTTACCCCTATGGGTACCGATGGCTACTTCCAACCGTTTACCTACCACCAAAGCAACAACCCACACGATACCGTACACACCAGTGGTAAAAAATACCAGGGCCGCAACATAATAGGCTACCTGGATAACGGTGCAGCTAAAACCATTGTAATAGGCGCCCACTTCGACCACCTGGGTAACGATGGCCGCGGCTCATCGCTGGAAAAAGAATCGAAGGGGAAAATACATAACGGTGCCGATGATAATGCCAGCGGTAGTGCCGGTGTGCTTGAACTGGCACGTGTACTAAGCAACAACAACATAACCGAAAAAACCAATTTTCTGTTTATGTGTTTCTCTGCCGAAGAAGCAGGATTGATAGGCTCGAAATACTTTACCAACCACCCTACACTGGCGCTGGATAAAGTACACTGTATGTTGAACATGGATATGGTAGGCCGCCTGGTTGACAGCACAAAGAAACTGATGATTTACGGCGTAGGCACCAGCGATGTGTTTGTAGATAAATTGCACAACCTGAACAAGGACCGTTTTAAACTGGTGCTTGATTCGGCAGGTGTTGGCCCAAGTGACCAAACATCTTTCTACCTGAAGAAAATACCAGTGCTGCATTTTTTTACCGGCCAGCACAGCGACTACCACAAAAGCACCGATGACCCCGAAAAAATAAACTATACCGGCGAAACCAGCGTGCTGGAATATATGCTGGATATAATTACCGATTTAAGTTCGGTAGGTTCGCTTACGTTTTACGAAACCAAAAGCAACGAGAGTGCTAAAACATCGTTTAAGGTTACGCTGGGTATAATGCCCGACTACAGCTACCAGGGTAAAGGCCTGCGTATGGATGCAGTAACCAAAGATAAACCGGCCCACAAAGCAGGGCTGCAGGATGGTGATATACTGATTGAACTGGGCGATGTAAAAGTAGAAAGCATATACGACTACATGAACGGGCTTGCCAAATACAAGAAAGGCGATACGGTACCGGTAGTGGTAAAACGTGGAGATAAAACTGTAAAAGCAAGTGTAACTTTCTGATGAGTAAAGGGAAAACCATTTTACTTGTTGAAGACGAAGAAACTATAGCCTACGCGCTGAAACTAAACCTTGAAGCCGAAAACTACAGGGTAGAGCATTTTGCCACCGGTAGCAGGGCCATAGGCTTTTTAAACGAGCACCATGCAGACCTACTGCTGCTGGATGTAATGCTGCCCGAGGCTGATGGCTACGAAATATGCAGGCACTTTCGCGATAAAGACAAATACACACCGGTGGTTTTTATATCGGCTAAAAACGATAACCAAAGCAGGCTACATGGTTTACGCATGGGCGCCGACGACTACATTACCAAACCGTTTAACCTGGATGAGCTGTTGCTTAAAATAGATCGGCTGCTGTTTAAAAACGACCTGCGTAAAGACCATGACATAGCCTACTTTGGCGATTGCTGGATTGACTTTACCACCCTGGAAGCAAAAGGAGTAGATGGTAAAAAAGTTAATATGAGCAAGCTGGAGTTTGATTTGGCCAAGCTGCTTATTACCAATAAAGATAAACCTCTCAGCCGCGCCTTCCTGTACTCTAAACTTTGGGGCTACGATAAAAAACACCAACCCAACTCGCGCACGCTCGATAACTTTATGGTGTTTATCCGCCGCTACTTTGAAGAAGATATCAGCAACCCGAAACACTTTATATCGGTGCGTGGGGTTGGGTATAAATTTGTTGGGTAACAGCGCCGACTTATTACCGCCATTGGGGAAAAACATCCCCTTACATTCCACACTATTTTTTTGTAATTAACAGTAATACGTGGCCATTTCATAGCTAATAGCACTGAAAGAAACCTGCACGCCAACATCGGTATGGCTTTTGAACCTACAAAGCATAACCAAACAAACCATGTTATGCTAACCAACAAACTAAACAGTAAAACAGCGGTACTGATAATACTGATTGCATCGGCCGCCCTGCTAACCACAGCCTGCAATAATGCTGAAAAAGAAAAAAGCGAACGCGATTTGCAGGACTTTAAAACCTATGTAAAAGAACACCGCGATAAGGCAGAGCAGTATGCGCAAACCAGTTGGGATGAGCTAAACAGCGGGTTTGAAAAGAAAAAAGCAGAACTGGATAAGCAGGTTGACAAAATGGATGATAAAGCACGCGAAAGCTATAACGAAGCAGTAAGCGAATGGGAAACCTTTAAAGCTGACTACAAAGGCCGCGCTGCCGAACGCGAAAAGATAGATGCCATGGATAAGCTGCGTGCAACGCTTGTTATAGATGGTGTGCGTACAGATTATACCGACCTTACTGCCCGCGATGCTGCAAAACAGTATGAGCATTTTGTAAGCACCATAAAAGCTAACAAAGATACCTATACACGCGAGCAGTGGACTGCCATAAATGTAAACTACCAGGCGCTTAACGGCCGCAAACGCGAAATAGAAAAAGAGATACCGGCAGCCGACCTGAAGAAGATACTAAAACTGCAACTGGAATATACCGCCATAAAAGCTGTAAACAGGCCATTTGCTGAAAGCTGAAAATGTGTTTAGTGGTGTGGTGAGCTTCGCCGGCGGTACCGGCGAAGCATTTTTTAATTCGCTAAAACACGGGTAATGGGCATACTTAAAAATTTGATTGTATTGGGCCTTTCGGCAGGGCTTACCGACCGGCAAAAGTTTGTAACCAAAGTATCGGGCATGCTGGAAGAGTACCAGCAAAACCCTGAGAAGGCCGAGCAATGGGCCAATACTATTGCCGGTTATATGGAAGACCTGAAAGATGATATGCGCATGCAGAATAACCTTGAGTACGGTTTTAAGCACGGGTTTCCTACCGAAGATATGCAGGCACTTACCCGGGCCCTGCAGGAGTTAACCAGTGAATTACAGAAACATAAAAAATAACAACCCATGTTTAAGCTGTTCAGGTTGCCCATGTATTTTCCGCGTGTGCTGCGCGCGTTGTATATTATATATATACTAATCATTTTTTTGCTGGTAAACTGGTTGTGCTCCAGCACACTTACGTTTTGGCTGGTACCTAAACGCTACAAACGCGGTGGCACGGTACTTACCCTACCCGAAAGGTTGCGCATGGTGATAGAAGACCTGGGGCCTACGTTTATAAAGTTTGGACAGATATTGGCCGACAGGCCCGATGTAGTATCAGAAAAACTACGCACAGAGTTGAAGAAACTACAAGGCAAAGCCGAGCCTATAGAAGACACCTTAGCACACCGGTTAATTGAAACCGAACTGGGCGGGCCTATTGAGAATACGTTCTCTCAGTTTAATTATACCTGTATTGCATCCGCCTCTATAGGCCAGGTGTATGAGGGCACTTTGTTACAGGATGGACAAAAGGTCATAATTAAAATACAACGCCCTAACATAGAAAGCAAGATTCGGCTAGACCTGCACATACTTGAATACTTTGCCAAACAACTGGTAAGTGAGTTTCCGGGATTGCAGGTAGTAGATATAGTAGGCGTAGTAGAAGAGTTTGGCACCACACTAATGCAGGAACTAAACTACCTGAATGAGGCCAGCAACGCCATGCGCTTTGCCGATATATTTAAAGATACACCGTACTGTAAAATACCAAAGGTATATCTAAACATCTCTACAGCTAAAATGCTGGTAATGGAAAACGTTAACGGTGTATCGCCGGATAATGCAGAGCACCTGCTGGAAAACGGTTATAACCCACAGGTGATTGCAGAAAACGGAAGCCGCATTTTTTTAGAGATGATGTACCGCCACGGATTTTTTCATGCCGACCCACACGCCGGCAACATTTTTATACTGCCCGGCAACGTAATAGCCTTGATAGATTTTGGTATGGTAGGCACGCTGAAACCGGCACATATGCAGTTTCTGGCGGGCTTTACACTGGGCCTGGCTAACCGCGATGCAGAAACATTAACCGATGCCCTGCTGGTAATGTGCGATAAAAAATTTTACGATGAGAAAGCTAATCTACAGTTCTCTGTACACGAAATGCTGTTGCGTTATACGTCGCTCAGCTACGAGAAAATTAATTTCTCGCAGGTACTGAATGAGTGTGTAAAAATTATACTGAATTATAAACTGCGTTTACCCGGTAGTATTTACCTGCTGCTAAAGGCACTGGCTACCATCGAAAAATTTGGCTATGTACTTGACCCGCAAATATCGTTACCTACTATAGTAAAACCCTACGCCGAATCGCTGATACGCGAAAAGTTTTCGCCCAAAAAATTTGCGCACGATATATATGATGTAGTAAGAGACTACACCGCATTGATACGCGATTTTCCGGCAGAAGTAAATGAAATACTCTACCGGCTTAAGCAGGGGCGCATAACAGTAGATTTGCAACTAACAGATAAAGAGTTGGTGGCAACCGGCCTGCGGCAGTTTACCAATACGGTAGGCGCCGCCCTGCTGCTGGGCACCATAATTACCGGTGGTGTAATAATGAATGTTTGGGGGCAAAATACCACCATAGCAAGCTTAATGCTGGGTACGGGTTTATTCTTCTCGGTGTGGATGATACTGCGCCTGGTAACAGCTAAATAAACCATTGGTATTAAACTGCTTTTAGCATTTTTGCGGTAATGATTTTTGAGCTGATTGATGAGATAGTTTTTCCAAAACCTGAACTGGCCGAAGAAGACGGTTTACTGGCCATTGGCGGCGACCTGAGCGAAGAACGGTTGATACTGGCTTACCGGTTGGGTATTTTTCCGTGGTACTCGGCAAACGAGCCCATACTATGGTACAGTCCGCACGAAAGGTTTGTGCTATACCCTAATGAGATTATTATTTCGCACAGCATGCAACAGGTAATAAATGCAGGTAAGTATGAGGTACGGTGGAATACTGCTTTTGAACAAGTAATACGCGCCTGTGCCGCTATACCCCGCAAAGGCCAAACCAGCACCTGGATAACCGACGATATGATAGCGGCATATGTGGCTTTACATAAAAAAGGGATAGCCCAATCGGTAGAGGTATGGTGGAACGATGAATTGGTAGGAGGATTATATGGTATGGTAACCGGTAAGGTATTTTGTGGCGAAAGCATGTTCAGCACGCTACCCAACACCAGCAAGCTGGCGCTTATTACCTTGTGCCAAAGCAACAGGTATAGTTTAATTGATTGCCAGGTACACACCAACCACCTGCAAAGTATGGGAGCCAGGTTTATAAGCCGGGCCGATTATATGGTGGAGTTAGCCAAATAAAAAAGCCCCGTATAGCAACGGGGCATGTTAATAATAAGCTGTTGGGTAAAGTAGTTTAATAGGCGTTGGTTTAGCGGATTCTTACACGAATAACATCCAGTCCTCCTTCGTCTTCGATAAGAACGTAACGGTAAACTGCGGTGGTTTTTTTGGTGGCTTTCATATTTTGTTGTTTTATAAATATGGTTACGCACCAAATGCAACATTGTTTCACTTACCTGTACATTACAAGATGTGGATTGTGTAACAGTACTATTACTGTAAACAAAAGCAGGCTAACAGAGCCGGGTAATTAAAGCCGGCGCACATTATTCGTAAATGGCGGATAAAATGTTACACCGGTAGCCGGTTATTTACTTTTACCGGGCAAAGCATAGCCATCGGTCAGCGTTTTCATAAACGCAATAATATCGCTTATCTCCTGCTGTGTCAGTTTCAGGTTGCCCAGTTCATCGTGGTTCACCGTCTCTTTTACCTCGGGCTCACCAAACTTTCCGCTATCGCGGTTATTGTAAAAGTCCATCACCTCATCCAGCGTTTTGTAAATACCGTTATGAAAGTAAGGGGCAGTTACTGCTACATTACGCAAGGTAGGCACCTTAAATTTTCCATTCTCTGAACTCTTTTTTACAAACGCGCCTAGGCCTAAATCGGCACAGTAATTTTCACAAAGCTCTTTCACTTTTCCGTTTGCAGGCAGGCCCAGGTTATCGTATGTATAATCGGTAAACAATACGGCACCGGTAAAGGCATCGGGTGTAGAGGGATGACAGGCAGCGCAATTGCCTTTGGCTGTATCATTAAACAAATCGAGCCCGCGCTTTTCGGCTGGGGTAAGTTCAACCAACCCTTGCATGTAGTAATCGAACTTAGATGAGAACGGACTGATTAAAGCAGTCTCCTCAAACTCTTCCAGCGCCTCGGTTATATATTCAAATGCCGTATCGGCATTATCAAATGCATGCGACCCATACACATACAAAAACAAATCTTTGTAATCAGATTTCATTACCTGTTGCACCACCACCTTCTTGCTTTCGTTATTCATTTCGTTGTGCGCCAACAGTGGGTTTTGTGCCTGTTCGGATAGCGTGGCTGAGCGGCCATCCCAAAAAAGTCCTCCTACATAATGCTCCTCTGCCGAATCGAAATGAAAGTACGGCGTAAATGCAGCATAGGCTACGGTTGGTGCATTGCGGGTACCAAAGTGTTTATGTGTAGCACCACGCGAAACCGGTAAATCTACCGGATCGGCAAAACCACGGTTAGGCATGTGGCAACTGGCGCACGACTGACCCACCGGGTTAGATAATGTAGTATCGAAAAATAGTTTGCTGCCAAGTAACTGTGCCGGGCTAAGATTTTGCCTGCCCGCGTAGTGCACTTCTGCCGGTGTTGCATTAACCGCTGGCCTGCGGTTGCAGTTGGCAAGCATTAAAACAAAAACACAGATTACTGAAAGGTAAGCTGTTATCCGTATGTTGGGGGTAAATATGTTCATGGTACTAAGTTGCGCAAAGATGAAATAAA
>CAYREY010000024.1:0-24046 GCA_964423405.1 uncultured Chitinophaga sp. | reverse complement strand
CGTATGTTGGGGGTAAATATGTTCATGGTACTAAGTTGCGCAAAGATGAAATAAAACTGAGAGTGTGTAGGTACTGGCTGCTTCAAATCATAAACCGCTTTGTAACTTTTTTGTAACACTTTTGTAAAAACGGGGCTACCGAACCGCGCCCCTTAACACACCTGCGAAAAAAAAATGAGAGCGAAACACTGCAAATCAAGCAGTTACAAGTGTAAAAATACTGATAAAAATCATTTAGATTTTGTCTAAATAAATTTGGATTATCGCTTCCAGCTAATAGATTTGCGACAGAAATTTTATTTAGAACAAATCTAAACAACCATACGCACATGAAAAAAAATGCCCTCGTTCTTCTGTTAGCAACCTTGATAATCAGTATCCAATCGTGCAAAAAAGATAATAACGATTACACAGTACCAACCACCTACGATTTTAGCAATGTAGACTACAGCGGCCAAACCAATCGTATTAAAATGATAGATGCGCTGGTGACCGAAGTACGTAAAGGCAGCGTGCCGGGTACCGTGCTGAATGCCCAACTGCTTAAGAACATGTATAGCAACACCGGTAACCCGTTTACTAACGATACATTGAACACATCGGGCAAACAACTGAAAGATAAAACCTTTGCAACCGAGCAGGCAGTACTTGAAGCCTGGCTGGATGGCGCTGCGGCTGCCAGCCTTACCAACAACAACACTGCAACTGCTGGTAACAGCGGTGTGCTGGCAAACGGTGCCAATAACATACTGGTAGATGAAAACGGCAAAGAATACAAAGAAGCTGTGGAGAAAGGATTACAGGGCGCATTGATTTATTACCAAATAACTGCTGTGTACCTGAGCGAAGACAAGATTGGTGCACAAATTGCACTGGCCGACCGCCAGCACCACTGGGATGAGGCTTTTGGCTACTATGGTGTACCGGTAGATTACCCAACCAATACCACCGGTTTAAAACATGTAGGCAAATACTGTAACGACCGCAACGCGTTACTGAACAACGGCACTGCTACCATGAATGCCTTTCTTAAAGGCCGTGCGGCTATTAACAACGGCGATGATGCAACTCTAACCGAACAGGTGGCTGTTATCCGCGAAAATATTGAGCGTGGCTGGGCCGGTACTGCATTACACTATATAAATGGTGCGCTAACTAATTTCAGCAACACCGGTTCTCGCCATCACCAGCTATCAGAGGGTTATTTTATCATCAAGTCGCTGCGCTATAACCCGGCTAAAAAAATTACCGACCAGCAGATACAAACCCTGCTGGATTACTTTGGCGATAACTTTTATAACATCAGCGAAACAGATTTGCAAAATGCTAAAAATCTGCTCAGCACTATCTACGGATTCGATTCGGTAAAAGACCAACTATAAAATAAACATGAAGGGACTAAAATTTGTACTGCCATTATTGTTGCTTGCTACGCTACAAAGCTGTGTAGAAAAAAAGAAAGACAACTACGACCGCACCGCCATGTTAACCAACCTGGGCAACAACATAATTGTACCCGGTTATCAGCAACTGGCTGCGGCTACGCAAGCGCTGCAAACCCAGGCAACGGCATTTACAAATGCGCCATCCAATCAAACACTCGACTCGCTTAAAGCAGCTTACCGTACCGCCTGTTTTAAGTACATGGCTGTAGAGGTGTACGATTTTACCCCTTCGCAATACATGCGTAACTCGTTCAATAGTTTTCCGGCAGATACTACACAGATTAATAACAACATAAGCAGCGGCACGTACGATTTTACATCGGCGGCCAACTACAGTGCCAAAGGTTTTCCGGCGCTCGACTACCTGCTGTATGGCACAGATGCCGCTACGGTTATCAGCAATTTTACCACCGGTGGCAGTGCAGCTAACCGCAAACAATACCTCACTGCTATTGTGAATGAGCTAAATCAGAAATCGGGCGAGGCCAACAGCGGATGGAGCAACGGTTACCTGGCTACGTTTATACAGGCATCGGGTACCGACCTGGGCAGCAGCACCGGTATGCTGGTTAACGACCTATCGATGGAATTGGAGCGCAACCGCCGCGAGCGGGTGGGCAACAGCCTGGGTTATGTGGGCATTGTATCTGGCGGAACTATTTTACCGGGTGCGTTGGAGGCATACTACAGCAACCAATCGAAAGAACTGCTGCTGGAAAACCTGCAACAGATGAAGTTACTGTTTGAAGGCGGCACCGGTACCGGTTTTGATGATTACCTGAACCAGATAGGCGCTGATTATAACGGCACCCCACTGGCCACCGAAATAAGCAACCAGTTTAATAAAACCATACTGGCAGCACAAAACGTACCGGTAGATTTTAAAACCGCATTAACCACCAACAAGCCCGAGATGGAAACCCTGTTTTTAGAATTAAAAAGGCTGGTGGTGTTAATCAAAGTTGACATGAGCTCGCAACTGGGCGTAATAATAAACTACACCGATAACGATGGTGACTAACCACAACACATTAAAGCGCCCGCGCCTTTCGTTAGCGCAACAGGTATGGGCGGCTTTGTACCAAACGCAAAGCGAAGCCCCACTGGTGGTTTTCCGCTTTGCATTTGGCGTAATGATGTTTTTATCGGTGGTGCGTTTTATAGCAAACGGCTGGGTAGAGGCCCTGTATGTAAAGCCTGCGTACTTTTTTACCTATTATGGTTTTGAGTGGGTACATCCGCTTAATGTAACCGGTATGTATATGGTGTTTGCCCTGCTGATGCTGGCGGCTATTGGCATTGCTACCGGCGTGCTGTACAGGCTTAGTGCCATATTGTTTTTTGTACTGTTTACCTATATAGAGTTGCTGGATAAAACCAACTACCTGAACCACTACTACTTTATAAGTATAATGGCTATGCTGCTTTGTCTGCTGCCCGCCACCGGTAGTATTTTTAACCTGAAGAATGGAATACCGCAGGTACCGCGTTGGGCTATACTTACCGTGCAACTGCAAATGGCTATGGTTTATTTTTTTGCAGGCATTGCCAAAATAAATACCGATTGGCTGCTGAATGCCATGCCACTGCAACTGTGGCTGCCAGCAAAAAGCGAACTGCCTGTTGTAGGTCCCCTGCTTGGGCTGCCAATAGTTGCTTACATTTTTAGCTGGTGCGGAATGTTGTTTGATGTGCTGGCCCCTTTCTTTTTATTTAGCCGCCGCACGGTATGGTATGCTTATGCGGTGGTAGTGGTGTTTCATGTGCTTACAGCCATTCTGTTTCCGGGTATTGGTATGTTTCCGTTTATAATGATGGTATGTGCCACGGTGTTTTTACCGGCTTCGTTCCACCGGCAGGTAATAAATGTGTTTGTAAAGCCAAACAATAACCTGCCTGATACGGCATCGCAATCTTCAATTTTCAATTCTCAATATGTAATCATAGCCTTACTGGCACTACACCTTACAGTACAGGCGGTGTTACCGTTTAGATATACCCTGTACCCCGGCCAGTTGTTTGTACACGAGCAGGGCTACCGGTTTAGCTGGCGCGTAATGCTGATGGAGAAAGCCGGTGTAGTGTTTTTTACAGTAAAAACAACTACCGGAAAGACCATTGAAATAAACAACAGCGATTACCTGACCCCGCAACAGGAAAAGCAAATGAGCACCCAGCCCGATATGATATGGCAGTTTGCACAACACCTGAAACAAGTATATAACACCAATGAAGTATATGCAGAAGCTTATGTAACTGTAAACGGCCGCGGCAGCAAACTATTAATTGACCCCACTGTAAACCTGGCCGGCGTAACCGATGGGTTCAGCAATAAAAAATGGATACTGGCCAGCGCGCAATAAATGAGAAATTACCTGCTTTGTTTCTTATTGTTGTTGGTTACCGGTATGGCATCGGCCAAGTACTATACCATTAGTGGTACGGTAAAAAACGAAACCACCGGCCAGCCGGTAGCGGGTATTACTGTAGTGCTGGAAAAGTATGGCAATAAAACAGTAACCGATTCGCTGGGGCAGTTTGCTATAAACAACCTGTATGCTGGCAAATACCAGGTTGTGTTCCGCAGTTTTTTATATGAGCGTAAAGTAATTGAAGTAACCATAACAACCGGTAGCGTTACCATAACCGATGTACTGCTAAAGCCATATGTAAAAGAACTGAATACAGTAACCATAGATGGCAGCCAGAGTAGTTTTGGTGTAACCCGCCTTAAAGCAGTAGAAGGCACAGCCATATACGATGGCAAAAAGAATGAAGTGATAGTGATGAAGGATATGAATGTATCGCTGGCTACCAACAGCAGCAGGCAAATATTCAGCAAGGTGCCCGGTATTAATATATGGGAGAGCGATGCCGCTGGCATACAGTTAGGCATAGCGGCACGTGGCCTGGACCCTAACCGTACCTCTAACTTCAACACGCGGCAAAACGGGTACGATATGAGTGCCGATGCACTGGGCTATCCCGAAACCTATTACGTACCACCAGCCGAGGCAGTGGACCGTATAGAAGTAATACGCGGTGCGGCCTCGCTGCAATACGGGCCACAGTTTGGCGGCATGGTTAACTATGTACTGCAACGCGCACCCGAGGATAAAAAGATTGAGTGGACATCGTACACTACCGGTGGGCGGTATAAGCTGGTTAGTACCTTCAACAGTATAGGTGGCACCATTAAGTGTTTTCATTACTATGGGTTTTACAACTATAAGCAAGGCGAAAGCTGGCGACCAAACGCCGGTTATAAACTGCACAATGCTTTTGCCAGTGTAGGTTACCAATGCAGCGAAAAGCTATCGGTAAATGCCGAGTACACCTTTAGCCGCTACACAGCCCAACAACCCGGTGGCTTAACCGATGCGCAGTTTGAACAGAATGCCGGCCAATCGCTGCGCAGCCGCAACTGGTTTGCTGCCAATTGGAACATACTGGCCTTATCGCTCAACTATAAGCACAGTGCGTTTCATCAGGTAAATGTGCGGGTGTGGGGCTTTAGCGGCTGGCGCAACGCCGTAGGCTACCTGGGCCCGGCTAACCGTGCCGATGACGTAACCCGCAACCGCGACCTGATTAAAGACAACTACCTGAACATAGGTGCAGAGGCCCGCTATGTATGGAAATACTACATTAAAAAAAGCCTGTCATCGCTTTTGATTGGTACGCGTTTTTACCGCGGGCAAACTAAAAAATCGCAAGGCTTTGGCACCAACGGAAACAATGCAGATTTTGGTTTTGTAAACGATAGCCTGATAAGCTCGGCGTACACTTTTCCGGGAATGAATGTGGCTGTATTTGCCGAGAACGTGTTTAACATAGTCAATAAAGTAAAAATTATACCCGGCATCCGTTTCGAACATATCAGCACCAAAGCCGATGGCTATTACCGCCAAACCGCCAACGATATAGTAGATAGTACCGAACAGTACGAACAACGTGCTTTTAAACGCAGCTTTGTACTGCTGGGACTTGGCATAAGCTACAACGTATGGCGCAACACCGAGTTGTATGCTAACTTTTCGCAGAACTACCGCGGCATAACCTTTACCGATATGCGGGTGGTGCGCACCAGCCAGTTAGTTGACCCTGACTTACAGGATGAAAGAGGTTTTAATGCCGACCTGGGGTACCGTGGCACTATTAACAACTGGTTTAATTTTGATGTAAGTGTTTTCTGGCTGCAATACAACAACCGCATAGGCCAGTTGCAGATTGTAGACAGCGCCTACAACATTTACCGCTACACCACCAATGTGGGTACCACGCGCAGCCTGGGCACCGAATTGTTTGCCGAGATAGATGTGCTGGGTGCTGCCGGTATAGCCAAACGTACCGGCAACCTGGTTTTCTATGCGTCGGCAGGCTATACCAATGCCGTGTATGTAAAATCTGAATACAACAATGTAGCAGGCAACTATGTAGAGTTTGCCCCGCAGGTAACGGTACGCGGCGGTATTACATACCGGTACAAAAAATTCAGCACCACCATTAGTGCGGCATACACCTCGCTGCAATATACCGATGCTACCAATGCACCGTTTACACCCACTGCGGTAAACGGCACCATACCGGCCTACTATGTAATGGACTGGAACGCGCGGTACTCCATTAAGTGCATACAACTACAGGCCGGTATCAATAACCTGACCAACAATATTTACTACACCCGCCGAGCGGTAAGTTACCCGGGGCCGGGCATTATGCCATCGGAGCCGCTTACATTTTATTTTACACTGGGCTTAAAACTGAATGACCTGGTTAAGCAAAAGAAATTTGAAACATATTAATAAACCAATAAAACGAGCAATACATGAACACCACCGACAACAATTTTGTAGCCATTAACTACATTGACTGTAACGAAGATTACAAAACACGATTTGAACAACTATTTGGCAGCCGCGCACACGCCATAGACCGTATGCCGGGCTTTAAAAATATGCAGGTACTTAAACCGCAAGACGGACAAAGCAGCTACCTGATAGTTAGTTTCTGGGAATCGGAAGATGCGTTTAAAGCATGGACCGGTTCGCCGGAGTTTATAGAAGGGCACAAACGCGGTTTTGAGGACCTTGCCAAAGCAAAAGCCGAAGGCAGGCCGGCACCTATGAAATCATCATTCAAAACTTACAACGTTATTTCGCGATGAGCACCAACGGTGAACAAAAAAGCAAAGCCCGGCTATGGCTAAAACGCATAGGCATGGCCGGCTTTCTTTTCTTTTTAATAAAAGGATTGATTTGGATAGTGATATTTGTAGCCATCTGGCTGGGATTGATGAACAAATAACAGACACAGCGTATGATAATTTGTAAAGAAACCAAACCGACTAACGACAGCCCCTGTTTGCTACAGCAACTAATGAGCAAGTTTGCCTTGCCCAAAAAAGATAAATGTTGTAAAAATTACAAAGAAGGGAAGCGTTGTAAGCGTTGCCCCAAACGATAAAAGCTTCCTGTTTGTTATATTAGCGCATAGCCAATATATCCGGTATGAAAGGGCTGATAAACAAACTGGGCAATAACAAAGAAACAGCGCTATTAGTGATTGTATTTCTATTACTGTTTGCCGCCATGATATTTTTATCTAAAGCAGAATGGTAGTTACTTCTTCTGCATCCTGGCCATGTAAAAGCCATCGTAGCCGGTAAGTGCCGGCGATATACGCCTCTCTTCTACCAAAGTTAAATCGGTATGTTGTTTTAAAAAAGCGCTTACCTGTTTTTCGTTCTCTCTGGTTAAAACACTACAGGTTGAATACACCAATAAGCCCCCGCTTTTAAGCATGGGTGCGTACTCCTGTAATATCTGCGCCTGTGTTTGTACCAACTCATCAATAAACTTAGCGGTAAGGCTCCACTTGGCATCGGGCTTACGGCGCAGTACGCCGGTGCCAGAGCAGGGTACATCCAGCAATATCCTATCGGCAAAGCCCTGCAACACCCCCTGGTAATAGCTGGTAAGGCGCTGGGCATTGTACACCTTTACAATATTACAGCCGGCACGGGCGGCACGTCGTTCCAGTTCTTCCAGTTTGTTGGTGTGTATATCTACCGATAGTATCTCGCCCTGGTTTTTCATCAGCGCACCCAGATGCAGTGTTTTGCCACCTGCACCGGCACAACCATCAATTACATTCATACCGGGTTGGGCCTGTACAAAAGGCGCTACCAGTTGCGATGAAATATCCTGCACCTCAAACAAGCCGTTTTTATAGGCGGCGTGGTTTTTAAAATTCCGCTTACCCACAATCAGCAGTGCATCGGGTGCATCCGGTACTTCTTCAAAAGCAATACCCTCATCGGTAAACATGCGCTTAATAATATCGGCATTTGTTTTAAGGGTATTGATACGGATAGAAAATTTAGCCGGTGTGTTAAGTGCTGCCAGTTCGGCTGTCCACTGCTCCTCTCCCAGTTCGGCCACACCCAACGCATCAAACCAGTCGGGCACCGACTCGCGGATAGCGCGTATTTGCTTCGCCTCTTCAAAACGCTGTTTAATATCGGCCTCGTTCAGTGTGTTCAGGTGCTCCCAATCGGGCAGTGCTACACCCTCTGTTATCAGTTTAGCACCCAACATACGCCAAAGCGAAACCTGCCCGAAAATTTCATCGCGCAGGCAATATTCGTACAGGCGCTTGTAACGGATGATATCGTAAATATTACCGGCAATAAAGTTACGGTCGCGGGCACCCCAGCCTTTGTTGGATTGCAGCAGGTTACTAACCGTAACATCGGCCTGCTTTTTATCAAGCAGTATATCGGTAAGGCCCGATATGATAGCATTAAAAAGGTTGCGGTGAAATTTCATTTAGCTAACGGCAATGATACAGAAGTTTACTCATCTTCCGAATCGAAACGGTTAACCTCCAGTATACCATCCAGCGCAGTTAAGCGGCTGGTAAGGTCCTCCAGTTCGTTGGTATCGTGCACGTAAACCATAATGCGGCCTTCAAACACCCCATCGCGGCTATCGAAACTGATAGAACGCATGTTCAGGTTCATCTGCCCGGTTATGATATTGGTAATTTTGTTTACCAGGCCCACATCATCTATACCGGTAAGCTTAATGCCGGTAAGGAACGCAATTTCATGCTGCTTGGTCCAACGGGTTTTAATAATGCGGTAGGCATATTTGCTCATCAGCTGCACCGCATTGGGGCAGTTGGTACGGTGTATTTTAATACCCTCGTTTATGGTTAAGAAACCAAACACATCATCGCCAGGTATAGGGTTGCAGCATGGTGCAAACTTGTAATCAATCCGCTCGGCGGTTTCACCCATTATCAATAGCTCGGCGTTTTTCTGCAGGGTTTGCTTAACCGCCTCATCCATATTATTAATAGATGAGGTATTAACTGGTTTGGGTAGTTTTATCTTACCTCCTACTACATCAAACCTGGCCAGTTCGCTCAAATCTATCTTGCGGTTGGCTATACTAAAGTACAAATCGAGCGGCGAGATTACCTTGTAGTAATTCATCAGCAACAGAATATTCGACTCGCTGATTTCTATTTTCAGGCTCTTTAGTTTGCGCTCCAGTGAATCTTTGCCTTCGGTAGCAATTTTCTTTTTATCCTCTTTAAGCGATTGTTTGATTACCGAGCGCGCTTTGGCTGTTACCACAAAATTCAGCCAGTCTTCGTTAGGCACCTGTTTGTTGCTGGTAAGTATCTCTACCTGGTCGCCGTTTTTAAGTACATGGCTAAGGGGCACCAGTTTGTTGTTTACCTTGGCACCAATACATTTTTTACCTACACCGCTGTGTATTTCAAAGGCAAAGTCGAGGGCAGTAGCCCCTTTGCGTAACCGCTTCAGGTCGCCTTTGGGTGTAAATACAAATATCTCTTCGCTAAACAGCTCGTGCTTAAAATCGTTTACTACTTCCAGCGCGGTGGTATCGGTATTGCTTAGTACGCCGCGTATTTTCTCCAGCCATTCATCCATGGCAGAGTCGGAATTACCCTCTTTGTATTTCCAGTGGGCGGCAAAACCCTTTTCGGCAATCTCGTGCATACGCTCGGTGCGTATCTGTATCTCTACCCATTTACCGGTGCTGCTCATCACGGTGGTATGCAGGGCCTCGTAACCGTTGGTTTTAGGGTTGCTCAGCCAATCGCGCAAACGGTCGGGGTTAGGGTGGTAAATATCTGTAATAGCCGAATACACACCCCAGCAATCGCTTTTCTCTTTCTCCTGCGATGCCGATTTGAGTATAATACGAATAGCAAACAAATCGTATATCTCTTCAAATGGAACGCCCTTGTTTTTTATTTTGTTGTAAATACTGTAGATAGACTTAGGACGGCCGTAGATATCGAAATTAAACCCGCGTTTTTCCAGCTCCTCTTTAAGTGGCTTTATAAAATCGTGAATAAAGCGGGTGCGCTCCTTTTTCTTCTCCTGTAGTTTTTGCGCTATCTCGCGGTATAGCTCCTGTTCGGTGTATTTAAGCGAAAGGTCTTCCAGCTCGGTTTTAATAGCGTACAAACCCATACGGTGTGCCAGCGGGGCATACAGAAACATGGTTTCGCTGGCTATCTTCAACTGCTTTTCGCGCTTCAGCGAGTCGAGGGTACGCATATTGTGCAACCGGTCGGCCAGTTTAATCAGTATTACGCGTATATCATCGTTCAGGGTAAGTAACAGCTTCCGGAAATTCTCGGCCTGTATAGATGAGTTAAGGTCAAATACACCCGATATTTTGGTAAGGCCGTCAACTATACGGGCTACCTCTTTATTGAACATGCGTTCAATCTCTTCAAGGGTAATTTCAGTATCTTCTACCACATCGTGCAGCAAGGCACACACTACCGATGTAGCATCCAGCCCCATTTCTTCGCTTACAATTTTAGCTACGGCTATGGGGTGTAATACATAAGGCTCGCCGCTTTTACGGCGCATATCTTTGTGGCCCTCCATGGCCAGCTCGAACGCAGCACGTATCATTTTGCGCTCCTGCACGGTTATGTTTTTGCGCAGCGAACGCAGTAAACTGCGATACTCTTTCAATATCAGTTTCTTTCCGGCTTCAATATCAATTAATGCATTATCCATTTTACCTGCTGTAGTATGCAGCCGGCCCGGTTATACAGGAAAGCTGCATGTACTATTGTATTACTGTTGGTTTAATAAGTAAAAAAGGTTACTAAATATACTGCCAAATGAAACGAAAAAAAAGAAGTGACGGATATTAATGCCTGTTTTGGTTAAAAGAGAGCGGCCCGTAAACTGTGGAAAAGGCTGCCGGTAAGTTATAAAAGTGTGTTACACTGGTAAACACAGCAACTTTAAGTATGGTGCAAACAGGCTATTTAGCAGGTGCTACCACACCCGATACCTCGCTATACACCATTGAAGACAGGTCGGCAATAACAGTTGACAACTGGTTTATATCGCTGCCGCGGGTCATTACGCCCAGCAGGTAAGGCCCGCCCTTGTAATATACTATGCCGCACTCATGCAGTTGCTTAACTGTGCCATCGGTACGCTCGCCCTGCTTGTTAGACAGTAGCACCTCTTTGGGTAACCCTTTAGCCATACCGTTGTTATAATTTACGCGGCTTAACATGGCAAGTGCTTTCTCGCTGTTGGTATGGCTCAGGTAAGTGGCATTATACAGCATTCTGAAAAAACCCGAGTAATCTTTAATAGAAACTGCCCCATCGGCACCACCGGCATTTACACCTATATCTGCCATTACAGCAGCTATAAAACTACTGCCCAGTGCCTGTTCCAGCAACTGCTTGGCTTCGTCATCAGAGTTTATCAGCATCTCTTCGGTTAGTTTCTGCACGGTGTAGCT
Source organism: uncultured Chitinophaga sp. (assembly GCA_964423405.1). Classification (GTDB taxonomy): domain Bacteria; phylum Bacteroidota; class Bacteroidia; order Chitinophagales; family LD1; genus Bog-950. The sequence continues at coordinate 12,777 of CAYREY010000024.1, read as the reverse complement.
GTTACCCGTTTTAAGCGCGGTAGCTGTTTTACCCAATGCAGTTGTATAGGCTATTTCTGTAGCTAAAAAGCCGGGCTGTGTTTCTTCTTTTTTGTAAACAGCAATCATTACCGGCACCTTCAGCAAACTGGCGGCCGAAAATTTTTCTGTTTCGTTAATACCCATCCAGGGGCCAAAGTTTAAATCGCGGTAATAAACAGATACAAAAGCCACTTTACCCGATTTTACGGATTCATCTATATACCCCTTTACTTTTTGCTGCATTACTACCACCGAGTTGAGGGTTGCCGGTTGGTAGTTATCACACTCTAACAACGGATTTATAAAACGGTAGCCCCCCAGCCGTTTTTCTTTTGTACCCGTTTCGGGTACAGAGCCGGTTGAAGCGGTTGTATCATTATTGACTATAAGATAACGGGAACACACATAGCCGGCTATACCAGAGAGAACAGCCAGCAAAACAACCAATACTAAATTCTTACTTTTCATGAGCGCGTAAAAATGCACAAAAAAAAGGCCAATACTGTAAACCTCCTTCTAATTTACAGCACCGGCCCTTTTAACCTGTTCTTAAATCCAATCTGCAAAAAACATTTACATCACAATACTAATACACCCCTGCAAATCAGGACGTTAGAAATTAGTTAGAAAGCCGGATGGTAAAGCAGGTCCCCTGGCCAAGAGTTGACTCTACTTTAATAGTAAACTTATGCGCCTTTAAAATACGGTGTGCCAGTGCCAGGCCTATACCAAAACCCTTTACACGGCCTACGCCCGGCGAGCGGTAAAACGGTTCGAAAATAAATGGCAGGGTGTCGGGTGGAATGCCCGGGCCTTTATCGGCTATAGCCAATGTTATTACTTCGTTATCAATACTCAGCTCCAGCGATGCAGTATGGTCGGGCGAATACTTGCAGGCGTTTTCTACAATGTTTTTAATGGCTGTGGTAAGCAGTTGCTTGTTGCCGTAAAAAATAAGAAGCTGGTCGTTTTGGGGTGGGTTATTCAGGTGGATATGTATACGGTAATCGGGATACTGCTGGCGCACCAGGTTGGTAATATCAAACAACAACTCATCTACCCGTAATGGCGTATTGGCTACCACATGGTTGGTTTGCAGGCGCGAGAAATTGAGCAGATCCTGAATCATGAAAATGAGGTCGTTCAGGTCTTCGAGTACCGAATGGATAGTTTCGCGGTACGATTCGCTGTTACGGTTTTGAATTAAGCTAACCTCTAACTGCGATTTTATTTTGGTAAGCGGATTAAACAATTCGTGCGAGGCATTGGAAACAAACCCGCGCTGCATACGGAACGAATCTTCGAGTTTATCGAACAGGCCGTTAAAGGTAAGTACCAGGTCGGCTATCTCATCGTGCTCGGTAATGGGCTCTAAACGTTCGGAGTGCTCTACCGGCGAAAGGTTGCGCACCTTTTGTATAATAGCTTTAATAGGTGCCAATGCCCTGCCCACAAAAAACCAACCCATAATAAGGGTTACCAAACCAGCCAGCACCAGTGTAAAAAACAGGCCGGTGCGTGCTTTGCTCAACAACTCCTTACCTTTTAAATCTATAGCGCCTGCTGTTACCACTACGTTTTTACCATTACGGTTAAGATACATGGCTACTATTTTATAGTCGCCTTCGTTGTAGCGCATATAACCTTTGCTGCGCACCTCGGTGAGCATAGCGGTGGTCATTTCAATATACGTAGTATCGCGGTTGGTATATATTTCTTTATTATAAATGTTGTAGATAGATACATCCTCATCTTTCATTAAGTCGTACTCCGAGCGGTCTATGCCCTGTAGTATGGCAGTGTCTATATCATTAACATTCAGCAACAGACTGGCCATGGTACGGGCCTTATCTTCCAGGTGGCTGTAAAACTCCTGCTGTGCATACGACTGAATAGAAACGTACGAAACCGCCGACAGCACCAATACCAGGGCCATTACCAGCATGGTAAAATAAATAGTTAGCCTTGGCTGTATGGTCATGTTAGTTTTCTTTCAATATGTACCCAATGCCGTGCAGGTTGTGTATCAGCTTTTTTCCAAAGGGCTTATCTACCTTATTGCGCAGGTAGTTAATGTACACTTCTACAATGTTGGTACCGGTTTCAAAGTCTATGTTCCATATATCGCGGGCAAGGTCGGTACGCGATATAACGGTGTTGGGTTTGCGCATAAAATACTCCAGCAGTTTAAACTCCTGGGCGGTAAGGTTAACGCGGGTACCTGCGCGGGTCACCTGTTTCAGCCGTAGGTTTACTTCAATATCGGCGAAGGTTAGTACATCTATCACTTCGGCGGCTTGTGGTACGCGTTTAAGCAAGCGGCGGATGCGCGCCAGCAGTTCGCCAAAATCGAAAGGCTTGGTTAGGTAATCATCGGCACCGGCATCCAGCCCGGTTACCACATTATCTTTACTATCAATAGCGGTAAGTAGTAATATAGGCACATGGCTGTTGGAAGTGCGCAGGCGTTTGCATAACTCTATACCACTAATACCCGGCATAATAATATCAGACACTATGAGGTTGTATTTACCCTCGTTGGCTTTGGCCAGGCCATCCAGTCCCTCATAAGCTACATCTACCACATAGCCACTATCCTCCAGGCCCTTTTTGAGGGCATTGGCTGTTTTTGTCTCATCTTCAATTATCAATATCTTCATACATCAAATCTACTGGTAGCTATTACGAAGTAAATTAGATTTTTGTTAGAACAGAAACAGTTTGCCCAATACTTTAGCCGTGACAGATAAAACACGTTGCAGGCTAATTAAATACACCACCACATAATTTTCCTTACTTTTAGCCACCCCCTATGCAGGAATTTATACAACGAATGAAAGAACAGTTTCCGTACCTGACCGACGAGAAACTGCAACTATTGTTACCACTTGGCGAGCCTTTGGCGCTACAGGAAGGCGATACCTTTATTAAAATAGGCCAGCGGCACAATAAACTGGCATTTATATTACAGGGCTTGCTACGCAATTACCTTATTAATGATAAAGGCGAACAGATAACGGTAGTATTTGCCACCGAAATGCAGATTATAGCCCCCTACCGATGCCTGTTGCAACAACAGCCCGCCAGCGAAACCACCGAAGCTGTACAGCCCAGCGTGTTGCTGAGCTTTGATTACGATGCTGTGAAAAAACTGGTAGAGAAAGATGAAATAATAAACCGGTTGTACCGTGAAAATATAGAGCAAACACTGGTAAAAGCCATACAGCGTATAGAAGATTTTACCATAGCCAAACCCGAGGAGCGCTACCAGCGCCTGCTGGCAGAGCATGGTTACCTGATAGAACAGGCCCCGCTTAAATACCTGGCCAGTTACCTGGGTATTAACCCGGTATCGCTATCGCGCATAAGGGCGCGTATTGCCAAGGCTGGTAAAAGCGCTGCCAAAAAATAATTACCCGCCATTTGCTAATTAGCTTTTGTTAAGTGCTTTTGGTGCTGTGCCGTGTACGTTTGCAACGCACAGTTACTAAAAACCCCTTAGCTATGGCACGCAGGTATTACCTGGCAATACTGCTGGTACTAATATGTTTACAAGGCTTTTCGCAAACCGAAACCCAAAACCCTGTATTTCCTTTCTGGAAAGTAAACGGCAACAGCGGTACTAACAGCAATACAAATTTTTTAGGCACTACCGACAATATAAGCTTGCGCCTGCGCACTAACAACACCCAACGCATGGTGATTGACAGCACCGGTAAAGTAGGTATTGGAACAGGTGTGCCTGCCAAACTGGTGCATGTGGCAGCGGGTACCTTGCTGGCTTCGGGCACTACCAGCTCGATAGGTGGTATAGAACTGATACCGCGGGCTGTAAATACTAACGGCGGTGGCCGTATTTACTTTAGAGAAGATAATGACGAACTATTTGGCTTTTCGGTTGGCTTTAATGGTGGCAACGGAGGTAACGAAATATTAAACTGGCCGGCAAATACATTTGCCATTTCTACACATAATAATAATACCACCGGCCAGATAGCATTTAGTATAAATAGAGGAACTGGCAATATTGGCATAGGTACCGGTATTGCAACCACAAAATTTCACATTGCCGGTACAGGTAGCGGGGTTAGGGTAGAAAGCGTAGCAACGGGAGGCTCGTTTATTACCACACCTGCTGCCAGTACCGATAAGCTATTATACGCCGATGCCAATGGCGATATACGTGCTATAGCCAACGGCAGCAGCGGCCAGGTACTTACCATAACCGGTGGGGTACCGGCCTGGGGTTCTGCAGGCACCAGCGGTTGGGAACTAACCGGTAACAGCGGCACCACTGCCGGCACTAACTTTTTGGGCACTACCGATGCGGTTGATATGGTAGTAAAAACAAACAGCACCGAGCGAATGAGAGTATTGGCTAACGGCTATGTAGGTATAAACACCAACAGCCCTACTAACCAGTTAACAGTAAATGGCAGCGCATCGTTTGGCAACCTTACCAACCAGATTAACAACGTAAGTTCGATTGCAGTAGGTAGTAACGATACCATTACCAGCCTGGGTAGCATAGCCGTGGGCGATAAAGTAACAGCCACCGCCAATGCCTGCGCCATATTTGGTAAAGAGAGTAGCGTAACCGGTTATGGTAGCCTGGTTTCGGGCAGGTATGCTAATGCCTCGGGCAACCATAGTGTAGCTTTTGGCTTTATAGATAGTGCATTGGCCGATGGTGCATTTGTAGCCAACAGAAACAATACAGTAAGAGGCAACCATGCTACCGCATTTGGCAGCTACAATTACGCACCCAGCTATGGCGAATTTACTATTGGTAGTTACAGCACCACTTATACAGCAGCCAGTAGCACAAACATTAACAGCAGCGACAGGGTGTTTACCATTGGCGTAGGTACCGGTACAGGCTCAAGAGCCGATGCCATAGTGGTACTTAAAAACGGAAATACAGGCGTGGGTACTAATGCACCTGCACGCAAATTACATATTGCCGGTACAGGCAGCGGAGTGAGGGTAGAAAGCGTAGCAACGGGAGGCTCGTTTATTACTACACCTGCTGCCAGTACCGACAAACTTTTATACGCCGATGCCAATGGCGATATACGTGCTATAGCCAATGGCAGCAGCGGGCAGGTACTTACCATAACCGGTGGGGTACCGGCCTGGGGTCCTGCAGGCACCAGCGGTTGGGAGCTAACCGGTAACAGCGGTACTGTTGCCGGTACCAATTTTATTGGTACTACCGATGCGGTGGACTGGGTAGTAAAAACCAATAACACAGAAAGGCTACGTGTATTGGCCGATGGTAAAGTGGGCGTAGGCACCGGTGCGCCTAACGAGCAACTGGAGATAACAGCAAATTTCAGGTTGCCGGCAACTACGGCCACAGCGGGTATTATATATGCCGGTGCAAATAGATTTATACATACTTACGGTGCAGGCAACAGTTTTTTTGCGGGCACCAATGCCGGTAATCTTACCAACACGGCACAGGCTAATACCGGTGTAGGTACCGATGCGCTTAAACTGGTTACTACCGGTGGCTTTAACACAGCCATAGGCCGCTGGACACTGAGCGATAACACCACCGGTATGAACAACAGCGCGGTAGGTTATGGAGCGCTACTGCATAACATTACCAATAGCGATAACACGGCTATGGGGGCTTCGGCACTAAACAACAATACCGGTAACAACAATACGGCTATTGGTTCGCAGGCTATGATTGCCAACACAAGCGGTGCCAACAATGCTGCGCTGGGGTATGGGGCACTTAGTGTAAACACCAGTGGCGGATCGAATGTGGCGGTAGGGCGCAACGCCGGCAATACCAACACCACCGGTAATAACAACACGCTGGTAGGTAACGATGCCGATGTGGCTACTGCTAACCTTAGCAATGCCACTGCTATTGGCGCAGGTGCAACTGTTGCACAAAGTAATGCCCTGATACTGGGCAATAATGCCGATGTAGGCATTGGTACCGGTACACCTGCACGCAAATTACATATTGCCGGTACAGGCAGCGGAGTGAGGGTAGAAAGCGTAGCAACGGGAGGCTCGTTTATTACCACACCGGCTGCCAGTACCGATAAACTTTTATACGCCGATGCCAACGGCGATGTACGGGCCATAGCCAACGGCACCAGCGGGCAGGTACTTACCATTACCGGAGGCATACCCGCCTGGGGCGCAGTAACCACTAATGCCTGGAACCTAACCGGCAACAGCGGCACAACACCCGGCACTAATTTTATTGGCACTACCGATGCACAGGCATTTGATATACGCACCAACAACGTACTACGCACACGCATAACCACCAAAGGTGCAATAGAGCAATACAACACCGGCCAATCGGTGTTTGTAGGAAAGGGAGCAGGGCAAAATGATAACCTTAACAACAACGGCAACGCTTTTATAGGCTACGAAGCAGGTCTTACCAATACTACGGGTAACGGCCTGGTAGCGGTGGGTTACCTGGCATTGCAACAAAACACTACGGGCACCAACAATACCGCACTGGGCTATCAATGTATGAACAGTACAACCACAGGCAATAGTAATACCGGTGTTGGCTTCTGGGCGCTGGTATCAAATACAACAGGTGTACAAAATACAGCTGTAGGAGTAGATGCAATGCATGAAAACACAACCGGCAGCAACAATGTAGCACTGGGGCTTTATGCGTTACGAAATGGCACAACAGGTTCTACCAATGTAGCCGTAGGTGTAGAAAGCCTTAGAGATAATACAGGTGATGAAAATACAGCCATAGGGTACAACTCGGGCAGCAGTAATACAGGTAGCGGAAACATATTTATAGGTAAAGATGCAGGATCGGACGATATTACAGGTAGCAACAAGCTTTACATAGATAATAGCAGCACTACTACACCACTTATTTATGGTAACCTGGCCACCAATAGTGTTACCATTAACGATAGCCTGATAAGCAAGTATTTTAAAATGACAAACGGTGCAACAAACGGCTACTTACTACAAAGTGATGCTACCGGAAACGGTAAATGGGTAAATGCCGGCAGCACAATAACGGCCAATGCCTGGGGCCTTACAGGCAACAGTGGCACAACAGCCGGCACCAACTTTATTGGTACCACCGACGCGCAGGTACTTATATTTAAAGTAAACAATAACAATGCCGGTTACTTAGGCTATGGTACTACTGCTAATACCGCACTAGGGTTTAATGCGCTGGGTGCAAGTAATACCGGCACAGCCAATACAGCTTTGGGGGTAAATGCGCTGGGAAGCAACACAACCGGTAGCAACAATGTGGCCATGGGGGGCGGGGCCCTGATAAACAACAAAACAGCAAATGGCAACGTGGCGTTGGGTTACACTGCTTTAAATCAAAACACAAGTGGCGGTGTAAATATTGGTATAGGCTCGCAGGCGCTATATGAAAACACTACCGGTTCGCGCAACATAGCCATAGGATACCAGGCAATGAACACTAACCGTAGTGGCAGCGAAAATCTGGCAATAGGTTATAATGCCGACGTAGCTGATACTGCATTGACCAATGCCATTGCAATAGGCCCTAATAGTGTAGTAAGCCAAAGCAACACTATGGTATTGGGCAATAACGTAAATATAGGCATAGGCACCAGTGCGCCATCACGCAAATTACATATTGCCGGTACAGGCAGCGGGGTAAGGGTAGAAAGCGTAGCAACGGGAGGCTCGTTTATTACCACACCTGCTGCCAGTACCGACAAACTACTATACGCCGATGCCAATGGCGATATACGTGCTATAGCCAACGGCAGCAGCGGGCAGGTACTTACTATTACCGGAGGTGTTCCGCGTTGGGACATTGCCGGCTGGCAACTTTCTGGTAACGCAGGTACTACTGCCGGCACCGATTTTATTGGAACAACTGATGCCGTAGATATGGTAATAAAAACCAACAACACCGAACGCATGAGAATACGTTCGAACGGTAACATAGGCATAAACACGACCAACCCTACCCAGGCTTTGCTGGTGGTTAACGGTTCGCAAAACAATAATATTTCGTACGGCTACCTGAATAGCAGCGGCAGCGTAGGTACGGGTTCGGGTACCAATGCTTACTCTATATATGCCAGTGCCCGCATAGCGGCTACCGAGTTTAATGCCTACAGCGATAGCCGTATTAAACACATAACAGGTATAACCGATAACCGTAGCGACCTTGAAACGTTAACCGCCATACAAATAACCAACTACCAGTATATAGACAGCATTGAAAAAGGTAACCGCGAGGTAAAAAAAGTAATAGCCCAACAGGTAGAGCAGGTGTACCCACAGGCAGTTAGTAAAATGACCGATGTGATACCCGATATATACCAACTGGCCGAAGCCAAACATGGTTATATACAATTACCTACCACCCTGCGCAAAGGCGATATGGTAAAACTGGTATTGAGTGACCGTAACAGCCTGTTTGAAGTAACCGCTGTAAACCAAAACGGCTTTACGGTAGATACAGCCGTTACCGGTAAAGTATTTGTGTATGGCCGGCAGGTAAACGATTTCCGCACGGTAGATTATGAGGCACTAACCACGCTTAATATTTCGGCAACGCAACAACTGGTTAAAATGGTAAACCGCCTGGAGAACGAAAACACCACACTTAAAACCCGGATAGATAACCTGGATGCGAACATGGAAAACGTAATACGCATACTGGGCGTAAACGATAAAGCTACGCGATAGATTTTTCCTACTGTGCTAAGGGGGAAAATGCAGGCGGCAGTGGCACCCACCACTGCTGCTCCTGCAACCCGTGCTAAATGGCAATACATACGCACAGCCCAGGTATAAATTACTACCGGTTACCCCAATATCTCCAGCTTGGTTTTGCAACGCGCTATAGAGTCTTTTGCTGTTTCCAGTTGCTTGTTATCAAATGTATTGGCAGCGTATTGTTTATAGGCATTTATAGCCTCCTGATATTTACCCTGTGCTTCGTACATAATGGCAAACTCGTTTTGTATGGTGCTTACATTTACCCCCTGTATAGTAAGTGCTTTATTTAGCAATGCGGTAAGCTCATCCCACTTTTTAAGGGTAGAAAGTACAATAGCATAATTATAGTAGCCTGCCAGATAATCAGGAGCATACGATATGGCCTGCTTGTAGTATTTCTCGGCGCTAGGGTAGTCTTTGTATTTTGTTTCGTATATCCATCCCAGGTGGTTATATGCCTTTCCAAAATCAGGCATCTCTTGTGTTATGGCTGTTAGTTTGCTAACCGCTTCACCTATCCGTTGCTCGCTAATCAGTCGGTCAGCTTCCATAAACATATCTTCCATTCGTAATCTAAGGCTGTCGTTCATATTTAATTGTTTTACGTATAGCAAACCTACAAAAGATTGGCAATTACCCATTCATTAATTATAAACCACCCATAACCTCCAACCTACCACCACAGTGATTTACAAAACCAAGACCCCACTACATCTTTTTGTATCTACCCACAGGGCATGTTAACACCCTTGCGTTGCAAACAACTGCATTACAGCGATTTATAAAATTCAATGTTAACACCCCTCCATACATTTTGTTAACCCTTAATGTATACGTATAATTAATTATATTAAAAATCAATCTATATACATACGGCAAAAAACTATAGGCAGCCGTTGGCCGTCAGGTTGCTTATGCATGCAAAATAACCTACCGTATCAGCGTAAGGTTACCTTTTTTCTCAAGTGGTTTGTTGTTGCGGTCGCGGGCGGTAATGTAATACACAAAGGTACCTGTTTGCTGCAAAGCGCCTTTGTAGGTACCATCCCAGCCACCGGTGTTTAGCTCATTTATATCGCGCGAGTTATATACCAGTTCGCCCCAGCGGTTAAAAATACGTATCTCGTATTGATCTATATTTTTACCAAACACGGTAAACAAATCGTTGTTACCATCATTACCCGGTGTAAATGCCTGCGGCACTTTCAGGTAACTTTCGCAGGCGCCAATATCTATCCGTACGGTATCGCTGGCACGGCAGCCAAAACTATCGGTAGCCACCAGCACATATTCTACACCCTGGGCATTATTAAACTGCGGGTTCAGTACAGTTACATCGCTAAGGCCGGTAGCCGGGCTCCACAGTATATTATTGGTAGATGCCGTGCCTTGCAGCAACACCGTTTCGCCATCGCACAGGCTGGTGTCGGATCCGGCACTTACCTGCACCGTACGCACATCTATCAGTACCGAATCGGTACTGCTACAACCAATAGCATCGGTACCGCGCAGGTAGTAGCGGGTAGCCTCACTATAGCTCCACGTTGGGTTTAACACATCTGTATTGCTAAGGCCGCTGGCTGGCGTCCACTCTACAGTTGCCGTGGTAGATACCCCCTGCATAGTATACGCTGTACCGCCGCACAACAGTGTATCGGGCCCTGCATCTACTACCGGCACAGGGTTTACAACCAGTTGCACCGTATCGCGGTTCTGGCAGCCGCTGGTATCAAACACCAGTACGCTGAATTCGCCGCTCTGGCTGGCCGGAAAACGGATAACCGATGTGGTATCGCCGGTGTTCCAGTAATACGACAGCCCTTTACTGGTGGAGTAATAAATGCGGATGTTTACCGCCCTTGGTCCGGTAAAGGCACCAAAAAGATAATCGTTAATACTACCCTGTACAAAATCTATAATACCATCGCTCTTATAAACCGTACCATTTAAGCCGTTGCCCGGGCTGTATGCCTGCTTAACCACCGGCGATGTATTGGCTGTGGTTACATAAAAGGCAAACGTATCGCCATTGGCAATGTACTGGTTAATATGAACCGGTATTACGGTAAACTGCCCTACCGGCGATGGAGGAAAATTGAAATAAGCGCCTAACTGGTTCCAGCTAAACTGGCTTTGCTCAAACGTGCGGTAAGTACCCTGTTTACCATATATCTCGGCCACTATAGGCTGTGCTGTTGAGTATTTTACAGCAAACGAATCTATAATCACATCGCCATGGGCAATTATATTAAACATGGCCCCTTGTCGTCCGTTAGCAGCAGTGGCTGTATCAGATGTTACCAATAGCTTATCCAGGTCGCCGCTAACAGCAGTAAGCGTAACCGTATCGCCGGCGCAGGCTTCTTTATCGGCACCGGCATTTACATTAAACAGGGTTACTACGTTTACTGTATAGGTGCCACTATCGCTGCCACAATCGTTCAACGAGAAATTACTTAGTGTAAACGTACCCAGCGAATCGAAAATTACAGTGGTCTGGCTATTGGCTTCATCCAATATGGTTACACCTTCCGGGGCATCCCAGTTGTAATAGGTTTCTGCCAGATAGCCTACGTTATAGGTAACGGTATCGCCAAGGCACACCTGTGCCGGGCCCGATATGGTTGGTACCGGTTTGGTAATAAGTGTTACCCTGCCTGCCGATGAATAAGGGCCGTAGCAGCCAAAGTTTTTCTCGCGTACGTAAAATATATAGGTACCAGCCGGCGGCGCTCCGGTCGAAAAATCGACTAACAGCGGGTTAAACTCCCATATAAACGGGTTACCGTTGTTTAATATGTTCGATGCCCACTCGTAATCGCTTGGCGGATGCTTAAACGGGTTAATAGTAAGCGCCACCAGTGCATCATTGCAGGCTATCGTATCATCCATAAATATGGTAGGCGGCAGGGTATCGGGCGCACCTATGGTTACACGTATCACACTACCGGTTTGCCCCCAGGGTTGGTTACTGCAACTGCTAACTATGCGCATATAATACGCACCCGGTGCTACCGGTAGGGAATCGCGTACCGAGGGTACACAAAACGAGAAAGTGCCCCCTATACTATCGTGGTACACACCCAGCCCGCCACTGTTTACCAGGCTAAAATTCATCATGCTACGCAACTCTACCGTCCACTTGTTACAGGTATCGTAACTGGCATCGTTGTTCCAATAGTTAGGGTCAATATTAAGCGTAGTACACAAGCCGTTAGGATTGGTCAGTTGCGGAATACAAAACTGAATATCGGTGTGGTTATTCGTCAGCTCATCGCATTGGGTAAGGCAAAAAGGCCCTATAAGCGAACCGGTAACTGCCGGCAATGATGATACCACACGTATAAAGTAACCGCAACCGGGTGGCACGTTGGCCGGTATAAGGCCGCTGATATTGCCGGGCTGCCCGGGGTAGGCCTGATCTGATGGTAAAGTACCTAAGGTATAGGGCGATGCAAAACTTCCGTTAGCATCGGATAACTGTGCGGTGTACACATTAACCGGTACCCCGGGGCCAAACACACCTACCGAGTTAAACTTTACATCTATTACACTCAGTAAACAGGCAGTATCCACATCGGTCATTACCGGTGCGCTTACAGTGGTAATAGTTTCAGGACAATCTATTATAGTAAAACATGCGCTGGCCGTACCGGTTAACTGCGGCTGCGGACTAAGGCGGTTAATGCGTACTTTAAAACAGTTACCTGCCACATTATCGGGCACCTGAAAACCAATAAAGCCGGTAGTATCCGGCGCAAAAACCGAAAACACACCACCATTAACCGGGTTACTGAAATTACCACTGGCATCGCTCATTTCTATCTGGTAGGTACCATCGCAAAGCGGCTTACTTAGCTCGTAGGCAATGGTTAAAAAATTATCCTGACAAACAGTTGTGGGTATTACCTGCGTTACGTTTACAGTTGCAGGGTCGTTGGGGTTGGCATTAAATGTACCTACGGCAATAATGTCATCTATACCAAACGATACATTGCTGGTACCGCCATTGCCCCCGTTTACCCA
>CAYREY010000023.1:0-57859 GCA_964423405.1 uncultured Chitinophaga sp. | reverse complement strand
TTTGTGGCATAATTTTGCTGTTTTGCCAACCCTGCCTACACCCACCACAACTAAATAATTGATAGCCAACCACTTTACATACCCCTATGCCTACACCCCTCCCCTTAAAATGCCTACACCCTGTTTAAGCTTGTAGTTTGGCAGTAAATACAAATTACAAAATAATAAAATATTAATTAACACTAAAAAATCGACTCTTAATGCCGAGCCGCAGGCGCGATAAATAAGCGGAATAAATACACTTTGTTTAATTACCGCCCCGCCCTATGGGCACCCCGCCTAAAATAGGTGGGGAATCTAACAGCCAATTACCCGGTATTACATTTATTTGCCTAAGCCATTTATACGCTATGGTATTGTAATTATATACCAGTACAGTACAAAAAGAAATGCTGAACCCGCCTTTAATTTCCCCGCCTATTTTAGGCGGGGTGACCGCTCAAGGCGGTCGGGGCGGTAAAAAAGCAAACAAGTTAAAGTCAATTCAAAACCATTGTCTTTTTCCCCCTGCAGAGTCTCCGTTTCAGAACTCTTCAGGAAAAAAACTATTTACGGATGTATGATAAATACCCCCACATTAACCGCTCCTGCCCTGTTTCTAATTGTTTGAAGATGTCTTCCTCCGATTGGATAGGCCTATCCGTATATTTAGAAACTCTAAAAGCACTATTGCGCACTGCTATGTGCCGATACTTGTACATGGCTACCAAATGCCTTTCCTGAGAGTTTTTTATTGCGCATAAATTTGAGCTATAGTTATCTACCGTAAAAGGTAAATAGAGGTCAGACTCAGGTATATTGTCATAGTTAAGTATTGCACCTATCGAATAGGCAATTTGCTTAGGTACCGATGGCCTGAATTCCTGGGGATATGTAGATATTATTAAAAAGCCACAAATAAGGCCGGCAGCAATCCAGCAGACAAAAAACCATGGCTTGCTTAAGTAGGCTGTTAGCCAAATAGAAAGTATAAGTATAGTAATTACAACAATTAGCTGAATTGGAACTACTACAATATAAGCTAGCCCGGTGTATGGAAATAAATCACCAAGTATACCCAACGTTATTAAGATGCTTATAAATATCCCTGCGCCAATTATCCATCGTTTAAGTTTGCTATGCATTGCCATGCTATAAAGTTAAAACAAACAGGGCAACCGCATTACGCAATTGCCCTGTTTTATCTGTCGTCCGTGGTCTGCCTACCGCCGTCCTGTTACGCCTTTATATCTATCCCCAGTTCTTTCAACTGGCCGGCATCTACCGGTGTAGGTGCATCCATCATCAGGTCGCGGCCACCGCTGGTTTTAGGGTAGGCCATTACATCGCGTATGGTTTCGCCACCGGCCATCAGCATTACCACGCGGTCTAAACCAAAGGCACAGCCACCGTGCGGCGGGGCACCATATTTAAACGCGTTCAGCATAAAGCCAAATTTCTTATCGCAGTCCTCTGGCGTAAGGCCCAGTTTATTAAACACGCGCTCCTGGGTATCTTTCTGGTGTATACGTATACTGCCCGATAGCACCTCGTTACCGTTCATCACCATGTCGTAGGTTTGTGCACGTACGCGGGTAGGGTCGGTATCAAAGTACTGCATATCGTCGGGGTGCGGCGAGCAGAACGGGTGGTGCGCAAACGTAATGTCGCCGGTCTCTTCGTCTTTTTCAAACAACGGAAAATCTACCACCCACAGCACACTCCATTTGGCAGGGTCTATCCAGCCGTTGCGCTTGCCCAGCTCTAAACGTAAGTCGCCTAACGATTTACGAACTTTCGATGTTTTATCGGCCGCTATCAACAGCAAGTCGCCCTTCTCGGCACCAAAGGCTTTACCAATTTCACGCAATTGCTCTTCGGTAAAAAACTTGTCGATGGTAGATTTTACTGTACCATCTTCGTTAAACTTAACGTTAACCAAACCACTCAACCCACGGTGGCTTATTTTTACAAACTCCGTCAGCTCATCGGTTTGCTTACGCGAGTAAGCAGCGCAGCCTTTGGCATTAATACCGGCCACTATGCCACCACCGGTAATGGCGTTATTAAACACCGCAAACTCGTTGGCAGGCAGTATATCGTTCAGGTCCACAATTTTGCAATCAAAACGCAGGTCGGGTTTATCGCTGCCATAGTATTTTATGGCATCATCGTAGCGCAGGCGCTGTAGCTCGGGCAATTCGTAGTTCAGCACTTTTTTAAATACGTGCTTAATCATACCACCAAAGGTTTCAAAAATATCGTCCTGATGTACAAAGCTCATCTCACAGTCCACCTGGGTAAACTCAGGCTGGCGGTCACCTCTAAAATCCTCATCGCGGAAACAACGTACTATCTGGTAGTAGCGGTCCATGCCGGCTACCATCAATAGCTGTTTCAATATCTGCGGCGATTGCGGCAAGGCATAAAAGCTGCCGTGCTGCAGGCGCGATGGCACTAAAAAGTCGCGCGCACCCTCCGGTGTCGATTTTATCAGGTACGGTGTTTCTACCTCTACAAAGCTCTTATCATCCAGATACTCACGTACCGCTTTGTTAATGCGCGCACGCATCAGCAGGGTATCGCGCAGTTTGGGGCGGCGTATATCCAGGTAGCGGTATTTCAGGCGTAGCTCTTCGCTGCCGTCGGTATCGTTTTCTATAATAAACGGCGGCGTTTCGCTGCTGTTTAACACAGTCAGCTCACTTACTGTAATTTCTATTTCGCCGGTAGGTATGTTCAGGTTTTTGCTGGCTCGTTCGGTAACCGTACCTTTTACCTGTATTACATATTCGCGGCCCAGTTCGTTGGCTTGTTTACATAGCTCGGCATTGGTTTCGGTATTAAAAACCAACTGGGTTATTCCGTAGCGGTCGCGCAAATCTACAAAGGTCATAGCGCCCAGGGCGCGGCTTTTTTGTACCCAGCCGCTTAAGGTTACCTGTTGGCCTACATGGGCCATATTTAACTCTCCACACGTGTTTGTTCTGTACATATAATTGGTTTTAAGGCCCTTTGCCGGCTCATAGCTACAAAGGGCAAACTATTTTTGGGGCGGCTAAAATAATTATTTGCGCAACACCTTAAATTAATGACATGGGTTTACAACGCATTCGCTATATTTCGCATCTTTTTCCAACATATAACCAACCCAAAGAAATTTGAAACGTTTTTACCTGCTTGTTGCTGTTGCTGCTTGTTGTTTGCTTGGCGTTAAAACCTCCTATGCTACCCATAATATGGGTAAAGATATTCAGTATATCTGCCACGGCGTGGTGGCCGGGCAAATGCAGTACGAGGTAATTATCCGCTATTACCGTAACTGTTGGGATAATCAATCGGGCTCTGCTGCGGTTAATGCGCCTTCCAGTGTATCGTTAGAGGTGTCGGCTACCAACTGTACCGGTTATACCGCCAATTATACCGCCCAGCTCGACCCCAATGCCGTTCCTCCCAATGGGTCAGAGGTATCGCAGCTATGCGCCTCGCAGCTACCCAGCAGTGGTTGCAACTGGACCCAGTCGGGCAACCCGCCTTACCCCGGTGTGCAGATTTATACGTACCGCCGCCTGGTTTCTGTACCGCTGGGTTGTACCAATGTAACGTTCGGCACTACCGACTGCTGCCGCAACGGGGCTATCAACAACATACCCTCGCCCGACTCGCGCGACCTTTCAATAAAAGCTACTGCCAACAATACTATCGACCCGCTTACCGGCCAGCCTTTCTGCAACAACTCGGTAACGTTTACCAACCAACCGGTGCCGTTTTTCTGTCTGGGCTCAGGTGTTACGTTTAACCACGGCGCAGTCGACTCAGATGGCGATTCGCTGGTATATTCGCTCATTAACCCCTTAGAGGGAGGCAGCCTGCCCTACACCAACATACCCTTTACGGCCAACTATAACGTTAGCAACCCTATACGCACCAACCCGGCCAACACGTTTAATTTCAATACCCAAACCGGACAAATGCAGTTTACTCCTGCCTTTCAGGAGCAGTGCGTGCTGGCCGTTAGGGTAGATGAATACCGCAATGGTGTACTGGTAGGCTCTACCATGCGCGATATACAGGTAGTAATACTTAACTGTGCTATTGCCATACCGGCGCAAGAGCCTATTACCAACGTACAAAATGGTAACCAGGTCGATTCGCTGAGCGTGCAGGTTTGCCCGGGCACCCCGCTGCGTTTCGATATACTTTGCACCGATCCTGCCAACCACGATCTGGTGCTGAGCAGTAACCTTAACACCACACCATCGGCCATACCCGGCGCTACCATGACCCAGGTTGGCACCGGCGATACCGTTACTGCACGTATAGAATGGACCCCACTGCCCGGCGATACCGGCTGCCACAACTTTGTACTTACCGCCGAAAACGATGACTGCCCCATTAAAGGTACCTATACCCGTGTTTACTCTATATGCGTGTTCACTAAGGTGCAGTTGCTTTCGGCCAGTGTAGCCTACTGTGGCACACCGGTGCAGCTTACGGCTACCGGCGGTACCAACTTTGTATGGACCCCCTCTACGGGCCCCAATGCGGTATCTAACCCCAATATTTATAACCCTACGGTTACGCCGGCCGCTTCTACCATGTACTACTTCTCATCCGATTGTGGTACCGATTCGGTATTTGTAGCAGCCGCACCTCCCTTTACTTACGATGCCGGCCCCGGTGGCAGTATTTGCCAGAACGGGCAGGTACAGCTAAACGCTACTACCGATAACCTGTACGCACCATACCATTTTCAATGGGTGCCATCGGCAGGCTTGTACGACCCTATCAGCAACACGCCCAACGATACCGTACCCAACCCGGTGGCCAGCCCCACCGGCACTACCAAATATTACCTGCGCGTAACCGGTAGCAACGGTTGTACCAATGTCGATTCGGTAACGGTAAACGTAACCGGTACAGGCCCCAACATTATAGCCAAAGCAGTGCCCACTAACGTATGCCCCGGCGATGAGGTAAACCTGAACATACTTACCAGCCCGCAAAGCTGTGGCATTGCCCAAACACCTTGCCAGGGCACCCAGGTACAGGCGCAAATAGGCACCGGCACTACGGCCTACCCTACCGGCTCGCCTACCAATTACCCTACTATTTACGGCCACTATGCCAATAGTGCCCGCCACCAGTTTTTGTATTTAAGCAACGAAGTACTGGCTATTACAGGCGCCGGTGGTACTATCGATAGTATTTCGTTTTACATGGTAGCTATTAACAACACGCCCGATACCATGAAAAATTTTGAGATAAAAATGGGCTGTACACAGGCTACCTCGCTTACCAACTGGCAGCCAAACCTTTCAACGGTATTTTCACCCAAAAACGTACCTCTTGGTGTAACCAGCGGCTGGATAACCCACGCCCTCGATTTCCCTTACGATTGGGATGGCTCCTCTAACCTGGTAATAGATGTATGCTCATACAATCCACCGGGCGGCGCTGCTATGCTTAATAAAAAAATGCAAGGTACTCCTACGGCGTTCCCTTCGGTTTATTACTCTAAAGGCAGCACCAGCCAGTGCGGCAACACCGGTATGCCATCCAGCAGTGTTAACAGGCCCAATGCTTTGTTTAGCATGTGCCAGACCGATGTATCGGGCTTACCTATTGCCTGGACCCCCGCTACAGGCCCTAATGCACCTATACCACCCGATAGTATCAGCCCGGTAGCTTATCCGGTATCACCGGTACGTTACCAGGTAGATGTTACTTCGCCTAACGGCTGCCACAGTCAGGATTTTGTTTACGTAAATGTCGATACATCTATACGTTTAAACGCCTACCCCGCCGATACGTTTATTTGTAACCCCGGCCCGCTGCAACTTACTACTGTTACACAAGGCAGCCCGCTCCCCGGTAGCAGTTTCAACTACCAGTGGCTCAACCTAACCACTAATGCACCTGCCGGCACCGGCCCTTCCATCAACGTAAACCCATCTGCCAATACCGATTACCTGGTAACCCTTACCGGCGGTGCCTGCACCCTGTACGATACCGTTCATCTTCGTATTGGTACCAGTATTCCTGTAACCCTGCTTATAGATTCTATTAGCTGTTTTGGCATAACCGATGGAGCCATAACAGCACAGCCACAGGGCGGCAACGGCACCATCAACTACAATTGGAGCAACAACGTACAAAACACCAATGTTATAAGCAACCTTTCACCGGGTTTGTATAGCGTAACCGTATCCGATGCGCAAAACTGCACCGGTACCGCCAGCACCACACTTGCCCAGCCAGCCCAGTTAAGCTACAGTGCCAACTTTACCAATGTAACCTGCTTTGGTGCCAACGATGGTATTATAGCCATTACCCCATCGGGTGGTACACCTAACTACAACTACCAGTGGAGCCCAACCCAGCCTAACACCGGCACTGCCACCGGCTTACCGGCAGGCAACTACGCTATTACCGTAACCGATGCCAATAACTGTTCACTCAGCCTGTCATCTGCTGTAAGCGAACCGGTGGCTATTAACTTAAGCCTGGTACAAACCAATGCCAGTTGCGATGCCAGCCTGGATGGAACGGCTACCGCCACCGTTACCGGTGGCACAGGTAGCTATACCTACTTATGGGACGGATATGCCGGCAGCAGCACCATCAGCAACCTCGATAACGGCAGCCATACAATACTGGTAACAGATGCCAATAACTGCACCGTAACGCAAAACTTTGCAATAGATACCATATACGAACTACACATAAGCACCACAGCCACCAATGAATCGTGCTTTGGTGCTGCCGATGGTACCGCAACCGTAACTGCCCTTAATGGCACACCGGGTTACACTTATTTGTGGAACCCAACCGGCCAGAACATGGCTACGGCTACATTGCTTACAGCCAACACCTACACAGTAATTGTTACCGATACCAAAAATTGTATTGCTACAGCAACGGCTATTGTAAACGGGCCAACAGAGATAGTGCTGCAGTTAACGCATACCGACCCGCTTTGTACCGGTATAGCCGATGGCACAGCAGGCGTAACAGCCACAGGCGGTGCCGGTAATTACACATACGACTGGGATGTAGTGCCCGGCACTGCCGATAACAGCAACATTACCGGCCTGCCAGCAGGCACCTACAACGTTGTGGTTACCGATGCCGATAACTGCAACACTACCGGCAATGTTACGCTTACCAACCCGCCATCGTTAGATGCGCAGGTGCTAAGCAAAAACGAAATAACCTGCGCCAACGCGCAGGATGGCTCGGTAGAAATAAGCGTGGCCGGTGGTACACCGCCGGTAAGCTTTAGCTGGAACAACGGCGCTACGGCCAATGCTATCAGCAACCTGGGCCCCGGCACCTACACCGTGCAGGTAAGCGACCTGAATGGCTGCGATACCACCCTAAGCATCGTGTTTAATGCGCCGCCTTTAATTGAAGTTGCCTCGCTGCTTATAGATTCCGTATCGTGCCCCGGCTACACCGATGCCCGCGTACAGGTTAACGGTATGGGCGGCACACCGGGCGCTATTGCACCGTACCAGTACTCTATAGACGGTGTAAATTATTATGCCAACGGTACGTTTATTGATTTACCAACCGGTAACTATACCTTAACCATACGCGATGCACAGGGCTGCACAAAAGACACTACCATTACCGTGTACGAACCTGCCATACCATTGCTTAACATATTGCCCGGCGATAGCAGTATAGAACTGGGCCAATCTATTACCCTTACGGCACAGCTAAGTACCTACCCGGCTGCCGATATTAATTTTTACACCTGGCAGCCATCTACTGCGCTTAACTGTACCGATTGCAGCACGGTGCTGGCTACCCCATACAGCAATATTCAATACACTGTTACCGTTAATTACCTGCAGCGTTGCGAAATATCGCAAACGGTAAATGTGCTGGTGGGTAACGGTAAAGATTTTTTTGTGCCAAATGCATTCTCACCCAACGGAGACGGTAATAATGACGTCTTTAAAGTGTATGGTATTGGTTTAACAAAAACCAGTCTCAAAATATTTAACCGTTGGGGTGAAAAAGTGCTTGATACGCAAAACCAATGGGAAGGATGGGATGGTAACTACAAAGGCCAGGCCGCGCCGGCCGGGGTTTATACCTACTACGTAGAGGGTATTTACCTAAATGGCGAGGTTAGAAGCCAGAAAGGTTCGGTAACCCTTATAAGGTAAAAAAACAAAGCCCGCTCTGTTAAGAACACGGGTGCGGTGAAACTTTTATAAGGTATTGGCGAATAAGTATTTGAGGTATTCTGTGAATTATTTTTTTAAAAAATTTTGTCAAAGCGAAATTTTTCTATTTTTAGTCATCTATAAATCGAGATAAATGAAAAAAGTTTTACAAATCATCGTCCTTGCACTGGTAGTATTGAAGGCTTCCGCGCAAGACCCCCACTTCTCGCAGTTCTATATGTCGCCGCTATATCTTAACCCGGCTATGACCGGTGCTTTTGATGGCAACTACCGCTTAACCGGTTTGTTCCGTGGCCAGTGGGGCTCTATCCTGCAAAATGAGCAGGTACCTATGTACCGTACCTATACCTTCTCTGCCGATTTCAGAACCAACAAAGGTTTTGCTAAAGGAGATGCATTTGGTTTCGGCGCTTCATTTATCGGCGATCAGGCCGGCGAATCTAAATTTGGTTACAACGTAGGTGGCTTGGCTATTGCTTACCACAAATCGCTTAACCAGAAAAACACGAACTACCTTACACTGGGTTTCTCTTCGCAGATTTTTCAGCAAACAATAGATTTTTCGCACCTGCAGTTTGGCAGCCAGTGGGATGGTACTGCTTA
Organism: uncultured Chitinophaga sp.; assembly: GCA_964423405.1. Classification (GTDB taxonomy): domain Bacteria; phylum Bacteroidota; class Bacteroidia; order Chitinophagales; family LD1; genus Bog-950. The sequence goes on along the minus strand of CAYREY010000023.1, from coordinate 49,076 downwards.
CAATGCCCAGTTGCCTACCAACGAGTTTCTGGTTGATAACAGATTGCTATACTGGGATGTAAACGCCGGCTTATTATGGTACATGAAAATAAGCAAACGTACCAGCGTATACTTAGGTGCATCTGTATTCCATCTTAACCGTCCGGCCATTTCATTCCTTGGCGATAAAAACGTTCGCCTGAACATGAAAATAGTGGGCCATGGTGGTATTCGTTTCCCGCTTAAAGGCCGTTTCGATATGACTCCTAAGTTCATCTTTATGAGCCAGGGCAAATCGCTGGAAATGATACTGGGTACCGATTTCAGAATACTATTTGAAGAAAGATACCCGGATGGCAACCACTTTAAAGCAGGTGCTATGTTCCGTATGGTAGGTGGCGACCCTAATGCACCATGGAGAGACAAGAGAATGGTAGCTGAGGCCGTAATACTAAACGCCGGTGTTGTTTGGAACGGTATTGAACTGGGTGTAGCCTACGATATTAACGTATCGCAGCTAATCAGTGGTTCTAAATCTCGCGGTGGCTTCGAAGTAGGCCTTGCCTATGTAGGCAAATGGAAAAGAAGAGGCCCTCAAACTATCTACTGCCCTCGATTCTAATCTTATTGTACTGTATATAAAAAGCAAAAACGCATCGCCACCGGTTGATGCGTTTTTGCTTTTTATAGATATTAATCACCGATTTTCCCTTACGTTCGCCTTATGGAAATTACAGACCTGCTATTACTACCGTTATATCTTACGCTGGTCTATTTTATAGCATCCCGTATAAGGGCAAGGCACGATAACGACCCTATCTACCAAAAGTACTATATAAAAGGCCTGAACTACAAAATTTTTGGTGCTATAGGATTTGCACTTATTTATCTTCTTTATTACAAAGGGGGCGATAGTATTAACTACTTTCAGGCTGCCCGCCCACTCTATTCTTTTGCCTTTACCAACCCCGATAGGTACATAGAGTTTGTATTCAACACCCAAAGCGCATATCCCGATCAATTATATATGCAGGCCTGGGCTAAGGGGGTAGATTACATGCTACGTGGCAATGCTACACTTACAGTAATCCGTTGTGTATCGCTGGTTAACCTGTTTTGCTTCGATTCTTATATGAGTTGCACTATCATTTTTGCATTCATCAGCTATTACTTCATTTTTAAAACATTCAGGCTTTTTGTTGCCATACACCCTCAGTTAGAAAAAGAACTTTCTATTTCATTTCTTATGATCCCATCAGCCATTTTCTGGGGGTCAGGGGTGGGTAAAGATGCCATTATGCTTTCAGCCATCATGTATTTCTTTCTGTGCTTTTATAGAATGGCCATTCTTAAGCAAAGTATTATTCAAAATGCACTTAAGCTGGTATTCATAGCCTACATCATGTCTATTATCCGTGGGTTTATGATTATTACCATCACCCCTTGTCTTATACTGATGGTCGCTATTTATTACCGAAATGCCTTCCAAAGCCCGGTAGTAAGGTTTATATCGTTGCCATTGTTTTTGGGTGGGGGGTTAATTGCCTCTTACTTTTTTATACAAAATATTGGTAATCAAATGCAAACATACTCACTGGATAGCATGCAGAAAACAGCCGAAGGGTTCAAAAGCTGGCATACATATCTGGGCGATACTCAGGGCGGTTCGGCCTACTCGCTGGGCGATGTTGATTATAGCACTGCAGGTATAATACGTAAAGCTCCTCTTGCTATTTCAATTGCATTATTTGGTCCTTTCTTTTGGCAAATACGTAACCCAATTATGTTGCTTTCTGGCATCGAAAGCCTTTTCTTTCTTTACTATTTTTTCAAGGTATTCATAAATACCAGAGCGTACCGGGCTGTCAATATTATTTTTAAAGACCACCTCATTATGTTTTCTATACCATTTGTACTGATAATTGCATTAGCGGTAGGTATGACAGGCTTTAACTATGGCGCATTGGTTAGGTACAAACTGCCCTTAATCCCGTTTTTTGCAGCTTTAATAGCCATTACCCGTTATAGAATCAATACCGGAAAATCAGAATAAAACATAGTAGCAGACAAAAAAAACAGGCCACTGTTCTGCAGCAAATAAAGAATGTAGATTTAACTAAGCAACAAATAAGCACAAGGCAGGCCCTGGCATTACCAGGGCAAAACAGTATGACAAAGCAACTAGTTTTCAATAAGCCCTATTTAAGTGGCAAAGAGTTAGATTATATACGCGATGCTATTGCTTCAGGTAAAATTTCGGGCAGAGGAAAATACACCCAGCTTTGCCAGGAATATTTTCAAAGTAAAGTCGGCTTCAAAAAGTGCCTCTTAACATCGTCGTGTACCGATGCACTAGAAATGGCAGCTTTGCTGCTCAATATTAAAGAAGGAGATGAGGTAATTATTCCTTCTTTCACCTTTGTTTCTACAGCCAATGCGTTTGTGTTACGCGGCGCAAAAATTGTTTTTGCCGACTCTTCGGCTACATCACCCAATATAGATGTAGCGCTTATCGAAACACTTATTACACCTAAAACAAAAGCGATTGTTGTGGTGCACTATGCCGGCATTGCTAATAATATGGATGCCATTACCAGCTTGGCCCAACAACATAATATATATATTGTTGAAGATGCAGCTCAGGCCATCAATAGTTATTACACAGGTAGTAGCGGCATTACAAGGCCGTTGGGTTCAATAGGCCATTTGGGGGCCTTTTCATTTCACGAAACAAAAAACATCATCTCAGGCGAGGGGGGGATGCTGGTAATAAATGATGAGAAACTTATTGAAAGGGCTGAGATAATATGGGAGAAAGGAACAAACAGATCTGCTTTTTTCAGAGGTGAAGTAGATAAATACGTGTGGGTAGATGTGGGTTCATCTTTTTACCCATCCGACATGATAGCCGCATTTTTATGGGCCCAGTTAGAAAACCTGCAAACCATACAAACTAAAAGATTGGAGCTATGGAACAGCTACTACCGGTTACTTAAACCAATTGAAAACAAAGGCTTGTTACTATTACCCGAAATTCCGGACTATGCTACCAATAATGCCCATATTTTTTATGTACTGTGCAACTCACTTGAAGAAAGAACTCATGTGTCTTCTGTGCTAAACAAGCAAAATATAAACGCTGTTTTTCATTACCAGAGCCTGCATAAGTCACCCTATTACAGCTCCCAAAACAGCGCTCGTCAGCTTCCTAATGCCGATCGCTACTCAAACACCTTGCTCAGGCTTCCAATGTATTTTGAACTAACATTAGAAGATGTTCACTACGTTGCAGATACCCTCAGGTCGGCCCTTATGTAAGCTTTACATAATTAGCAAGCGGCCGGCTTACAGCAACTAATTTGCTTTGCTACCCCACCCAATAACCACCAGGTAAGGCATAGTGCAAATGGTACACTACTTCACCTTATTTTATGGTAGCAACGGCGTAGTAACGAATGTCCCTTAAATCCAACTATTCCTGGCAAGAGCACATATCTTATTCAATAAGAGCATGTTATTATAAATACGCACTACCGGTTAGCTTGTACAGCAACAAAAAAATGCCCATTCAACACCTCATAAACACAACAATTAACGCATAATATGTGTAAATGGGATTGCTGTAATTTTATTATCCTTGCCGTGTGAAAAAAGCATTAATAACCGGTGTTACCGGACAAGATGGAGCGTACCTGGCGCAACTACTATTAGAGAAAGGCTACGAGGTACATGGCATAAAACGCAGAAGTTCGCTATTCAACACGGGCCGTATCGATCATTTGTACGAAGACCCACACCAAACCAACCGTAATTTTTTCCTGCATTACGGCGATCTTAGCGACTCTACCAATGTTATCCGCTTGGTTCAGGAGGTACAACCAGATGAAATTTACAATCTGGGGGCTATGTCGCACGTTAAAGTAAGCTTTGATGAACCCGAATATACCGCTAATGTAGACGGTCTGGGCGCACTAAGGCTGCTGGAAGCAGTAAGGCTGCTTGGGCTAACCGACAAAACAAAAATATACCAGGCATCTACCAGCGAATTGTACGGCCTTGTACAACAAATACCGCAAACCGAAAAAACCCCTTTCTATCCCCGCTCACCTTATGGTGTAGCTAAACTATACGCCTACTGGATTACGGTAAACTACCGCGAAGCATTCAACCTGTTTGCATGCAACGGCATACTGTTTAACCACGAAAGCCCTTTACGTGGCGAAACATTTGTAACCCGTAAAATTACCCGTGCTGTTGCCAAAATAGCATTAGGGCTCGAGGAAAAATTATATATGGGTAACCTGGATGCTAAACGCGATTGGGGCCATGCCCGCGATTATGTAGAGGGGATGTGGCGAATACTACAACACCACAAACCAGATGATTTTGTGTTAGCTACAGGAGTTACCACCAGCGTGCGCGATTTCATTAAACAGGCATTTAAAGAAGCCGGCATAGAATTGTCGTTTACAGGGGCAGGGGTAAACGAAAAAGGCATTGTAGAAAACTGCCTTAACGATGAATTTAACCTGCCTAAAGGCAAAGTAATTGTAGAAGTAGACGAAGCATACTTCAGACCTGCAGAGGTAGAACTTTTGATAGGAGACGCAACCAAAGCGCAGGAAATATTAGGCTGGAAACCCACTACCAATCTCGACTCGCTGATAAGTGAAATGGTACAAAGCGATTTAGCTCTTTTCAGAAAAGAAAGTTACCTGATAAAAGGCGGGCACAAGGTAAATATACCTAAAGAATAATAGCCATGATACCAGTTACCAAATCATTTCTTCCTCCATTAGAGGAGTATACCCAATTGCTGCAAGGCATATGGGAAAGAACCCACCTTACCAACAATGGCCCGCTATTGCTCGACCTGGAAGAAAAACTAAAAAACCATCTGGCTGCAAAGCATTTTATTTTTTTAAACAATGGTACATCTGCCCTGCAAATCGCTATTAAAGGGCTTAACCTTACCGGCGAGATAATTACCACGCCTTTTTCGTATGTAGCAACAACTTCATCAATAGTATGGGAAAATTGCACCGCAGTTTTTGCCGATATAGAAGAAAGCACCCTAACTATCGACCCTTATAAAATAGAACAACTTATTACGCCTAAAACATCGGCCATACTTGCAACGCATGTATATGGTATACCTTGCGATATTGAGCGCATTGATAAGATTGCCAGAAAACACAACCTGAAAGTTATATACGATGCAGCGCATGCCTTTGGTGTTAAATACCATGGGCAGCCACTAACTAACTATGGCGATGCATCTACATTAAGTTTTCATGCTACAAAGCTATACCATACAACCGAAGGAGGGGCAATAATTACAAATAACGAAGAAGCAGCGCACTGTTTTTCGTACATGCGCAATTTTGGGCATAAAGGCCAGGAAGACTTTTGGGGCATTGGCATAAACGCCAAAAATTCAGAGTTTCATGCCGCCATGGGTTTATGTGTACTGCCTTATGTTCAGCAAATAATTACCCGCCGCCAGGAACTGAGCGAGCAATACGACAAAATGCTGCTTACCGGGGGCTTTGCCATTACACGTCCTGCTATGCGCGAGCATACCGAATACAACTATGCTTATTATCCGGTAGTGTTCGAAAACGAAAAAACATTGCTTGAAGTACGCGATGCGTTAAACGCTTCTTTCATTTATCCGCGCAGGTATTTTTACCCAAGCCTTTCAGAGCTGCCGTATGTAACAAAATCTAATGTACCTGTATCTGTTTCTGTTTCTAACAGGGTATTATGCCTGCCGTTATACTACGACCTGAAACCTGAGGATGTAAGTAAAATTTGCAACATCATTATCAAAATTCTGAAGTTTAATTAATTAAGATGCAAAGCCAATCAAATAAAAACGAATGGACAGAAGTTATCTCGTCCCGCAGAGGCTTATTGGATTTGCGGCTAAGCGAACTGTGGCAATACCGCGATTTGATATGGATGTTTGTTAAGCGCGATTTTGCAGGAGCTTATAAGCAAACTCTTTTGGGGCCGTTGTGGTTTTTCCTTAGCCCTTTTTTTACGCCGCTTATGTACACATTTGTTTTTAGTACTATAGCAAAACTAAAAACCGATGGTATACCCGGGCCACTATTTTATCTTTCCGGCACCACGCTATGGAGTTACTTCCAACAAAACTTCTCATCATCTTCTACCACTTTTATTGCCAATGCCGATCTGTTTGGTAAAGTATATTTCCCAAGGCTGGTTACCCCCATCTCTACCACTATATCTAACCTGGTAAAGTTTTTTATTCAGCTAATAGTGCTGGCACTACTTATTGCATATTACGTAACCTATAGAGGGGTCGAAATACATATCAACACTTATATTGCACTGTTCCCGTTTTTACTATTCCTTACAGCCGGCATAGCTTTTGGCACAGGTGTTATCACTTCGGCACTTACTACCAAATACCGCGACTTTACCATTTTTGTAAACTATGGCATTAACATGACCATGTACGTTACTCCGGTTATTTACCCCATGTCGCAAGTGCCGGATAGGTTTAAACCACTGCTGATGATTAACCCCTTAGTACCTATATTCGAAACGTTCAGGTACAGCCTGTTTGGCCTGGGTTCATTTTCATGGGCAGGCTTATGTTACAGCACGGTGTTTATGGTAGTGGTGGTTTTTGTTGGCGTTGTAATATTCAATCAGGTAGAGAAAAATTTCATGGACACAGTTTAGTTATATGGGTAACACAGCTATAGAGGTAGAAAATATATCGAAAATATACAGACTGGGCAGTGTAAATGCAGTTAGCTTTAAAGACGATATGTCCCGATTGTGGGCATATATAACGGGTCAGCCAGATCCTGCAATAAAAGCTGCCCGCCAAAACGATCGTACAAGTAACAACTCATCTGGCTATGTATGGGCTTTAAAAGATGTTAGTTTTAATATAGCTAAAGGCGATGTGGTAGGTGTAGTAGGGCGCAACGGTGCCGGCAAAAGCACCTTTCTTAAAATACTATCAAAAGTAACAGCACCTACTACCGGTACTATCAAAGCAAGTGGCCGCATTGCAAGCCTGCTCGAGGTTGGTACGGGCTTTCACCCTGAACTTACAGGCAAAGAAAACATTTACCTCAACGGCCACATACTGGGTATGACCCGGCATGAAATAAATCAGCGCTTTGACGAAATTGTAGATTTTGCAGGTGTGGCAATGTACCTCGATACTCCTGTAAAACGCTACAGTAGTGGTATGTATGTACGTCTCGCATTTGCTGTAGCTGCACACCTCGAACCGGAAATATTGATAGTAGATGAAGTACTTGCCGTAGGCGATGCTGAGTTTCAGAAAAAATGCCTGGGCAAAATGCAATCGGTTAATAAAGAAAGCGGCCGCACCATTATTTTTGTAAGCCACCAGGTAAATGTGCTTCGTGCGCTTTGCAAAAGAGCCCTGCTGCTTGAACAAGGCACCCTGAAAATGGATGGAGATATTGATACGGTAATAGACAACTACCTGCTACGCAATATAGAAACCATACACCAGATTACCAGCGAAGAAAACTCGGCCCTTATTGGCGAAACCCTCGAAGTATTGCAAGCTAACATACATTGCGATACAATGCCCCTTAAAATTAATCAGGAAATACACCTCAACTTTGTTACCAGGGCCAAAAAAAATATGACTATGCACCTTAGCCTGGTGCTTAAAAACAGCTACGGCGAAACCATTTTTAATGTCCTTTCCAACCAGGTAGATGTTTTAAATAACGAGATATACAAGTCTACACTTATTATTCCTGCCGACCTGCTCAACAACAGCCGTTATTATGTAGACCTATACTTTATTGATAGCAATTTAATCAAGCCAATATTTGTTGTTTCCGATATTCTGATTTTTGACGCCGAAGACACAAGAGATATTGAATGGACCGGCGTTTGGACCGGGGCCATCAGGCCTAAACTTAACTTTACTCTTAAATAAATATGCTATCAGACCACTCAAAGCTTACGTTAACACCAGATAACATTGACATCTACTTCCCACTTAAAGCCAAGGTAGATTTCGTTACCCGTAACCTTGCTGTGTTTAACGGAACACTCTATGATGTTGGCTGTGGCCGGATGCCTTACAAAAAGATAATAACCACCAACCCCGGGTTAAAACAATACATAGGCATTGATATAAAAAATGAATACCAAACCGACTCAGAAAACACACCCGATTATTATTGGGATGGACTAAAACTACCGCTGGAGAACGAAACAGCCGATACCTGTATGCTGTTTGAAGTGCTGGAACATGTACACGAACCACAGGTAGTATTATCTGAGTGCAACAGGGTACTACGCAAAAATGGCACCATTCTGATAACCGTTCCATTTTTATGGACCCTGCACGATGTGCCCTACGACGAAAACCGCTATACACCCTTTTGCCTGCAAAAACACCTGTTGGCATCAGGGTTCGAAATTGTAAGAATGGAGGCATCGGGCGGTTGGCACGCCAGCATGGCCTCTATGATTGCTTTGTACGTAAAGCGTGGCATACACAACCCAAAACTTATATGGCTACTATCTAGGCTGTGTATGCCTGTTATAAAGTACCTGTATAATAAAGATCGCCAGTTCGACCTTACCAAATTTACCGAAGGGCAAATGATAACCGGATTGTACTGCATAGCCAGAAAAACACAATGAATTTACACATTACACATGACGATAAATTTATAGATATTTTTATCCGGAGACAGCAACGGCTGCTCCCCGATCAAAAAAACAAATACATTATCTATCACGACAGCCAGGCACTTACTTACGTCAAATCGCCAGAGGTATTATTTGCACCTTTACACAGCAAAAAATTTACAGAGCTGATAGGCAACCTTAATCAGTACACTAACATTTATATACATTATTTCAGCCCATTGCTAACTAATTTTGTGTTATCCATACCTCCCGGGGTTAAAGTTACATGGCTGTTTTGGGGTTCCGATGCATTTTACCTGCAGGCCTTTGTAAGTTCTATTTATACGCCAAAAACACTTGATATTATAAACCAGTACTACCCACACGAAATTTATAGGCTTAATTATAGCCGGCGCTGGTTTATAGCCTCTATAAAAGGTTGGTTTAAACGGAATAAAGATGCCCGAAGGCATATTGCTGCGATGAACCGCATAGACTATTTTGGCCACTATTTGCCCGAAGACTACCAGTTAATACGCAAAGCTACAGGAATGAAAGCCCAACTGCTTGATTTTAACTACGGCAGCGTAAATGACTTTGCAGCACCGGTAACCAGCAGCAATACAGAAAATGCACTATTACTTGGCAACTCGGCCGATGCCTCCAATAACCACATAGAAGCCCTGGAAGCTATTGCACGTACCGGTGGTAACACAAAAGTATATTGCCCTTTATCTTACGCAGGTTATCCGGAATATATACAACAGGTTATTAAAACAGGCAACAAACTGTTGGGCAAGCGCTTTATACCGCTTACAGACTTTATACCAAAACAGCAATACGATGAAATGATGGGGGCCGTTAAATATGTGGTAATGAACCACCGCCGTTCGCAGGCGTTTGGCAATATTACAGCACAGCTATCATATGGCAACCAGCTATACATGAACAGCTACAGCACCCTTTATAAGTTTTTAACCGGTTTGGGGTTGGAGATAACTACCCTTAATAATTTAAACGGGGCCGGGCTACCCCCCTACCAAAAAAACGAAGCCAACATAACCTTAATCAACAGGTATTTCGGCAACGAGGCTGTAGACCAGCGGTATCGCAATGTACTATCTATAAACCAGCATTGAATTATTTAGCCTTACTAACCTGCATGTATTACACCAATATAAACCTCTCAATACTTTCGCTTTTAGCTAAATGAGAATAATATTGTCTGGCTTATAAATACAAAAGCCTTCGTAACACAATATACTTACCCATGGCACCGGAGCTATCCATAATAATACCTGCATTTAACCGGGCTGATTTGTTACCGCAAACATTGCTTTCTGTACAACAACAAACCTATACCAACTGGGAGTGTTTTGTAGTTAACGACCACTCTACAGATAATACAGCAGAGGTAGTAAAGCTATTTGCCGATAAAGACCCTCGGTTTAAATTACTTACTAACCAACGCAGCAAAGGTGCGCAAGGCGCGCGCAATACAGGCATACTACACGCAACCAGCAATTGGATTGCTTTTCTTGATTCTGACGACACTTGGCTACCTCATAAACTTCAAAAACAAGTAGCTCTGTTAGCAAACAATCCCTCTACCGATGTAGTATCCGGATATATAAATCTGGTAAATGCAAAACAACAAGTAATATCCTGCTGGGAATTTAAACCCAGGGGAATAATAACCTCCGAACTTATTAAAAGGAACGTTTACGTCGATTTTATCACTCCCGTGGTACGTAAGTCTAAACTACTTGAAATTGGGCTGTTAGACGAAAAATGCGTTTCGTACCAGGAATGGGAAACATTCATCCGCCTTTCTACAATATGCAGTTTTGATTATATACCCGAGCCACTGTCGTTATACTCTGTAGAAACAACCAACAGCATTTCGCGCTCCATGGAAAAAGAATGCCGCGGGTTAATTTACATTTTTAAAAAACACAAAAAATTATGGTTAAAGTACTGCACCCTGGCCGAAATTAACGCACACATGGATTTTATATATGAGCGTATTAGCCAAACCAGCCCTAAACTCAAGTTGCTGTTTATGCTCCAAATTAGTATGTTGTACCCACGTTTTGCACTTGCCACTACGAAAAGAATACTAAGGAAAAGAATACTAAAGAAAAGCTGAGATGATAGAATATATTAAACATAACGATGTACTGCTGGGCATACATATTTCGGCAAGCTATAAAGCCGATGGTATCGAATTTTTTACCGACAACACATCCTCGCAGCAATTAGGCTATATGAACCGCCCACAGGGGTATGTAATAAAACCCCACCGCCACAATCTGGTAGGGCGCGAGGTGCACCTAACCCAGGAGGTGCTATTCATTAAATCGGGCAAAGTGCGGGTAGATTTTTACGACAACGAACAAAACTACCTAGAAAGCCGCATACTTACACAGGGCGATGTAATACTACTTGCCGATGGTGGGCACGGCTTTGAAATGCTGGAGCCAAGCGAAATGATAGAAGTAAAACAAGGCCCTTATGTAGAGGAACGCGACAAAGTTAGATTTGACCCTATAGATGCAAGTACAGTTAAAATTAAAAACAATATATAGTGATACCAGTAAATACTCCATTGCTGGATGGCAATGAAAAAGAATATGTACTTAAAGCCCTTAACGATGGATGGATCTCATCAGAAGGGCCAGCGGTTAAAGAGTTTGAAGAAAAATTTGCTGCACGTGTTGGCCGTAAACATGGCATAGCAGTAGCAAACGGCTCTGTAGCGTTAGATCTTGCTGTAGTTGCAGCTGGCATTAAAGAGGGCGATGAAGTTATTATGCCCTCGTTTACTATTATTTCTCCGGCAGCTGCAATAGTACGCGTTGGTGCCAAACCCATACTGGTAGATAGCGATGCCGCTACCTGGAACATGGATGTAACACAGATTGAAGCCAAAATAACACCAAAAACAAAAGCCATACTGGTAGTACACATTTACGGCCTGCCTGTAGATATGGCCGCAGTAATGGCTTTAGCTCAAAAACATAATTTACTGGTAATTGAAGATGCCGCCGAAATGCACGGGCAAACATATAACGGCCAGCCATGCGGCAGCTTTGGCGATGTAAGCACCTTTAGCTTCTACCCCAATAAACATGTAACTACCGGCGAAGGCGGTATGATAGTTTGCAACAACAACCAAATAGCCGAACGTTGTAAACACCTGCGCAATCTGGCGTTTATACCTGAACGCCGTTTTGTACATCACGAGTTGGGATGGAATTACCGCTTTACCAACCTGCAGGCAGCCCTGGGCTTAGCTCAATTAGAACGGCTGGATTCTTTTATAGAAAAGAAACGCGCCATGGGCAAACTTTACAGAGAACTGTTTACCGGCCTTGAGGATAAAATAGAACTTCAGACACCCGCTACAAATTACGCAACTAACATCTATTGGGTATTTGGCATAGTGCTTAAAGAAACCGTACCATACAACGCAATACAGGTGATGAAAAAACTTGCTGCCGAGGGTATTGGTTGCAGGCCTTTCTTTTACCCTATGAACCTACAGCCGGTATTTAATAAAATGGGGTGGTACACCAACGAAAGTTACCCCGTTGCCGAACGTTTGGGCGAAAGAGGGTTTTATGTACCCAGCGGCCTTGCATTAACCGAAACCGAAATGATAACCGTAAGTGAAAAACTTAAAAAAGTATTGAATGGGTAACTTTAACGAATACGCCAGGCTGTATGATGTAATATATGCCGGCAAAGATTACAAAGCAGAGGCAGAATATGTGATTGCGCATATCAAAAAACATCATCCAAAAGCCAAAACCATTTTAAACTTAGGTTGTGGCACCGGTAAACACGACATATATTTTACCCAGGCCGGCTACAAGGTTACCGGTGTAGATATTTCTGATAACATGATTGCCATAGCAAAAAAAAATAAAGTAAATGCTGATTTTATTTGCGCCGACATACGCAACGTAAAACTTAAGAAGAAGTTTGATGTGGTAGTATCGCTTTTTCATGTGCTTAGCTATCAAACAACCAATACCGATATTGAAAAAACCATACAAACAGCTAACAAACATTTAAACAAAAATGGGCTGTTTCTGTTCGACTTTTGGTATGGCCCGGGTGTATTAACCGATTTGCCCGTGGTAAGAAATAAAAAATTCAACTCTGCTAACCTCGAAATAGCCCGAATCTCTACCCCTACCTTACGTACAGAAGATAACGTAGTAGATGTACTTTTTGAGCTTTACTATAAAAAGCCCGAAGAGAAAACCTATAGGTTTCTAACAGAATTACACAAGATGCGTTACTTCTTTTTACCAGAATTGAATTTAGTGTTAACTAACGCAGGTTTTAGTAAGTTGAATGTAAAGGAGTGGCTTACTGAAAAAATGCCTACAAGCAAAAGCTGGAATGTTTTTTTCATAGCCAAATCGATTGTATGAAAATAGGCATATACTTGCCCGAAGACTTTACACCACAGGTAGGGGGTGGCTTTTCTTACATGCAAAGGCTTATCTATGCAATAGATAACCACGACAGCTTTGATAAAGAAATTGAAATTGTGTTTGTTACAAAAGGCAAAATTGCTAATCGCAACCTAAAGCACCCGTTACTTACACTGCCTGGTTTTCCGGCTCCGTCATTTACAGATAAGGTTCGTAACAAACTAAGCCAGTGGCCCATACTCAGTAACCTGGTAAATCCGGTAAAATATGACTACCCAAAATTTTACTCCGATTTTTTGAAATTAAATGGCGTAAAATTTATTTACTACCCGGTAAGCGATATTAATATAACACACGACTTACCTTTTGTTACTACCTATTGGGATGTTGGGCACTTATCTACCTACCCCTTTCCCGAAATGATTGAGGGAATAGAACACTACCGCAGAGAATACTGGTACAAACAACGCCTTAACCAGGCACTCGTAATATTCAGCGAATCAGAAACCGGAAAAACAGAACTTGTCAAATATTTGAACATTAACCCCGATAAAATTGTTGTGGCACCTATTTTTGGCGGCACTGTAAGCTCGCTCGATACAACTACAATTAATGACCGCGAGGTATTAAGCAAGTTACAGGTTCAACCCAACCGTTTTTTCATATACCCCGCTCAATTTTGGGCACACAAAAATCATTATCACCTTGTAAAAGCTTTTTCGTTATTTACAACCACACAACCCGATTTTAAGTTGATTTTAACGGGATTCGACAAGGGAAACATAAATTATATAAAACAAACAATCGCCGAACTACAGCTTACTAATAATGTTATTATGCCCGGCTTTGTAGATGATGCCAGCCTTAATGCGCTATATAGAAATGCAACCGCACTAACCATGACAACTTTTTTGGGCCCTACCAACATGCCATTAATAGAAGCATTTAGCCTTAACTGCCCGGTAATTACCACAAATCTGGCTGGCCATAAAGAAATGCTGGGAGATGCAGCTATATACATTAATCCTTTAGCCCCGGAACAAATTGCAGAGGCAATGCATATCGTTATTGATCCGGCCAAACGGCAGCAATTGCTATTGACAATGCAACAACACAAACAATCATTTTCATTTACTATAGAAAACACCATTAATGCTATTGGCAATGGGTTAAAGCTTGCAACATCAATACGCGCTACATGGGGCTAACAACGCTCACCTAACATAAAAGAATAAAGCCATCACATTTACCATCTATGCAGTATCCCCGTATTACAGTTGTAACACCTAACTATAACCAGGGTAAGTTTATTGAGCAAACAATACTATCTGTACTCAATCAAAACTATCCCAACCTGGAGTATATAATTATTGATGGTAAAAGCACCGACGAATCGGTAGATGTAATTAAAAAATACGAATCACAACTTTCATACTGGATTAGTGAAAAAGACAATGGACAATATGATGCCATAAACCGTGGCCTCACACGTGGTACCGGCGAAATAATGACTTACATTAACAGCGATGATGTATTAGCCCCACACTCATTTGAATTTGTACTGGAAATATTTTCAAAATATAAACAGATAGATTGGATAACCGGACTGGGAGCACGCATTGATGATAAAGGGCGCATAATAAATGTAGCGGGTTACGAACGTTGGAATAAATACCGATACCTGGCGCATGATTACCGTTGGATACAACAGGAAGGCACATTTTGGAAAAAATCGCTTTGGGATAGAGCTGGTGGCTTTGTTTCAACCAACTATAACCTGGCTGGAGATTTAGAATTATGGAACCGTTTTTTTAAAACAGCCGACCTTTATACCGTGGCAACGCCTTTAGCTTATTTCCGGGCGCGGGGCCACGACCAAAAATCAGTGGAGGGTATGGATAAATACTTTCAGGAAGCAGATGAGATTTTAAATAAAAACAGTATTACCGGTTACGAAAAAAAGCAACTGAATAAAAATAAACTTGCCGGGCTATTAGCTAAATACCCTATTCTAAGCAGTATTTGTAAAAAAGTAAAATCAGATGCCGGCATTTTCCCTCCGTTAGTAGCATTCGATCGTATAAGTCAACAATTCGTTTTATATAACCCCGAAAAATAAAATGCAAACAAGTTCAAAAATTTTTATTGCTGGCCATAATGGCATGGTAGGCTCTGCTATCAGGCGCAAACTACTATCGCTGGGCTATAATAATATTATTGCACGCTCCTCTAAAGAGCTTGACCTGCGAAACCAAAACGCGGTACAGCATTTTTTTGAAACCGAAAAACCCGAATATATTTTTCTGGCTGCAGCCAAAGTAGGCGGTATATTGGCCAACAATACTTACCGTGCAGAGTTTTTGTATGACAACCTGATGATACAAAGTAACGTAATACACCAAAGTTATGTAGCAGGTGTAAAAAAATTACTGTTCTTAGGTTCATCGTGCATATACCCCAAACTGGCCCCTCAGCCACTTAAAGAGGATTACCTGCTTAGCGGTTACCTGGAACAGACCAACGAACCTTATGCCATAGCAAAAATAACCGGCATAAAAATGTGCGAAAGCTACCACCGCCAGTATGGTTGTAATTTTATTGCTGCTATGCCTACCAACCTGTATGGCCCTAACGATAACTACCACTTGAATAACTCGCACGTTATACCAGCGCTTATACGTAAATTTCACGAAGCTAAAGCAACAGGTGCCGCATCTGTTGAAATTTGGGGCACCGGCACACCACTGCGCGAATTTATGTATGTAGATGACCTGGCCGATGCAAGCGTTTACATGATGCTTAACTACAACCAAGAACTGTTCTTAAACATTGGCAGTGGGCAGGAAATAAGTATAAATGACCTGGCTCTGCTTATAAAAAAAGTAATTAGTTTTGAAGGCACCATTGAATTTAATACCTCAAAACCCGATGGCACCCCCCGAAAGTTGATGGATAGCACCCGATTGTTTAATCTTGGCTGGAAACCAGCCGTGGGCCTTGAACAAGGCATAAATATGGCCTATCTGGATTTTTTAAAAAACCATGCGTAAACTAAAATTCAGCATAGTTACTGTTTGCCGCAATGCAGAAGATTCTATTGAAAAGACAATCTGCAGTGTAACGGAGCAAACCTATAGCAATATTGAGTATATCATTATAGATGCCGTATCTACCGATGGTACACTAGCTATAATTGATAAATATAAATCAAATATTGCTCGCGTAGTAAGCGAACCCGATAAAGGCATTTACGATGCTATGAACAAAGGGGTGAGTTATGCTACCGGCGATTATGTTTTTTTTCTGAATGCCGGCGACCTGCTAATATCTATACACGAAATAGAAAAAGTAAATGAGCTTATAACCGCCGACCCGGTAGGCATTGATGTGTTTTATGGTAAAATGCTGGTGTTCGACCCCAAAAATTTATGGGGATATATACACGGAATAGACTTTGTTAATGACGCAGCTTTGTTTATAGATACCGTACACCACCAAACTGCTTTTACCAGATTATCGCTTCTCAAGGAGCGCCCATACAATATCAACCACCGCATATCGGCCGATTACGAATGGTTTGTACATGCTTTTGCACAACAAGGGGCACGGTTTAAGCACATAGATGTACTTGTATCTATATTCGACCCGTACGGCCTTTCCGGAAACCCGGCTCAGTTAAACAATCGGCTGATGGAGCGCGTTGAAGTGCTTAGAAAAAACTACTCGAAACAACGATTACTCGTTTTACTGTTGTATAATTACCTGCGGGTTATGCGTAACCCAGCAGGTAAGAGAAAGTATATGTTTAACCTGTTAAATCAGCTAAGGGTTAATTTGTTTGGAATATGAAAATTGCGTTTGTATTGCCACAAAACGTGGTAGGCGGGGGCCAAATAACAGTATACGAGCATGCACGCAGGCTACAAACCAGTGGGCACGATGTGGTTATTATTTTTCGTGAATACATTCAAGGGCGAGATGAAGTAAGCTTTCCGGAATACGGGTTAAAACACCTTGACTGGAATGATATAGATTTTAAAACTACCTTTTACGATGTAATTTTTGCAACCTGGTGGGAAACCCTGTACGATATATTTTTATTTAACGCTACCTACTATTTTTATTATACGCAGGACGATGAGCGACGTTTTTACGATGACCCCAAATCGTTTAAAATTCGTTTTTGCGACCTAACCTATAAATTACCCGATATAGGTATTATTACTGTACCTAAATGGTGGAAAAACGCACTGCATGGCGAAGGGAACAAACATATAGGCCAGGCGCCTGGTGGTTTCGACGACAAAATATTTACACCTGCCAAGCGAATACCAAACACAACCGGCAAATTACGTGTGCTGATAGAAGGCCCCGGTGACGTCTGGTTCAGACGGATAGAAGATTCATTTAAAGCGCTGGAAGGACTGGATGGCATAGAAGTTTGGTTTAAAGCCAGAGGAAAATACGTAGACCCTAAATGGAGATACGATAAAATAATTTTCCATTGCAGCCCGCAGGAACTTGCCGATATATATACACAGTGCGATGTGTTACTAAAAATGTCGGAGGTAGAAGCCTTTTGCCTGCCTAACTTAGAAATGATGGCGTGCGGCGGCACTATTATTACTACCAACTTTACCGGTCACGAGGAATACAGCATTACCGATGTAAATTCATTTGTAATACCCATACGCGATACAGATGCAGCCCGCAAAGCAGTAATTAAGCTACGTGATGACCGCGCGCTGCTGACCCGCATGCAGGCACAGGCTTATAATACCGCCAAAGACATGACCTGGACCATACAAACCCAAAAATTTGAAAAGGCTTTAATGGAATTGGTAGAGATATACAAGGGCCACGATTACTCGCATACCCGCCAGTTAATGAATGCCCTGCTGGATATGAAAATTGCCATAGAGATTACCGAAAAAAGCAAGCAGAAACTGGATCTCGATTACAATTATTTATTTGCACAGCATCACCGTAAGGAGTATAGCCTGTTTAGATATATCGGGCGCATTATATACCGTATACCGGCGGTAGGCCCGCTGTTGCGCAAAATATTTAACCGGTGATAATTGCAAAAATATTTCAGGGGCTGGGTAACCAGATGTTTCAGTATGCCTATGGCTTTGCCCGTGCCGGCAACCTGAAAACAGAACTTAAAATTGATGCCAGCTATTTTAAATCATACTCAGAGGTAACACAGTATGGCTATACTTATAAGCGCGATTTTGGTTTAAACCGCTTCAACATTACAGCGCCCGAAGCAACACCTGAAGAAATAAACGAGGTATTGCACCCTGCTGGCAAAACGCTGATGCAAAAAATAAGCAACCAGTACCGCATGCGATGGGGCGGTTACGAGAAGAAGTTTTTTGTAAAAGAGCCTTCCTACGAGTTTGATGAGCGGTTATTGCACATAGCCGACAACACCTATATAGAAGGTTACTTTACCGACGAACGCTACTTTGCAGCCTATCGCAACCAACTTTTACAGCAGTTTACACTTACTAATCCTCCTAACGAAAAGAATGCAGCGTTACTTCAACAAATGCAACAACAAAATTCCATTTGCATAAGTATACGCCGCACCAATTTCTTAAACAACCCCCTCCACGGCACCTGTGGCGAAGAGTACTACTACAATGCCATGGACGAGATGGCCGCCAAAGTAAGCAACCCGGTGTTTTATGTTTTTTCCGACGATAACCAATGGATTAATACGCACTTTAAGCCTAAATACAATTGTGCGTACATACAGCACAATTACCCCGATTTTTACGAAGATTTCAGGCTAATGGTGGGTTGTAAACACCATATAATACCTAACAGTACGTTCCCTTGGTGGGCGGCCTGGCTTACTAATACCCCTGGTAAAATTGTAATAGCCCCCAAATACTGGCTAAATTCCAATACGATTGATTATTCGCGTTTTGTACCCGATAGCTGGATACGCTTAGAACACACGATTAATACTAAATTTACCGGCGATTAATGATGAAACGAATACTTATTACAGGAGGGGCTGGTTTCATTGGCTCCAATCTATCATTGCAGTTGCTTCAGCGTGGCCACAGTGTTACTGTGCTCGATAATCTTTCGGAGCAGATACATGGCAATAAAGAAAATTCAGCTTTGTATAATTCCATTAAAAACAAGGTTGACTTTATTGAGGCCGATGTACGCGACCGTGCAGCCATGGCAAAAGCGGTAAAAGATGCCGATATTGTTGTGCATCTGGCTGCTGAAACCGGCACGGGCCAATCAATGTATGCCATAGAAAGGTACATAGATGTAAACTGCACCGGCACAGGCGTACTGCTGGATGTGTTACTAAACGAACCGAATTCGGTCAAGAAAATAGTTCTTTCTTCATCCAGGGCAGTATATGGCGAGGGCAAATACCTGAACTCCAACGGGCTTGTAGTGTACCCGCCATCACGCAGTGATGCTCAAATGAAACTGCGCAAATTTGACCTGTTGGGTAATGATGGCAGTACACTACTACTGCAGGCCACCGACGAAGACTCGAAAATAAATCCCTTATCGTTATATGCCATTACCAAGTATAACCAAGAGCAGTACATAGCGCTTACCTGCGCCAGTATTAATATGCCTTACGTTATATTCCGCTATCAGAATGTTTATGGTCCCGGGCAGTCACTAAAAAATCCTTATACAGGTATCTTATCTATTTTCTCTACTCAAATTAAAAATGGAAATAGCATTAATGTATTTGAAGACGGGCTAGAGAGCCGCGATTTTGTTTTTATTGATGATGTTGTAGCTGCCACCGTTGCAGGCATTGAAAAAGAGGAGGCCAACAACGGAGTATTTAACGTAGGCTCGGGTATAGCTACGCCGGTAATTAAAGTTGCCGAAACCCTCCGCAGCCTTTATAACTCAAATGTAGCTATTAGCGTAACCGGCCAGTACCGCATTGGCGATATACGCCACAACTATGCCGACCTTAGCCGTTCCAAATCGGTACTGGGTTTTGTACCACAAACGGATTTTGATGCCGGCATTAAAAAATTTGCCGGTTGGGTAAACCTGCAGCAAACAGAAGCAGACACATTTGAAAAGAGTATGGCTGAACTTGCAGCAAAAGGCCTGCTCAGAAAATAACAACCCGCCTGGTAAGGCACACATAGCACATGTATCATTATAAAAACATACTGGTAGTTTCCGATAATCAGTTTCTGATTGAGGCGTTTCATAAATTAACCGGTAGCATTTCTGATATTACCGTTACCTATACCTGCTCTCCGCAAAACACAGCATTACTTGGCTGCGCTAACCTGCCGGTAAACGTTTCAGCGTTGAGCGTAAAAACCGATTGGAAGCAATTAAGCTACGACCTCATTTTTTCACTTCACTGTAAGCAACTTTTCCCGGAGGGATTAGTAAAGAAGATCAAATGTATCAATGTGCACCCTGGCCTCAATCCATACAATCGCGGCTGGTTCCCACAAGTGTTTTCCATATTAAATGGGAAAAAATCAGGTGCAACCATACACGAAATAGATGAACACCTCGATCACGGCAATATCATCGCCCAACGCGAGGTGCCCATAGCAAAACACGATACATCGCTCACTGCTTATCTTAAAATTCAGGATGCTGAAGTAGACCTGCTGAAAGAAAACCTAGAGGCTATACTTAATAAAACATACACCGCCTGGAAACCGGCCGAAGAAGGAAACGTTAACCTTAAAAAGGACTTCAATGCCCTTTGTAAAATAGACATGAACAAACAAGTAACCATGAGCGAAGCAATAGATTACCTGCGGGCAATGACCCATGGCCAATACCAGAACGCATATTATATAGATCAGGCAACAGGCAACAAGGTGTATGTATCTGTCCAATTCAAGGTTGAAGAGAGTAAATAAAAATTACGTGGCGTGGAAATAAGCACCTGTATTATTACCTACAATCAGCAAAACTATGTTGCACAGGCAATAGAGAGCGCACTGATGCAGGATTGCAATTTTAGTAACGAGATAATAGTATGCGACGACAACTCGACCGATAATACTACCAACATAATAAAGGCTTACGCAGCAAAATACCCTAACAGAATTAAAGTGTACTTTTCTGAAAAAAATTTAGGTATGCTACGCAATTGGCAAAAGGCACTTATGCTTTGTAGCGGAAAGTATATTGCCCTTTTAGAGGGAGATGATTACTGGACCGATAAAAGTAAACTGCAAAAGCAACACAACATACTGGAACAAAATACTGATTGTGCAGTATGCTTTACCAATGCTGAAATAAAATACGAAAGCGGCGGACCCGGCTTTACTACGTATGTTACTTTAAAAGGCGAAAAATTTACCAGTAAAGACCTGATGGTTTACAATTTTATGCCCACCTGCTCAGTAGTAATGCGTAATTATATTTCGGACGCTTTTTTTCATCCGGCATATTTTAAAAGCCCCTTTGCCGATTGGATAATTCACACCCTTAATGCCAAACAAGGCAATATGTACTTTTTAAATGAATTTACCTGCACCTATCGCATCCATGGTACAGGTGTGTGGGCTGGCTCCGATACCGAAACACAACTTCTAAAAAAACTGAAAGCCATTGATTGTATAACTGAAATTGTCACAGAAAATGAGCTGCGGCAAGTAATAAAAAAAACAAGGCGAGACGCATTACAGAAGATTTGCCATTATTACAAGCAAAACAAACGGTTTCTGGATTATTTTAAATACCGTGCTAAATTGTTATTTAATAAATGAAACAGGGTTTATCAGTTATTGTATGTTGCTATAACAGCGCTGGGCGGCTACCCCAAACGCTCAAACATTTACTTGCCCAAAAAACAACCGGACTTAGCTGGGAAATAATAGTTGTAGACAATGCCTCGAACGATAATACAAGTGAAACGGCAATAAAAATTTTAAGTGCAGCAACTACACCTGATAAATACAAAATTGTTAATGAACCGGAGCCGGGTCTTTCCAGCGCTCGTAAAAGGGGCTATCTTACAGCACAATACGATTTATTATTGTTCTGCGATGATGATAACTGGATGGAGGATAATTACTTTGAGTTATCTCATAATATAATGCGCAGCAACCCGGAAATAGGAATATTAGGTGGTAAAGGAGAGGCTGTGTTTGAAAAAAGCAAACCGACATGGTTTGATACATACCAACTAAACTTTGCGGTAGGTGCACAAAGCAATAGTACCGAACCGCTAAGCATAGTAAAAACAGTTTACGGTGCCGGATTTATTGTTCGTATGGAATTATTCCGCAAGTTTGAGGCAATTGAATTTGAAAGCCTTTTATCTGACCGCAAAGGCAACCAGCTTATTAGCGGAGGCGATACAGAAACCTGCTGTGTAGCCCGTATGCTTGGTTATACAATTGCATACTCACCCCAATTAAAATTTAAACACTTAATGACCGAAGGCCGTATGAATTGGGCCTACTTAAAAAAATTGTATTTCGGTTTTGGAAGAAGCCGGATGTATATACAAGCCTACGAGAGAATTGAAAACAGCGATGAATTACCGGGAAAAAACCTGAAGTACCCGCTGTGGTTCGACAAATACATTAACAGATTGAAAGAGCTGCGGCATTTTTTACCGAGCATCTTGTTCAAACTTAACCGCGAAGGAGATGATGAGGTGCTACGTTATGAGGCGTTGCGTGGTGAATTGTATGAACTAAAGATATTGAAGAATAACTATACTCAAATATTCAAAAAAATATTAGCCACCAAACAGAAGGCGTCAAATTTGAAAAACTAGTATGCGCTCTCCCTTTTTTTCTATTGTGCTGCCTACTTACAATCGTGCTTCTTTTATTGAAGCTGCGGTTGGTTCAGTTATAGGTCAGATCTACACAGATTGGGAACTGATAATTATTGACGACGGCAGCACAGATAACACTAAAGAGATAGTTGCGAAATTTACTGATACTCGTATCCGATATATATGGCAGCAAAATGCAGAACGCAGCGCTGCCCGCAACAACGGGATTAACCTGAGCAATGGAGAGTTTATTTGTTTTTTAGACAGCGACGATACCTGGAAACCCTGCCACCTGCAAACCCACTTCAACAAAATAAAGGAGTGTAACTATAAGGCAGCATTTTACTTTACCGGTATGGTGTGGAATTTTACTGATAGGAAAAAAGAAGTGATTTTTCCTGCTCCTGACGAAAATAACCAGGTAGAATATGTTATCACCAACCAGATTGGCACACCCACGGTGTGTATACATCATACCATATTGAAGATGGAGCAATTTAACACTGCCCTGCGGATAAACGAAGATGTTGAGCTGTTTGCACGTATTGTAGCAGGGCACAAACTGATACAAATACCAATAGCAACGATAGATGTTATAGTGCATGATACAAACACTATGGCTCTCGAAAAGAACTATATATCGCCGCAGATTCATGCTATGGAGGTTATCTTCAACCACCCTCTTTTAAAAAATAAAGTTTCGAAAGGTTTTAAACGCGACCGCTTTTTAAATCTGCACCATCAGCTAATTAATCATTACCTGGCCACCGGCGAGTTTGGAAAAATGAACTGGGAGATAATCCGCTTCTTGTTTTTGTATCCTGGGCATTTTCAAAATAAATCGAAACTTGTATTATTACTGTATCACCTGCCGGGTGGTGGTTTACTGCAAAAGGTGGTTAACCAATTAAAAGGAAAATAATGAGCAGTGTGCCTGTAACAGTTTTAATGCCGGTTTACAATGCAAGCACCCATCTGCGCGAAGCTATAGACAGCATACTTAACCAGACGTTTAAAAACTTTGAACTGCTCATTATTAACGATGGGTCTACAGACAATTCCGAGCAGATAATACAAAGCTATAACGACAGCAGAATACGTTATATAAAAAACGAAACCAACATCCGGCTTATCGCTACTTTGAATAAAGGCATAGAAATAGCAACCGGCAAATATATCGTCAGAATGGATGCCGATGACATAAGCGAACCCGATAGAATACAGATACAATACGACTATATGGAGCAGCATCCAGAGGTAGCCATCTGTGGTTCGTGGTTCAAAATGTTTGGAGAGCGCAACGAAATAGTAAAATATGTAGACGGGCACTACCCCATCATGGCTAAAATGCTTTACCAGTGCCACTTTTGCCACCCATCGGTTATACTGCGCAAAGAGGCTCTGCTTGCTTTCGATGTAAAATTCGATCCTTTTTTCATTCACGCCGAGGACTATGATTTTTTTACCCGTATAGGCGAACGGTATAAGCTGGCAAACATACAGAAGGTACTGGTGCATTACCGTACGCATGCACAAAGCATCTCCCAACAAAACAAAGCAATACAAGACAGCAAAAGTGCCATAATAAAAAAGCGACTGTTTGAACATGCCGGTGTACCTGTTACCAACGAGGAACTGGAACTATATCGCAGTATAGGCCAATATGAATATGATGCTACCGAAGCATACCAGGATAACGCAAAGCAGTTACTCGAAAAAATGTTTCTTGCTAACGAACGCACCGGCTACTTCGATAAGGTTTTTTTTAGAACCCATCTTGCTGAGTTATGGTTTAATACAACCTACAATACTACACAAACAGGGCATGCTTATGCGCTGTATTTTTCATCTGCGCTTAGTAAGAATAAACCAATCAGTATAACCAGGCGATTAAAGTTTGCTATTAAAAATCTATTGAAAAAGTGAGCACAGCAACACACCCGTTCTTTAGTGTTATAATACCTACTTACAACAGGGCCGACCTGCTGCCAAAAGCCATTGATAGTGTAATTGCACAAAGCTATACTGATTGGGAATTGATAATCGTAGATGACGGCTCAAAGGATAACACCCGCGAAGTAGTTGCCGCCTACAAAGACCCTCGTGTAAAATACATCTACCAGAATAATGCTGAACGAAGTGCCGCCCGTAATAACGGTATTGCCAATGCAACTGCAACCTATTTGTGCTTTTTGGATAGCGACGATTATTACCTACCTGAAAGGCTAAGCCGGCTGTATTCGGTTTTACAGCAGAAAAACTTCCCTGTAGCAGCATTCTATACCGGGTTACAAGTGCTGCAAGGCGAAAAGATATTTCAACGTGAGGAACAAATTAAAAGCAATAACATATTTGATCATCTGGCCTTATCAACTATACACAGCCAGCAGGTATGTATACATAACAGTATTCTTAAAAAATTCAATTACAACAAAGCTTTTCATATTGGCGAGGATATGGAGTTGTGGTTACGCATAGCCGACAAATACCCCTTTGAATATATGCCCGACCAGTATACCATAGTAGTGGTAGACCACGATGACCGGTCGGTAAACGTAAAACGCTACAATAGCTATCCCGACCAATTACGCATGCTTAACCATGTGTTTGCTGTAAACCACCCGGGGCATAAAATAACACAGCAGGTTAAAAACCAGCTAAAAAGCAATTGTTATTTCGGCATAGCTAAGTATTATATATACACCCAAAAACGTACACAGGCTATACTCCATGTTATCAAAGCTATTTTTACAGATTGGGGACACTTTCAAACAAAATACCGTATTAACATACTACTACAGCTTTGCAAGCCGCACGGGATAGCAAAGGCTACAGCATTGTTAGGATAACACTTTGCAGTATGCGCAACAACTTTATTTTTGCTTTAAGCCGTAACCAAGTATGAAAAACAAAAGCATTTTTATCATTAGCACTGAGTTTCTGCCTGGCCCCGGAGGCATCGGTTCTCATGCTTTTCAGATAGCTAAAGAACTTAACAAACTTGGCTGGAAGGTTACAGTATTCTCTGAACAGGGCAATTGTACCGAAAAAGAGATTAATGAATTCAACCAAAACTCTCTTTTCAAAGTAGTACGCTTGTTTCCCACACCCAGCATGGCACTGCTGCTACTAAAATTGGTAAAACTGGTATGGGCCGCTCTTATGCAGCGCCCGGGTATGGTAATGGGTACCGGTAAACACGGAGCCTGGTTTGCAGCCCTTACAGGCAAACTAACCCGCACCAAAGTTGCATTAATAGGCCATGGCACCGAGTTTATAGTAACCATGAGTGAGCGCTCCAAAAAAATTAATCTTTGGGCATTTAACAATGCAGATGCCGTGATATATGTTTCTAATTATACCCGGCAAATTGCCGAACAAATAGGCATTCATAATAAAAACGCACATGTATTACACAACGGTGGTGATGATGCGTTGTTTTACCCAATGCCGCTTGATAAAATTGAAGAGTTTAAAAAGACAAAAGGGCTTAGCGGACAAAAAATAATACTTACAGTAGGTAACGTACAACCACGCAAGGGGCATGAGTTTGTAATACGTGCCATGCCCGATATAGTTAAACATGTTCCCGATACTCATTACTACTGTGTAGGCCCACCCACCATAAAGCCATACCTGGAGGATATAGCAGATAAAGCGGGCGTTGGTAACATAGTACATTTCCCGGGTAGGGTTACCGAAACAGAATTACTACAATGGATGAATGCCTGCGACATATTTGTGCTTACCAGCGTAGCTACCGAATATGGCGATGTAGAGGGGTTTGGCATAGTAATTATAGAGGCAGCTTTATGCAAAAAAGCTGCAGTAGTTACAATCAATAGCGGACCGGGAGAAGCTATTATTGAAGGCGTAACCGGCCTGGGAGCAAAAGAAAAAGACGTACCAAAGATAGCAGATCAGATAGTAACACTTTTGTCGAATGATGCATTGCGTCTTGAAATGGGTAATAAAGCCTACGCCAATGCTAAAGAGCATTTAACCTGGGCCAGGGTTGTAAAAAAATATGATTTAGTGTTTAGCGATCTACTACATTAAATCTATTACATCCGCAACAAACCGCTGGTTATTTACCTGTGCGTTGTATTTTGTATTCCATGTATCAAATGCCCCCTTGCGCAGTAAACTTTTAGTTTCGGGACTTAATAAAGCAAATTTTTCAAGCGCCTGTTTTACCTCGTGTTTATCGGGGTAGGCCGATAATAAAAAGCCGTTTACCCCGTCTGTTACAATTTCGCCCACACCACCCACCAGCGTTCCTATTACCGGTACACTGTAACTCATAGCCTCCATCATAGATACTGGTATCCCCTCGGTTTCGCTTACATTTAAAAACACATCGAAAGGCTGACTGGCATATAAACCAAATAAATCCTCTTTAGAAGTTTTCCCTGTAAAGCGGTAGCTAATATTCTGTTTATTCCCTAACTGAGATACTGCGTACTGCTGTATTGCAGCAAAATCGTTTTCATTATGGTTGCTATGCCCTACATGTACCCATTCTACATTCCTTTCCATCAAAGCCAGGGCATCTATAATTAAATCTACCCGTTTAAGTTTCTGAATATAGCCTACGCTTATTATCCGCAATACCGCCGCAGGCTGTTTATCTGTGAATGGTGTATTAGGCTCAATACCTATGCGGCTAACACATGCCTTTTGCATCTGGGCAGTAGTAAACGCATGCACGCGCGCAAAATATTCTCTGGCGTTGGTTGATATAAAATACAGCTTATCTAGTTGCTTAAGAATATATGCCCGGTAGGGATGGTGTTTTACCGGACTTCTGTCAAAGTACACATCCAGCGAATGGGCCCTTGCAATAACTTTAACCCCCGGATATTCTTCTTTGAACATAGCTGCCGCAAAACTACTTTCAATCATCCAATACGAATATATCAGTAGCTTATTCGTATCGACTTGTTGTTCATCTATCACCTTCTGCAAAAACTTCTTTGTATTCACAGCCCGCCCGTAAAAAGCAAAAAATTCTTTTATAATACCCGGCGACAATGAGCGCTTATACACAAACATCAACCTGAATAGTTCTGCATAGAAAAATCCTTTGAACAATAAAGGCAATGTATTGAATACACTGGCTTTTTTTGCAAACGGGGTAAACCTATAAACAGTAGCATTGGGAGGAACCGAACGGCGCTCTTCGGTAAATGTATTGGAAGATATTATTAGAACTTTTCTAAAATGAGTAGAAATAAGATCAATTTCTTTGTCGAGATAGCTGTCGGAGACATGAAATGGATAATGCAATGAAAAAAAAATGATAGTTTTGTTTGCATCATTTTGCATGCTCAGCTACGATGGGGTTTTTCGATAAATTCAAAAATAAAATTAAATACCAGTTTCTCAGGCTGATAAAGCCTGAAATGATTGGCGTTCAATCTTCCGACAATTCCATAGGCTCAGATACCCGCATTAGCAATGTAACCCACATATCTAACCCGGCCAACGTAAAAATTGGCAAGCATGCTTTTATTGGCCATTTTAACTACATAGATGGTTTTGATAAAGTAGAAATAGGCACCGGATGTCAGATAACCAACTACGTAAGCCTGCTTACTCACTCTTCGCACAATGCCATACGTATGTATGGCGATAAGTATGATTTTTACTGGGGCACTAAGATGAAAGGATTGACATGGGGGCCGGTAAAAATCGGCGATTATAGTTTTATAGGAGCACACTCGGTAATAATGCCGGGTACTATAATTGGCAAGGGCTGTATTGTAAGTGCTTATAGTTTTGTTGAGGGAACATTTAATGATTATTCCATAATAAGAGGTCAGCCCGCAAAAGTTATAGGTGACACGCGCAACATTGACGAAAAACTGCTTGAAGAATTTCCCGAAATGAAGGAATTTTATTACCGGAAAAACACACTATAAACCAATCAGGCTTCAAGCATTTTAAGCAGCAACCTGCCATATACGGCATAACTACCTAACTGATACCGTTGTAACATAGCCTGTTCTTTAGCTGTTAATGCTTTACCTTTTTTACTTTTCTCATACATCGATTTGGTTAGTACATAGAAGTATGGAAAATCGCTTTGCCTTACACCATAATTATGCGAACGCAGATACTTAATGTGCTTATTGCACATTTGCACTGCCAGGGGCTTTTGATTGGTAAGGTAAAAATAAGCTGTTTGCAGATGCCGCAGTTCAATCTCGTATTGAAAGTATCTGCCCTTAGGGTTTTTCTCAAACCCCAGTTGAATAAATTCAAACGCTCGATCATACTCACTGTTAAACAAAAAGTATTTTGCCATAGAGATGATATCTCTGGGCAGCATCAGTTCGTGTACATGTGCCAGCGGTAAAATCCGCTTGGTATAAATAATATCTCCGGCCTGCTTTACATGCCCTGTAATAAGGCAAATCTGTATGTACTTTGTAAAATAGTAGCTGGCATCCGGCAACTCTTCTACCACAGGTTTGCGTATCCATTTCTCAAACCCCTTAAACGATTCATCAAAGCGGCTCAGGTAGTATAATAGCTCGGCCTGTTTTAGTTCAATACGCAGCAGCTGTTTTTGGTTATAGCTGCTCTTATAAGGCTTAAGTACTTTAATAGCCTCTATGGTTACTCTAAAGGCATTTGCAAAATCTTCAACAGCACCCCAAAAGTAAATACGCAGCCAGTAGTAAGCAAAAGCCAGTTCTTCATCGGCATTTTTGGGTAAAGGCCCCAGGGCTTCTATCTTTAGCCATAGCTCTTCACGCCGTGCCCGTATCTGTGCTGCGGCAAACAGTTTATCTATCTGTACGTACAGTTGTTTACAGGCCACCAGCAATCTGGCTGTACTACTTTTTTCTACCATTACATACTTATCTGCCAGCATATTCAGCACCACCTCATCTTTATGTATAATGGGCATGTTGTAATGTATGCAGTTTATATTGGCTTTATAAAAAGCGGCCAACTGCTTGCTGTTTCCGGCTTCTTCTATGTGCAGCATCTGGCGTTTCATCTCCTGGTAGTAGTGCTTTACAAATGCAGCCCGCTCGCTTAAAAAATGAAGCAACTGCAGCCCGTTTTTGCCATACATCTGCTCGTAGCAGCGCGATAGTAACTGAGAGGTTATCTTATCAAAATGGGCTGGTGTTATACCAAGCATCTGCTGTATCTCATCTCGGTCGAAACCCTTACCGGCAGCCTGCCGGGTTATCATTTCCCACACCTGCGCACTTCGGCCTTTCAATACCATACCCCGTAGTAATTCTTTCTCGCCGGGTTGCAGGTGTTTTATAAAATCAAAAAGCAGGTTCATAGTATAAACGTACATTTTTACTTATATCCCGTATGCATGATTTATGCCAGTTTTCAAAAAATATTATAAATGGCTGTACCCTGTGGGCAACTATTTCAATATGTTGGCGTTTAGAATTATGTTTACAGTAATGACGCGATTGAAAAAATACACGCTGATAGGGGCTATTCTGGTAGTGGCATTTATACCCATTGCCTTTACCTCCAGCCCATCATATTTCGAGATAACCAAGAACCTTGACATTTTTACTACCCTCTACAAAGAGCTCAACACCTTTTATGTAGATACCCTGAATCCCGAAAAGCTAATGCAATCGGGCATACATGAAATGCTGGAATCGCTGGACCCCTATACAGATTATATACCTGAGGAAGATATGGACGACTACCGCCAGCAAACCACCGGCCGCTATGGCGGTATTGGTGCGGTAATAGGCACCCGGGGCGAATGGGTTACAGTTACCGAGCCCTACGAAGGTTTTCCGGCAGATAAAGCAGGGCTGCGTGCCGGCGACAAAATTATTGAGGTAAATGGCAAGAACGCCAAAAACTACCGCACCGACCAGGTAAGCGCCATGCTGAAAGGTAAACCGGGTACAGAGGTAAACGTAAAATTTAAACGCGTGATGGCCGATGGCTCCGAAACCGAGATGAGCGTAAAAATGATACGTGAAGAAATTAAAATTAAAAATGTGCCGTACTATGGTATGGTAGATGATAAGGTAGGCTATATACAGCTATCGGGCTTTACCGATAAAGCAGGTGCCGAAGTAAAAAATGCCCTGCTTGCGCTGGAAAGCAAAGGCAAACTAAATGGAGTGATATTAGACCTGCGCGGCAACCCCGGTGGTTTGTTACACGAAGCCATAAACGTGGCCAATGTGTTTGTAGATAAGAACATTGATATAGTTTACACCAAAGGCAAAATTGATGAGTGGAATAAAAATTTTCCAAGCCTGAACGACCCGGTAGATTTAAAGATACCGGTTGTAGTGCTGGCCGATGGGGGCTCTGCATCGGCTGCCGAAATTGTTTCAGGCTCGCTACAGGATCTTGACCGCGCTGTTGTAATGGGCCAGAAAACCTTTGGCAAAGGCCTGGTACAAAGCACCCGCTCGCTACCGTTTAATGCCAAACTAAAAATCACTACTGCCAAATATTATATCCCGTCGGGCCGCTGTATACAGGCTATTAACTACGCCGAGCGCAATGAAGATGGAAGTGTAAAACGTATTCCCGATTCGCTTAAAGTAGCCTTTAAAACCAAACACGGCCGTACCGTTTATGATGGTGGAGGTATTGACCCCGATATAGCTGTAGAACCAGAAAAGCTTACCCCTATCACCATTAGCCTTATTACCAAAAACCTGATTTACGACTACGCTAATGAATACCGCGCCAAACACGAAAAAATAGGCCCTGCCGGTAGCTTTAAACTTAGCGATGCAGAGTATGCCGATTTTATAACCTGGGTAGGCAAAAAAGATTACGACTACACCACCCGCAGCGAAAAAATACTGAACGACTTGAAAACTACTGCCGAGAAAGAGAAATACTACGACGCAGTAAAAGATGATTATGAGGCCATGAAAAAAACCATGATACACGATAAGCAACGTGATCTGGAGAAAGAAAAAACGCAGATAAAAAGTTTACTGGAGGAGGAAATTGTTGCCCGCTACTACCTTAACACAGGCAGGATACAGGCCGCACTTACCAACGATACAGAGTTGAAGAAAGCCATAGAGTTATTGAACGATGGCAAAAAAGTAACCGAGATATTGAGTAAAAAGTAAGCACCTGTTTAACCGGGTAACTTAAACTGTAAGCAATGAAAAGCAAGTTAATAAAGGGTATAGTGGTAGTAATAATAGCAATTGGCACTATGTCGTTTGCCGATAGCTATTTTGAAATTTCGAAAAATCTGGATGTTTTTTCTGCCTTGTACAAAGAGGTGAATACCTACTATGTAGATGATGTGGAGCCCTCTAAACTAATGCGTACCTGTATAGATGGCATGCTTAAAACACTGGACCCATTTACCAATTATTTTTCAGGCTCGCAGGTAGAAACCGCCCGCATACAGCAGGGCGGTAAGTTTGGTGGTATTGGTATAGAAATAGAAGTAATGGATAAGTACCCCGTAGTTATATCTGTTACACAAAACCAACCCGCCGATAAAAGCGGGGTACATGCCGGCGATGTTATTAAAGCAATAGATGGCGAAAGTACACTGAACCGTAAAAAAGACGAAGTAGAGAAATTTCTGGTAGGCCAGCCCAAGGCACCGGTTAGTTTACAGATAGAGCGTAAAGTATCGTTACAGGAAACCAAAACACTTTACCTTACTATGGAACGCGAGGAAGTTCAGGAAACATCGGTACCTTTTTATGGTATGGTAACACCCGAAGTGGGCTGTATAAAGCTTAAAATATTTAACGAGGGCGCCGGTAAAGATGTGAAAGATGCATTTGACAGCCTTAAGCGCACTAACCCGAACATGAAGGGCCTGATACTTGACCTGCGCGGCAACCCCGGCGGCTTACTGGTAGAAGCCGTTAAGATTGTAAACGTATTTGTAGAAAAAAACAAACTGGTGGTAACTACCAAAGGCAAAGTAGATGAGTGGAACAGCACCTTTAAAACACTGGATGACCCAAGCGATGTAAAAATTCCGGTGGTGCTTATTACAAACTCTATGAGTGCATCGGCATCAGAAATTGTATCGGGCACCATGCAGGATTACGACCGCGGTGTGGTAATAGGCCAGCGTACCTACGGCAAGGGCCTGGTACAGGTTACCAAGCCACTATCCTACAACACCATTCTTAAGGTAACAACTGCCAAATACTATATCCCTACCGGACGCTGTATACAGGCACTTAACTATGCCGAGAAAAATGCCGACGGCAGTGTAAAACGCATACCCGACTCGCTTAAAGTAGCGTTTAAAACCATAAACAGTGGCCGTACAGTGTACGATGGTGGAGGCGTAGACCCCGATGTAAAGCTGCCCAAGCCCGAGCACAGCAAAATTGCCGAAACCATGTACACCCGCAATTACATTTTCGATTTTGCATCGGCCTACCGGTTAAAGCACGATACTATTACCGATGCTGCAAAGTTTAAACTGACCGATAAAGATTTTGATGATTTTGTAGCCTACGTAAAAACCAAAGATTGCACCTACAAAACCGAAACCGAAGAAAAACTGGAGGCCCTGAAAGATGCTGCCAGCGATGAAAAATATTTTGATGCCCTGAAAGAGCGTTACGAGTCTATAAAAAACAAAGTAGCACGCGATAAAGAACAGGACCTGATAAAAAACAAAGCCGAGATAATTACCATACTGGAAAATGAAATCGCCGGTCGCTACTACTATGCCTATGGTAAGGTTAAAAAAAGCTACCAGAACGACCCCGAAGTAACCAGAGCAATAGAGCTTATCATGAACCCCAAAGAGTATCAGGAGATACTGGCAAAAAAACAGTAAGGGAATGTTACTACAGGTTGGTGCTTAGTGTAAATACGAATACAGTACCGCCTTTCACGTTATCTTCTATCCATATTTTACCGTTCATGCTTTCTACAATTTTACGGCATATAGCCAGGCCCATACCGGTACCGGCTACATCGCGGTTGCTGTGCAAACGCTGGAATATCTGAAACACTTTTTCGCGCATGTTGGCAGGTATGCCCGGCCCGTTATCGGCAATAGATATTTCTACCTCGCCTTTGCGGTGCTTGCAGCCAATATGTATAGTAGGCTCGGGGCCGCGGTTATATTTAATACCATTGGCTATCAGGTTCTGGAAAAGCTGTAGCATTTGCGTACGGTCGGCATTTAAAACCGGTAAATCTACCGATATAATTTGTGCATTCTTTTCACGGGTAAGCGCATCCAGGTTCCACTTCAGCTCCTCTACAATCATATTCAGTTTAAGCGGCTCGCGCTTAGGGTTACTATCTACTTTGGCCAAATGCAGCAGGTCATGTATAAGCGCATCCATCCGTTTAGAACCATCAATAGCATAAGCAATAAATTCTTTTTGCTGATCGCTAAGGCTATCGCCTAAACTGCGTTGCAACAGGCTGATGTATGAATGTATCATACGTAACGGCTCGCGCATATCATGCGATGCCACGTGAGCAAATTGCTTCAACTCGTTATTACTTACCTCCAGTTTGTGAACGTACAGGCCAATTTGCTCATTCTTCTCTTTTAGCAACCTGGCTTCTTTCTCTTTCTGCTCGGTTTCAAACTCTTTTTTTGCACGTGTAAGAGCGTTCGTTTTCTCCAGGTCGTAAAAATTATTTACACCTTCCAGGTGCCTGGTCATGTATTCCAGCGCTGTTTCAAATTGCTTATCGGCTTTGTAATATTTGGATAAAGCCAGATACACACTTGTAAGTTCCTGCTTATTATCTAACTGTAAAAAAAGCTTTTCAGCTTCGTGCAGCTGGGCAATACCATCTTTTAAATTACCGATGGTACACAGTGTTTCACCCACATTGTTTTTAACCATAGCCATATAAAACAGGCTATTGGTTTCGGTAAAATAGTTAAGTGCCTCCTGCAACTGAGCAAAAGCACTATCTATTTTTTTTGTACGCAGATACAGCAGACCCAGGTTTGCCCTCGAAACAGCTATGCTGAACGGGTCGTTAAGGCGTAAATCTATATCCAGTGCCTTTTGCGTGGTTTCTATTGCCTTGTCAAACTCCTGCCGCTTTTCAAGCAACCAGGTATAGGCGCCGTAGCTTTTAGATAGTTTGAAATAATTTTCGGTTTCTTCATACAGCTTAATCGCCTTTAGCAGGTACTCCTCCGAGTCCATATTCAGCTTGGTAGTACCCATTACCAGCGACAGGTTATAATAGAAAGAAGCAAGAAAACCTTTCTCGCGTTTATTTAGTTGCGTGCGGTTTTCCAGTTGCTTTAGGCCCTTCATATAATGCTCCTGCGCACTAAACACTTCGCCACGAAACTGGTAAGCATTGCCCAGTGTCATGTAAATCATGTAGGCTATCTCCATTTCGCCGTCTTCACTCAACCGGTCTATCGCCTGCCCGCAAAGCTCTATGCTCCTGTCGTAATCATTTAATACTACACAATTATAAAATGCCTGTATGTAATTAGACAGGGCAAACAAATGGGCGCTACGGCTCTGTACCGCCTGCTCCATTATCTGCTCGGCTAATGGTAGTGCTTCCGGGCTTCTGCGGTCAACAAATTGTTCGGCCCTGGAAACCAGATCGTAAACTTCTTCGTAGGTATGTACGGATGCGCTCATATTAGCAAGTGAACTACATATACGGATACAAAGTCCAAATTGTTCACCCGCAGTTTTAAATCGTTACAAATATTTTTTGTAATGCAGTTAATAAGGGGTTTAAATACATGTATAGGTAGTTAC
The DNA here is from genome assembly GCA_964423405.1 of uncultured Chitinophaga sp. Lineage (GTDB taxonomy): Bacteria > Bacteroidota > Bacteroidia > Chitinophagales > LD1 > Bog-950. The sequence continues at coordinate 13,470 of CAYREY010000023.1, read as the reverse complement.
ATAATACATGCATTTACAACTGCTTGAATATTAAATGCCTAAAAAGTGAGCGTTATAACATAGCATCTGCTTTTTAACAACTAAAACAGAACAATACAAGAAAAGACTCGTAAACCAAACAACAATTTAACAATAACAACTTATAACCTGAACACCCTGACAATTTTGCAACACCCCCTAAAACTTAACTATGCGTAAATCCTTACTCTTTACCCTGATTCTCCTATGCACCTGCACGGCCATGTATGCCGCTATAGCATCAGGCTTTAACTATCAGGCGGTAGTGCGCGATGCATCGGGCACTATTATTCAGAACCAGCCCGTAAGTATGCGCTTTACTATCCGCGATAGTACCCCGGCGGGCGCCATTGTATTTCAGCAAACCGATACGGTAATACCTAACTCGTTTGGTATTATTACTGTAATAGTAGGCGGCGGCACTATTGTTACCGGCACCCTGGATGGGGTTGATTGGGGTAACAACAACAAGTTTATGCAGGTAGAAGCCGACCTTGCAGGCGGCACATCATATACCGATATGGGCACTACTCAAATAATGAGTGTTCCGCTGGCTATGTATGCAGCTACATCCGGTAGTTCTACTCCGGGGCCGCAAGGACCGGCAGGTCCGGTAGGCCCACAAGGCCCGGCCGGTGCCGATGGTGCACCAGGCGCACAGGGTCCACAAGGTCCGGTTGGCCCGCAGGGGTCCACTGGTGTTACCGGTGCACAAGGTGCTACAGGCCCTACCGGTGCCGACGGCATACAAGGCCCAACCGGCCCACGTGGTACAACCGGTGCACAGGGCGAAGCTGGCCCTACCGGTGCGCAGGGTACCATGGGCCCACAAGGCCCCGCAGGTGCCGATGGTGTACAAGGACCTACCGGTCCGCAGGGCCCGGCTGGTATTAACGGTACTATAGGTGCAACCGGCGCTAAAGGCGATACGGGTGCTACTGGCCCGCAAGGTACACAAGGCGAAGCAGGCCCTACCGGTCCGCAGGGTCCGGCTGGTATTAACGGCACTATAGGTGCAACCGGTGCTAAAGGCGATACAGGTGCAACCGGCCCACAAGGCATTACTGGTCCGCAGGGGCCAGCAGGCCTCGATGGTGTAAGCATTACCGGCCCGGCAGGACCCAAAGGCGATACCGGTGCACAAGGCCCTATTGGTGCCGAAGGCCCACAGGGTGTGCATGGCGAGCCGGGAGCAACCGGTGCTAAAGGCGATACAGGACCGCAGGGCCCCACCGGTGTGGCAGATTCCGTATGGAGCCGTACAGGTAACGATATAACCAACATTAACCCCGGCAACGTTAACGTATCACGTAGCATGAACGCTGCTGAAGACGTAACCGCAGCCCGCGATATGCGCGCCAGCCGCAACATGAATGTAGATGGCTTCTCTTATCTGGGTGCAGGCTCACCAGGCATTAAAATGAAAAAGGTAGATGGCACCATGCCGGCAGCAGGTGCATCATCGGCCACCAACACCGGCATACCCGATGGTAAAGTAATGCAGGTATTGGTAGTAGCACAGGACCCTGTTAACGGTATTATAGCCCCGCTAACCGATTTGCTAAACGGCGTATTATCCGGCGTAGAGTACAGCTATACCATGAAGAACGGTGTATTTACCGTAAAAACCACCCTGCTTAACTCGCTGGGCATAGTAGGCAAGCCATACAAAGCACTTATCATTTACGAAGAGTAATTGTAGCTTATTATTAAAACATACCAACCCGCACGCAGATACATTGCGTGCGGGTTTTGTATTTTGCAGCCTGTATGAGCAAAAGCAAAACCATATACTTCTGCCAAAACTGCGGTAACCAAAGCCCCAAGTGGATAGGCAAATGCCCTGTGTGTAATGAGTGGAATACCTATGCCGAAGAGGTAGTAGATAAAAACGAAGAGAAGTTGCAGGAGCGCAAAGGCTACTCGCTTAAAAAGAACGAAGCCCCCAAACCAGTACCTATTAAAGAGGTTCAGGAAATGGAAACCCGCCGTATAGATACCCTCGATACAGAACTGAACCGCGTGCTTGGTGGCGGCATTGTAGCCGGTAGCCTGGTACTGATAGGCGGCGAGCCGGGTATAGGCAAATCTACCCTTATGCTGCAACTGGCTTTAAGCCTGCAGGGCACTAAAGTATTGTATGTAACCGGCGAGGAAAGCGACAGCCAGATTAAAATGCGCGCCGACCGGGTAGGCATTAAAAATGATAGCTGCTACATACTTACCGAAACCAACACCCAACAGATATTTAAACAGGCCGATGTATTGCAACCCGATATAATAGTAATAGACTCGATACAAACCCTGCATACTGTATATGTAGAATCTACCCCCGGCAGTGTATCGCAGGTGCGCGAGTGTACCGCCGAGTTGATGCGTTTTGCCAAAGAGAGTTCTATACCGGTATTTCTTATAGGCCACATTACCAAAGATGGTATGATAGCCGGGCCTAAAGTGCTGGAACACATTGTTGATACCGTATTACAATTTGAAGGCGACCGCAATTACACCTACCGCATATTGCGCACTACCAAAAACCGCTTTGGCTCTACATCCGAAATAGGTATTTACGAAATGGTAGGCGAAGGCCTGCGTCCGGTGCTTAACCCATCCGAGATACTGCTTACCCAGCGCGAAGAACACCTGAGCGGCATAGCCATAGCCAGTATGATGGAGGGCATGCGCCCGTTTTTAATAGAAACACAGGCACTGGTTACACCTGCCTTTTACGGCACCCCCCAACGCAGCGCTACCGGGTTCGATACCCGCCGTATTAATATGCTGCTGGCCGTGCTCGAAAAACGGGCAGGTTTCCGCTTTGGTACCAAAGATGTGTTTTTGAACATAGCCGGCGGCCTGCGGGTAGAAGACCCCGCCATAGACCTGGCCGTGGTGGCAGCCCTTACCTCTTCGTATAACGATATACCCCTGCACTCTAAAACAGCCTTTGCTGCTGAGGTAGGCCTTAGCGGCGAGGTACGCGCTGTTAGCCGTATTGAGCAGCGCATCAGTGAGGCCGATAAACTGGGCTTCGATAAAATTTACATAAGCCGCTACAACCAGAAAATAGATACCCGTAAGTATAACATACAGGTAGTACAAATCAGCAAAGTACAATCGCTGATGGAAGAACTATACGGGTAGCACTAAACGCTTTGCGTACAATTTATATTTTCACCCTGCGTTATAGCAATTCAAAAAATAAAGGGTGCGTAAACTCATTCAATTAATACTATTATTCTGTTTACCGGTTACGGTACTGCTGCTAAGCAACTGCCGTAAAGAGCAGTTTGGCAACGGCAACATATCGTTTACTACCGATACACTTACCTTCGATACCGTGTTTACTTCGCTGGGCTCTACTACCAAATATTTTAAAGTTGTAAACGCCGATAAAAAAGCGGTACGTATAGAAGACCTACGCCTGATGCGCCTGAACGGCAACCAGCAGTTTCGTATGAATGTAGATGGCGTAAACGGCGATCAGTTTTCGGATATAGAGATACCGGCCAGAGATTCTATTTATGTATTTGTAGAAGTTACCGTTAACCCCAACAGCAACACCACTCCGTTTCTCATAGAAGACGATGTACAGTTTCTGATTAGCGGCGCAACATCTACCGTGCACCTGCAGGCCTTTGGACAAAACGCCCACTACCACTACGGCGAAGAAATTAAAAGCGGCGAAACAAAATACTGGAGCAACGATCTGCCCCACGTAATCATACCGCACGACTCAGTACCTGGCGTTTACGTACGTTGCAATGCTACACTTAACATACAACCCGGCGCCAAGGTATTTCTGGCCAATAACGCAGCCCTGTTTATAGAGGGTACCCTGAATGCCGTAGCCAATAACTGGAGCGACTCTATCGTTTTTCAGGGTGTGCGCCTGGAGCAGTTTTATAACGATAAACCCGGCCAGTGGTTTGGTATTGTGTTTCTCCGCAATTTCGATTGCACCCCGCAGGGTTTCTTCAAGCACTGTGTTATCAACGAATCTACCTATGGCATATACGCCGGTGCCGGGCTGGAGCCACTGGGCCCTTTGTATGTAGGCCCTACCTACCGCCCCAACGTAACCATACAAAACACCATTGTAAAATATAGCTCGCTGAATGCCGTATATGGGTTTAATGCCAACATACTAGCCGAGAACAGTATATTTTATACCTGTGGCGAGAATGTAGTTAAGTTTGGCCTGGGCGGCGATTATACCTTTAACCACTGCACCCTGTATAACAGCGGTAACAGCTATATAGAGCATAAAAACGAAACGCTGCTGCTTAGCAACCTGCTAACCGTAAATAACCAGATAGTAGCTACCGAGCCTCTTAAAACCCGCTTTACCAATTGTGTAATATACGGCAGCCTGCAAAACGAAATATCGTTTAATAACTATAACGATACGCTTACCAACCTCTTCGATTTTGATAACAGCTTTCAGTACTCGGCAGTAAAAACAAAGCAGGATACATTCGAACTACAAACCACCACCCATAGCAATATGCTCTATAACGAGGAACCCCGTTTCCGCGATCCGCAAAGTGAAAATTTTACTCCCTGGGATAGCGTTGGGTATCTGTCGCCGTTAATTGATTATGCTCCCACCGGCGCTACATCCGATATTTACGGTATGCCACGTCCGGTATCAAAAACCGCTAATACCAATAAATATGATATTGGCGCTGTTGAAGCGCAATAGGCAGTTTTTACACGTTTTTTAAACGTTGCCTACACCCTGCACATATAAAAAACTGCATATCAGCCACTTAAATCACACCCATACCTACACCCCTCTCCTAAAAATGCCTACACCCTGTTGTGGTACATCCACACATTACAATAAATTATAATTTAAATATAAGCTCAGTTACCCTATTGCTGCCATCCCGCGGCATGGTGCAAACATCACGCACCGGCCAGCATACCCTCTATAGCTTTGGGGTACCACTCGTGTTCCAGGGCCAGCACTTTTTGGGCAAGTGTATCAGCAGTATCGGTTGTTTCTACGGCAAGTTTCTTTTGCAGTATAACTTCGCCTTCATCGTAGTGTTCGGTTACATGGTGTATGGTAATACCGGTTTCGGCATCGCCGGCAGCCAGCACTGCCTGGTGTACTTTACTGCCGTACATTCCTTTGCCGCCATGGCAGGGCAATAATGCAGGGTGTATATTTATTATCCGGCCTTTGTACTTAGCTATTAAAAATGAAGGCACCAGTTGCAGGTATCCGGCCAGCACTATCATATCTATTTTAAGTGCGTCCAGCAGGCGGTTCATATTCTCTTCGTTCTCCAGAAAATTCTTTCCGGCTATAGCCGAAATTATTTTGTGCTGGTGGGCAATTTTAATAACCCCGGCACCGGGGTTGTTGGTTACTACCAATGCTACCTGAATAGTGGGGTGCTTTTCAAAATACTGTATAATGGCCTGAGCGTTGCTTCCTTTCCCGCTGGCAAAAATGGCTACCTGCTGCATGTGGTAAAAATAAAAAGAGGCGCTGCATGCAGCGCCTCTTTTTCAACAGCACAATTGTGCTAGTGTACTATCATTTTGCGTATCAGCTTCTCATCGTTGTTTCGTATACGTATAAAGTACTCGCCGGCGCGTAATAGTTTTACGGGCAGGTCGTAAGTGCTACGGCCTACAGGCAGGTCCAGTTCGGTCATATCCAGTACTGGTTGGCCCAACACATTAAATATCTCTACCGTAACCTTACCCTGGCGCGAGAGCACAATGCCCAGCGTAGCGCTACCCCGTGCAGGGTTAGGCGTAGGGCCTATAATCTGTATTACATCATTCAGCGAGGTACACTCATCATTGTTATCCAGCCTGGTTTCTGTTTCGCCATTGTTTACACTGGTGGCCTCTACACATACATAGGTATTGGCGTTCTCGGCAGCCACTACAAATTTTGCTATAAAGGTGTACCTGAAACCAGTGCGCGGCTGTATCAGCGTATCCAGTTGCTCGCTAATTATACCACCGCTGCCTATAGTGGCATACAAACGGGTGTTGGTAATAAGGCGGGTGCCCTGGTTACTTAAATCAGTAGTAACAGTTACCAGTACGGTGCCATCGCTCATAGGTGTTTTGCTTACAAATACACGGTCTACCGATATATCCAGGTCGGTAATTATTGCCACTATATTTTTCATGGCAGAGTCGCTGCAACCCGCGCTGTTTATTGCCACCAGTTTTATATCAAAGGTATCGTTGGTGGTGTAGGTATGGGTAGGGTTCACGGCATTGTCGGTAATACCATCACCAAAATTCCATATATACGAAGTAGCATTTCTGCTCTGGTTGGTAAATGTAGCCAGCAACGGTGCATCGCCGTATAGTGGCAAGAATACAAAGTCGGCGGTAGGGTTTGGCGATACTTTAACAGCACCGGTAGCGGTATCCTTACAACCATTTGCCGATGTTACAAGTAACGATACCCCGTATAAGCCCGTATCGGCAAAAAAGTGCTGTGGTGCTATACCGGTATAGTTACTGCCGGCTATGGTCCATTTCCAGGTGTTATTTTGCTCCGACACTGTTGAGCGGTCAACCGGTGTGTACAACCGTTCTACACAGGTAATTCCATCATCAAATGCGGCCACCGGTGCAGGGTACACTGTTACCGTATCGCGCACTACATCTATACAGCCTATAGCATTCTCTACCTGTAACGATACCGGATACCTGCCGGGTGCCGTATACTTATGCTTAAACGTTTTGTTGGTATTAAAATAATTATCGCCGGTATTCCACACCCATTTTACTATAGAGTACGAAGGTGTTTTATCGGTAAACACTACCGAATCGCCAAAACACAGTTTATCAAATTCAATATCGGCATCGAAAGGAGCAAACACTTCTATCGAATCGCTGGCTATACTTACACAACCATCGGTATTGGTTACACGCAACGTAACCAGGTACTTACCTTGCTGGTTAAATGAATAAACAGGATCCTGTAATATCGAGCTGTCTTGTGTACCAAAATACCATTTACGTAGCTGCACCTGCGATGGCAACGTAGCCGTGCTCAGGTCTGTAAACTTTGTTTCTGCTTCGGCGCACGATACTTTAGAAATGAAGTTGGCCGTTGGCTTAAGGAAACCAGGCAACGTTTTACTAAGTGTGTTTACACATTCCGAATCGGTGGTAATAGTCAGCGTTACCGTATAGGTACCGGGGTTTGTGTAAACGTGAACCGGATTTTGTACTGTATCGGTATTGCCATCGCCAAAATCCCACAACCACGATTGTAACGGCACACCGTTTGGTGGCAGGGTAAGATCAGTAAACGCTATAGTATCGTTAGCGCAGATTATAGGATTAACAAAGTTAACATCAGGGGCTATGCCCTTTATCGAAACAGCAATATCATCTTCTGCCACACAGCCGTTGGCATTTACTGCTGTTACCGAATAGGTTCCGGCTGTGGTGATTACAGTTTCACGAGTGGTGTCACCGTTCGACCATACTATTGATTGCAGTGAGTCGGGGTATACAAAATTAAGTCGGTTACCTGCACAGAAAGAAGTGTCTGCGCCAAGTGAGTATTCAGGAAACATATCTACATTAACCGTTACACCGGTAGATACCAACTGGCAGTTGCTATTGGCGTTATCGGTTATAGTAACGCGATAGGTGCCCGAATTTTTAATACTGATTACCGGAGTAGTTTCCCCATTCGACCAGGTGTAGGTAAAACCATTTGCCGGGTAACCCGTATTCCACACAAGCGAGTCGCCAAAGCAAAACTGTGCTGTTGTTGGTAACTGGTTAAAGAAAATTTGTGGGCGAACGTTTATTGTATCATATGAAATAAATCCAAATATATCAGTAGTACGCACCCAGTATTTACCTACGCTATTTACTACAATACTTGAGGTAGTAGCACCGGTACTCCACAGATACGATGCAAAATAACCAACGCCGGCCCTTAACGTATCGTTTACACAAAAACTCGGAAAAATTTTATCGGGGCCCAGGTTTGCCGGGTTGGCATACTTAAACCGCAGGTATTGCTCGGCCAGCTTGCGCGAGATAGTATCCAGTGTTTTATCATATAATATCATTTCGGCTATGTTACCCTTAAATGAAAGCTGATTGCCTATTCCATTATTTTGCCTGCCTATAGTATTAATTAGAAAGTTATTATTGGCATTCTGCCGGGTTGCTAAAGCAGTGGTACCCTGCGGATAAATGATACTGTTGCGAACAAGGGCACTTGGCTGTATCGTGTAAATAGAATACGTGGGCACTAACTGGCTGGAAGGAGTGGCATAAATACCGTCATGACCTGTCAGCGTGGTGTAGGCGCCCCAGCCTGCTGCGCCTGCATAATAACTGGCCTCTGAAAAAAAGCCGTTCGACTCGCCACTATTACCTGCCAGAAAATATTGCAAGTAGGTATTGGGGTTAGATTGATAATCGCGTACACTCAGAAAAGTATATCCGTCTGCACCAGGGCTGGCACTAAAAGCTACGGTAGGGCCCAAAGTCATAAACGGCGGGTTAGAAGTTCCTCCGCTGAAAAAAACTACCGATTTGTTTCTAATAACCGATACATTCTCTACCAGCGATGGGGTGCTTGAACTGGAGGTTGTAGCTACGAGGTTGCTACCACTACGGTCACGCCATGTATTAACCGGGCCAGGGCCGGGTGTGCTACCGCTATCAATGTTCCGGCTGGCTTCAAACCATAGCTTCAGTCCGTTTAACTGACCGGGCTCAAAAATATCAAAGCCATATGAATACGACCATGCCTGTGGGCCCTGATTGGTAGTAGCTTTTACACGCCAGTAATACTTTTTACGGTAATTTAAGGTAAGCGCCTGCACTGTACCGTTTATGCCTTGTACGTAAGCAGCACTGGGCTGCTGTATAAAATCAGCGTCCTCCGAAACCTCCAACTCATAACTTACAGCATCATCTACCACACTCCATTGAAACACGATGTAATTGGTATCTGCTACGTAATTATCCTTAGGCCATACTAACCGGTACTCCTGTGCATTCAGGCAGGCTGCCAATCCTATCAATATGGTAAAAAGTAGTGCTTTTCTCATTGGCAAATGTTATACGTATAAATATAATATAAATTAAACTCAACTAAATACACTCTTAACCGCCACGCAATAAGCCGGGGCAGTATAAGCCTGTACCAAAGATGACGGATTTATACCTTGCTCAGGTTGTTTTTGCAAGAAGTTTGCAATACACAGCGTTGTAATTGTCTACTCCTTTAGTCAGCGAGTAGTATTTAAAGGCACCCTGTCTTATTTCATCGGGGTTAGGCTTGGTTATCAATAATTTATCTATTGCATTACGGTAAGCCGCAGTGGTAAATTCTTCTACCAGAAAACCGGCGTTGGTATCATTAACAATTTCATCTACATCGCCCACCCCGCCGTTGCAAATGTGCGGTATACCCATACCCATTATTTCACCCTGCTTGGTTGGCGATGAAGCCCGCTTGCTAAACACCGGTTTTATAAAAAAGAATGAAACCTGCGATAATGATAAATAGGTTGGCACCAGCGGGCTGGGCGCCGGTGTAATAATGAACCGGTCGGCAGCTAGCTGTTTCTCACCTGCTTTGTTCAGCACCAGGGCTGGTGGCTCGTTGGTTATAAATAAAAACTTGGCGTTGGGTTTCTTTTCCAGCAGGCATTTAAAAAAATCCAGCATTTCATCCAGCATATACCAGGTACCTACACTACCCAGGTAGCTCATTACATAATCACCATCGGTAATGCCCAGTTGCTGCTTTAGTTCAAGTAACTTAGTGTGGTCAACATTCTGCGGACTGAATTTATCCAGGTCGGCACAGCAGGGTATTACCTGTATGGGTACCGGTTGGTTAGGTATATGTTTCCAGCTATGTATTACGCCCTTACCGTTTTCTGTAAGGCTGATGGTGTAATCGGCATGGGTTAAAAATTCAATCTCTTTGCCTTTAAAAAAATCGTACACGGCTTTATACAACGGGCTTTTCAGGTTCCACAAGCCGCCATCTACGCGCTCATCGGCATAAAAGCCCCGCATATCAAACAAAAAGCGGGTACCGTATTTTTTTTTCATAGCCAGGCCTACCAGCGCCGATATATAACTGCGGCAGTGTACTATACTAAAGTGCTTTTGTACCTGCAGTTTAAATGCCAGCCGGCGCATGCGCCAGGCATCGTATATAGTTGATAGCACCGGTGGCCGCTTGGTGTACATCAAGGGGTACCAGTCAATATTGTTTTCTTGTAGCAGGGCAGCAATACCGGCACCAAATTTTTCGTACCGGTCGGGCTTTTCAAAACTAATCAGCGAAAACCGGTACCCCAATGCCGAAAGGCCCTTTATGTAAGGTATCACCTGGCTTTGCCCCAATGGGTCGGTCATACCATCGTAGCTCATGTATAGCACGTTTGTCATGCCGGTTGATGGTGTTTTAGCAGCCAGTGGTGTAGTATTATCAGTATCCATACCCGTTTAAACAGGTAATCTTCTCCCTGTTTAAAGCGTACCAGCAGGTCTTTCACTACGCTGTAGTTAACTACGTTGCAGGCGGTTACTGTTTCTTCGCTCAGGTAGCGCTCTATCAGATAGTGCAGGTCGTTCAGCAACCACTTGCCCAGTGGTATAGAAAAGCCCCATTTAGGCCTGTCGAAAATCTGTTTAGGCACATAATCGTACAGCACTTCTTTAAGCAGGTACTTGGCGGTGCCGTCTTTCTTTTTCAAATCCTCTGCCAGGTTAAGTGCAAACTCTACCAAGCGGTAATCTAAAAACGGGGTACGGGTTTCCAGCGAAAACTGCATACTCGCAATATCCACTTTGGTAAGCAGCGTATCTTTCAGGTAATACTTTATGTCAAACAATGCCTGCTCTTCGGCCGGCGATAACGTACGGGCTACATGTAGGTTTTCGTTAAACAGCAGTGGGCTGTTGTATTGGGGTTTTAGCAACGCTGCCAACTCGTACTCACTGAAATAATATTCTTCCTGCGAAAATATATGGCTCTTCAGGTGTGCTTCGCTCTTGTAGTTTAAAACACCGGCAGCGCGTTTGTAGCGGCTACCCATAGTAGCTAAAACAGCCGCAGCCGGTTTACGCAACAATTTTACCAGCGGGTTGTTCAGTCGCTTAGCCCAATCGTACGAGCCGTAACCTAAAAATAATTCATCGCCCCCGTCGCCGCTAAGTGTCATGGTTACGTGTTGGCGGGCCAGTTTAGATACCAGCATGGTGGGTATGCCCGATGATTCGGAGTACAAATCATCGTACTCGTTCAGCATCCGGTCCATCAGTTCCAGCGCATCGTTCTCGGTTACAATAAATTCGTAATGCTCGGTACCCAAATGCTCCGATACCTGCCGGGCATACTTGCTTTCGTTAAACTTCGATTCTTTAAAACCGATAGAAAACGTTTTAACCGGCTTGGCCGATATGCTTTGCGCCACAGCTGTTACCGTACTCGAATCGATACCACCGCTCAAAAATGTACCAAACGGTACGTCGGCTATCATCCGGTACTTTACCGATGAAACCAGCAAATCTTTCAGTTGCTGTTTAGCAGTAGCAAAATCAGTTACCACCTGCGTGGTTACTTTCTCCTCGGGTTTCCAGTAGCTGGTTATAGTTATGCCGGTGGCATCAACCACCGCATAGCTACCGGCCGGCAGGCGCAGTATATTGGTAAACGCTGTAAACGGCTCGGGTACGTAGCCACTGTATAAAAACGAATAAATGGTTTTCGGGTCAGGCTTAGCCTCGTGGCTAATAGCCCCGGCCTGTAGCAGGGCTTTAATTTCCGATGCAAAAGCCAGATTCTTTGCATCGTTATAATAATACAGAGGCTTTACCCCCAGCCTGTCGCGAAACAGATATAGTTTGTGCTCCTGCCTATCGTAAATGGCAATGGCAAACATACCATTCAGCAGGTGCACAAAATCAACTCCCTTTTTTTCAAATGCCTCTACTATTACTTCGGTATCGCTGGTGGTGCGTTGTTTAATATTAAGTTGTGCAGCAATCTCCTGGTAGTTGTATACCTCGCCGTTAAATACAGTTACATACCGGCCGCTTTGCGAGTAAAAAGGCTGATTGGCCGCCTCGCTAAGATCAATAATGCTTAACCGGCGATGGCCCAGGCCAATGGTTTTATCCTCATTAAAATAATAACCGGCGGCATCGGGCCCACGGTGCGCCAGCCTGTCGGTCATCCGTTTCAGGTCAGCCTCGCCCGTTTTTTGTGAAGTAGAATAATACCCTGTAATTCCGCACATGCTTTTACAAACTTAATTTACAACCACCAGTACTTACTACACCTGAAAAGGATGGCTGCCGCCATCCAGCGCAGCAAACGGGTGATAATCGCCCTTAAGCCCCACCGGTGTTTCTTTTCGTATGGCGTATGCTATCTCTATACTTGGCATCGCATCTTTTACGGTGTAGCCGTTGCCTTTAATTATCTCGGTGTAGCTGGCTGTATGCAGGTCAGTAAATCCATCGCTAAACTCTATCTCCTCTCCTTCCAGCGTCATGCTACGGTAGGTACGCATATTTTTTTTGCGGGCTGCTTCGGGCAGGGTATCGGCGTTAATACTTAAAAACCAACGTACCCTTGCTTTGGCAAACTCCAGGTAGCCGGCAGCGCGGTCGTGGGTATGCACATGCACTACATTGGCTTTTGTTTCACCAAATATCCAGGTAAGCATATCGAAAAAGTGGATGCCTATGTTGGTAGCAATACCACCGCTTTTACTTACGTCGCCTTTCCAACTGGTATAGTACCAGTTACCGCGCGAGGTAATATAGGTTAGGTCAAACTCGTAAATTTTATCGGCAGGGCTTTCTTCTACTTTTTTCTTTAATGCAATAATACTGGGGTGTAAACGCAACTGCAGTATGTTGTTTATTTTCCGGCCGGTTTCTTTTTCCAGCTCTATCAGGCTTTGCGCATTCCAGGGGTTTAGCACCAGGGGCTTTTCGCATATTACATCGGCATTGTTGCGCAGCCCAAAACGGATGTGCGAATCGTGCAGGTAATTGGGCGAGCAGATAGATACATAATCCAGCGGAATGGCTTTGCGCTTTAGCTTATCTACATGGCGATCAAACCGCTCAAACTCTACAAAAAAATCGGCGTTGGGAAAATAGCTATCCATTATACCCACGCTGTCAAACGGGTCGTAAGCTGCTAACAGCTGGTTGCCGGTATCTTTTATAGCTTTCAGGTGGCGGGGGGCTATATAGCCCGATGCGCCTATCAAAACAAAATTTTTCATCCTCTCAAATATCTTCAAAAATAACTTTATCGACTGATTAAAAAACCCTTTACCTCCTCCACTATACGCTCCGATGCCTTACCATCCCACAGCCAGGGCTGTTCGGTTTTGGCGGCAGGCTTTTCTATCACCTGCTTTACCGCAGCGGTTATCTTGTCTGCATCCAGCT
>CAYREY010000022.1:37894-58622 GCA_964423405.1 uncultured Chitinophaga sp. | reverse complement strand
TGTATTTACGGCATTTATCCTGCTAATCCCATAATCCCGAAAATCCTGATTCAGACAGGTATAAAAAACAAACAGGCCCTACTTGTCAGCAGGGCCTGTTATTTGTCAATTTAAAAACCAATTCTCTGTGGGTTGCCGGGGGTTAGCCCAGGTAACTGCGTAGCAGTTTACATTTATCGCCGTGTTTCAGGCGGTCAAGCGCTTTGTCTTTTATCTGGCGTACACGCTCGCGGGTAAGGTCGTAGCGCGCGCCAATATCTTCCAGGCTAACGGGCTCTTCCATACCTATACCAAAATACATTTTAAGTACCTCGGCCTGTTTCTGGCTCAGCATACTCAGCGAGCGCTCTACCTCATGCGTCAGCGATTCGCTGTAACCCACATGGCGGTCGGCCTGTTCGCTGTTGTGGTCTTCCAGCACATCCAGCAGCGAGTTTTCTTCGCCGTTTACAAACGGGGCATCCATACTTACATGGCGGCCGGCTACGCCCAGGGTAGTGCGTACCTCGTCTATCTCTATATTAAGTATGTTGGCCAGTTCATCGGGGCTGGGCTCGCGTTCGTACTCCTGCTCCAGTTGGGCAAAAGCCTTGTTTATTTTGTTGAGCGAACCTACTTTGTTAAGCGGCAGGCGTATAATGCGCGATTGCTCGGCAAGGGCCTGTAGTATGCTCTGGCGGATCCACCAAACGGCATAGGATATAAATTTAAATCCGCGCGTTTCATCAAAACGTTCGGCGGCCTTTATCAGGCCCAGGTTGCCCTCGTTTATCAGGTCGCTCAGGCTCAGGCCCTGGTTCTGATACTGCTTGGCTACCGATACCACAAACCGCAGGTTGGCTTTGGTAAGCCGCTCCAGTGCACGGGTATCGCCCTGCTTTATTTTTTTAGCTAAAATAACTTCCTCTTCTGCTGTAATCAGGTCTTCGCGACCGATTTCCTGCAAATACCGTTCAAGTGAAGCGCTATCACGGTTCGTGATGCTCTTCGAGATCTTAAGTTGCCGCATGGATGGTGTAGATTTGTTTCGCTAATAATATTTTTGATTAGTCTAAAAATACATTTTTTTTCTTTTACAAAAAATACCCCTTGTTAAAATGTACGGATGCCGTTTTTATTATTAAAACCGGCCCATTTCTTCCTGCATTATTAGCAATAGGGCATTATATTAGCGCCGCTTTAAAGCAACCTGCATAGCAACTAAACCCCATTTTATATACCATGAAAAAAAGTTTTTTACCGGTAGTAATCGCAGCCATGTTCTTTGCAGCCTGCAGCAACAATAAGCCCGCCGAGTCGGCTGTTGATGCGAATTTTGAAAAACAGCTACAGGAAAAATTTGTAAACGCTAAAGAGGGCGATGTAATTGAACTACCCGAAGGTACGTTTACACTAAGCCGCCCGCTGGTGTTAGATGGGGTTAAGAATGTTACCATTAAAGGTAAGGGTAAAGATAAAACCACGCTTTCGTTCAAGGGCCAGAAAGACGGCGCCGAAGGCCTGCGTATAACTGCCGATGGGGTAGTAATGGAAGATTTTGCCGTGCTGGATGCCAAAGGCGATTGTATTAAAGTGCAGGACGCTACCAACGTAACGTTCCGCCGCCTGCGTGTGGGCTGGACCTCGCTGCACGACCCTAAAAACGGTTCATACTCTACATACCCCGTTGGCTGCACCAACGTGTTGATAGAAGAGTGCGATGTGTTTGGCAGCAGCGATGCAGGGGTATATGTAGGCCAGAGCAAAAATATAGTAGTACGTAAAAACAACGTACACGATAACGTAGCCGGTATTGAAATAGAAAACTGCACCGGCGCCGATGTGTACGATAACATATCTACCAACAACACCGGCGGTGTATTGGTGTTCGACCTGCCCGACCTGCCTAAAAAGAACGGTAGCCGCTGCCGCATTTACAACAACAAAATAGTAAGCAACAACGTGCCTAACTTTGGTGTAAAAGGTACTACCGTAGGCGAAATACCAGCCGGCACCGGCCTTATTGTAATGGCTACCAACCAGTGCGAAGCCTTTAATAACGAGATAACCGGCAACAACAGCGTGGGCGCTGCGGTTATCAGCTACTATGCACTGAACAAACCGTTTAAAGATACCCTGTACGATCCATACTGCGGCGGCATATTTATACACGATAACAACATTGTGCGCGGTACCGGTGGCCTGGATAAGAGTGTTGACTTTGGTAAAATGTTCTCGGCTATGTTTGGCGATAAAGTGCCGGATATAGTATACGATGGTTTTGTAAACCCTGCTTACAAAAACCCCGATGGATCTATTAAAGAAGACCAGAAAATATGTTTCCGTAACAACGGCAACGTAACATTCAGCATGATGGACCTGCCTAACAAAAGCAAGGGCCGTAATGATGATATTACTAAATTTGACTGCGCCACACCACCCTTAACCGAAGTAAAGCTGATACAGTAAGCCGCTATACCGAACCGGTATAGTACGTTGTTTGTTGTAAAGCCATTACCTCGCATTGTTTGAAATAGTAAATAAGTAACTGCATGAAAAAGGGTTTCCGGTATCTGCTGCTGTGGCTTATGCCCGCAGTGTTTGTTATGTATGTTGTAAGTTGTAATCTTAAGCAATCGGCCAATGTTGTGCTGGATGTAGCTGCTGCGCCATTTGCAAAGCTATCGGAGTACAATTTTTTTGCCGGGGCGGTAAATCAACTGGTACCTAACGACCGGGTAATACCATACGACCTGATAACGCCCTTGTTTACCGACTACGCGCATAAGGCACGTTTTATTTATATGCCCGAAGGCAAGCAGGTAGATTACGATACAGCCGAAACGCTGAACTTTCCGGTAGGGGCCTGCCTGATTAAAAACTTTTACTACCCCGATGATTTCCGCAACCCAACCGGCAAACGCCGTATAATGGAAACCCGCCTGCTGGTACACCGCGAGAAAGGGTGGGAGGCGTTAGATTATGTATGGAACGATGAGCAAACCGATGCCATGCTGGAAAGCGCCGGCGATATAAAAGAAGTTAGCTGGGTGCATTACAACGGCGAGCAACGCAAAGCCGATTATGTAATACCTAACAAAAACCAATGTAAAGGCTGTCACTGGCACAATGGCGAAAACATTGTGCCAATCGGCCCCAAGGTGCGCAACCTTAACCGCGATTACGATTATAAAACCGGTAAAGAAAACCAGCTGGCGCATTGGGTAAAGGCCGGCATACTAAAAGGCGTGCCTGCCGATGCTAAAGCCATACCGGCCCTGGCCGATTGGGCCGACTCGGTACACTACAGCGTTAACGACCGTGCCCGCGCTTACCTGGAAATGAACTGTGCGCATTGCCACAACCCGCAGGGCCCTGCCTACACATCGGGCCTGCACCTGAATGTAAATAACACCAGCGCCGAAAACCTGGGTATATGCAAAACACCGGTAGCTGCCGGTAAGGCAACCGGTAACCATTTCTTCGATATTGTACCCGGCAAACCAGAGGAGTCGATACTTACTTTCCGTATGCGTAGCGAAGACCCCGGTATCCGTATGCCCGAGGTGGGCAAAAACCTGGTACATACCGAGGGCGTAGCACTAATAGAAAAATGGATAAGCGAAATGCCAGCGCAGCCTTGTGTGCTGGATAAGTAAGGCTAAAACACTTACCTATAGTTAGGGTTGGTCTTAAGTTCGGCAACATATTTAGCGAGAAACTTGCCTTCGTAATTCTCTGCGCGTAAAAGGTATTCTTTCATTAGCGCAATATCTTTTATGTATAGATCAATAACATTAAGGCATTGCATTTTGTGATGCTCATTATCAACTGTATTCCACGACAGTTCTATTAAACTGCGAATGTTTGTATAACCTAATTTACCTAAAGCATCTAATGCTGTTCGTTTAGTATACTCATCTTTGTCGTAGTAGAATAAGAGTAATAATCTCTCAATTTCAGGGGTTAGTTCTGTGAATTTTCTGAATGATGATGCAAATTGTGATTTAGCATTGTTGAAGTCTGGATGATTAAGGGTTGATAAAGTGGTTGCTAAAAGTATAAAGTCGCTGTATTTTAAATCACCTAAATTTGATAGGGGAGAATCGATGTAAAGCCATCCTATCATATGATTTATATCCCAGTTTCTGGCAATCAGATATAATAGATTTTTTTGAGCTTCAGGAGATAAATTAGATATCTGATTCTTTTTAAGTAATTCTGCAAAATAGTTTTCGATTTCATCCCATTCAGGATAGCTTGGTTCGTCCACGCGCAAGTCTTCGATTTCTTCCTTAGAATAGTTCTCGTCTAGCCATTGTCGGAATTTGGCAACAAACTCTGCTAGTTTTGTGTCTGCCGTTGTCATAAATTGCTATTATAATATCGTCACCACAAAATCCATCTTCTTTACGCGGCCAAATTTGGTGGTAAAGCTACTGCCGCTAAACTGTTTCATACTGTTCATATCTACGCGCATGCTGCCTATCAGGTCGCTAAAGCTTAGCATATCAAAGTCGTACACGTTTATGTAAAATATATCGTTGCGGCAAATGGCAAACTCCACATCGTCTTTGCCTTCGCTATCGTGGTAGGCATAGCTGTCTTTACTATGCGGCGAGCCGTTTATTTTACGTGCTGCCAGCAGCACACTCCAGCAAACCTCGGGCAGGGCGTTGGTGGTGTCTGCAAAAAAATAATCCCACATCTCATTTTTAAAATCGGTCTCTTCTACCTGTATTTCGCGCACCTGCATACGCAGGTTTATACGCTCCGGAAAGGTTACGGTAAAAGCCTCGCCTGCTATATCGGTGTGTAATGCTTTTAGCTTTTGGTCGGTTAGTTTAAATACCGGTTTAATCACCTGCGCACCATCGGCAATTTTAATGGCTGCCAGTGGTATGTACAGCGTAATGCTGCCAAAGTACTTTACATCGTGCGATAGCAATAACTTATAACCGGTATGCACGTACCCGTCCTTATCCTGAAAACTACCATAGCCTTTGGCCGCGGGTATGTACCCATCGTTTTTCAGGTATAAATCTACCAGGTACTGGTCGCTGCTGTCGCCTTGTTGTAATAACTGGTTGTAACTGTATTTAAGTACAGCATCAAATTTAATTTCCAGGCAGCTTACCTCGTTGTGCAGTTTTGTAGCGGTGCTTATGTTTTTAATACTCACCTCTTGTTTGGCATACAGCCACAGGTTGCCTGTAAGCAGGCAAACCAATAGCACAATGCGAAACAGTGATGTAGTATACATGTAAGCGGATGGCATTAGCGGCCTTTAAAATCGGGGGTACGTTTTTCTACAAAGGCAGCCATACCTTCTTTCTGATCTTCGCTGGCAAAGGTCAGGTAAAAGTTTTTGCGTTCAAACAACAGGCCTTCATCCAGTGTAGAGTTAAAGGCATTGTTCACGGCTTCTTTTGCCAGCTTAACTGCCACCGGCGATTGTTTAGCTATTTCGCGCGCCAGTTTCAGCGTTTCATCCATCATTAACTCAACCGGTACTATGCGGTTAACTAAACCGGCACTAAGCGCTTCTTCGGCGCTTATAAATTTACCTGTCAGCACCAGTTCCATAGCCAGTACTTTGCCTACAGCACGGGTAAGGCGCTGGGTACCACCGGCCCCCGGCATGGTGCCTATTTTAATTTCGGGCTGGCCAAAGCGGGCCGTTTCGGTAGCTATTATCATATCGCAGGTCATGGCCAGTTCGCAGCCACCACCCAACGCAAACCCCGACACAGCCGCTATAATGGGCTTGCGGGTTTTCTTTATCTGGTCCCAGGTGCTAAACTGGTCTATGTTCAGCATATCAATAGCTGTGGCAGTAGCCATCTGTTTAATATCGGCACCGGCAGCAAATACTTTCTGCCCGCCGGTAAGTATTATTACGCGCACGTTATCGTCATCATCCAGTTCGCGCAGGGCATCGCGTATCTCCAGCATTACCTGGCGGCTAAGTGCGTTTAACTCTTTCGGACGGTTCAGTTCTATAACCGCAACAAATTTTTCAAGCTGCGGGTTTACTTTTATAAATTCAAAAGCCATAGTGTGGTAAATGGTTTATTGTAATAAATATGGTTATATGTTTAATGTAGTCTTTATGTCTATCTCTACTATTCTGCTAAATTATAAAACATTACCGGCTGTTAAGTTCCCCGCCTTCGCCGCCAACAGCGGCGGTATTTAAGGAGGGGTGTCAACCGAAGGTTGACGGGGTGGTTGTATTAATCCGAAACTACTTTAATTGTTTCAAGCGGTTGCCATTTTTTTAAAGCATAAGCGGTTGTGCTGCCAACAAGCACACCCAACACTGCACCACCGGTAATATCTGCCGGAAAATGCACCCCTACATACACCTGCGACAAGGCTACCAGTGCAGCCCAGGTAAATGTAATGGCTACAACACTCTTACGGTACATAAACACACTGCTTATAAATGCGGCCATGCCAAAACTATTGGCGGCATGTGCCGATACAAAACTAAAGCCACCGCCGCAGTGGTCAAGCAATAAACGTGCATGTATTTCTGCGTTGTTGCATGGCCTTATCCGGTGAAAAATAGCTTTAATAACCGTAGCCGATAGCTGATCGGTAAGTAAAAAGGTAAGCGCACCGGCAGCAGCAATTTTTAAAAACTGTTTGGGGTAGGTGCGGTATATATAGTAACCGGCCACACAATAAACCAACGCCAGAAAGGGCTTGCCGCGCAATATGGGGCATACTACATCCAGCACAGGGTTGGCCATGCTCTGATTAATCAAAGCAAACAACTGGTGGTCTATATGGCGCAGGGCTTCTGTCATTAAACGTGTACGTCATTGCGAGGATGGTTTTGGCTCTGCAAAACCAAACGAAGCAATCTTTAATACTATTATTCAATCATTTTTTTCACCGCCACAAAAATCATCCTCGGCGAGGTGCCCGGTTTAAACTTATTTAACTGGTAATCGCCGTACACCTCTTTAACTTCAAACCCTGCTTTAGATAGCATGGTAGTAAACTTATGCTGGTTAATTACTTTCAGTTTTTCCTCGTAGCTATAATCGGTGCCTTCGGCTAAAAACTCAATCTTCTTTTTTATAAAGCCGTTTTCTAAACGCTTTTGTATGTGAAACTGTATATCGCCCCGCGGTACTATCTCGCGTGGTTTCATCAATTTTACGGCCCACTCGCTGTTTATATAATCCAGCACCAGCGTGCCGCCCGGTTTCAGGTTGTTGTAAAACGCTTCAATGCAGGCATAGTCTTCTTTATCATCTTCAAAATACCCAAAGCTGCTAAACAGGTTAAACTCATAATCGAAATAGCCCATGCGGTAGGTGTTGCGCATGTCCCACACATCAAAGTGCAGGTTCTGGCAGTTATAGTTGTTTGCTTCGACAATACTGTTTGGCGATAGGTCGATACCCGTTACATTAAACCCCAGCTTAGCCAGTGTTTTGCTGTGCCGGCCCTTGCCACAGGCCACATCCAGTACACGGGCATCAGCCGGTATAGCCAAACAGCCTGCTACCTGTTTAATAAACATTTCAGCTTCCGCCTCACTTCGGTTAGCATATAAAACATGATAGTAGGGCGAATTAAACCACTCGGTAAACCACTGCATTGGTACAATTAAAATTAATAAACAACTGCACGCAAATTAAACAAAACCTTACTGCCCACAGGCATTGAAAATCAATGCCCACAAAGCTCTCATACTTCTTTTTTGTGAATAAGTAGCCTGTGTTTACCCTTTTCAGGACGGCCTAAATTTATAGATTTGCGCTCCCAAAAAATAAAACAAGTAGCTGTGTCACTCATAAAATCTATTTCTGGTATTCGTGGAACTATTGGAGGTTTTCCGGGTGCAAACCTTACCCCTATCGATATAATGAAATTTACCCTGGCCTTTGGCGAGTGGGTAAAAGCTAATGAAGGCAGCCGCAAAATAGTAATAGGCCGCGATGCCCGTGTTAGCGGCGAAATGGTAAATCACATTGTGGTGGGCTCTTTACTTTCTATTGGTATAGATGTAGTGGACCTGGGCCTTTCTACCACACCAACGGTAGAGATAGCGGTGCACGAAGAACGCGCCGGTGGCGGTATCATCATCACTGCATCGCACAACCCTAAGCAGTGGAACGCACTAAAGCTACTGAACAGCCACGGCGAATTTATTTCGGCCAAAGCTGGTGAAGAGGTGTTGCGTATTGCCGAAGATAAGACCATAGAGTTTGAAGAGGTAAATGCAATTGGTGCTTACAGTACCGACGATACCTACATAGACAAGCACATAGAAAAAATACTAAAGCTTAAACTGGTAGATGTAGAAGCTATTAAGAAACGCAACTTTAAAGTAGCTATCGATTGTGTTAACTCTACCGGCGCACTGGCGCTGCCCAAACTGCTTAAAGCACTGGGTGTAGAAAACGTAATTGAACTTTTTTGCGAGCCTAACGGCCAGTTTCCGCACAACCCAGAGCCACTACCCGAAAACCTGAACGAGCTATCGGTAACGGTACGCAAGCAAAAAGCCGACCTGGGTATTTCGGTAGATCCCGATGTTGACCGCCTGGCGCTGGTATGCGAAGATGGTAACATGTTTGGCGAAGAGTACACGCTGGTAGCAGTGGCCGACTATATACTTAGCCAGAAAAAAGGCAACACGGTAAGTAACCTGTCATCTACCCGCGCGCTTAGCGATGTAACTAAAAAAGCAGGTGGCGAGTATTTTGCATCGGCTGTGGGCGAGGTAAATGTGGTAGAGAAAATGAAAGAGGTAAAAGCGGTAATAGGTGGCGAAGGCAATGGAGGTATTATTTACCCCGAGCTGCATTATGGCCGCGATGCGATGGTGGGTATTGCTTTGTTTCTTACCCATTTGGCTAAAACCGGTAAAACTGCATCGTTGTTACGTGCCGGATACCCATCGTACTACATGGCTAAAAAGAAAATCGACCTCGATTTATCCGTTAACATCGATAAGCTATTTGAAGAGGTAGAAAAAAAATACAGCAAGTATCCGGTTAATACTATAGATGGGGTGAAGATAGATTTTGAAAACGAGTGGGTACACCTGCGCCGTTCTAACACCGAGCCTATCATCCGTATCTATTCTGAAAGCAACTCTGAAACTACTGCCGATAACATAGCCAACCAGCTAATGGCCGACTTACGTACATTCAGCAAAAAATAGTAGCTGCAACAGCTACAATAAAAAAGCCGCATTAAACAATGCGGCTTTTTTATTTACTGGCAGTCACGCTGCTCTAAAAAAAGTTCGAATTTAGATAGCCGGTGATTTTCCAGTACCCATATGCCACGCTCATCAAGCACCATGGTGCCATTTTTCTTAAACAGGTTTTCGTTGTTCAGTTTCAGCACCAGTTCCTCGCGTTTGTGCATGCCGCTATCTATGTAAGCATAGTTTAGCTCTATTATTTCACCTTCCTTAATACCCTCTATGGTGCCCAGTATGGCAGGCCTGTTGCTAAAGGTGTGGTCCAGCCGGCCATGTATACTGTCGTTATCATCAAGTATAAAATGCATACGGGTTAAATCCTTTGCATCGGCACCCCGTTCCATTTCAAAACAATATTCTTTGGGGCCGGTGTAGGGCGCCGGTGCAGGTGGTATATCTATAGGCACCTCTTTATCTTTCGGAAAAGGCTTTTCTGCAATAATAGGTTGCCGCCCTTTGGGAAAAACCCTCTTGGGCGGGTTTTCATCGCAGCTGCTGCTTATAGCTACTACTACCAGTAAAAATAAAAGCTGTTTTAGCATTATGGGTTTATAATAAGTGGTATAACCTGCAAAGCAAACTTACAAAAAAATGATTGTTTACTTAAGGTACCTGTCGCGTATTATCTGTTGGTGGTGCAGCGTATGCCCCAGTATAGTGTAGCCCAGTGCCCGTACCGAAATATGGTAGTTGCTGGCAGTGCCCTGCCGCAGCAGCATGTCGGGGCTAAGGCTTTGCAGTAAGGCTATTGTTGCCTGGCGCACTGTACTGTATTCGGCCAGCAGGCTTTCAATACTGCGGTGGGTAGCATTGCTTTCGGGCACATAGTCGTTTTCTTCAAAACCCGGCAAAGCGGTTTTATCGTTACGGGCAAAACGCAACGCCCGGTAGGCAAATATCCGTTCAGCATCTGTTATGTGCGTTATTATCTCGCGGATAGTCCATTTGCCTTCGGCATACCGGTAGTCTAATTTACCGGCTGGTATCTGCTTAATAAAGGTAGCAAAATTTTCGTTATCGGCCTGTAGCGCCGCCAGTAAATCGCTGGTCTGCGTCAGGTTTATGTAGTTGCCAAAGTGGCCTTCGTATTCGGTGGGGGCTGGTGGTGTAATTATCATAACAATACAAAGATGAAATTTATAAAACAGAACAACAATCTTCTACATTAGCAGTTACAAAGCAAACCGCACTATGTCGCCTCTAATTCTCACCATCGACCTCGGTACTTCGGGCCCTAAGGTTGCCTTATTCGATCAACAGGGTAAATGTATTGGCTACGAATTTAATGAAGTTCCGTTGCTGTTATACGAAGGGGGCGGTGCCGAGCAAAAACCATCTGACTGGATAAACGCTATTAAAACCGGTTATAAAAAGCTGATAGCTACTATGCAGATAGATACTAAACGCATAGTGGCTGTTAACTGCACGGCACAATGGAGCGGTACGGTGTGTGTAGATAAAAACGGTAAGGAGTTGATGGACTCTATTATATGGATGGATACCCGCGGTGCCGAGCATGTAAAAAAATTAACCCACGGCCCTATACGGGTAGAAGGTTACGGCGTAGGCAAAATATTGCAGTGGATACGCTTAACCGGTGGCGGGCCAACTAAATCGGGTAAGGACAGCATAGCGCACATATTGTACATTAAAGACCGGCTTCCACAAATTTACGAGAAGACCTACAAGTTTCTGGAGCCTAAAGATTACCTGAACCTGTGGCTTACCGGTCGATTTGCCGCCTCGTACGATTCGATACTGTTGTACTGGCTTACCGATAACCGCGATATTAATAACATTGTTTATCACGATGGCTTGATAAACCTTACCGGTATAGATAAAGCAAAACTGCCCGACCTGGTACCTACCAACAGCATATTTGGAACTATTACCAAAGAGCTGGCGGCCGAGTTTAACCTGAACCCTGATGTAAAAGTAATATCGGGTACGCCCGATGTACAGAGTGCCGCTATCGGCTCGGGTGCGGTTAAAGATTACGAAGGCCATTTTTATGTGGGTACTTCATCATGGCTGGTGTGCCACCTGCCTTTCCGCAAAACCGATGTGTTTCATAACATGGGCACTATACCATCGGGCCTGCCCGGCCGTTACCTTATTGCCAACGAGCAGGAATCGGCCGGCAATTGCCTGAACTTTATAAAAAATAATTTGTTATACCACAACGACGAATTAAACACCGGTCCCGCACCAAAAGATTTTTATAAAAGCGTAGATAAAATAGCAGATAAAGTGGCCGCAGGCAGCGATGGTTTGTACTTTCTTCCGTGGTTATACGGCGAGCGTTCGCCGGTAGATGACCACCATGTACGCGGAGGCTTTTACAACATGTCGTTAAAACACAACCGCACGCACATGCTGCGTTCGGTGTTAGAGGGGGTATCGCTTAATGCGCGCTGGCTGTTGATGTATGTAGAGAAGATGACCGGCCGCCCCTTCGAAGCTGTAAACTTTATAGGCGGAGGGGCCAACAGCGAAGTATGGAGCCAGATAACAGCCGATGTGTTTAACCGGCCCATTAAACAGATGAAAGACCCGCTGATGAGCAACAGCCGTGGTACGGCCATACTGGCGCTACTGGCAATGGGTATGATGGATATGGATGAGGTATCGAAAGTGGTGGAGCCTAAAAAGGTGTTTGAGCCTAACAAAGCCAACCGCGCCATGTACGATGAGATGTTTGGCCGCTTTGTTGAAATTTATAACCGCAATAAACCGTTGTATTTAAAATTGAATAAGTAGGCCGGGTGCTTGCATAGAATATAAACAGTAGTCCATCGTCATTAAACTAATATCACCTTAACACAAGTATATGAACGTAGAAGAATTGTCAGAAAAGTTAGCCTGGTTACCCCCTTCGGCAGCACGCTTTATAGAGAAACGCGTAAAGAAAATACCGGCTGTAAAAAAAATGATAGATGCCGAAAACGATAAGGCCATGCGCCAGCTCGAAAATTCGGTACGTCCTTACGATGGTAAATTTGATAAACACGCAGCGCTGCCATCTGCCGGTATAAGCCACGAAAAGATATTGAGCGATATGCAGCAGATGCACGATACCGAAAGCGTGCGCTGGAAAGAAGGTTACGTAAGCGGTGGTATTTACCACGGCGATAGCGAGCACATCAACTTTCTGAACAAGGTATATGCACTACAATCGCAAAGCAACCCGCTGCACTCCGATCTGTTTCCTTCGGCTACTAAGTTCGAGGCTGAGATTGTGAGCATGGTGGCACACATGCATGGTAAAGGCAAAACCGAAACCAGCAAAGAGGTGTGTGGCACGGTAACCAGCGGTGGCACCGAAAGTATATTGGTAGCCATGAAAGCCTACCGCGATAAAGCGCGCGAGGAGAGGGGCATTACCGAGCCTGAGATGATAGTGCCAACAACGGCACATGCTGCTTTCGACAAAGCTTCGCAGTATTTCAATATTAAGCAGGTTAAAATACCGGTAACCGGCGACTATGTGGCCGATATAAAAGCACTAAAGCGCGCTATTAATAACAACACGGTTGTTATAGTAGGTTCGGCACCGGCTTTCCCGCACGGCACATTCGACCCTATTAAAGAGATGAGCGACATAGCCTTTAAATACGGTATTGGTTTCCACACCGATTGCTGTCTGGGTGGCTTTGTAGTGCCCTTTGCCGAAAAGCTGGGTTACAACGTACCGGTGGTAGATTTCCGCAACCCCGGTGTAACCAGTATGAGTGTAGATACACATAAATACGGCTATGCTGCCAAAGGAACATCGGTGGTATTGTACCGCACCGAGGCATTGCGCCACTACCAGTTTTATACACTTACCGAGTGGCCGGGTGGTTTATATTTTTCGCCTACACTGGCCGGTTCACGCCCCGGTGCATTAAGCGCAGCCTGCTGGGCTTCCATGTTGGCAATGGGCGAAGAAGGTTACCTGAAAGCAACCAAAGCAATTATTGAAACAGCCAATAAAATTAAAGAAGAGGCGAAGTCAATTCCCGAAGTTAAAATACTGGGCAGTCCGGTATGGATACTGGCCTTTGCCAGCGATACCATCAACATTTACGAGGTGCTGGACTACATGGGTAAAAAGCACTGGAACCTGAACGGCCTGCACAAGCCGGCGTGTTTCCACATAGCTATAACCCTGCGCCACACACAACCCGGCGTGGCCGAGCGCTTTATCAAAGACCTGAAAGATGCCGTAGCACATGTAAAAGCAAACCCGGGAAGTAAAGAGGGTATGGCACCGGTGTACGGTATGGCAGCCGCACTGCCGTTCCGCGGTATGGTAAGCGATATACTAAAAAAATACCTCGACGTTATATACAAGCTGTAAGCTGGTTATAAGGCTCGTCATTGCGAGGAGCGAGGCTCTGCGAGCGACGAAGCAATCTTTTCAATAGTTAGATTGCTTCGTCGCAAAGTCTCCTCGCAATGACGGATAAACGTAACGGTGTATAAACCACAGCACCAATCTGTACTATGAAAATTCTCATTCTGCGTTTTTCTTCTATAGGTGATATTGTGCTTACCACACCGGTAGTGCGTTGCCTTAAAAAGAAATACCCCGATGCAGAAATTCACTATGCTACTAAAAAGGCGTTCCACGGTGTATTAAAGCATAACCCATATATCAGTAAGTTTCATTTGCTGGAAAACTCGTTTGATGAACTGGCCGATAAACTAAAACATGAGAACTACGATTATGTAATAGACCTGCACCATAATCAGCGCACGCTGCTCCTTAAGCTACGTATGGGTGTAAAATCGTACTCCTTCAATAAACTGAATATTGAAAAATGGCTGATGGTTAATTTTAAGATTAATCGCCTGCCCCATAAGCATATTGTAGACCGTTACCTCGAAACCTGTGCACCGCTTGGCATAACCAACGACGGCGAAGGCCTTGATTATTTTTTAGGCCCGGAAGATAAGGTGGATGTAACCACGCTGCCCGAAGCATTTCGCAAAGGGTACGTAGCCTGGGTAATAGGCGCTAAACAGAATACCAAGAAGTTTCCTGTGGCTAAAATAGCCGGGGCTATTAACGCACTCAGTATGCCGGTAGTGTTGTTAGGCGGTAAAGAAGATAATGCAGAAGCCGAAGCCATTATTCAAGCTACGAAAACTAAGGCACCTCTTTACAACGCCGCCGGTAAGTATTCACTCAATCAATCGGCATTTTTAGTACAACAGGCCCGGTTGGTAGTTGCCAACGACACGGGCCTGATGCACATGGCGGCGGCTTTTAAACGCCCGCTTATAACTTTATGGGGTAATACCATTCCGCAGTTTGGTATGTATCCATACTTTGGTAAACACAATGTGCCGGAGCATCGCTTTCAGGTAGAGGGCCTCTCATGCCGCCCGTGCAGCAAACTGGGTTACAGTAGCTGTCCTAAAGGCCACTTTAAATGCATGAATGATATAGATGAAAACAGTGTAGCAGATGCTATAATAAAAGTGAGGCCATAGCCACCTACGACTTTACATTATACGACGGGCCCATCTCGCGGATAATAAGTTCTATCATCTTTTCTTTCTCAGGGTCGTAGTTTTCTTTCAGGTCGTAACCATAGCGCTTACCTACCAGTTGGTAAAACCAGGCAGTAACACCACCTTTTAGTTCTTTTATAATATAGTAAGCATTGTTGCCGGTTTCGCGGTTCAGTAATTTAAACAGCATCTCACCCTGGCCCACACTCAGGTCTTTCAGTTCTTTTTCAAACTTGGTGCGCATTTCTTTTTCTACGTCTTTACGGTAGTGGCGGTAGCCCCGTTTGCTGTCGTTTTCTTTTTCAGCTTTCAGTTCGGCATATAGTTGGTTAGCTATTTTTACGTAGGGCATTACCTTTATTATACGGCTTTTGTATTTGTAATACATCATCCAGTCATCTTTCGATTTGAATGCAATTACATTTACATCACGCAGGTTAACGGTGGCAACGGTATCAATGCTGCCGTTACGCGCAGTATCTGTTACATACTTTATAGGTTCATCGTGGCTGATAGTTGTATTGCCTTTCTTTATATCGGTAATAATCTGGCCGCTGGCTATTCCATGCAAAGCAATCAGCAATAATATGGCCGGTATGGTTTTCATACTTGTGTGTTTATCCATGCTATTCAAAGCACGTACCAATATTATAACGCAGGCCAATAATTTCTGATACATAAGCTGTTGTGAATTTATTTAAAATATTTTAGCAATAAGTCATGGCAAAATCATACGGCAAGGGCGGTTTATAACATTGCCTTAGTATGTTATTTTTGTTGCTCAGGCATGAATAAGCTACTCATTACCTTGTTTTTAGGCGTTTTGTTGTTGTTTACTGCAACAGCGCAGCAAACTGTTACCGTACTAAGTAAATGCGGTGGGGTAGATACCGTAACCATTCCCGCAATAACCGATAACGACCTGGATGGTATGGACGACCGGCTGGAACAGTTACTGATTGAAAGGTTTATGCCCACCTTTATAGAGTTTGATAATGAAAGCTGCCCGGGTCCCGCTACCGATGGTACCGGCGATTCTAATCTGGTAGTGTGCCACATTTATCCCATACCACAACAATATACAGCCAATACCAATCTTAGCTCGGTGCTTACCAACCCGGTGGCTTTAGTGCATAAGGGTGGTTTATATACCGGGTTGGTTTGGTATAACACCATAATTAAAGTAAACGCCGCCCTGCTGTATGGTAAAGATTGCGGCCTGCTGGGCCACACTGCCGATGTAGAGGGTTTTAACTATAGCCTTCGTTACATTGGTCCCGACTCGCTGGCCGGCTGGATGTACGATACGCTAATGCAAAACTGGGTAGGGGTAAAAATACAGACCGTATCGCACGAGGGTACCTTGTGCGAGCAGATAGAAACGTTTGACTACCGCAGCATATTATCGCCTAACGGTAAAGATACTATCTATTGTTCGCCCGATAAACATGGTAACTATCTTACAATAGGCGGCTGTGGTGCTTCGTTTATATGTAACCCCGGCTGTGGTGGTATACCCATGTATAAAAACGTAAAGGCAGTAAACATAGGTGAGCCCAATGCATCGCTTATGCCCGATTTGGGTACTGCATATGCCGGCTACGCCGGCAACGACCCTTGGGGCACAGCTAAGTTTTTGGAGGCTGAGGATGGCAATGCCGGACAGATAAAAACAAAAATGCTGCTTGAGCTTACCAACGATTTTGTACAAGGCACGGTGCTTACCACCCAGGCACAGTTATGTAATATATACAGTGCTTGTTTCAGTACCGGTTCATCCTACAGCGATTACACCTGCAACGGGCAGCCCTATCAGTTTTTTAATCAGCAGCTAAGCGCTACCGGTACCTATTACCATACGCTAACATCCGGCTACGGTTGCGATAGTACTATCCGTATAGACCTGACCGTGCTACCGGTATCGGCTACCACGCTAGCACAAACAGCCTGCAATAGCTACAGCTTTATGGGTAACCAGCTAACTGTATCCGGCACTTACAGCGATACACTTACCGCTATAAACGGCTGCGATAGTGTGGTTACGCTTAACCTTACTATTAACCAGCCGGTAAGTTATAGCTACAACGCTGTGGTATGTGCCGGCACGGCTTATTTTTTTAATAGTACCGAACTTACTACCAGCGGAGTGTACACCAACACACTTACTGCTGCCAACGGTTGCGATAGTGTAGTACAGCTAACCCTGTTGGTAGATACAGTGCCCGATGTAACCCTAACCATTAATGCCGATACCATTTTATCCGATAACCACGCCATACTGTTAACCGGTGGCAGTCCGGCAGGGGGCATATATGCCGGTACCGGTGTGTCTGGTAATGTATTCTTTCCATCTGTAGTCGGGCAGGGCGTACACAACATTAGCTATACCTATACCGATGCCTATGGCTGTAGCGATACTGCGGTTACACCAATAGTTATCCTTTCTACCGGTATAAGTGAGCCCGGCAATAAACCCGTTGTTACTGTTTTTCCTAATCCGGCCAGGGGTAGTGTAAACATAACCGCACCACAAGGCAGCCGCGTATTTTTATATACCGCCACCGGCAGCGTGGTTAAGGCAACGGTGGTAGCCCGCGCTGCAGAAACGCTGGATATAAGCAACATCACAGCAGGTGTCTATACCATACAAGTGGTTACAGCACAAGGTGTAGTATCGCAAAAGCTGGTGGTGCAATAGCCGGGCTATATTTGCCATACTGCCCAAATAAGTGTATTGTTGAAACACAATCTGCATGCAAAAGCACAAAGGTATTATCATCTTACTATTGGCACTTATACTGGTAAATGCCGGGCAGTGCTTTAGTACCGAGTTACTGAACGATGAGGCCTACTACTGGCTGTGGAGCAAATTTCCGGCATGGGGGTATTTCGATCATCCGCCTATGGTGGCCCTGTTTATTAAAGCAGGCTATGCTCTTTTTAAAAACGAGTTAGGGGTAAGGTTGCTATTTATTCTGGCTAATGCAGCCACTGTTTATTTGCTGTATCATATTGTAAAGCCTGCCAGGCAGGGCTTGTTTGTAATGGTGCTGCTTAGCGTTACACCATTAATGGCGGCCGGTTATTTTGCCGTGCCCGATATAGCCGTGCTGTTTTTTGCCGCCTGTTTTTTTCTGGCATACCGCACCTACCTCGATGCCGATACCCTACCCAATGCACTGTTGCTGGGGTTGTGTATGGCATTAATGTTGTACAGCAAATATCATGGTGTGCTTACCATATTGTTTGTGTTACTCTCTAACCTCCAGTTATTAAAGCGCAAAACATTTTACCTGGCCTGTATTACCGGTGCGCTGTTTTTTGCCCCGCATATGTGGTGGCAGTGGCAAAACGATTTTCCCACTTTCCGTTTTCACCTGTTTGAGCGTAGTCGCGAGGCATATAGCTGGTTGCGCACTGCCGAGTATATAGGCGGGCAACTGGTGTTGGCCGGCATACCTGCGGGCCTGCTTTTATTATATAGTACAGTACGCTACAAGGCTAAAAACAAATTTCAGCGGGCCTTGCAGTTTCAGCTATGGGGTACCTACATTTTCTTTTTGGTAAGCAGTTTTAAAGGCCGCACCGAGGCCAACTGGACCATCATCAATACCATACCACTGGTAATACTCAGCTACCGTTTTTTAGAGGCTAACGATAAACCAGCGCGCTGGTTAAAATTTATGTTACCGGTATCGCTGCTTAGCATTTTGGCTATCAGGGTGCATTACGGTACCGATTTAACCAGGCGCTACCTGGGTGTGCCGTCAGAAACGCAACACTGGAAGGCCTGGGCCGATACCATTGCCAACCATGCCGGCAACCGCACGGTAGTGTTTTTAAGTTCATACCAGCGTGCATCCAAGTATGCGTTTTACTCGGGCAACAGTTCGTTTACCACTACCGAAGTAGGCATGCGCAAAAGCCAGTTTAATATATGGCCGGTAGAAGACGATATACAAAACAAAGAGATATACGTATGTACTTACTTTAGCTATTGGCCGGCCCGCGCCAAAGCGCACGATGAAATACGCACTACCCTTACCGATTGCGAAGGTTTTGTGGTAGATAGTTTTATGAGCTGGTGTAAGGCTAAAATTACTGTGCCGGCCCTGCCATATATCGCAACCCCGGGGCAGGTTATTACCATGCCAATAAAAGTTCAGTTGCCTTACCCTAATCATCCCGCGCCTAACAGCGGCTCGCGTATTTCGTACCGTATCTACAGCGGTAAAACCAAGCTGGGCGACTATGAAACCGGTGTGCTGTTAAACGATGTAATGGATGGTGCCATACATGATATTAATGTTAAGGTGCCCGATACCACAGGGTTATACCAGGTGTTTGTATCGGTTAAGCAAGATGATTTTCCGCCGCCCATAAACTCGGGTGCAGTAAGTGTAGATGTGAAATAGAGTTTTATTATTGTAGCATAAACACTAACCGCAGCACAGCTGTACTAATAACGTTTTAATGAAAAATATTCCGCAGCATTATAAAATACTGGCAGGTATGCTGTTTGGTATTGTGGCAGGTGTATTGGTGCAACTGGCCGGTGTTGACCGCGAAACAATTGTCGCCATCAACCAATGGGTAAAGCCGGTAGGCGATATTTTTTTGCGCCTTATTTTTATGATGGTGATACCGCTTATATTCTGTGCCCTTATTGTAGGCACCGGCGAGTTCTCTGACCTTAAAAACCTGCGCCGTATAGGCATCCGTACGTTGATATATACTATTGTGGTGTCTGCCATTTCGGTAGTAATTGGTATTGGTATGGTATCGGTATTTAAACCCGGCAGCGGCATACCCGAGGAGAGCCGCCAGCAGCTTATTTCGCAATACGCCGATAAGCTAAAATCTATTACCGAAACAGCTGCCAACACACCTCAGCGCAGCTTTGCCGAGGTGCTGGTTTCTATTGTGCCGCGCAACCCGCTGGAGGAGATGGTAAACGCTTTTAACCCTAACTACAAAGGCGGCGGCATTATATCGGTCATGTTTTTTGCATTGATGATAGGCATTGCACTTATTAGTGTAAAGCACGAAAAGGCCGAAGCATTCCGCAATGCTATAGAAGGCTTTTACGAAGTAATAATGAAGGTAATTGCCATGGCTATGGGCCTTGCTCCGTTAGGCGTCGCAGCACTATTGTTTGTGCTTATATCCTCTACCGGTTGGGATGTAATGCTGGCGCTGGGTAAGTACGTGCTGGTGGTAATAGCGGCACTGGCACTGCATCAGTTTGGCACATACTCGCTGTTGCTAAAGTTTGGCGCAAACAAAAGCCCTATCGAGTTTTTTAAGCAGATAGATGAAGTAATGCTTACGGCTTTCTCTACCAGTAGCAGCAATGCTACCCTGCCTACGGCTATACGTGCTGCCAACGAAAAACTAAAACTACCCAAGCGTGTCAGCAACTTTGTGCTTACCGTAGGTAGTACCGCCAACCAAAATGGCACTGCCTTGTTCGAGGGTATTACTATCCTGTTTCTGGCTCAATGCTTTCATGTAGATTTATCTATCAGCCAGCAGGTAATGGTGGTGGTAATAAGCATACTGGCGGGTATTGGTACCGCCGGTGTACCGGGTGGCTCGCTACCGGTACTGGCTGCTATACTGGTTTCGCTGGGTATACCGGCAGAGGCTATTGGTATAATTATTGGCGTTGACCGCGTACTGGATATGTGCCGCACTGTTATAAACGTAACCGGTGACCTTACCGCCGCTGTAGTGGTAAGTGCCTGGGAGAAAGAGTAAGAGCGATTTTAGCTTTTGGAAGTACGATTTTTGATTGAGCAGCCAAATACAACTCCATGCATCTCTGTGTATTTTGTGCCTCTGTGGCTGGTGTGTTTTTACAGAATATTTCAAAGGCTCAGCCCCTCTCTTTTCTAACGTAATTTTGGCAAAAAAATGAGTGTAAGTTACTAACGCGCGGTGCAAAGGCGAGGTGTCTGTAATTGCCTTATTATCAGCAAATTAAAGTGTTAATTTTTATTGCGGTTTTAT
>CAYREY010000022.1:13642-37794 GCA_964423405.1 uncultured Chitinophaga sp. | reverse complement strand
CTGTAATTGCCTTATTATCAGCAAATTAAAGTGTTAATTTTTATTGCGGTTTTATCTTTTCCATACCCCTCGGCAACCCCTCTTTTTTGTCGTTTCTGTTTATAATATTGTTACTGTGATAGAAGAATATGAAAAGCTGAAAACCACGTTCGATTCGCGTAACTCGCCGGTGGCAGTAAGGCTGTTTAGGGCAAAGCAGGCCCCGCTTATTTTGTTTTTTCTGCGCAGGCAGTACCGTAACCCGCACATCAGCCACATACCACATAACGAAATGGTACGTGGGCTTAGCCATGTGCTGGAGCAAATCAGTTATCGCGATTATGTAGATGATGATGACAACGATTTGCAACAGGTACTGGAGAACGAAGAAAAAGCCGAATTGCTGATTAAACGCTGGAGCGATGCCGGCTTTATTACGTTTGAACCAGACGATAAAGGCCAGTACCACCATGCCATGAGCAGCGATACGGTAAAGGTATTGCAGTGGGTAGATAGCCTGCGCAAGCAGGAGTTTATAAGCGCAGAGAGTAAGTTTATGGATATCTTCAACAAGCTGCGCGAGATAGCCGAAAACAGTACCGAAGACTGGGAAGAGAAAGTAGATGCACTTAAAATACGCAAGCGCGAACTGGAGGCCGAAATACGCCGGCTGGAGATAGAACAGAAAGTAATAAGCGCCGAAGATTACTATGTAAAGTCGCGGTTTAACGAGGTTACCAACCTGGCACATAGCCTGCTGGGCGATTTCCGCGAGGTAGATGAGAATTTTAATAGCATTAAAAACACCATTTACGAAAAGCAGACCAACCTGGAGTTAAGCAAAGGCAACATACTTAACTACACGCTGGATGCACTCGATGACTTACGTAATACCGACCAGGGCAAAAGCTTTGAAGCCTTTTACCGCCACTTGCTGGATGATAGCAGCAAAGATGAACTGAATGAACTGATACGTAAAGTAATTACCGTTTTGCGCGAACGCGAAATTGAAGTAGAAGACGATTTTCTGTTGCACCTGCGCGTATACCTTAACCGCGAAGGCAACCGCGTACGTAACTCGTACCACAAGCTGGCCGATAAACTGAATAAGGTACTGGCAGAAAAAAGTATGCTGGAGCGGAAGAATACTATCCGCCTGATAAATGAGATTAAAGCAGATGCGTTACGTGCTAAAGATAACCCGCCACGCGGCGATGGATTTATAGAGATTGACGGCTACCCGCACATAGAGTTGAATATGGAGCGTCCGCTTACCGAAGAACCGCAGGATGCACAGATAGAAGCCAAGCTGCTTAAAACGGCTGATATTGACCTTACATCGTTAGACCTGAACAACCTGGTAAGTCAGTTTTATATTGACCACGAAGTGCTGGAAAGCCAGATAGCGCACCTGCTTAAAAAACGCAAACAGGTTACGCTGAAAGATGTAGTAGAGCAATACCCGGTTAGCCGTGGTTTATCAGAGGTGCTAACGTATGTAAACATTGCTACGCGTAGTGGTAAATCGTTTATAAACCGCGATAAAGAAGAGATGGTGCAGATTGATGACAAAGGCCACAAGGCCATTAAATTACCCGAAATAATATTTACGAAATGACAACTGTGAAGCCAGAAGCTTATGCATCGGTTATTGTAAAACTGTTGCAGAGCGTTATATACGACGACGATAAACGATATTGGAACGATGTAATTAACTACGAAACATCGGTACGCGACCACTTTGGTAAAATAGGGATAGAGCTGGTGCTTAACCGGCAGGATGGCTATGCGTTTTTGCGCCAGGCCGAGTTTGCCGAAGATGATAAAACACGCCCCATACAGCTGATACGCCGTATACCGCTTACGTACGAAATGAGCCTGCTGTGTGTACTGCTGCGCGAATGGCTGGACGAGAACGAAGTGAAAATGCAGACTGATAAACTGTATGTAACCAACAAGCAGATAAAAGAGCGGGTAGATTTATTTTTTAAAGATAAAACCAACCGCAAGCGCTTACTGGATAAGCTGGATACACTGATTAAGCAGGCGCAGGACCTGGGCTTTTTACACCTTAACCTGGAAGATAAGCTGAATAACGATAACAGCCAGTACGAGGTTAAGCGCATAATAAAAGCCAAAATAAGCAACGAGAAATTAGAAGAACTGAAAGCAAAACTGAAGCAACATGTGGAGTCTGTTTGATACCAAGCAAGATAGTGCGGGGTTCCGGTTAAATTATGTACAGATATATAATTGGGGAACCTTCGACGAAAAGATATATACCCTTAACCCCGATGGGCAGAGCAGTCTGCTTACCGGTGCCAACGGCTCGGGTAAAACAACTATTGTAGACGCTATGCTTACACTATTGGTGCCAAGCAACCAGCGTTTCTATAACCAGTCATCGGGTGCCGAAAAGAAAAAAGAGCGTAGTGAGGAAAGTTATGTAGAGGGCCACTATGGCCGCACACAGGATGAAGATTCACTGTCATCTAAGGTTAGCAAGTTGCGCCCCGACCGTTCTAATCTTTATTCTATCATACTGGCAAATTTCAGCAGTAACGATACGGCTAATATCACCGCCTTTCAGGTACGTTATTTTAAAAATAACAGCCTGCAACGCGAGTATGTAGTAGCACACCGCGCACTGCGTATTGAGAACGATATACAGTTTGATAGCAAAGGCGAGTGGCGCAAAAAGCTAAAAGCCAACGGTAAAATTTTCTTCTTCGATTCGTTTGCACAATACAGCCAGAAACTGATTGACGACCTGGGCATGAAGAGCGAGAAAGCGCTGAACCTGTTTAATCAAACAGTAGGTATTAAGGTGTTGGGTAACCTCGATGATTTTATCCGCACCAACATGCTGGAGGAAGGCGATATAGAAAACGAGTTTAAGTCGCTGCTGGAGAACTACCAGAACCTGCTTACCGCCCACCGCAGTATAGAAAAAAGCAAGTACCAGTTACAGTTGCTGGAACCGGTGTACAAAAACTACTTTGAGTACGAAACTATTTACCACGAGATACAGAATGCCGAACGTAAGGTGGATACCATACGCGCCTGGTTTAAAATTCGCCAGAAAGAATTGGGTGAACAGCAAGTAAAGGCGTTGGAAGGTGAGGTTGATTTATTACAGGGTAAAAAGCTAAAGCTGGAGAAAGACCGTGATGCGATGGATCAGCATATACTGGGCCTTAACGTAGCAAAAGAGAAAGACCCTACGGCCGCACAGCTTAAAGTAATAGATGATACGATAAAGGACCTTGACCGCGAAAGCGAAGACCGTAAAAAACGCATGGCCGATTACAACCGGTTGGCATTGTTATGCGGTTTACCTAAAGACCCAACCGAAAAAACTTTTATTTCCAATCATAAATCGATAGAGAAAGCCCGTAACAAAACGTTTGAGAAACGTACCGAGCTTGATCAGTTACTATTGGATGCCCGCCAGGAGCACCGCGGCAAGCTGCAAAAGTTTGAGGAGATAAAAAGTGATATTGAATACCTGCAGGACCGTAAGGATAAGATAACCGGTAACGTAGCGCAAATACGTATGCGCTTGCTTGATTATATAAAAGCCGGTGCAGAGGAGTTGCCTTTTGTTGGCGAATTGATAGAGATACAAAAAGAAGAGCAGCAATGGGAGCCTGCTATCGAAAAGCTGTTGCACAGCTTTGGCAAGTGCCTGGTGGTACCCGAAAAGTACTATCGCGATGTAAACAAGTTTGTAAACAACAACGACCTGGGTGGTAAACTGGTTTATTACCGCGTTGACCCTAAGCAGGAGTACCTTAAAACCATGAACACTGCCGGCGATAATACGGTAGTAACCAAGCTTAACTTTAACCCCAAAAGCGAGTTTAGCGATTGGGCAGAAGATTTTATTACCCGCAGCTTTGATTATGTATGCTGCGAAAAAACCGAAGAATTTGCCCGCTACGATAAAGCCATAACTACCAGTGGCCTTATTAAAAACAAAAAGCGCCACGAGAAAGATGATAGCCGGGTAAAATCGGGTAATGCAAACTATGTGCTGGGTTGGAACAACCGCGATAAAGTGGTAGCCATGCAGCGCGAGGGTAATGCCATAGCTGCCGAGCTGGAAACACTGGATAAGCGCATGGCCGACCTGAACAGCAAACGCGATATTGAGAACGATGCACTGAACGCGTTACAGCGTTTGGCTGAGTATAACGATTATAGCCTGATAGATTGGAAGGAGTGTTCGCAGAAAATTTCGGCGCTGGAAACAGAGAAGAAAGAGTTGCTTAAAAAGAACAGCACACTGGAGGACATAGAGAAAAAGCTACGCCTGGCAGCTGAAGACAAAAAGAAAATAGATGCCGAACTGGATGCGGTGATAGGGGATAAGCGGTTAATTGAAAGTAAACGCGATAACCTGGCAGAGGAGATGCGCCGCCTGGCTATTACCATACAAGAGTTTAGCAAGCATGCCGACCTGCCGAAAGAGTTTGCCAAACATGCAGCCTTTACCGACGAACTGTTGAAGCAAACCGACGATATATACACGCTGGAGAAAAATACCCTGCAAAAACTGAAAGACGAACTGGACGATACGCAGAAAAAACACAGCAAGGTGTTTACTACCATTAACGAAGCGATGGATACCTACCTGCGCCCCAGCAGAGAGATACAGGAGAAGTTTCCGGAGTGGATGGATGAAACACACAACCTGAAAGCACGCCCCGAGTACCTGAAAGATTTTGTAGACCTGTACAAAAATATAAAAGACGAAAAGGTAGCCGAGTTTGAAAAGCGCTTTAAGAATGAGTTAAACAACAGCGTTATTAAAGACCTTAGTAGTTTTCAAAATAAACTGTATGAGCAGGAGAGTACTATCCGTGATAGTATAGATAACATTAACCGCTCGCTGGCTCGTATCCGCTTTAATATGAATCCGGATACCTACATACAGCTACAGTTCCACCAAACCCGTATGCCGGAGATTACCGATTTTCGCAAACGGTTGAAGGAGTGGGTGCCTAATACACAAAAGCTGGCAGAGAACGATATTGTTTATCTGGAAGAACACTTTACTACGGTTATCCGTCCGTTTATAGAAGAGTTGCAGAAGAATGACCCATGGCGCAAACGCGTAACCGATGTACGCAACTGGATGGAGTTTAAAGCTACAGAACACTACATAGAAGATAACGCCATTAGCAACGTGTACGAAAGCAGCGGTAGCCTTTCGGGTGGACAGGCGGCGCAGCTTACCTACACCATATTAGGTAGCGCTATTGCTCACCAGTTTGGTATTAATCAAAGTGGCAGCACATCGCGCTCGTTCCGCTTTATTGCGGTAGATGAGGCCTTTAGTAAACTCGATCCGGAAAAATCGAAATACCTGATGGAGTTATGTAAGCAGTTGCACCTGCAGTTAATGGTGGTTACCCCGCTGGATAAAATACATGTGGTAGAAGATTATGTATCGGTAATACACTACGTAGAGAATAAAAACAAGCGCAA
This sequence comes from uncultured Chitinophaga sp., assembly GCA_964423405.1. GTDB lineage: Bacteria > Bacteroidota > Bacteroidia > Chitinophagales > LD1 > Bog-950. Next base: position 32,322 of record CAYREY010000022.1, on the reverse strand, counting down.
CAGCGATGTGATTGATATGAATATTATGGAGTACAAAAAACAGAAAAAGGGTAAAGACGTGCTGGCAGCGGCGCAGTAACAGCCTATAGTCTGTTTTATGTCTATTTTCTGTGATCAATCTCATACAGTTGTGCATAGCTATAGGCACTATTGTTGCCCATATAAAGGGTAATTAATAGTTTTAAAGCATGTTCATCGACCCACGGACAGTCATTATTGTCAATATACTTAGCGCAGGGCTTTTTGGTATAGCCCTGTTGGCAGTGTCGCAGGGTTACCTCAGGCAGATAAAGGGGATTACCAGTTGGGCTACGGCCTCGCTGTTAAATTCCCTCTCGTGGTTACTATACGCTTCGCGCGATATAGCGCCAGACTTTGTATCTATTATTGTTGCGCTGGGCTTTTTTCAGGCATCGCTGGCTTACTACTATAAAATTGTAGCCGATTTTACCGGCCGTTCTAAAAATACCCGTTGGGTCATTTATCTAATTGCGGCCTCTACGCTCGCGTTAGCTTATTTTTTATACATACAGCCCGATACGGGTATCCGGGTAGTGATTATTTCAATAGCCACCGCAGTGTTGTTATTTGCCTCGGCGTATGTGTTGCTGTCGGGCAAAGAGCGTAGGCCTAAATCGCATCTCTTTACAGGTATTGTATTTACTTTTTCCGGTGCGTTTGCTGTGTTCAGAGGGGGGTATTATTTGTTTCTGGACCCATCCAGGGACGTTAATATGTTCTCTCCCGATTTTATGCAGACGGTTACATTTTTAACTACCTACTTAACCTCGGCTATAGTAACATTTGGCTTTTTGCTGATGAGTTATGATTTGTACATCACCCAGCACGAAACCGCCGAAGAAGAAATTAAGCTGAACGAAGAGCGCCTGAACGAGGCTCAAAAGCTGGCAAAGGTAGGTAGCTGGGAGTTTGATCTGGACACCGGCGAGTTAACCTGGAGTAAAGAGCATTACCATATTTTCGAGATGGAAGAAATGCCCTCGGACAGGTTGTTTGAGGAGTGCCGTAAAAAAATTCACCCTGACGATTTATCGGCGCTGGATGAGGCCATAGCAATAGGTAAGCGTGAGGGGCGGGGCGTGGTGTACGAGCACCGCATGATTTGTAAAGATGGCAGCATAAAATATCTGTTGGGCATAGGAGAGATATACAAAGGCGTAAATGGAAATCGCAACATGTTGCGTGGTACCGTGCAGGATATTACCGAGCGGAAAATAGCAGAGGAAACGGCCCGTAAGTTTGCCATCCTCGAGTCGAAGAGCAAAGAGATGGAGCAGTTTGCCTATATCGCTTCGCACGATTTGCGTGAGCCGCTGCTAACCATTAAAAACTATGTAGAGCTGTTTTCGGATGAGTATAAGGATAAGCTGGATGAAGAGTCTGCCGAGTACCTGCACCGCATTACCCGAGCCGCTGTACGTATGGATGAACTGATGCGTGGCCTGCTCGATTATTCGCGGCTTAGTAAAATAAAAGAGTTGCAAAAAATAGACTGCAACGATGTGGTAAACCAGGTAGTTGCCGACCTTAACTCGCTGATAAGCAGCAACCATGCAAAAATTACCATCGATCACCTGCCGGTATTAATGGCTTACCCCTTGGAAATGAAACAGCTTTTTCAGAACTTGCTCACTAACGCAATTAAGTTCAGGAAAAGTGGTGTGGAACCCGAAATCCGCATCTCTGCCCAAAAGCTTAGGGGTGTGTGGACGTTTAAAATAACCGATAACGGTATTGGTATACGGCCGGTTGATTCTGAAAAAATATTTGGCCTTTTTCAGCGGCTGCATAACCGGAACGAATACCCCGGCAGCGGTATAGGATTGGCATATTGTAAAAAAATTGTAGAGTTGCACCACGGAAGTATATGGGTAGAATCTACCCCCGGTGCAGGTAGCTCTTTTTATTTCACTATTATAACTTGAAAACGTGCTGAAGAAATTTAACAGAGTATTGCTGGTTGACGACGATGATGATGCCAACCATTTTCAGGAAAAGGTTTTCCGCAAGTACAACTTTGCCGAGAATATCGATAAGGTATTAAACGGTGTTGAAGCGCTTGAGTACCTGAACAAGTGCATTGCCGGCGAACACGATTTACCCGAAGTGATATTTCTTGATTTGAACATGCCCCGTATGGATGGTTGGGCTTTTCTTGAAAAGTACAACCAGTTCAGCGAGAGTGTAAAATCGAAGATAATGCTCATTATTCTTACCTCATCGGTAAACCCCGATGATGAGCAGCGCGCGAAAAACAATCCGGAGGTAAAAGGCTACAAAAATAAATTTTTGAATAAAGACCAGCTTTCGGAGATAATTAAACTGATGCCTTTTTAATAATTGTATAACGGCTTATCAAAGTCAGCTTCACGCTCTCTTTTAAAGGCATAATATTGTACTTTTATTTTCGAAAACAAACCTGTATGGCTGCTAATACCTCTAACTGGACCTATAATGAATTTCTGGCTTTTTTATTGTTATACGCAGCCGGTGTAGATTGCGATTTGACCGCAGAGGAACTGGGCTTTATAAAACAAACAACCGGCATTGCCGATATGGATAAAATAAAAGATGCCGTATGTAGTGTAAGCGATGCCGAAGCATTGGATGTAATAGAAAGCTACCGCCCCCAATACTTTGCTACTAAAGAGAAAGAGCAGGAAGCCATAAGCGATCTGGAGCAACTGCTTAAAACACCCGGTATGCACAGCCAGATAGAAAAAGCCGGCGTACACATGCTCGAGAAACTTATCCGTACCCGCTAATAATCTTCTTTACCCCGCCCGAACAGGTAATGTACGCCTACCATAAGGCCTACATTGGCATTGCGGCTCTGTTGGTACTTTACATCGTTATGGCTATACCAGCCAAGTGTTTTTAGTACTTTACCGTTTATATCCAGTATGCCGGCGTAGCCCTGTAAGCCTATATCAAAATACAGGTTGTTGGTGGCATATATTTCACACCCAATTTGCAGGGCAAATCCTATATCAAATGTTTTAAATTTATCGTGCGATGTAAACGCCAGCGAGTCTGGCAGGTATTCGTAGCCGGCTATTTTTACATGTTCGCTGGCGGCAGTACGTATATTAAACTGCGGGCCCAATGCCACAAACATTTTGGCGGTATGGCCAAAGCCGCTGGTCCACTTGGCCATAATAGGTATTTGTATGTACTGTAGTTTAATATCGCGTTTTACGTTTACGCGTTCAGTTGAACTGCCAAATACACCTTCCGGTATATTGGCCGGCCCTATAAAGTTGTCTTCGTATTTCTGGCCGGCGGTACCATATCTTACCTCGGCTTGTATGCCCCATTGTGGCTCAAAATTATAGCCCACTACTATACCGCCGTTGCCGCCATAGGTAAACCGGTAATCCATTTCAGATACCCGCACATATGGTTCTTTAAAAGGTGCCAGTGTGCCGTAATTGTTTTGCGTGTAAATAAAATCGCCGGTAAATGCACCTACGGCCCCTAAGTGAAAACCCTGCTGTGCAAAGCTGCCCAGGGTTAGTGCTGTAACAAAAAGAAACAGAATACTCTTCTTCATATTTTAGTGTTATGTTGCAAAGTACTTAAAGTTATACATTACCGGCAATGAACATAGTTTTCAGGATAAAAAAATATTTAAGTTATCTGCTTGTTGCCAAAACCAAGTACTACCTGCATTCGCCCTTTGTGTATCAGTTTTACCTGCATGTGCTGGAGGGGCGGCCACCAAAAGAAGTAGAGGCCGTTACGGCACTACGAAAAAAACTACAGGCCGATAATACTACCGTAGAATTAACAGATTATGGCACCGGAAACCGGGCAACCCGCAGCGTGGCAGATATTGCCACCCATGTGGCGCTAAAGCCTAAGTACGGTTTATTGTTGTACCGGTTGGTAGCTCATCTTAAACCGGTGCGTATACTTGAGTTGGGTACGTCTATAGGGTTAAGTTCGGCGTATATGGCAATGGCTGGTAATGGGGTAAAAGTAACCACGCTGGAGGGGGCGCCGGCAATTGCACAAGCCGCCGCTGATAACCACCGGCAACTGGGCTTAAACAACATTGAAATTATTACCGGCAGGTTTGAAGATACATTACCCGAAGTGCTCAAGAATTTACCGGCACCGGATATGGTTTTTTTTGATGGCAACCATACCGAAGAGGCTACCCTTGCTTATTTTGAAACCTGTATGCAATATGCCAATGAGCATACCATTTTTGTATTTGATGATATTTACTGGAGCCCCGGTATGTACCGTGCGTGGCAGAAAATAAAAAGCGATACCCGTATACGGCTAACTATTGATGTATATCAGTTTGGTATCTGCTTTTTTAATAAAGAAAAACTGGCTAAGGAAGATTTTGTGTTGCTGTACTAACGTATAAGTCCGCTGTTATACCCGTATTTTTTATACATCTCTACTATGGTCTTGGTAATCTCATAGTCGGTGTTGTACTTTAAAAAATCTACCGGCAGGTTGCAGTAATCTATAAACGAATCGTAGTGGCTTTCGGGCAGGTCTATCAGGCCGTTCTCATTGTAGTAATCCAATAACTCTCTGAACACTTTGCGCTGTTCGTTGGCTACAATCTGTTTTTTAAGTTTCTCGCGCTCTTTGGCCCGGCCGCTCAGCATTTCATATAGCGCGCTGATGGGGCTGGTAATAACAATCTCAGGCCGGTCGAGTTCTTTAGGGGTAATCCCCAGTTTTTTACGTTCCTCTTCAATCTGCTCCAGCGTTTTAGGGGCTTTAATTATCACCGGCTGGTTCAGCCCGGTAGAAAGCGGCTCTAGTGCCAGGTGCATGGCATACACGCTTTTCTTAACCGAATCGGCTACCGAAAACTTGGCGGTGCGGTAGCCCGGCATAAACAGAAACAGGGTATCGGTACGGTTAACCGTAATTTCAAAGTAGCCCTCGTGGTTGGTAGATACATTAGAGCTGGATTTAGGGTTAACAATGCCTACGCCCGGCATGGCCCGTTTGGTATAGTAATCGTGTACGCTGGCCTTAATACGTACGGTATCGGTTTGCGCAACAGCACGCCCTGCTGCCAGTAGCAGTAGTAAAAATGCAAAACCGTGGGCGAGCCTCATGTGGCGAATATAATTAACTAACTTACGGACACTAAGAACGCTCCTCAGTTTAAAATAGTATGTGCATTAAAAAACGTTAATGCCTGTTTTATAAGGTGTCCAGAAAACTGCGTATGGCCGAGTATACTTCTTCTAAATCGGCATTACTGATGCAATAGGGGGGCAGTATATATACCACATTGCCCAGCGGGCGCAGTATTATTTTTCTATCTATAAAATAACGGTAGGCTTTATCGCGTATGTTGTTCAGGTAGCCGGTAGTGTTGCCGGTTTCTATTTCAAGCGCCACTATAGTGCCTTGCAGGCGCACCTGTTTAACGGCCTTATGGTTTTTGATAGAGGCGGCGAAAGCAGTATGCTGTTCTGCAATACGGGCTATATGTGCAAAGGTATTCTCCTGCTCAAACACCTGCAGGCTGGCAATGGCTGCGGCACAACCCAACGGGTTAGCCGTATAGCTGTGGCCGTGAAAAAGCATTTTAATCCGCTCTTCTGATAGAAATACATGGTAGATAGCCTCGGTACAGGTAGTAGCTGCAAAAGGTAAAAAGCCACCGGTAATACCTTTCGATAGGCACACTATGTCGGGTTTATTTTCGCAGTAATCTACTGCCAGAAATTTGCCGGTGCGGCCAAAGCCGGTCATTACTTCATCGGAAATAGCCGGTACCTTATGTGCTTTGCAAATGCCTATCAGGTCGTTCAACAATTCCGGCGTATACATCAGCATACCGGCACTGCCCAGTACCAGTGGTTCGAAAATAAATGCGGCTATATCGCCCTGCTTAAGCAAGGTGCTTAGTTGTTCTTTTACAACATCGCCATTGGTATAGTCGGGCGTATCAATAAAGGCTACATCAAACAACAGCTTTTGATACGGCCCTGTAAATACACCGCGCGCGCTGATGCTCATGCTGCCAAACGTATCGCCGTGGTAGGCATCTTTAAAGCAGATAATTTTAGTACGTTCCTGCCCCTGGTTACTCCAGTATTGCAGCGCCATTTTAAGCGCTACTTCTACCGCAGTAGAGCCATTATCGGTATAAAATATTTTTTGATGAAAGGGTATGCGCTGTAATAGTTGCGTAGCCAGCACTTCTGCTGGTTCGTGCGTAAAGCCGGCAAATATTACCTGCTCCAGTTTATTGGCCTGTGCAGCTATAGCCTGTGCTATGTGCGGGTGTGCATGTCCATGCAGGTTAGTCCACCAGCTGGCTACGGCATCTATATACCGGTTGCCTTTATCATCGTACACATACGCGCCCTTGCCACTGGCAATAGGTATTATTTCGGTACCCTGCATTTGTGTGTACGGGTGCCACACCGGCGATTGGTTGTTGTAAAAACTCATAACTCGAAATGCTGTGTAAGGGTGCCTTTAAGTTTCTCTGCCTGTTGGCGTACAAATTCTTTATCAATAGTAGCGGCACGGTCTATCTGCCCCAACACATTTACCTGTGTAAAGTGTTGTATAATCTCCTGATTATCGAAATAGTTTTCGCCGTTAAAGATAATGCCCAACACATCTATGCCGCGGTGTTTAAGCGCCTCTATACTCAACAACGTATGATTAATGCTGCCCAGATAGTGTTGCGATACCAGTATAACCGATGCCTGCAGGTGTTTTATTAAATCTATTATCAGGTAATCTTTACTGATAGGTACCATCAGGCCACCGGCAGCTTCAATTACCAACCGTATCTCGTGCTCGCCTATTACAAAGTCTGCTGGTTTTATCTCTATGTTTTCGGCTTGTGCGGCATAGTGCGGCGATGAGGCAGTGTGTAACCGGTACACTTCGTTGTAACAGCGGGTTACGTTATTGCTAACCATAGCGCGTACAAAATCGGTATCGGTTTCATCCAGGTTGCCGCATTGCATGGGTTTCCAGTAGTCGGCGTGCAGGGCCTGTGTAAGTATGGCCGAGGTAACCGTTTTACCAATACCGGTACCGGTGCCTGCTACAAATATTCGTTTGGGTAACTGGCGCATTACAGTGCATTTAAGGTTTGTGCAAGTTTAGTTACTTCTGCCGCAGTATTAAAGCTGTGCAGGCAAATACGTATCCGCTCTTTGCCTTTGGGTACAGTGGGTATCAGTATGGGGCGCACATCTAAACCGGCCTGTTGTACTTTGGCGGCCAGTTCTTTTACCTGCGCATTGCCTGGTGCTATTACCGATTGTATGGGCGAATTACCGCCGGTATAGGTAAAGCCATCGGGCAGGTTAAGGTGCTCGCGAAAAAGCGAGATAAGTGCAAACAAATGTTCTCTTCTTTCGCCGGTTTGTTGCAGGTATTCGTAGCTGCACTTAATAGCTGCCAGCGAGTGTAACGGCAATGCTGTGGAGTATATAAACGGACGGCAATAGTTTACCAGAAACTGTTTCAGTTCGTTACTACAAACAACTGTTGCGCCGTGTGCACCCATAGCTTTACCGTAGGTATAAACACGGGCCAGTGCGTTTAGTTCGCTACCGGCAAGGCCTTCGCCTTTGCTGCCCTGCACACCAATAGCATGTGCTTCGTCTATTATTAAACCGGCCTCGTAAGCGGTGCATAGTTTACTTATCTCATCCAGTGGGGCGCTGTCGCCATCCATACTGTACACCGACTCTACCACTACATATTTCAAACCGGTGGCGGCTTTCAGTTTTTCTTCCAGGCTGGCAACATCGTTATGCTTAAATGCTACCGATGTGGCTTTGCTGTTGCGCATACCATCGTGGTAAGATGCATGCACCAGTTCATCATAAATTATAGTATCGCCACGGTAGGGCAGGGTAGATAGCAGGCCATAATTGGCATCGAAACCGGAGTTGAAAATCAGAGCCGCTTCGCTATTGTGAAAACCGGCCAGGTATTTCTCCAGATCTTCGGCATATACATTGTTGCCCGACAGTAACCGCGAACCGGTGCTGCCCAGCATAGGGCGCACATGTTTTTTTATCTCCAGTTCAATATTCTCCTGTAGCTTTTCATCGCGGGCAAAGCCCATATAGTCGTTGCTGTAAAAATCTACCAGCCCGCTGCTTAGCTTAAGCGTGCGGTAGTTGTTTTCATCTCTACGCTGCTGCAGTTTTGCCTGTATGTATTGGTTGATGGGATTGCTCATGATAAAGGTTGGTTTTTTACCGCCCCGACCGCCTTGAGCGGTCACCCCGCCTAAAATAGGCGGGGAATAATACAGGGCTTAGACTAAGCTTAGTCTAACTACACCAACACTTTTTCTTTCTCTATCTTAAACGACTCGCGTGGTTTGAGGCCGAGTAGTTCAAACATCTCCTTATCGGCATCAAAATCGGGGTTAGGTGTAGTAAGTAGTTTCTCACCTGTAAATATCGAATTGGCACCGGCCAGAAAGCATAGGGCCTGTTGCTCTACGCTCATTTCGTTGCGGCCTGCGCTTAGGCGTACCATTGCTTTTGGCATTAGTATACGGGCGGTAGCTATCATGCGTACCATATCCCACACCTGTACACGGTCGCGGCCTTCAAGCGGTGTACCCTTTACGCTTACCAGTGCATTTACCGGTACGCTTTCGGGGTGTTGCTCGCGGGTAGCCAGTGTATGTAGTAGTTTAATGCGGTCGTCGTTGGTTTCGCCCAGGCCTATAATACCACCACAGCAAACGCTGATGCCGGCTTTCTCTACATTGTCAAGCGTATCCAGTCTGTCTTTGTAGGTGCGGGTTGTAATTATATCGCTGTAGTGGTCATCGCTGGTATCCAGGTTGTGGTTGTAGGCATACAGGCCGGCCTCTTTCAGGCGTTGTGCCTGTTGCTCGGTAAGCATACCCAGTGTGCAACATACCTCCAGGCCCAGGGCGTTTACGCCTTTCACCATATCAATCACTTTATCAAAGTCAGAGTTATCGCGCACGTTGCGCCATGCTGCACCCATACAAAAACGCGTGCTTCCGCCGTTTTTAGCGTCCAGCGCTTTGCCAATTACATCTTCGTAATTCATCAGCTTGTGTGCTTCTACACCGGTGTTGTAGCGGGCAGCCTGCGGACAGTAAGCACAGTCCTCTGAACAGCCGCCGGTTTTAACCGATAGTAATGTACAAACCTGTACTTCGGCAGTGGCCTGGTATTGTTTATGCACGTTAGCCGCGCGTACAATCAGTTCAAGCACAGGCGAAAAGTAAATCTCTTTTATCTCGTCAATGGTCCAGTCGTTTTTTATCATACAGCAGTTGTTATTATATCTGTAACGACAAATATAATCGCCGGCGACAAATCATTCCGATAAAAAATCGGCTATAGCTTTATGACCTTCCTCACTAAAGTGTATTTCATCGGCAAACAGGTACAACTTGTTAATATCTGCCTGTTTTACAAGGGTTTCCGATGCGTCGGAGCATTCTATATCGTGCTGTTTGCAGTAGTCTTTTATTACTAATTGCGGAGTGAAATCCTTATCGCGCAACTGCGATTGGTAGGGCAATATCACCACATTAAAGTAGGTGTTATAGTATTTGCACAGGCTGTCGCAGGTATTCAGGCTGGCCATAGCCTGGTTAAAACGTTCGTTACCGGTGTTGTAAAATTGGCGGTCGTAGGTAAAGTAGCGATTGCTGTTGCGGTAAAAATACAGCTTGATAAGCTTATACAGCGCGCAGTTGTTTTGCAGCAGGCCGTTCAATGTGCCTATCCAGTTTTGTTTAGCCATAACCGGCAGGTCGTTTGTTTTGGCGTTACCATAAACATCGTTCAGGCAGTAAAACAGGGTTACCAATTCAATGCTGCTATCGGAAGGTAACATCTGCTGTAACACGTTTACGTAATCAGACGCCGAGTAGCCAATAAGCGAGTAGTTGGCAAAGTTGTAGTCATTCAGCCTTTCAGCACAGCGGTTGGCAAACGTGGCAGAATCGCTAACGCCCACCCCCTCGGTTACCGAATCGCCGATGTACAACCATTTGGGTTTGCCGCCGCGAGGCGGTTGTGTGGCACGGCAGCCATTGGCATCGGTAGAGAAGGGTTGCCCCCACACGGTGGTATGTACATTGGGTTTTAAACCCGCTGAGGTGCCGTAGCTGTTATCTGCCACTATACTGCTATCAAAACTGCGGTTGTATACACGGGCTAATACTACGCGGCTTATCAACTCGGCAAGGGCCAGTATTACCAGTACGGTTAGCAGGTTAATCAGTATGGTTTTGGCTTTGGGCATTACAGGTATTTGGTGGCTACAAACACAAATATAAATTGTAGAATCATCATGCCGTCAAGCACCAGGTAGTACCAGGCCGAAGGGGTTTCTTCGCTAAGCGGTTGTATGCAAAAAACAGAAACCAGCAGCGACAGGTTTACTGCCAGCATATTACTTAGTGTAACATCGAAAAAGAAATACTGCACTACGTTTGTAACCATTAGCCCCAACAGCATTAACTGTGCAAATAGTTTGGTATTGCTTACACCTGCCAGTATGGGTATGGTGGTAAGGCCGTGGGCCTCATCATCTTTTATGTCTTTAATTTCAAAAACCATGGTTAAGGCCAGTACAAACAAAAAGCGGCGAAGCAACAGAAAGCACATCATAGCCGGTTCTACGGTTACACCATCCAGCGGTATCAGTACGGTAGTTACCGACCATACAATAGCGACAAACAATGTTTTCAGCAGGCCGTAATCGCGCAGTTTGCGTTTGGGTTTTATAAAAGGTATATCTACAAATCCATATAGTGCGGTAAAGGTACCCAGTATCAATACGGTAACTTTGTTATCGGTGCTTAGTAAAAAGAAAAAGCAAATGGTTGCTATAACCGATAGCAGCATAATGTTGCGCGATAGTTGCACATTACCCGCTGCCCAATTGCGGTGACTATTGGCCGAGTTGCCGCTTTGCGGCGTGCTGAATTTAAGGTAGCTGTAAGTAAATACGGTAGCCGAAAAAACAAACCAGGTAGTATTATCCCATTCAAAATTACCCTCTACGGTAAGCAGGTTGGTAAAGGCCAATGCCACCGCACATAAACCAATAAACAGATTGGAGTACAGAACGAAATCGATTGCTTTTTGAAGTTGCTTCATGGTAGACCTATTCTTCCCTTGGTTCGGTAGGGTTCATCCTGTTCCATTTTTCTACATCTTCATCGGTGTAGAATAGTCCCCAGCCATCGGGCCATAGTGGTTCTTCTTTAGGGAAACTGCGTACCCATTTCACAAACACTTTTCTAAACTCTTCTATTTCTGCCCTTAGTGCATTCAGGTAATCATGGTTGTCGTATCCAAACATTTTAAGCCCCGATGTTTGTGTCATCAGTTCGCGGGCCGCCAGTTTTATAATGGTAGCATTTTCGCTCATTAGTATATAATCGCCGGTGGCCATTGCTCCCGATATTTTGACACGGATTTTTAAAGCATTTTCCATCATCCAGCTTCTATACTCCAACATGCCGCGTAGTTCTCCGGTCAGCTCATCTTCCGTATCCTCTTCGGGCAGTGTTTCAACTATCGCCTCGGTAGTTTTTAATATCTGATTGGCCAGCCTGGTTAACTCCTTTGCATTTTCGCGCACGGGCTTTAGTTTCCAGTCGTCGCCATCTTCAAAGTTATCATCAGGTATAAAATCGTCTTCTAATTCGTCGTCATCGTTAAAGTCCATACCGGTTTATTTTATTGATACCTGTTTCAAATTTAGCAGGTTTAAACCATTGGCAGTTAAGCCGTCTATATTCTTTTGAGAGAAACGCAATACCTCATCGTAAAACAACGGCACTACCGGTGCTTCTTCAAGTATCAGGCGTTCCATCTGGCGGTACGTTTCAAAACGTACGCTATCGCTGGTTTCGGTTAATGCCCTTTCATACAGCGCATCGAACTGTGCGTTGTTAAAGCGGGTATAGTTAGGCGGCGAACCGTTTTTGCTATAGAATACTGCAAAGTAGTTTTCGGCATCGGGGTAATCGGCCAGCCAGCTACCACGGAAAAACTGCACCTTGCCCTGGCTCATCCACTCGCGCAGTATAGCAGGCTGCGAAATTTCAACCCGTATTTTTAAGCCAAGCTGCTCCAGTTGCTTTACTATAAACAGACCATACTCTTTATACGTTTCGTTAGTATATAAAGCCAACGCTGTGTTTTTATCAAAGCCCGATTCTTTCAGCAGGGCTTTTGCTTTATCGGGGGCGTAGGTGTAGCCTTTTACTTTATCCGCATCAAACGATGGTAAACCAAAAGGAGTGAAGCCGCTCTCTGCCGGTTTGCCTACACCGTTGCGTAGGTACTTCAGCATCTCGCGCCTATCGAACCCGTAGTTGATGGCCTGACGAAGTTTTTTGTTCAGGTAAGGATTCTCTTTAGCGTTAGTGCCGGCGGTGTAAAAGCCCAGGTACTCTGTATTAAGGTAAGGTGTTTTAAGCAGGTTGAATTTATCTTTCAGTTCGGCTTTCATGTTGCCGTCTTCTTCCAGCACTTCATCGATATAGCTGGCATCTATACTGTTTATAAAGTCAAGCTCTTTTTGTTTAAAGCTCAGGTATTCGGTTTTCTTGTTATCGATAAACGAAATTTTTATGCCATCCAGATAAGGCAGTGCGTTGCCCTGTTCATCTTTTTCGAAGTAGTGCGGGTTTTTAACCAGTATAAGGGCGGTGCCTTCTTTCCAGTTTTTAAACATAAACGGACCGGTACCCACCGGATGTGCGCGAAAATCGGTTCCGTATTTTTGTATAGCCTCCTTCGGTATTACCGAGCAATACTGCATACTGATAATACCCAACATAGGAGGGAAGGGCTTTTGCAGTTTTAGCTGAAAGGTGCTGTCGTCTATTACCTTAAATGGTTCAACCGTATCAATGCTGTTATTAAAAATCCAGGCACCGGGGCTGGCTACTTTTTTATCTATAATGCGGCTAAAGCTATATGCGACGTCGGCTGCTTTTACAGCGCGGCCTTTACCGCCTTCAAAACATTCGTTATCGTGAAACAGCACATCGGTACGCAGGTGAAACGTATAGGTTTTACCATCGGCAGAAGCCTCCCAGCTTTTGGCAATAGAGGGCTGTATGTTCAGGTTGTTATCTAACTGTACCAGCGAGTTGTATAACTGGTTACAGCTCCAGATAGTGCTTTGATCTTTGGCAAAGGCAGGGTCCAGCGAGGCAATGCCACTGCTTTGGTTGTAGCGGAAAAACTTTTTATCGGTATTGCTATTGCTGCTATTGCACGAGTTGCAGGATGAGAAGAGTATAGATGACAGGCAACAGGCAATAAATAGAAAAACGTACTGGCTCTTTTTCATGAGGGATAGTTTGCATACCAAAAGTAGGTAAACTTTGCAGGGGTATATGGCTGGTGGTTGCTAAGATACTAACCGCAAAAAGTACATTGTAGTACCCATTATTTTACCCTTGTGTACATCGAATATATACTACGCGACATAAATATACCGTATGCGTTCTGCACATTGCTGTAGGTGTTATCGTTGCCGTTGCCGGTGTTAAAGTCGTTGCGCAGGCCCAGCGATTTTACATAGCTGTAATGTGCGGGCGATACTTCAGAAATTTCAACCAGGTAGTGGGCCTCCAGCACCTCATTAAGCGGTGCGCCGGTTGATGAGAAGTCTATTTGTTTTAGTTGTCCGTTAAACGAACGGTCGGAGAAAAGCAAATCGCTGTTGTTTTCGCGGATGGTATCGGATAAAGCACCCAGCGGGCGCGGTTTGCTGCTGATGGTGTAATCTGCAATAGTAGTATCGCCATTGGGGTTTATATTTGCCCGCTTGCCCCATTGCCAGACTGATAGCCGGTAAAAACTATGCTGGCCGGCATTGTCGGATAGCTTTATGCTGTAGCGCGTTTGGTAGCCGGTAGTGCTATCGCCATAGTAAGTTAGGCCGTGTGATGTTACTATGGGCTCTTGTGGCAGATAGTCGGCGCCGGTACCGGTGCCAAACACGGGGTGCGTTACCTTTACGCTGTATTTGTTGCCCGGTTCGCCGGCATTGGGGTACTGGTAGCAGCCAAAGGTTTGGCCGGTATCGGTATATACAAACGGCAGTAACTGTAGCAGCGAATCGTTTTTATACAACTCAACTATGGCACCGGTTATACATTTGGGTTTGGCAGAACCGGTAAGCGATATACTTTCGGTTACATATACTTTTATTGGCTGCCGGTTATCTACCTGGCAGTTAATTACCATACGGGTGTCACCGCTCAGGTAGCGTATATCCAGGTCTTTTTCGCAACCGGTAAGCAGCGTGGCCAGCACGGCAAAAAGCGATATGTACAACAGCCCCCTCACGATGCAAATTTTATAGCGTACGAAATAGATGGCAGCACAGGAAACAGGCTCAGCTTTTTGTACACTATGCTCCGGCTGCCGTCGGCGTTGGTGCGGTAATCGGAGTACACAGCAAAAATGTTGAAGTTGTTATACACGTTGTACACGCTTAGGTTAAAGGAGTGTTGCAGGTTTTTAACCTGCTTACGGTAGGTGATAGAAAGATCGAGGTGCTGGTAGGCAGGCAGGCGGGCATTGTTGCGGCCGGGGTAAACGCTTACCACATCGTTATAATAAGGGTTGGTAGCGCCCTGGCTTAGCCAGTAATCGTAAGCGCTTAATACGTTAAACGTGTGGTACGATTGTGCCGGCATGCTGAACATATTGCCACTGCCATATACATAGGCCGCGCCCAGCTCTATATGCCGACCCACCAGGTAGGTAAACTGCATGGCCAGGTTGTGGCGGCGGTCGTATTTGTAAGGGAAATACTGGTTATTGTTAAGTGTGGTAAACCTGCGCTCGCTCCACGATAGTGTATAGGACACCGAGCCGGTTACCTTGCCTTTGCTACGGGCTACGTAAATTTCGGTACCGTAACTACGGCCTTTGCCGCCACCTACTATTTGGTCTTCCCAGGGGGTATAAAAATCCTGTCTGGCTCCGTCGCGGTACTCTACCACATTATTCATCAGCCGGTAAAAGCCATCTATGCTCCATTCGAAGTTAAGCGGTAGCTTTTGGGTCATACCGGCAGAGAAGTTCCAACCGGTTTCGGGCCTTACTTTGCCGGTAGCGGGCACCCAGTAGTCGTTTAGTATATTAGATGAAGCAGTAGCCAGCAGGTGTATGTTTTGCGAAACGCCCGATGCCGATGCCCGCAGGTAAAATTTGCCTGCCGGGTTGTAAAGTATATTTACACGGGGCAGCAGACTGGCAACTACTTTTTTGTTTACTACATACACACGGGCATGGAACCCGCCGTTTATCAGCCAGCTGTTGTTGGGGTGGTATTCATCCTCGGCAAATACAAAGGCTTCTATGGTATTAATCTGCGAGCCGTTAACGGTAAACCGTAGCGAATCGGCAAACGAGCTACGGAAATTATAATCGCCTTTACCGGTTTGGAACATACGTGCCGTAAGCCCTGCGCCCATAATAAATGTTTGCGAGGCGGTTTGATACGTGGCATCTTCCTGCCAGGTAATATCGTTAATGTGTGAAAGCGATTGCGATGTAATATCTGAAAACCAGTTGCCGTTAATACCGCTTTGGCTGTAGTCGTCGTGGTCGTTATTTACAATGCGGTAGCGGCTGAACGATAGGTGCTGGTTCATTTGCCACGCATCGTTGAAAACATGCGTAAGCAATAACGATGCTACGTAGTTAGACCAGTATATATCGTGTTGGGTTAATCCTTTTTCGCTATATGCATCGGTACCGCTGTTAAACTGCCGGGAGAAAGAGTAGTAATCGTTATTGGTAAAGAAGTTGGCCAGCAGCTTTGTTTTTTTATTAAACCGGTGTGTTAGTTTAATGTTTACATCGCCAAAGTAGTAGGCAATGCGCCCATCGTAACCGGTAGATTTATATTGCCTTTTGGATATGGGGCCGGTGTATAGCCCAACGTAGCAGCCCCGCACCGAAGCCGCAAAGGTTGTTTTCTTCTTTTTACCTATCGGCCCGTTCAGGTTAAGCCGCGAGGCCACCAGCCCGAACGAGAATATACCGTTTAGTTTACCGGTGTCTCCTTCGGCCACCCCCACATCTATTACAGAGCACAGCCTGCCGCCATAGCGTGCAGGGTAGCGGTCTTTATACACGCTTACCCGGTCAATAGCATCGCCGTTAAACACCGATGTAAAACCATAAATATGCGATGGGTTATAAACCGGTGCGCCGTCCAGCAGCATCAGGTTCTGGTCGGGGCTGCCGCCACGTATAAAAATACCGCGCGCCCCTTCGTTGCCGCTTTGCACACCGGGCTGCATCTGCAGTGCCCGCATGGGGTCGTTTTCGCCTAAAAATTGAGGCAGTGCGTTAAAGTTTTGTCTGGTAATGGTAATAGTGCCGGTGGCATCGTGCATGGCCTGCAAAATTTGCTTACGGTCTATTACTGCTACTTCGCCCAGGGTAAGGTCGGTATGCAGCATTACCTGTATGGCCGTATCGCGCGCTATATGCAGGTTAATCTTTTCGGCATGGTAACCTATGTAACTAAAGGTTATCTCGTTGGTGCCGGCTTTAAGGTTTATGGTAAAGTTGCCCAGGCTATCGCTGTATGTACCGGTGTTGAACTGTGCCACGTAAATAGCTGCACTGTTCAGCGGGCGCATATCATCGCCGGTAACACGGCCCGAAAGGCGATAGGTGGTTTGGCAAAACACCAATGAATAGCCGCACAGTAAAAGGCTGTAAAGCAAAACTCTGAAAGTGCTATTCATACTTCAAAATAAAGAAAATGCAGAATAAAGCCACGAATACACGAATAAAATGCCTTGTATGGTTATTCCTCTTTTCAATATTCAGTTTGGCAGTATTTAAAAATCAAGGTATAGCACTGTTTGTTCTATTAAATTATATATACTTTTATCAAAATGCATATATGGCTACCCTGATTTACAAGCTGGATTCATTTAAAGTAATAGGTAGGTGTATGGAAGTACACAATCAGTTAGGTAAGGGGTTTATGGAGGTGGTGTATAAAGATGCTTTGGAGTTAGAATTTGCAGATGCAAAAATTGATTACGGTAGGGAGCGTGAGTTTATTGTAAACTATAAGGGCAACATACTAAAGCACAGGTTCTATGCCGATTTTGTTGTAATGGATAAGATAATACTGGAGGTGAAGGCTGTGCGGGAACTTACTGATGAACACCGTGCACAGGCTATCAACTACTTAACCGTTTCGAAGTTAAAGCTTGCTTTGCTTGTAAATTTTGGCAGAGATAAACTACAGTACGAGCGTTTTGTGCTATAAGCTGTATTTATTCGTGTATTCGTGGTTTGCATTTATATGCACTAATGCTTAGTCTTTCTTTTTAAAGTCGCCGCGTTTCCAGGCGCGTATAAACTCGGCCCATGCTAATGGGTTGAAGATATTTTGTGGCGGTGTTTGTCCGTAGTAATATGTACGTGTAGAGGCATTGCGCAAGGCAATGTTGCTTGCTTCGCCACCGTCCTGCTCCAGCTTTTCGCCTAACTCGGCCAGTGTTTCGCGGGCCAGGTTGCGTTTGGCGCGGTCCAGGTCGTCATCGGGTATGGGGGTGTGTACAAACACATACGGAAAATCTTCCCGTCTCCATGGGTAGATGATGGTAGTAGGCAGGTTTACGTCGCTTTTGGTCATCATCTGTATTACCGAAAACTTATCCTGTTCCAATTTGGCCGGTATGATATACTGCACAGGTGTAAAGCCTATGCAGGTAAAGTAAAGTGTATCGCCTTCGCGGGCAGCAAAGGAGAAGAAACCATCGGGCCCGGCGGTAGCTACACGGCCACGGTTAAGTATGGTAATGTGGGTAAACGGAATACCCATCAGGCTATCGGACGTAAGGGCATAGCCCGAGAACTGGATAAGCCGGTCGGCTTTTTGGGCAACAACCTGGCTGAACAGGGCAAAAAGCAGGGCTGCAATGGCAACGTATTTTTTCACAGGGCTAATTTACAAATGCTAAACTCTTTTGTGTTAAAATATTGTGCCATAGTGGTGGGGTTGAGAAGTTTTAACAGGGTGGGTGTATTTGCCTCATCCCGTCGTGGCGTTGCCACGACACCCTTCTCCACCAGTGGAGAAGGGGCGGTAAAATTTCTTCGAAATTTTTACTCTTTTCGAATTGCTACCGCAATTTTTTGTAGTGTAGCTTCTAAATCCTTATCTATAGCTTCATTTGCTATGCGAATAGTGGTCAAGCCCAGCGATAATAGGATTGCATCGCGGCGGGTATCGTAATCTTTCTGAAAATCGTGGTGTTTGCCATCCAGTTCAATAATTAGGTGCTTTTCGGCGCAATAGAAATCGGCAATAAAAAAGCTTGTTTTACCAATTGCCGATAGATAGGCAAACGGGTGCTGCCTTCTGAATTTTACACCGAAAAAGCCTCTGTTTTTTAGTTCCTCCCAAAGTTTCTTCTCTTGTGGTGTTTCGTTTTGTCTTAGCTCTCTGCAAAGCCGGGTTATGGGGTTTAATGGCATACGCTGAAATTAGCGAATGTGGTTTTAATATCAAACCAACTGTATTTATTCCTTTCCCTTCTCCACTGGTGGAGAAGGGGTGGCGCTTCACGAAGTGAAGTGACGGGGATGAGGCAGGTGGAGAAGGGGTGGCGCTTCACG
>CAYREY010000022.1:0-13542 GCA_964423405.1 uncultured Chitinophaga sp. | reverse complement strand
TTCACGAAGTGAAGTGACGGGGATGAGGCAGGTGGAGAAGGGGTGGCGCTTCACGTAGTGAAGTGACGGGGATGAGGCAGGTGGAGAAGGGGTGGCGCTTCACGAAGTGAAGTGACGGGGATGAGGCGCCAAAGCCAGGGCAATTTTACGGCTAAATACAGCCTGCCTGTTTTGTTCTATTCCTTCCAGCCAAGTTATTCACTAAAAGTTGAAAAAACCCTGCCGGCCATGGATTTTACTGCCCCGGTTAATGCTGTGCTTTATTAAATTCGCGCCCAATTCAACAATCCTACACTATTATGCTCAACTTGCGCAGTACCGACCACTTTGTAAGCCGCCACATTGGCCCTAACGAGGAACAACTTGCCGAGATGCTGAAAGCCATCGGCGCAAACAGTATTGAAGACCTTATATCTGAAACCGTACCGGCTAACATACGCCGTAAGGATAAACTTAACCTGCCCGATGCACAGAGCGAGTACAACTACCTGCGCGAGCTGAAGAAGAAAGCTGTTAAAAACAAGGTTTTTCGTAGCTACATTGGCATGGGTTACTATAACAACATTACCCCTGCTGCTATACGCCGCAACATTTTCGAAAACCCGGGTTGGTATACCCAGTATACCCCTTACCAGGCCGAGATTGCGCAGGGCCGCTTAGAGGCGCTGCTTAATTTCCAGACTATGATTAGCGACCTTACCGGTATGCCTATTGCCAATGCATCGCTGTTAGATGAAGGTACCGCTGCTGCCGAGGCTATGCATATGTTCTGGGGTTTAAAAAACAAGAAAGATGCATTGCACAATAAGTTCTTCGTTTCAGAACTTTGCTTTCCGCAAACTATAGATGTAATTAAAACCCGTGCTAACGTACTGGGCCTTGAGGTAATAGTGGGCGACCACAACACCGTAGCGCTGGATAAAGATTTCTTCGGTGCCCTGTTGCAGTACCCTGCCAAAGATGGCGGCGTACTTAATTACACGCAATTTGTAGAGAAATGTAAAGCACTGGAGTGCTATGTGTGTGTAGCTGCCGATTTGCTGTCGCTTACGCTGCTTACCCCACCGGGCGAGTTTGGTGCCGATTGCGTAGTAGGTAACTCGCAGCGTTTTGGTGTGCCTATGGGCTACGGTGGCCCACACGCCGCTTTTTTTGCTACTAAAGATGATTACAAGCGTATACTACCCGGCCGTATTATTGGTATAAGTATCGATTCGCAAGGCAAGCCTGCGTTGCGTATGGCGCTGCAAACCCGCGAGCAGCACATTCGCCGCGAAAAGGCAACCTCTAACATTTGTACTGCACAGGCACTACTGGCTATTATGGCTGGTATGTATGGTGTGTACCACGGTGCTACCGGTGTAAAGAGCATAGCCAAACGTATTTATACCCTTACGGCTATACTGCGTAAAGAACTTAAACACCTGGGTTATAAAATTACCAACCAACATCACTTTGATACCCTGCATGTAGACCTGATCGGTATGGAACAAAAACACGATTTCATCCACCAGTTGGCGTTAAACAAAGAGATGAACTTTTACTACAGCGAAACCGGCATTTCTATTTCGCTGGATGAAACCACGCAGCCTGAAGATGTTTGCGACATAGTAAACGTATTTGCCAGCGCTGTAGGTAAAGATGATTACACGTTTGATATTTACCGCTACCCTGCACAGGAGCTTGATTTACCTGCCGGCCTTACCCGTACATCGGCTTACCTTACACACCCGGTGTTTAACACGCACCGTAGCGAAAGCCAGCTGATGCGTTATATTAAGAGCCTGGAGAATAAAGACCTTTCGCTTACCAAAAGTATGATAGCGCTGGGTAGCTGCACCATGAAACTGAATGCTGCTGCCGAGTTAGAGCCGGTTAGTTGGCCCGAGTTTGCCAACATACACCCGTTTGCGCCTAAAGACCAGGTTACCGGTTACCAGGAAATAATTACAGCATTGGAGAACTACCTGAGCGAGATTACCAGTTTTGCTGCTACCAGCCTGCAACCTAACAGCGGTGCACAGGGCGAGTATGCTGGTTTATTGGTTATACGCGCTTACCAGAAAGATATTGGCCAGGGCCACCGCGATGTAGCGCTGATACCCGCCTCGGCGCACGGTACCAACCCTGCTACAGCAGTTATGGCCGGCCTTAAAGTGGTAGTAGTAGCTACCGATAGCCACGGCAACATTTCGTTTGATGATTTGGTAAAGAAAGCCGAAGAGCATAAAGATAACCTGTGCTGCCTGATGGTTACTTACCCAAGTACACACGGTGTGTTCGAAAGCGCTATTAAAGATATTTGCGAAGTAATACACGCCAATGGCGGACAGGTTTATATGGATGGTGCCAACCTGAATGCACAGGTAGGTTTAACTGCGCCGGGTATAATTGGTGCCGATGTGAATCACATTAACCTGCACAAAACATTTGCTATCCCTCATGGTGGTGGCGGCCCCGGTATGGGACCTATCTGCGTGGCTAAACACCTGGCGCCTTACCTGCCGGGTAACCCACTGGCTAAAACCGGTGGCGATAAAGCTATCCACGCTGTATCATCGGCACCTTACGGCAGCGCCAGTATATTGCTGATAAGCTATGGCTACATACGCATGTTAGGTGCTACCGGTGTAACCGATTCTACCAAAATGGCGATACTGAATGCTAACTATATGAAAGCCCGCTTAGAGCAATACTACCAGGTATTGTATGTAGGTAAAGAGCATGGCCGTGTAGCGCATGAGTTGATATTAGATTTCAGATCATTTAAACACACCGTAGGTATAGAGGTAGAAGACGTGGCCAAGCGTTTGATGGATTATGGTTTCCATGCACCAACGGTGTCGTTCCCTGTGGCTGGTACGTTGATGATAGAGCCTACCGAAAGCGAAGATAAAGCCGAGCTGGACCGTTTTTGCGATGCGCTGATTGCCATTAAAGGTGAGATAGATGCTATTGAGAAAAAACAGATAGACGCTACCGATAACCCGCTTAAAAACGCACCGCACACCGTACAGGTAGTTACTGCCAGCGAGTGGAACCACCCTTACACCCGCGAGGAAGCTGCTTTCCCGCTACCGTTTGTAGGCGAAAACAAATTCTGGCCAAGCGTGGGCCGTGTAAACAACAGCCACGGCGACCGCCACTTAATTTGTACTTGTCCGCCGATAGAGGAGTACATGACTGCTACGGTATAGGTTTTACTAATTGATATAAACAGCAATGGCTCCGTAAGGGGCCATTGCTGTTTAATAAAAGTAGAGTGTCATTGCGGGGTTGTGCGAAGCAATCTTCTACTTTGTGATTTGATTTTGGTTTGACATGAGAAGACACCTGCGCCAGTTGAGGCTTCACTGCATTTGTCATGTTGAGCGAGGCTTTTGCGAAGCGAAACATCTTGTATTTAACTACGATAGCTAAAAGCTATCAGCTTGTTGGACGTAGGCACAGCCTACGCCCAGTGGGGGCGGTGAGAGCAGCCGAAAATGGAAGAATTTTATACTATAGGGTTTCGAGCAGTTGTGGGCATAGACTGCGCCCAGTTGGCTTGTTGTAGTTATAGTACAGTATTGCATTCATAAGATATTACCTTAGTAGTATTGAATAAAAGGAAACAATATATAATGTTAGAATGGAAACCAATTTCACTTTCTCAGTTATATGAACAGATTCGTAAAACGGAAACACATTTAAATGGGGAGCACCATGAGTTTTGGAAGTTAATTAAAATTGAACCGGTAAAGTGGCAGGAAAAAGACTATGGCTATGAAGGCGGTGGCTTTTGGGTAGTAGCTATTTATGGCGCACACGTTATTTGGTATAACGATATTGAAGAGGGTTTTAATGTTTCTAAATTCAGCACTTTGGGAGAAATAACAGAATACTATTGTAACCAGGATGAATTAAATGTTGCAGTTATCCGTTTGTTTGACCTGATTCAATTTGGATGTGACATAATAGGGCAAGCGGGTCCACCACAGAACGTTAGAGATGAGTTTTAGAAAGAAAGTTTTTCTATTGATTGTAACGCTTATTGTCGGGTGGGTTTTGATAGGTGTGGGCTTTACAATAAAAATTGCACATCCGGTGAATACAATAATCTACCTGCTAGGCCTCGTAATGTTTTTTGCTGATTTAATTGTACTTATACTATCTACTTGTTCGAGGGAAATGAATTATACATAGAACCCAATATCATGGTGTTAAATATCCAATCATTTTGTTAGTGTCACCACGCTATAAGGTGTTGGTGTGAGTTTCTATACAGGCGGCACCTACGGTGCGCAATTACCCCTCAATTTATCGTTACTACAAACAGACGACCGCTATGCGCTGTTGAACTGTTAGTGCTCCGTAGGAGCCACCTGTTTGTAGCATCGGTAAAAATTATATCTGCGCACCGTAGGTGCCGCCTGTTTTAGCTACATCTACCAGGTTATTGTAACAGGCGTAATGTTACAATATGTGCCTGCCATAAACAATCAAATTAATTTATAATTTAATATTATAGGGGAGGGGGTGGGTTAACATCAAATTTTTGTAAATTGCTGTTTAAGAGGTGTTTAATGCTGGGGTGGGTTAACATATTTTGAGGGTAGGGGCTAAACGATTACATTAGCACGACAAATTTTAAAACTATTACAATGATTATAACCAAGAAGATTGAGAAAGCACTGAACGAGCACCTTACACTGGAAATAAACGCACAGTACAGCTACCTGGCTGTGGCAAGCTGGTGTGAGCGCGAGGGCTATGAGGGTACGGCTAAGTTTTTTTACAAGCAAAGTGCCGAAGAGAGCGCACACTTTATGAAGTTCTTTACTTACATTAACGAGGTAGGCGGCCATGCACTGGTACCGGCTTTTAAGGCACCGCGTTACGAGTTTAAATCGATACAGGAAGCGGTAGAGATGGCGCTGGAGCATGAGCAGAAAGTAACCCGTGCCATATACCAGATTGCTACGCTTACCAAAAAAGAAGGCGACCATGCTACCGAGGTTTTCCTTACCTTTTTTATAGATGAGCAGAAAGAAGAAGAAGTGCAGTTTAAGCGCATACTGGATAAGATTAAACTGATAGGCGGTGGCCCGCAATCGCTTTACTACATCGATAAAGAATTTGATAAGCTTTCGACTGCGGCAGAAGGTGGCAAAAAGAAAAAAGATAAAAAGGCAGATGCTGCTGAGTAGTTAACTGCCTGTAGCCGTCATTGCGGGCAGTGCTGCTTTGGGTATGGCGAAGCAATCTCTAGTAGGGATCAAGAAATCCAAAGATTGCTTCTTCGCTCGCAGAGCCTCGCTCATCGCAATGACGTAGCAAAAAAAGGGTTCGCTATTGCGAACCCTTTGTGTTTTTATATAAGCTGGTGTTTATTCTTCGCCCGGACGGTAAATACGTTCGGCATGGTCGTATGCCCATTTTTTATCCAGGCTTTCTTCTTTGGTTTGCTGGTTAACGTATAGCTGCATTTGGTCGGTGTAGTGTTTGGCACCGGGTGTGTTGCTGGTACCATACGGCGAAATGGTACGTATCTGCGGTCCGTTTTTAGTGAACTTAGCCAGTAGTATAAACGACTCGCCCAACCATACCCGTATTTTGCCTTTACCATACGGGTTGCCGTATTTGGCGTTCCACATATCCGGTCCACCGGCCGTAGGCAGGTCAACATCGCCGCGCTGGTGGCGTTGGTAATCGCCCAGTGGTACAGTTAGTGTTCCAAAGTCGGCCAGCATATCTTTTTTAACTTGTTGTATGGCTTTTACAAAAAACTCAAACTTGGCTTTTTTATCGGTGGCGAATTGCTTTTCCATTTCGCCGTTGGTGTTGTTATATATATAGTAAAGTACTTTGTACATCAGCGTGGCGTTGGTGTTATCGGTATTACCGCCTTTATCCCATGCCTTCATTATTTTAAGTGCATCGGCTATATCGGGGTGGTCTTCTTCTTTCAGCTCTACTATATCAAAGGCTTCAAACTTTTTGAAAAATACCGGATGTGCCGGATAACGGCTATCGTATTTTATTTTCAAAAAATCATCCCAGGTTACTTTGTTGTACTTAGCTATGTTTTCTAAAAAACGCATACCGCGGTTAGTCATGCTTGTATCGTGGCCCATGGTTGGGTTAATAGAAAGGTAAGGTACATCCTCTTCACTGCAACTTGCTTTAAAGCAGGTGTTGTTGGCGTTAAACACATAGCCGCAATCGGGGTTTAGTATTTGCGGTATAGCCGACTCGGGAAAGAACTCAGTCCATAATGTTTTTTCGGTGTTGCCCGGTACCGTACTGGTCCAGTTATACCCTTCAGCCCGTTTAGGAAAAGCCCCGTTGCTGATAAAGAAAATAGTATCGTACCGGTCGGCATAGGTTATGTTTTGGTTAATAATGCCCTGCATATCCAGCGCCTGGCGGAACTCGGTAAAGTTGCGGGCTTTATCCATACGGTACCATTGCTCCGGCGATTTAATGGTCATGTTACTGGCCAGGCGTATAGCAAACATTCCCTTCTTATTTACCACAGTAGCTCCGTACTTGCTCCACCATATTTTTTTACCTATGGTTAGTATAAACTTCTTTTTATCGGGGTGCTTGGCCAGGTTAACCGATAGTTTGGCACGGCTAACTTCCAGCTTGTGCGAAACGCCATCTACCAGGTAGTGGTTTTTCTTTTTAGGGTCGGGTTGTAGCTGAAAAATATCTATAGCATCAAATCCATTAGTGGTATGTGCCCAGCCCAGAAACTCATTTACTCCATGAAAAATAGTAACACCGCCATGGAAAGTAGAACCATGCATATTCCAACCTTCTTCGCTTTGTACGTGGGCCTCATACCACGATAGCGGGCCCTCCAGCGGCTGGTGCGAGTTTACATCCAGGTACACATTGCCATCGGCTGTTATGCGGCTGTTCATAGCAATAGCATTTGAGCCTCTGCCGCTCTCGGCAAACGATACCGGTGGTACTGTTCCGTTTACCATTTGCCCCAGTGCCCCATCTACACCGGTCATTAGTGCCATGGCCAGCATATAGCCGGCTATAAAATCTTTAGGGTCTACCGGC
Organism: uncultured Chitinophaga sp.; assembly: GCA_964423405.1. Lineage (GTDB taxonomy): Bacteria > Bacteroidota > Bacteroidia > Chitinophagales > LD1 > Bog-950. The sequence goes on along the minus strand of CAYREY010000022.1, from coordinate 6,483 downwards.
ATGGCTTTTTTTACCAATACCTTATCGGGGTGTAACTCGGCATACCGGTTACCGGCGTCGGCAGCTGCCTGTAGCAGTTTTCTAAACTCGGGCGAAAGGTCGGTTTCGTACTTTTCGTCGATAATTTTGCGTATGCGTAACAGCTGCACCGCATAATCGATTTTAGCACCATCTATACCCAGGTGGCGGCCCAGCATATTTTTGGCCAGCAGCAACCCCCACTGCACGGTTACAAAATCATCTTCGCATTCGGCCCATATAAGTCCGTAAGCACAATCGGCATCGGTTTTGCCAAATATATGCGGCACGCCAAAACTATCGCGTGCTATTTCTACGTTATACTTACGTGCGGTTTGTGCTGTAGCTGTTTGTATCAGAAAAACAAGTAGCAAGAGAGAGGCTGTTTTTTTCATGTGTGTGGGTAATTGGTTGTGTATGCGATAAAGCTAATCTAAAACATTTTGTAACCAATGCGCCGGTTTGGTGGTTGGCGGCAGGTTATTAGTTTTGCTATAACTAATTAGAAAAACCAGTTAACAATTTTGTTATGACTAAGAATATAAAAACATTGATTTGTGCAACTGCTGTAGCAGGGTTGGCTTTTATGGCATCGTGCAAATATACCTGCGATCTGGGCTACGAAGGCGATAACTGTACTACGCCTGTACGCGAAAAGTATTTGGGAACGTTTAGTGGTAACGAGTTATGTGGCAGCGCTGCCGATAGCTTTAATATTGCCATATCTGAAGTTAGTAACGATGTAACCAAGGTGCGGTTTACTAACCTGCATAATGCAAATAACCAAAATGCTACAGGTACCGTATTGGAGAACGGCAGTATTACAATACCATCGCAGGCATTTGGTAGTGGTGGTAATATTAACGGTACAGTAACACTGGTTAATGGTAAAATTAGTGTAGAATATCTTGTTAAGGTAGATGGGCTACCTGACGCTGCCTGTACCTGGATACAGAAGTAGTAGCAATGAAGTTGTGTTTATTGGGTAATCAAATTAGTCGTTTAGTGGTGTGCTGCCAGATGATGTATTTTTTCTGCATGACTGGTACTGAGTTGTCTTTTAACATATCACGTTTATCTGTTTTGTTTTTTGCAACATTGTTGATATTTGGTATGAAACATGGAGTATAAAATAGTAGAGTATTTTTCGGTGTTTGGCTAAAAATTATACTTTTACCCCCACATTATTATTAAACCTAAACTTAAAAACAACATGAAAAAGATTTTCAATTCTCTATTCATCATGGCAGCTATTACTGCAATGGTTTCTACATCTTCATGTACTAAAGTATGTGATGCTGGCTATGAAGGCGACGATTGCAAAACGCAGATGCGTGCTAAAGTTTTAACAGGCGGTACTACCGCTACTTATAACGTTACAGCTAACTCATGCACAAGTGCTGGGGCTACATGGCAATCTACAATTACTCCGGCTTCAGATGTAAGCGCTTTGTTGCTTAACAATTTCGGTCACCTGGTATGCGGATCGGGTTCAATAAACCTGAACGCTACTATCGATGGCTCTACTATCACTATTCCTTCACAAACTGTTTGTACTGCAACAATTTCGGGTAGTGGTACTGTAACTACTACAGCTACCAGCACTGTAATTTCTGTAACCTATACATATAGTGTAGCAGGTGGTGCATCTGGCAGCTGCAGCGAAACCTGGACAAAGATCTAATCAGATATTTCAACGCATAAAAAAAGGGCATCGAAAGATGCCCTTTTTTTATGCGATAACTTTACCTTATTATTTTTTAGTACCTATAATTTGGTTGTTTTCACCTTTAGTTCCTACAATTTTCTCGGTGCTGGCGTCGCCTTTCGTGCCAATAACCTTTGTTTCGCCTTTCTTAGGTTCTTCTTTTTTAGGCTCTACCGGTTTTGGTTTAGGTTTTGGAGCTGGCTTTTTGCCTTTGGCAGCAGCAGCCTGCTCTTCCTGCCATGCAGTAAAAGCGGCAGTAGCAGCCGAGTCAACCTTAGCGGCACACTCGGTATCTACCTGCTGTTGCAGGGCATTTAGTTTTTCATCAACCAGCGATTGGATTTTAGCATTTTGCTCATCTACCTGTTTTTTAACTTCGGCAGCATTGTTGCAGCTTGCCAATGCAATAGCCACAGCAAGTGTGGTTCCTGCAGATATATTCATGAATGTTTTTTTCATTGTGTTATTTGTTTATTGGGTTGATCAATTATTTAGCGGCAGTTTCAGCAGCACCCGCTTCAGCTTTTAATGCTTCTACTTTGGCATTTACCTGAGCCTCAAGGCCGGCATCGCAGGCAGCTCTAAGTTCGGTAAGTTTAGCTTCAGACTGTGCAGCTACAGTCGAGTCAACCTGCGCATTAATTTGCTCCTGTGTCAGGGGAGTAAATTTTTCACCACAGCTGGCCAGGATAGCCGCTACGGCAAAGGATAGGATTATTCCTTTTTTCATAAATGTTCTTGGTTTTAGATTTAAATAATGAGCGAAAGTAAATTTTTGTATTCGAATTATTGAAAAAGAAATAAGCAAAAAATAGCTAAGGGTGGAAAACAATAAAGGCCCCCAGAAGGGAGGCCTTTATTGTCATTCAATAAAAAACACTGTAGCCTTGTTTGTAAAGCGTTATAATGTTGTGGTTTAAGCTATTTTTTTCATTACATAGTCTGGCGTAACTATCTGTGGGCGTTTCATGCCAAATGCCTCATATATTTCATCGTAGCTATAGCCAAACTCTTCTACCAGTTTAGGTAGGTAATATGCCATGGTTTCCAGCAGGTGGTTAATATCCTGCAGGCTATGGTGATTGGTTAAGGCAATGCGTACACCGGCGTTTTTAACCGATACCGCCGGGAACTGCGCCAGGTTGAACATGATACCCTCTTTATTCATTATTTCTGAGAGTTTAAAGCCAATCTCTGGCTTGCCTACGCCAATATAAAATATCGGTGTAAGCTCGCCGCTTATTAGTGGTAAGCCCAGGTAGCGTGCTTTCTCTACAAAGAAAATCATACGCTCATATAAGTCGTTTTGTAGGCCTTCTATCTCATCGCTCAGGTGTATTTGGGCTGCGGCTATTACTGCGCCCAGCACAGCTGGCTGTAATGGGCCTGAGAAGATAAACGAACTACCACAGTTTTTAATGGTATTGCGGTCTTCTTCGCTGTTAAAAACCAACGCCCCGCCACAGTTGGCAAATCCCTTTGCCAGCGAGGTGGTAAGCATCATTCTTGGGTGGTGGGGCATGCGGCTAAGGGTAAGGCCGCGGCCATGTTTACCGGCCCAGCTCATACCGTGGGCATCATCTACGTAAAAGTTGAATTTTTCGTACTTGTCCAGCAACTGCCATATTTGTTTAAACGGTGCCATATCGCCGTACATAGAGTACACCCCATCGGCAAAGTACCATACCCGGTCATATTTCTGCTGTAAATCCACTATACGGGCTTCCAGCAGGTCCATACGGTTGTGAGGTAGGGTTTCTACATAACACCCCTCACCTTTAACCATTTGTATAGCGTTGCGTACGCTGTTGTGTACCTGCTGGTCGGCTATGCAGGCATCGCGTTCGCCTATAATAACAGGTATGGTTGATACATGGCCCAGGCTGGTAGTGGGAGCCAGCAGGGTTGGTTTGCCATATACTTCGCTTAGCATGTTCTCAACCTCCTCATACATACCCATTTGTAAAAAAGTACGTGAGCACGAGAACTGCGAACCAAAACGCTGCACAGCCTCAATGGCTGCGTCCTTCAATCGCTGGTCGGTTTCAAGGCCTAAATAGCTGCAAGAGCCGTAATAAACCATTTTGTTGCCCCGCACGGTTACGTGTTTACCATCTAGTATCTGGTCTTGAGTTGAACCGTGGATTAAACCCAACTCGCGGTTTTTGTTGAAAATTTTGTTGATAACATCGGTAAACTCTTTTTTCATAATTGTCAGTTTTTATCTCAGGAAATAAAACTTCAGGACCACAAAGCTACCCCCTTATAACCCAAAAACGGCAAAACCAACTACTGAAATAACTTGTATTTTACCACAAGCACCCCTATCTAACCCTCAAAATATCAACTGATAAGCCCTTTTTTGTACTAAAAACAAGGCAGGCCTTTACTGTAACTGTGCAGATGTTGTAGCCGTATATCAGTTTTGCAGTAATATTATTACATCACAATATGGGGTTGAAAAACATCTTCGAGCGGATTAAGGCAGAATCGTACTGGAAGGAGCGTGTAGTTACGGGTTTTATGGTTACCGGTTACCTGGTGGGTAACCTGGTAGAGATGATGAGCGGTAAGGTTACCGACGACCCGGCCGCAATCTGGATTGCAGGTGTATTGATTGGTGCAGCCGTAATTGTTTGCTCGCTTATACCTCGCTATAAACCTTACACCTCTCAGCTGTTTAAATTCTTTCTTTTCTATCTCAACTTCAACATTATTTACGCCTACAGCAAAAGCACACAAATACCCGACGACCAGGGCGAGTTTTTCTACATGCTGTTTAGCTATATTCTTTTTGTGGTTATCTCTTTTGCACTTGATAACCGCCGCGAGCTGATTATCTATACGGTTGCCGAAATATTGCTGTTTGCAATAGCGGTGTTTATTAACCGCGATTATAACCCCATGCTGCTTGACTCTATGCAGATGTTCACTTTTGCTATAGTGCTGGGTGGCAACTTTATGATTAATGTGCAGCGGATGAAATACTCGCAGATTTCATCGGATGTAAGCATTCAGTTTAAGGTAATAAGCGAAAACGCCCGCGATGCCCAGATTATTATGGATAACGACCTGCGGGTAGTTTACCTCAACCCCGCCGCCGGCCAGCTTACCGGTTACCGCATGAGCGAAATACAGCGTAAATCGCTGAAAGAGATTACCAGCGAAACAGATTTTGAACAGGTGCAGGCTATAGCCCAGCGGTTAAAGGCTACCAAAGATGGCCGTGAGCGTTTCGAGTACCGGATTAAAGGGGCCTCGGGCAATTATATATGGGTAGAAAGTATCTTCAGCACATTTGCTGCTAAAGAAAACAGCAGCGATGTATTGCTGTTTGCCGAAACCCGTAACGTAGAGGAACGCAAAAAGCAGGAAGATGAAATCCGCCAGCAAATGGTGGTAGAGGAAATGCTCATCCGCCACAGCAACCAGTTTATTAATGTCGATCGCTCCGAAATACAATCGGGTATAGATGTTGCCCTGGGCGAGTTTGGCCGCCTGCTGCAGGCCGATGGTGTGCTGGTGTACCGCATGCATGGCAAGCTAAGCGATGAGTTTCGATCTACCAACCAGTGGTTCGATGCCAACGTTAAAGGCATGGCGCAGAACTTTAACCTGGTAGTTAAAATCAATCAGCAGCTTATCCTGTTCCTGCGCTCTATACGGGGCGAAAAATCATCGCGCGGCCACTTTGTACCCCACGAGCAGTTACATGGCATACAGATAATAAACACCACCCACATACCCGGCAAATCATTTTACATTATACCCCTGCAAAGTGGCAACATCGTCAACGGCTTTGTGGTGTTTGTGTTCGATGAATCTGTACAACACGTACAAAGCAATTTCTTTGGCCTGATAGGCAACATGGTGGCTAATGCCTTTACCCGCCTGCGTACCGAGATGCGCCTGCACGAGGCCCAGTTAACCAACGAGTTCATTTTACGCTCGCTGCAAGACTGGTTGTTTATTATAGATAAAGACGGTGTGTTTACCGGTGGCAACGAGTTCTCTACCCTGCCGCCCTACATGCCCGATTTTGACCTGATGGGCAAAACATTCTCGCAGATACTGCCCGGCGAAACTGCTGCGTTGTTCAGCAACACACTTATGCAGGTGGTAGAAAACGATATGCCCGCCGCCTTTGAGTACCGCGACGATACCTACCACAAAGGGCACTATTTTAAGGTTATTATAGCGCCGTTTAAGGCTAACGAGTATCTACTTATTATACGCGATATATCTGACCTTAAACACGCCCAGAACGAGCTGGAGGTAAAAGCCAAAAACCTGGCCCAGTCAAACAAAGAGCTAGAGGAGTTTGCCTACATAGTAAGCCACGATATGAAGCAGCCTATACGCACTATCATATCGTACCTTAGCCTGCTTAAAAAGAAACACTTCGATCTGCTGCCGCCCGATGCACAGGAGTTTGTCAACTTCTCTATAGACGGGGCCAACAAAATGAGCGACCTGATACGCGATATACTACAGTACAGCAAGCTGGAGCAGGACATAGCCATGACCGAAAACGTATCGCTGGATGATATGGTAACCAAAGTGCTGGGCGGACTGAAAGATACTATAGAGAAAAACAACGCTACCATAGTGCGCGACCCGCTACCGGTTATTACCTGCAACACCACCATGCTTACCGAGCTGTTTCAAAACCTGATAGAGAACGGTATTAAATACAACCTAAGCCCGCAAAAAGTAGTAACCGTTAAGGTAGAAGACAAGGTAAGCGAATGGCAGTT
>CAYREY010000021.1:41540-60245 GCA_964423405.1 uncultured Chitinophaga sp. | reverse complement strand
TACCGTGTGCTGTAGTATTCGCGTGTTGGCATTACCATACCAAAAGGATAGTAATGCGGTGCGCTATAACGCCCTCTGGTAAAGGGTTTTCAAAGAACTACTCTACTTAAAAATATGCATTTTTTGCATGTTTACGGCATAAAAACGGTGCCGTTTTACAACTAAAAATTAATAGGCGGCTGGCTGCTTTTCTTTTTCAGCTTTAGGTTAAGCGTTTTTTTAAGTGTATAGCTAAAAGTATACGATAGCCCCAATGTGGTTTGGGTGTTAAAAGTAGTGTGGCCGCTTAAAATTGTTTGCAACTGCTCGCCGGCGCGTAGTTGCAGGCCTTTGTATAGTTGTGCGCTAAGGGTGGCGTTGGCAAATATGTTCGATAGTCCGCCCGGGTCTTTTACATAGCGCATGCTGTACATAATGTTGCATTTGCTTTTTATGCTAAACTTACCACTGCTCTCGGCCCAATATGCTAAGCGTTGAAAACTGCCATTTAACTGCGTGCCCGATATACCAGCGCCGGCACTAAGTGTAATGTTTTTGGGCAGCGTTACCTGCTGGTTAATGCCCCCTTGCAGGGTGCGGCAGTTAATAGGTGTTTCGGCTGTGCCGGTACCGGTTTGCATATAGCTGAACGTAAGCGAGGTGGTGCCCCTTGTTTTATCGTTGCCGTACTGGTATTGTTGTATAGCAGTTAGCTGGTGGCTGTTAAGTGTATTGCCCCCTGCGCTTTGCTGCAATTGTTTTATGTAGTTATAGGTTAGTACATAAGTAGCAGCCTGCACCGGCGATATGTTAAGGGTAGAGTTTACATTAATAAACGAGGTGGGGTTTTGGCTGCCAAATACCCCACTAAAATTGTGCAAAAACATACTGCTTAGGTTTACCTTACCGGCAAACAACGGCTGTGCGAGCGAAACACTGTATTCTGCATAATCGCGGCGCATAAACAGGTTGCCCGCCGAGCGGAAATTTTGTGATATAGCCTTGGCCCTTACTCCCAGCGTGGTTTGTGTTTTCTTAATCTGCCCTTTAATGGCTGTTTGCAGCGCAAAATTCAGTTTAGGTTTTTTGTTTACTACCTCAAATGGTAAAAAGGTGGCAGCGCGCAGGCTATCGCTTGAGTTAGAGGTAGCAAACTCGCCACTGAATGTTACGGCATCTTTTATGCCTTTGTTAAACACCAGTGCCAGTACCGAGTTGGCCGGCGCCGATACAAACGTATTGTTGTTGGGGGGATGCGTAAACTTATCGCCGTACATTTGCCATATAAGGTGCACATGGTCTTCGTTGGGTTTGCCAATACCCAGCCTCAGGTAACCCAGCCAGCGGGTAAAAGTCATTTTTATAGGCTTGTTAAGGCTGTTAAGCGTAGGGTTAAACTGGTAGTTGTTTGGCGAGGCCATACCTAGCCCAACACCGGTATACAGTAAGTTTTTCAGCAGGTAATCTACATTTAAACCGTATATGCTTTGCCCCCGGGCCGTAAAGTCAGAAAGGTCGAGGTTTACACGGCCAATGCCCAGTTTTTTAATGCCGCTAAAGTTAAGGTCCTGTTTAGATAGCAAACCATTTTTTACCAGTTGCTCTTTTATGCCATCTACACTCAATATGTCTTTCATGTTTTTTACACTATCTACATAGTTGTTGTATTTATCAAGGTATTGCTGTAGTTGCCGGTTGGTGTCTTTATATTTTTCCAGACTGCTAAATTCGTTTACAATATTTTTATAGTAAGCTATCGAATCGGATATGCGGTTGTAATCATCGTACACACAACTATCCATACTGCCTTTCAATACAGAATCCTGCAGGGTTTTGTAGTTGCCTGTAAGCTCCCGTACTTTATCGTAATACGATGAGGAGGATAGCGTATTTTTTAAGTCGCCAAGGCGTGTAAGCGAATCCTGATAGCCTTTTAGCATATCGGCCATTTCTTTCGAATAGAAATTACCGATGTCGGATAGATAATCCAGGTAATTGTTTTTAAGGCCTGATAGAAATCCTTTCGAATCGAAGGTGAAATTAAACAACGTATAATCGGTCCATATTTTATTGTTACGGAAATTTACAGTAACCCCTGCATTAAAAGGCAGGTTGCCTATTTTAACGCCTCCGTTTACTCCTACACGGTAGTAAAACCCATTGGCCGACTGTGGTAAATTACTGCGCGATACATATTCTCCATCGGCCGAAGCATTGCCGGTAAATGTAATTTTACTGTTGTTTATTTTTGCCAGTATATTGAATTTGCCGGCAGTGTTATTCAGTTCGGTTTTGTAGTGGTCTTTAATTTCGCCGGCTTTGTTTGTAACCTCTGTTTTGGCTTTATTTAGCAGGGTGGTATCGGTAACCAGCTGTACAGCCTTGTTGGCGGTATGGGTAAGCGCGGCAGTATCTACAGGCAACGTACTTTGCGCCCTGATAAATACCGGCCAGGCAATACTAAAAGCAATTATACAATAGAGTGTTTTCAAGGTTAGTGTATAACTGTACTAAAGTATGTAAATATGTGTATAATGCAACATGTATTTTTTATTTAAATGATGATATCAATATTTTAACTATTTGATGTTTTTTTCGTTTGTTCAATAATAGTCGGTACTACTTTTAAGCGATGTTATCAGGTTAAATAGAGCTTATCTTATAACCTGCTCTCGGTAGAAGAACCATATTACGCCAAGGTGTGAGTTATTAATTTGTAAAAAATCGATACCTAACTTGCAAATACATAATATTCTTATGTATTTAGCGTTTGTAAATTCAAGCAAGCATTATGATATACTCATCTGAACTGATTAAAGGCACCCTTAAAACAATTGTACTAAAGCTGTTGGCAGATAATAAACGCATGTATGGTTACGAAATAACCCAGCGTGTAAAGGAGTTGACCGCCGACCGCATACAGATTACCGAAGGTGCGCTTTACCCCACCCTGCACGCCCTGGAGAGCGATGGGCTGGTGGTTACCGAAACCGAGTATATAGGCAAGCGGGTGCGCAAGTACTATAGCCTTAGTAAGGCCGGTAAAACCAAAACAGCCGAAAAAGTGAGCGAGTTTGCCGACTTTATAAACACTATGAGTTTTTTACTGGATATAGATAAACAAACTGCTTGATGTACACCCTTAATGAACAGCAAATAGATAGGATACTTAACGACATACGTGCACGTGGCGTTAAAACGGAGAGCCTGCAGCTTAACCTCCTCGATCATATATGCTGTATAGTTGAGCAAAACCTTGAGCCGGATGGAGATTTTGAAGATTTCTATGCACGTACCATTAAAACCTTTTATAAAAAGGAGCTGGGCGAGATAGAACAGGAAGCACAACTTTTACTAACCTACAAAAATTATTACGCCATGAAAAAGATAATGATAACCAGCGGTGTTATTTCCGCACTGTTTATTTCAATTGGTATTCTGTTTAAGTTTATGCAATGGACCGGTGCCTCGGCCTTTATTGTACTGGGCGTAGGCACATTCAGCCTGCTTTTTTTACCACTCGTTTTTTTGTTAAAAGCCAAAGAGAATAACACCCTGCGCGATAGAATTATATACGCCCTGGCTATTGCCCCGGGCATACTGCTAAGCCTGGCTATTTTATTTAAATTAATGTACTGGCCTGGTGCCAATGCAATGGGTTTAACGGCCCTTATAATTACCGGTGCTGTGTTTTTGCCGGTTTACTTTTTTAATGGCATACGCCACGCCGAAAGCAAACTAAACACGGTAGTAACCAGTGTACTTATAGTTGCCGGTTGCGGGCTATTTATGTCGCTTATGCGTATACCGGCTACCAGCCAAAGGCAAAGCATAGCCGATACTGCTTTTTTTGTACACAACCAGCAAATACTACAAACAGAACTACACCAGCTACAGCACGATTGTAAAAACACCAATGTGTTTACCACACCGCAAAGTGCTGCCATTAACCACCTGTGCGAAGCAGTAAAACAATACCTGGTGCAGCGCGAAACCGGCAAAGCACAACTACCTGCAAATTTTAACCATAGTACTGATTTGCTTAGCGAGAGCCGCATTAGTAAACATATAGAACCGGAGATGGATCCGTACAGCGATATAGAGGAACTGCGCACCCAAATTACACAGTATAACGCAACTGTAGCCGGAAGTAAACTGAAGGCAATACCTTATGATAGCAATACTTTTGCTGACCGTAATGTACGCATTACCACTATGCTGAACGATTTGATACAGATACAGATGGTACTGGTACAAAACGAGCGCGAACAGCTAAGCTGTTTGCAGTAGTGTAATTTCTTTCCGCCGTGGTTGGTAGTGATACTTTTTTAGAACAGGAAGCTAAACTCCAACCATAGCGGGAAATATATATTAAGTAGACTTGATTATCCGCAGGGTCCTGCCTGACTTCAGAGCCCCTGGCTTTATAGATGATAAATACCGCTGAAACATAATATACTCAGCTTTCTTATCTCGACGGGCCGCTGTAACACCGAAGCAAAACAAGCAAATGCAAGTGCAATTGAATGTGCTTAACAAAAAGGCCCCCGCCACCCTGGTTAAGGGTAACTAGGGTGAGCGGTCTATTAATATCAACTGGCGCTGGTGGAGTAATAGCTAACTACTGTAGAAACAGCAATGCTGTTATATTCGAAATTTTGGTATGTACCCCAAATTCCTAAGCACCCACCCCTCGAAATCTCTGCTTTCATTGTATCGTTTTCTATTGAATGTTCAAAGTATGTGCCGGTTTTCTTAGCATCTTATATTAGTGGTTTGTGCTTAGCAGAGGATGTAGTTATTGTACTTTTAATGGCGTTAAGTTAGTATAAATTAGAGAATGAAATTCCGCTTATTTACGCATGCTTTGGCACAAGGAGATTGTTAGTTGCTATGGTAGCAGCGAGCGTAAATTGAGCGTTGTTTGATACGACGCCTTTAAAACTCAGCACCAGCGCAGGTCTTAGATTAAGGTTTATTGCCATCTCTCTCCGCAATGTAAAAAAACCCCGCATAGTTGCGGGATTTTTTATTTGTAATTACCAGGTAAGCAATACACACAGTTGATTGTATTTCAACTGTAAGCATGTGACGAAGGTGATGAAATTTTCAGGGCCTAGTCCCTATTTCTACTACCAATGAAGTCCCTCTAATTAGCTGGATTTTATTTGTAATGGAGAGTTGCCCCTTGTCCGGTATTGGTAACGATTAAGGCAAGCATTAATTTCTTCGCCATTTTATAGGCCTAATATCTTTTTATTTATTGCAGGTGTAATCTGCATTATTTATTGGGTTGCGGGGTTAGGCGCAAATAGGGTTTAATGCGTTTATGCCCTTTGGGGAATTTTGCCGGTATGTCTTCATCTTTAATAGCTGGTGCTATTACCACGTCTTCTCCGTCTTTCCAGTTAGCAGGGGTTGCTACAGAATAGTTGGCTGTAAGTTGCAGGCTATCTATTACACGCAGTAACTCGTAAAAATTGCGCCCGGTTGAAGCCGGGTAAGTAATAATCAGTTTAACCTTTTTATCGGGCCCTATTATAAATACCGAACGCACCGTAAATGTTTCGTTGGCATTGGGGTGTATCATGTCGTACAGGTCAGCTACCTTTCTGTCTTCATCGGCAATAATGGGAAAGTTAACTGCTGTGTTTTGGGTTTCGTTAATGTCCTTAACCCATTCGTTATGTTTGTCCAGAGGGTCTACACTCAGTGCTGCAATTTTTACGTTGCGCTTATCAAACTCATCTTTAAGCCTGGCTGCAGTACCCAGCTCGGTGGTGCATACCGGTGTAAAGTCGGCAGGGTGCGAAAACAGTACTCCCCAACTGTTGCCAAGCCATTCGTAAAAGTTAATAGTACCCGCAGTTGTTTGGGCGGTAAAATCGGGGGCAAGGTCGCCCAGTCGTAAAGTTGCCATGTTGTTGTTTTATTTATAGTGTTAGTTAATGCCTGTTATATGGTCCAGTTTCCTGGTTGTGTATCGTTGCTGTGTAAGCCACATTCTTTTTCGGTATTTCCTTCCCACCACCACCGGCCGCTGCGTTCGTCATCGCCTTTGTGTACTGCACGGGTGCAAGGCGCGCAGCCTATGCTTAAAAAGCCTTTGTCGCTAAGCTCGTTGTAGGGTATGTTTTCGCTGCGTATTATGTCACGTATTTCTTCACTGGTCCAGTTAAAAAGCGGATATACTTTTATAAGCCCACGTTTGGCATCCCACTCTACCTGTTTCTTTTCGGCCCGGTTAGCCGATTGGCCGGCCCGCACGCCCGATAGCCATATTTTTTGTCCTTCTAAGGCGCGGTTTAGCGGCTCCAGTTTACGCAGGTAGCAGCATTCTTTCCGGTCATCTACCGAGTTGTAGAAACTATTAGGGCCTTTAGTGTCCAGTAGTTTTTGTACCTGCTCGGCTTTAGGGTAGTAAGCCTGTATGTTTGCCCCGTACTTTACATTGGTAGCGTTCCATACATTGTAGGTTTCCTGAAACAGCCTGCCGGTATCTATGGTAAATACCTTAATAGGTATGCGGTTCTTAAAAATAAAATGGGTTATTACCTGCCCCTCTAAACCAAATGCTGTTGAGTAGCAAACCGCACCGGGAAACTGTTCGCTAAGCCAGCGTAACCCATCGGCAACGGTGCGTTCCCTTATCGCTTCGTTTATTTCATCTACCCGTTTTTGTAAATCACTCATGCGTACATTGCTTAAAAACAAAAAGGGCCTTTCCTGCTAGCGGAAAGGCCCTTTTTGTTGGTTATACTATTATTATAGTCTATACAAAAGCCTCCCCTGCAGCTATTTTCATAGCGCAACACATGGTGTTACAGCAGCAAGAGATTATTTGGCTTTGAATAAACATTTAGTTGTTTTGCACTACAAGTATAAAGCAATAAGTGGTGAATAACCAAAATATCGTATCTGAAAATTTTTTATTCCCTGTTTTTCTTAAGCTGGAAGAGATGAGCGTGTTGCTGGTGGGTGCCGGTTATGTAGGGGTAGAGAAAGCAACAGCCATACTTGGTAACAGCCCCGCTGTTAAGTTGCGTATAGTAGCCCAACAGGTAAGCCCGGATATGCATGCCTTGCTGGCATCTTACCCGCAGGTAGTGGTGGAGGAACGGGCATATAATCCGGCTGATTTAGAGGGGGTACAGGTGTTGTTTGTAGCTATTAATAATAAAGATTATAGTGCTGTTATCCGGCAACAGGCCCGCCAGAAACAGGTACTGGTAAATGTGGCCGATACCCCAGATCTGTGCGATTTTTATATGAGCTCTATTGTGCAGAAAGGGCATCTTAAACTGGCCATATCTACCAATGGAAAATCGCCTACGGTAGCTAAAAGGCTAAAAGAATTGTTGCAGGATTCGCTGCCCGACGAACTGGACGAGCTGATAGAAAACCTGAACGCTATACGCGAAAACCTGCGCGGCGATTTTGCCGAAAAGGTTAAAAAGCTGAACGAAATTACGGCACCCTTAAAAAAGGGGACACCAGATAATTAAAGTTTTTATATACTTGCAATAGTCAATGAAAAGCCAATACCCCCATATCTCTGTTTCGGCCGGCAACATGTGTTGTTGTAAAGCTTGCTGTTGTTGTTAAACAACAGGCAAGTCTGATTTCATTTTTCATAAAAAATAGGGTTCGGATTTGTTAACGCGCAGTGCGGTGTGTGGTTATTGGTTTATTATTTAAAAAGAAAATAGTATGGCAGAAAATAGTGGCAAAGTTTATCTGGTGGGAGCCGGCCCCGGCGACCCCGGTCTGTTTACGCTAAAAGGTGTAGCTGCCCTTGCACAGGCCGATGTGGTACTGCACGACAGGCTGGTAAGCCCTGAACTATTAGCATACGCGCCAGCTACTGCCACAATTATAGAGGTGGGTAAAAAAGGGCATGGTGTATCTACACCACAGCAACATATAAATGAATTGCTAGCCACGTATGCTTTACAGGGCAAAACGGTAGTGCGACTAAAAGGCGGTGATGTATCATTCTTTTCGAACATACTGGATGAGCTGGCAACCCTAACCGCACATGCAATACCATACGAGATAATACCGGGTGTAACTGCGGCCTCTGGCTGTGCAGCTTATGCCGGTATACCACTTACCGCACGTGGCTACAGCGATGAAGTGCACATGTATGCCATTCACAATTTCGAAAAGTTTGATTTTGATGCCCTGGCAAAAAGTAACGGAACTATTGTGTTGTATATGTCATCGGCAAACCTGGCCAATGCGGCAGCGCAATTGGTAGCGTTGGGTATGCCCGATAAAAAACTTGTGGTAATTGAACAGGGCACTACACCACATCAGCAAACACATTTTGGTACTATACATACTGCTGCTACCCAATGGCAGGGCAGGCAGTTTACCTCCCCTGCATTGGTAATAATTGGCAGTGTAGTACAACTATCAGATAAATACCAGTGGCATACCGCCAACCAGCTAACCGGCCAATACTTTAAAGAAACAACCAACATATAACATGTTAAGCGAAGAGCAATTACAAAAATTACATGAGTTTGCTGCACAGTTTACCCCCGCAGAGCAGTTATGGATAAGTGGCTATCTGGCCGGTGCCAATAAGAGTGCCGCCGCTCCGGTTACCGGTGGAGCTATAGTTTCGGCCAAGGTAACCATAGCCTATGGTACCGAAACCGGTAACAGCAAAAAAATAGCCTCGCAGTTTGCTGCCAAAGCAAAGCAGCGTAAAATAAATGCCAAATTGGTAAGCCTGGAGCAATACAAACTTGCCGAACTGGAAAAGGAAGAATACTTTTTTACCATAGTAAGTACGCACGGCGATGGCGAACCACCTGCTGCCGCACGTAAGTTTTACGAGCATATACATGCGCTGGATAAAAACCTTCCTAAATTGAAGTATAGTGTGCTGGCATTGGGCGATACTGCTTACCCGCTGTTCTGCAAAACCGGCGAAGATGTAGATGCACAGTTTGAAAAGTTGGGAGCTAACCGCATTGTAACACGCCGCAACTGCGATGTAAACTACGAAACCGATGCCGCTGAATGGGTAGATGAGGTATTGAATAAACTACTGGCAGCTCCTGCCAGCTCGGCATCTGTAAATATCAGCGATAAGAAAAAGCCAACCGGCCGTGTAATTTATAAAGGTAAGATAGGGGGTAATATTAACCTGAACGATACAGGTAGTAATAAAGAAACCCACCACATAGAAATTGTACCCGAAGGTACGGTGCATTATGCCCCCGGAGATTCGATAGGTATAGTGCCGGTTAATACCGATGCCAATACGCAGCTTGTGTTAGATGCGTTGGGTACCATAGGCAGCGAGTTCGTTACCTATAAAGACAAGCGCTATACATTTTATTACCTTATAAAAAATGTGCTGAACATATTGCAGCTACCGCAACGGGTTATAAGTAAGTACGCAGCTATAGAAGGTATAGATACCCCACTCGGTGCACCGGTTGACCTGGCAGAATTGCTGATGCTGCACCCTCAGCAGAAAACAACTGGTAACTGGCAGGCGTTGGTTGATATTCTGGAGCCTATTGCCCCTCGCTTATACTCAATAGCATCGAGCAATGCGGCACATAACGAAGAAGTACACATAACCGTAGCCCGCTCATCATTTACCAAAAACGGAGTTAAGCAATATGGACTTGCGTCTGATTATCTGTCGCAATTAGAAAACGGGGCGCAGGTGCAGTTTTATGTGCAAAAGAATAACGAGTTCCACCTGCCGGCCGATGATAAGGATATTATCATGGTGGGTCCGGGTACAGGTATTGCTCCTTTCCGTGCATTTGTGGCCGAGCGCGATGCGCGTGGGGCTGGTGGCCGCAACTGGTTATTTTTCGGCGACCAGCACTTCAAAACCGATTTTTTGTATCAAACAGAGTGGCTAAGCTATCTGGAAACAGGCGTGCTGACCATGTTAGATGTTGCATTTTCGCGCGATACCGAAAACAAAGTGTATGTTCAGCATAAGTTGCAGCAGCAGGCAGCTGCGGTATACGAGTGGTTACAATCCGGCGCTTATTTTTATGTGTGCGGCAGCAAACAACCTATGAGCGAAGATGTTGAGGAAGCTTTGCTGGAAATTATAGCAACACAAAGTACCAATGGCCGCGAGTATGCCGCTGAGTACCTGGCACAGTTAAAAGAAGAAGGCAGATATTTGAAAGATGTTTATTAATACAGACTAACGACTAACTACATAACGATGAGCGACAAGAAAAAACTATCGCCGGTAGAAAAATTTAAAGAAGAAAGCGACGGCCTGCGGGGTACGCTTAGCGAAAGCCTGCAAAACGAGGTGACCGGTGCTATAGCCGAGGCTGACAAAAGCCTTATTAAGTTTCACGGTATATACGAGCAGGATAACCGCGACCGCCGCGAGGAACGGGCACTTAAAAAGCTGGAGAAAGATTACTCATTTATGATACGGCTTCGCCTGCCCGGTGGACTTATGACCGGCGAACAATGGATTGCCACCGATGATATTGCAGAGAAATACAGCACCGGTGTAATAAAAATTACCACGCGCCAAACCCTGCAATTGCACGGGGTAGTAAAAAGTAATATGAAGCCCACCATGAAATGGTTCGACCGGTTTAAACTGGATAGTATTGCAGCCTGCGGCGACGTAAACCGCAATGTGGTTTGTAGCGCCCACCCGATGCAATCGCCCATACACCAGCAGATATTTGAGTATGCTGATAAGATAAGCACACTGCTGCTGCCCAAAACACGCGCATGGTACGAAGTATGGCTGGATGATGAAAAGATAATTGATAAAAAGGAAGAAGAAGATGCGCTGTATGGTAAAACCTACCTGCCGCGCAAGTTTAAAATAGCCATAGCTATACCACCTAATAACGATGTAGATGTACTGGCTAACGATATAGGGCTGATAGCAGTGATAGAAAACAACGAACTGAAAGGCTTTAATATAGCCGTAGGCGGTGGTATGAGCGCCACACACGGTAATGCATTTACCTATCCGCGTGTAGCCAGTATTATTGGTTTTGCCGATACCGAAGAGAAAACTCTGAAAGCAGTATATGAGATAGTAACCATACAGCGCGATTACGGTAACCGCAGCGACCGTAAACTGGCCCGCCTTAAATATACTATTGATAACAACGGGCTTGATTGGTTTGTACAGGAGTTGGAGAAACGCTGCGGCTTTGCCTTACAGCCCGCCCGCGAACAGGTTTTTACCCAACGGATAGATTACTATGGCTGGCACCAGAACCACGAAAACAAATGGTATTATACCTTATTTGTAGAGCATGGACGTGTTTGTAATGAAGATGGCCTGGATATGCGCAAAGGATTGTATAAGATTGCACTAACCGGTAAATGTACGTTCAGATTTACATGTAACCAAAACCTGATACTGGCCGATATAGCAGCTGAAGATAAAGCTGCTATTGATGCATTACTTGTAAAATACGGTTTTATTGAACATACCGAGGCGCGTACCGGCATACGTAAAAACTCGCTGGCCTGCGTGGCCTTGCCTACCTGTCCGCTGGCATTGGCCGAGGCACAACGCTATCTGCCGGCACTGGTTAGTAAAATTGAACCCATTCTGGTAAAGCACAACCTTACTAATGAGGATGTGATTATACGCATGACCGGCTGCCCTAACGGTTGCGCCCGCCCTTATCTGGCCGAGGTCGCGCTGGTGGGTGTATCGCCGGGCAGGTATAACCTGCATATAGGTGGCGATGTAGCTGGCTTTCGGTTAAACAGGTTGTTCCGCGAAAACCTGAACGAAGAAGAGATATTGTTTGCTTTAGATGGATTGTTTAAGGAGTATGCAGCTAAACGTAGAACAGGAGAATCGTTTGGTGATTTTGTAACACGCGAAGGCTTTGTAGTAGCATAATATGAATGACTACTATAGACATATTATCAACCAGAAATTAAGCCTGCTTAAACAGCAGGGCAACTATCGCTATTTTCAGGATGTAAATAAATCGGCCCGCCATTTTCCACGCTTTTATTACGATGACGAAAACCAGCAGAAGAAGTCGGCTATAAACTGGTGCAGTAACGATTACCTGTGTATGAGCATACACGAGGATATTATCAGTAAATTATCGTTTACAGCACACCACAGTGGTGTGGGTAGCAGCGGCACGCGAAATATATCGGGTACTACCGGTTACCATAAGCAACTGGAGCAGGCCATTGCTGGTTTACATAATCGTGAAGCGGCTATAGTTTTTAATAGCGCCTTTTTGGCCAACCTAAGTACGCTTGCTACTATAGGGCGTTCCTTCCCGGGCCTTGTGTTTATTTCCGATGAGCGTAATCACGCCTCTATTATAGAGGGGATTAAAAGCAGCGGCTGTGCTAAACAGGTGTTTAAGCATAACGATATGCAACATCTGGAAGAGATACTGGCTGCCTTGCCTGCCAATCAACCAAAGTTGATTGTGTTTGAAAGTATATACTCTATAAACGGCAACGTGGCACCGGTAAAAGAAATAACCACACTTGCTAAAAAGTATAACGCACTTACCTATGTAGATGAGGTACATGCCGTAGGCCTGTATAACAGTACAGGTGCCGGTGTGGTAGCATCGTTACAACTACAAAACCAGGTAGATATTATTAATGGTACGTTTGCAAAGGCGTTTGGTACACTGGGTGGTTATGTTACCGCCGATACCGATATGACAGACTACCTCCGCAGCTTTGCCAGTGGCTTTATTTTTACTACCTCGTTGCCACCGGCAGTATGTGCAGCTACTATACGTAGTATAGAGTTGGTTAAACAAAACGATACGTGGCGCAGTAATTTTCATGCAGGTGTGGCACAATTGCGCACTTTGTTACAACAGTATCAGGTGCCCTTTCATGACAACGCATCGCATATTACCTGTGTGTCGGTGGGCAATAGCTTAACCTGCCGGCAGGTAGCTGCACGCCTGTTAAATGAATTTGGTGTGTATCTTCAGCCCATTAATCCGCCAACGGTGCGCGAAGGTGAGGCATGTTTGCGTATAACAGTTACTGCCAAACATACCCCTGCCGATATGCAGCACTTAGCGGTTTCGCTTTCAAAAGTTTTAAATGAAACGTTTTAAAATAGTATGTCGTAGCTCGGTGCTTTCGGTTATACAGGCCAACCTGGCTAAGGCTTATCTGTTGCAGGCTGCCCCTAACGCTGTAATTGATATTGTACTGAAAGAAACCAGCGGCGATAATGACCGTACGCGCCCGCTATACGAAATGGAGGGCCGCGATTTTTTTTCGAAAGAGATAGATGAAATACTTCTTTCGGGCGATGCCGATTTTGCAGTGCATTCCATGAAAGACCTTAGCCGCGAGCGCATAGAAGATGAACGTTTTTTTAATGCTATACCCGAGCGCAACGACCCGCGCGATGTTGTGATTTTTAACCTCGCTGTAATTCAAAAGTTGGCTACTTGTCAGCCATTGGTAATTGGTACCTCATCGCTGCGCAGGCAACAACAAGCATTAGGCTTTTTGCAAAAGGTATTGCCAGTGCTTAATGGTAACAGTGCTACTACACAGGCGCAGGTTATACGCGGCAATGTAGATACCCGTTTGCAACAATTAAATGATGGTAAGTACGATGGCATAATACTGGCGGCCGCCGGGTTAAACCGGTTACTGGAAGCCGGCAACCAGCGGGTGAAAGATTTGCTGGCTGGTAAACTAAACATGTTTTTGCCGCTTATAGAATGTGCACCTGCACCGGGGCAGGGCGCTTTGCTGATAGAGGCACTGCATACCAACACCCATGCAGTTGAATTACTTAAACAGATAAACGATAACAACCTTAGCGCACAGCTTGAAAGGGAGAGGAGTGCGGTGGCACACTTAGGCGGCGGTTGCCACCAGAAGTATGGTGCTGTGTTTATTGATACACGTTATGGTGGCTTCATAAATATTGCCGGTGCAGATGTTAATGGAAATGACATAAGTGATATGGTGTTTGATATACCGCTGGATGTGAAACACAAAACCATGTTCTCTGCCGGTGACTATATGAAAGATTTTTTTACCTATAAATACGAAACAGATGTTGAGCCGGTAACCACACCGGTAGTATTTGTCGCTCACCATCGTGCTGTTACGCCACAGGTAGCACAACAGCTACAGTGTAAGCGCGTATGGTGCTCGGGTAGCCGTAGCTGGCGCGAGCTGGCTAAGCTGGGTATTTGGTGCCAGGGTTGCGCCGATGGTATGGGGCTTGGCTTTTTGCAACCGGTGTTTGACAAACAGCTGACTGCTATTGATAAGAACGATATAACCATATTAACCCACACCCATGCTGCTGCCGAATGGCGGGCCGATGGCTACAAAAGCACTGGTACGTACCAACTGGTGGCGCAGCCATCTATAACAGTGCAACAACAAATTGCACAGGCCGATGTACTATACTGGACCAACTTTGAGCAGTATAAAGCCTGCAGCGATTTTATAAAAGCAGATGCAGTACATATGTGCCCTGCCGGCAAAACCGCCGATAATTTTATTAAAGCCGGATTGAAGCCTGTGGTTTTCCCCGGTATAAAAACATTTAATGTATGGCGCAGCAAAACTACCCGCTAAACCAGCGCAGGCTAAGGGCTAACGAACACATCCGCCAGTTGGCGGCACAGGTATATGTGCATCATCACGATTTTATACAACCACTTTTTGTAGATCAAAGCTTGTCCGACAGGCAGCCCGCTACGTACCTTACCGGTGTTTACACCGATACTACTGAATCGGTATTGAAACAAATTGAAAGTGATATAACAGCAGGCGTTACTAAGTTTCTGCTTTTTCCTATACCAGCGCACAAAACAGTAAGTGGTTTCAATTTCGATTTTGCCGTAAAGGTTACCGAACGAATAAAACAAACCTTTGGTAACAGCATTTGGCTGGCTAACGATGTTTGTTTGTGCAGTTATACCACGCATGGCCATTGTGGTGTATTAAATGCCACTGGTACAGCTTTGCTTAACAACGAAACTGTACAGGTGCTGGCAGCTTACTCGCTGCAACTGGCACAGGCCGGTAGTGATTGTATAGCCCCCAGCGACATGAGCGATAGCCGTATACTGGCCATACGCCGCACACTGGATGATAATGCACTGGATAGTGTGGCTATTATGAGTTACGCCGCCAAGTTTGCGTCTTCCTTCTATGGCCCATTTCGCGATGTATGTAAATCGGCACCGGGTGGTGTGCAACTAAGCGGGCGTAATACCTACCAGTTAGATTATCGAAACACCAACGATGCTATTGCATCGGCCCTGCGCGATGCCGCCGAAGACGCAGATATAGTAATGATAAAGCCAGCCACACCTTATCTGGATATTGTACAGCAACTTAGCACACAGGTAAACAAACCTTTGGCAGTGTACCATGTTAGCGGCGAGTATGCTGCGCTGGAACTATTGGTACAAAATAACCTTGCCGAACGAAGTAACCTGCATACAGAAGTATGGGCATCTTTTAAACGCGCCGGAGCTTCTATCATAATTAGCTACGCAGCACGAGATGCAAAAAAATGGTTAGGGTAGGTGTCATTCTTTAACTAGTATTTCTGCTTATATGTTATTAGGGTATAGTGGATGCGAAGTTTTATACTGTTACATATATTGACTGTGGAGATTTTTTAGGCGCCATATAAGGCTGTGCTGTATTTTTTGGTTTAATTGCAGACACAACAATTGAATGTGGCGGTAAAATCAGTAAAACGCGAAGCGAATGTCGGTGCTAGTTACGAAAAGTATCTCGTAGTTATACCTGTATTGTTGGCTGTGTTGTTATATGCCAACACCTTTCGCCATGGTTTTGTGCTGGATGACCGCGCTGTAATAACACAAAACAAGTTTGTGCAACAGGGGCTGGCTGGTATACCCGATATATTGACCACGTTTTATTGGCAGGGTTACTGGGAGCAAAACGCAGGGTTGTACCGTCCTTTATCTTTGTTGCTTTATGCTGTGGAGTGGCAGTTGAGCAACGGCGAACCGTTTTTGTTCCACCTCATGCAGGTATTGCTGTATTCTCTAACGGCCTGGCTGTTGTATAGGTTTGTGAGGCGTATAAGCGGCGAAACCAATGTATGGATACCTGTGCTGGTTACCTCGTTGTTTGTAGCACACCCGGCACATACCGAGGTGGTAGCAAACGTAAAAAGTGCCGATGAGATATTGTGCCTGCTGTTTTTTCTGATTAGTGCATGGCTGGTATTAAACAGCACCTCGTTTAATCTTAAGCGCTTGCTGTTAGTGTCGTTTACATTTTTATTGTGTTTGCTGGCTAAAGAAGGTGGGTTGCTTTTTTTACCACTGTTGCTTATGCTGCCGGTATGGTTTAATAACCAACCGGTAAAAAGCGTATTGGTAAACTGGTGGCCCTTGGTGGTGGTAGCTGCTTTGTGGTTAGGTTGGCACGAGTATATAGTTCGTTTTAATGGCAGCACACCTCTTGCCTATACCTATCAGGACAATGCGCTGTTGGCTTGCGGTAGTAAGCTATCGCAGGTAGCAACCGGCATTTATATGTTGGGTACTTATATGCTAAAATGTGTATGGCCCTACACCCTTAGGTACGATTACTCGTTTAACGACATACCTTGCCGTACATTTGCCGATTGGCAGGTATGGTTGGTGTTGGCTATAAGTACACTGCTGGTCGGTTTTGCCATACGTTACCGCAGGCAATATCAGGTGGCTTCGTTCGGTATATTGTTCTTTTTTATCAGCATACTGCTCACATCCAATATATTTATAGTAATAGGAGCTACTGCTGCCGATAGATTTTTGTATGCACCTTCGTTGGGGTTTTTAATAGCAATAGTATGGCTGGTAATTAGAGAGGCTAAGCGATGGCAGCCCGGCCCTTTGTATACCAACCCGTTGCTATTGTTTGTTATGTTGCTGGTGTGTTACAGTTTTAAAACAATTAACCGAAACAAGGTCTGGCAATCGGATAGTACATTATTTGCTGCCGATGCTGCCACTGCTGGCAACAGTGCAAGGGTATATTATAATTATGGCAGCCTGTTGCTGAACCAGTCAGTTGCCAATGATATAGAACGGATTAATAATCTGAATATAGCGATGGCTAATTTTAAGAAAGCAGCGCAGATTGATTCACTTTATCCCCCTGTTTATCTCAACATGGGTGTAGTAAATTACCGACTTAAAAATTACCCTGCTGCTATTGCTGATTTAAAACGTGCAGTACAACTTAACCCTTCGGCCGATGCGATGCATAACCTGGCTGATGCATATTTTAAACAAAATCTGCCAGATAGTTCTATCTACTATCACCGTAAATGTATTGAGCAGGGCTATGTGCTTAAAGAAACCTGGAACATATTGGGTACAGCTTACTTTAGTAAAAAAGAGTATCTGCAGGCACGTGAGGCTTTTGAAAAAGGTATTGCCCGTGATACTACTTATGCGCAGCTCTACCTTAATTACGGCAATGTGCTGGGTGCACTTAACCAACCCGATGCGGCAATTGCTGCGCTGGAAAAGGCCTATGCACTTGACCCTGCTAACCGGCAACCGCTTTACTTTATTGCCACTGCCTATACCATAAAAGGCGATTTGCAAAAGGCCGCAGAGTATATGAACCGGTACAATGGGCGTTGATTACTTTTTATTCTCTTTACCCTGTGTGGCCATACTGCCCTGCTTAGCCTGAACATTGCCCGGTTGAAGTTCCAGTACATGGTTGTAGTATTCGTGAGCAGTTTTGGCAAATCCATACTGGTTAAATATGGCTGCATCGGCCAGCCACATATTTATGTTGGTAGGGTTATTACGGCACTCTGTTTCCAATTTTAAAAACTGTTCAGATGATTGTAAACCTGCCTCTGCATCGCGTAGGGAAGGGTTAAACTCAAGTGCTTTTTTAAAACTGGTTACAGCTTCGGTAAAGTGGCCCTGGGCAAACTGCGAGCCAGCCAGATTAGTCCATATCTCTACATTGGCAGGGTCAAGTTGCGATGCATAACTTAGGTACTTTGATGCCTGCTGATAATCTTTCTTATAACCGCAGGTTAGCCCTTTATTAAGCAGTACTTTTGAATGTACGGCAAGGGTAGGGTGTATACCATTGTATAACGCAGCCGCACGGCTCCAGTTTTCGCCGGCTTTCTCAAGGTTGTTTTTATACAGGTAGCATATGCCCAGGTTTACATAGGCATTGGCATAGCCGGGATATATGGCAACAGCCTTTTCCAGATATCCAATAGCAGTATCTGCATAGTGTTGTACCAGTAGCGAGTCTGCTGCATCCAGGTTTTTTTTATTCTTTACTACAAAATAGCCTTTATTGAAGTATTCGGCACCGGCATTACAATTAGTAACACAACTATTGGGGGCATACTTTACGTCGCGGGTAAACAGCGTGAAGTTATTTTTCCAGTCAGTGTTGCGGGCTATAGTTTTATAACCCAACGGTATTAATAATACTGCGGTTAACACTAATATAAGCCACGGAGCTTTTACAGTGGCTGTTTTTTGCAGTGCAGCATACATCCCCATAGCTACAAGCATACAAAAGCCCAGCGATGAATGAAAGATAAGCCTTTCGCCCATAGTGGCGCCTATATCGAAAAGAAAATTGTTTACCATAAAAAAGAACCCCAGAAAAATAACCAGAGGTAATGCCAGTATATTTCGTTTGTAAATCATGTACAATGCACAGGCGCCTGTAAGCAGATAGAATAAAAGCGAT
>CAYREY010000021.1:16698-41440 GCA_964423405.1 uncultured Chitinophaga sp. | reverse complement strand
TTTGTAAATCATGTACAATGCACAGGCGCCTGTAAGCAGATAGAATAAAAGCGATAGCCATACCTGTGTATTTCCAAAACCTACATACGGTATCTGGCTGTACGAGTAATCAGCCGAAAGGGGATGGGGCCATACCAGAAGCTTGATGTATTCGAAGGCTACATAAATTTTAGTGGCAATTTTTTGTGCAGATGTTGCCAGCTGATAGGGGTTGTTTACCAGGTCTGTACTCATGGTTTGTGCTGCCGTAGTGCTGATAACCGAGTGCCGATAAAACGTGAAAGCAATGGCAATAACACATAAGGTATAAAACCATTCATTGCGAAAATAGCTTAGTTGCTTTTTGTGTATAATATACACAGCTACCACCGCAATGGCGGGTAGCAGCAGGGCGTACTCTTTTGAAAGCAGTGCCAGTATAAAGCAAATAACCATGCTGGTAAAATTTTTACCGGTGGGTAACTCTATATATTGGAAAATAGAAATCAGCGTAAGTACTATAAATAGCAGTGAAAATATTTCATCGCGGCTTTTAAGATTGGCTATTACTTCGGTGTGAACCGGATGTGCTATAAATAGCAGCACAGCCGAAAGGGCTATTGTGGGTGTTTCTTTAAAAATATACCGGCTTAATAAATGCCAAAGGGCTATTGCCAGTAGGGTAAAGTATAATAGCTGCATGCCATGGCGCATGGGTGCAATGGCTTTATTGTTTTCAAGTATGTTTTTTTCAGCTTCTATTAACTGCGCTCTTAGCGCCTCTACCTGGTTGAGGTTAGTTCCTGTTTGTTGTATTTGTTGCAGGTTTTTCAGGGCGCTGAGATAATCGCTGCCATATGTTTTGCCAAACAGTTGCTGCTCTATGGCAAAGCTGGCAATACTTAACGGCCTGTAGCGCCCGCCGGTAAGTGGTGAATTAGAACCAAGCACCTCAAGAAAACTTTCATAAGCATCGCTGGTCATTATATCAGGTATGCCGGCAAAACCCTGTTGTACTGCCATGTTTTTGGTAATTACCATTTCATCGTCCAGTGCATATTGGTTGGTAAGCGTGTTGTAATTAAGAATCAATACCAGGAACGATATTATGAATATAGCTGTACGGTTATTTGTTGCCAGTAGTAATTTCCCCATCTTGTGGAACCTTATTATATCTTTTTCAAGTTTAAATAGCTGAATTTATTGCTTATAATATTGTTTGCAATTTAATTATTGTATGTAAAAGTATTAGTCACATTCCTGAATATAAATTTTGTGATAAGATATGTTATTGAGCCTTTGCGTAAATCATCTACAATAGGTAAGCTGATTTGCTAATTCAATAGAAGTATTTGTTGCAGATACTTATCTTTACTTTAGAATTTTAAAATCATGAAAGTAGAACAAATTTATACCGGGTGCCTGGCACAAGGCGCTTACTACATAGTTTCTAACGGCGAAGCTGCTATTATTGATCCACTACGCGAAACGAAACCTTATACAGACCGTTTAGCAAAAGATGGTGTAAAGTTGAAGTATATACTCGAAACTCACTTTCATGCCGATTTTGTTTCGGGGCATCTCGATTTAAGTAAAGCTACCGGTGCACCTATTGTTTATGGTCCAAACGCCAGTCCCGAGTTTGAAGCTATTATAGCACACGATGGGCAGGTACTACCACTAGGCAATATAAAGCTGAAAGTATTGCATACGCCGGGCCATACTATGGAGAGCACTACCTACCTGCTGATAGATGAAAGCGGTAAGGACTATTGTATTTTTTCGGGCGACACGCTGTTTTTAGGTGATGTGGGCCGGCCTGATCTGGCACAGAAATCGGCCGATATGACTATGGAGCAGTTGGCCGGCACACTTTACGATAGCCTGATGAACAAAATAATGCCATTGGCCGATGATGTTATCGTATATCCTGCACATGGTGCCGGCAGTGCCTGTGGTAAAAACATGATGAAAGAAACGGTTGATACACTGGGCAATCAAAAGAAAGTTAATTATGCATTACGTCAACCAGATAGAGATTCGTTTATTAAAGAAGTTACCAGTGGCTTACTACCACCGCCCCCTTATTTTGGAATGAATGTAGCAATGAATAAAAAGGGCTACGAGAGTTTTGATAAAGTATTGGGTAATGGCATGAGGGCTCTGTCTCCCGGGGAGTTTGAGGCCGCTGCAGAAACAGCCGATGCGCTGATACTGGATACACGCGATAGCGGTATATTTTGTAAAGGATTCATTCCGCAATCAGTTAACATAGGTATTAATGGCGACTTTGCCCCATGGGTAGGTGCTATGATTGGTAATGTTGCACAACCTATTTTATTGGTAACCGAAGTTGGTAAAGAAGAAGAAACAGTAACCCGGTTAACCCGTGTTGGTTTCGATAATGTTATCGGCCACCTTAAAGGCGGTTTTAAAACCTGGATAGATGCTGGTAAAGAAACCGATACAGTTAACAGGATAAGTGCAAAACAGTTTGAGGGTGCCATAGATGTAAATAAGGATATGGTAATAGATATAAGGCGCGAAACAGAATATGCGGCAGAGCATATTGAGAATGCCTACAGCAAGCCCCTGGCCTCTATCAACGAATGGGTGAAAGATATAAACCCCTCACAGCATTTCTTTATACACTGTGCCGGTGGTTACCGCAGCATGATTGCTGCCAGTATTTTACAGGCACGCGGCTATCGTAATTTTTCTGAAGTAGAAGGCGGCTTTAAAGCAATTGCCGAAACTACAATACCCCGTACAAATTTTGTTTGTCAAAGCAAAGTTTTAAAAGCATAGTAAGCGTTATTTACTGGTGGCTTATTATAGGCTACAAAAACAAAACCCGCGTATTTACGCGGGTTTTGTTTTTGTATAAGCAGTGGCTGGTATTACCTCGTCAGTACAATCTTCTGGGTGTATACCTCGTTAGCCGATGATACTACAGCCGTGTAGGTACCCGATGCCAGTCTTGCCAGGTCGAAGGCAATGGTGTTGGCACCTTTGTTTACCACATGGTTGCTTTCCAGTACTTTCTGGCCTACTATGTTGTAGAATGCTATACTTATTTCCTGCTCTTTGGTACCGGTCACTATCAGACTGGTACGGTCGGTAGTTGGGTTAGGTATAAACTCTTTTACACTAAAGGTAGCCTCACCTACTATACGGGCACTTACTATATCGGTGTACTCAAACGCATTGTCGTAGTCAACCTGTTTCAGTCGGTAGTAGTAAACCACACCGGCAGCTACGGTCATATCATCGTAGTTATAGTTATGCTGTGTAGTAGCATTGTTGTGGCCTTCTACAAAACCTATCTGTGTCCAGTTCTGGCCATCGGTGCTGCGCTCTACTTCAAAGCCGCGGTTGTTCACCTCTATGGCAGTTGCCCAGCTCAGGCGTATGTAAGCGTTGTTCATTACATCGGCCTGCAGGTATATCATCTCTACCGGCAGCGGCTGGCTTTGTTGCGAACCGTGCAGCCAGAATTCTGAAAACTCGGTTACCGTCATTTGTACATAGTGGTGTGTTTGTGCACCGCCATATATACCCTGGAAACCCGTGTTGCTGCCTGTGTATTCACCTTTAATAAGCGGGCGGTTAGGCGTGGTATTGTCACCAAACACGCGGTACAGGCCACTTGGTGTGTTGTTCAGGTAGTTACCGTCTTCGTTGTTACCGGTGTATTTGGTTACATACAGCTGGTTAAAGTTGTACACGTCATCCAACTCGGTACAGGCGTAATTCGGGTTAGGGTAGCCGGTGTTGTTATTCCAGGCATCGGCTTTCAGTGTGTTGTAGTCATCATCGCTAAAGAACAACATCACATCTACACCCGTTGTAGGTGCTAAGGTCGATGTCATTTTAAAGTGACGGCGCATAGCAGTATGCTGGGTCCAGGTACAGTTGGTTGCCAGCGGGTTGTTGTATATTACCGGTGGTGTGGCGTCTTTATAAACGTCTACTGTTACCAATCCCAGGTTGCTGTGGTTGTCGTTAATAGCCATTATGGCGTTGTTAGTTACCGCATCGCGGAAAGTAACCCACTTGTTGTAATCGTTAATCCAGCAATCTACAGTTATGTTACCGGTAGCCGAGGTCATTACTATATCGTTCGGGCGGCCGGTAGGCGCTGTTACCGCACTGCTGGTAGTGCTGCAACCGGCAGCGTCAGTTACAGTATAGGTACCCGATGCACCGGCGTTCAGTTCGTGTATACCCTGGTTGGTAGTAGAGGTATAGAATGAACCCGGATAGGTATAAGGTGGTGTACCACCCGAACCGGTTACCAGTACATAGTATTTATCGCCCAAGGCAAAGTTCATGCACTCATCTACCACTACGTTGGCTACTACCGGTGTGCCGGCTGTTACCACAGCTGTAGTTGCAGTAGTTACAGGGCCGCAACCAGAGCCTGCCTGGCCTATCTCGCAATAATAATAGGTGGTGCCTGCAACTGCCGGTGGGGTGTAGCTGGTGTTGTTGGCACCGCTGATTAATGAACCACCCGAAGTTGAGTTGGTAGTGTTAGAGTACCACTGGTAGCTGTAGGCACCGGTACCGCCGTTGGCTGTTACGCTTATAGGCGACGCAGAACCACCCGAGCACAAACCGGTTTGTGTAGCCGGTGTAGGGTTGCTTACGGTTGGGTCGGCAACTACTGTAAAGTCGGCAAATAATGAGTAGGCCGCATCGCAACCGTTACCGTTAGCATACACTTTTACCCAAATAGGTATGGTGCCTGCTGCTACACTGTTGTTGGTGTTTATGGTAAGAGCCGGTGTGGTTTCACTGCCGTAGTCAACGCCAGCCGGCGAGCCATCTGTTACAATAGTACCGTTATCATACTCCCATTCATATAGCAGGTTAGGTGTACCACCGGTAGCTGCTACGGTCATAGCGGCCGAACCACCTACACATATTGTTTGGTTCAGCGGTTCATCTGTTATCATAGGGTCAGCTTTCACATCTGCTACCGCATTGGCCGATGTACCCGAACAGTTAGAGCTAAGTGTTACTGTAGCACGGTACAGGTAGTTGCCTACACCAAGCGATGTACTGGTAGTGTAGTTGGCATTTGTAGTGTTATCCTGTACAGTTGCCCAGCTTCCGCCACCGTTAGCGCTACGCTCAAATTTAATGTTGGTAATAGCACCTGTGCCACCTACGCTGTTGGCTGTAAGGGTAACGTTACCACCACTACATACATCAGCATTGTTTACTATAGTTACAGTAGGGGCAACTGCATTGGTCACCACTACCTGATCGCTGGCAGTACAGCCGTTGCCGGCTGTTACAACTACTGTATAGGTGCCTCCTTGTGTTATAGTAGGTGTAGCAGTAGTGCTGCCGGTTACACCGGCCGTAGGGCTCCAACTGTAAGAAGCCGTACCGGTTATATTAATGTTGTCAACCATCGGGCCGCCTACATAGGCACCGGTAAGGTCACCATCATTTACCCAACGGAAACCAAGCAGGAATTTTTTACCTACTACAGCAGCCGGCATAGTTACGTTGGCTGTACCGGTAGTGGCCGAGTTGGCAAAGAAAGCGTTGGTGCTGCCCATACCACGGTACAGGTTGTAGGTGCCGGCGTTGTTACCTGCACTTACAGGTACCCAGGTAGTACCGTTATCCAGCGAGTACATTACCTGTAGGTAATCGTACACGTTGCTGCCGGAATAAGTACCACCCACCTGATAGTTGAAGCTAAGGTTTACAGTAGTATAGAAACGGGCATCAATAGGTGTGGTATTGTAAGCTACTTCATCAACTGTTCCTTCATCCCAGGCATAGTCGCCGGGCACTACCGGCTCGTATATGCGGTGGTCAAACAAGGTTAAGCCGGAACCCGATGTGATATTATTTACCGGGTTCGACATATTAGCTAAAGGTGTTGCACCATTGTAGGTAATCCACCACTCGGTACGGTTTTGTGGTTCTGTACCATACAGGTATTTTATTTTCCAGTTGCTGGTGCTGGAAGTAACTTCAGCGCTTACACCCGTACCAAAATCTTCGGTAAATACAGTGGTATTGTTGCTGGTTCCGTTCAGTACCACATTCGAAGAACAGTTAAGTGTTACATCCGACCCTGCATTGGCTATAGGTGCTGGTTTAATCTCTACTGAGCCGTTCATTGGTATATCGCAGCTGCCGCTGTGTACCGATACAGTATAAATACCTGCATCTACCACAGAACCCAGCGATATAGGGCCACCGTTACCGGTAGTAGGGCTAGGCATACCTACAGTAGAACCATCGCGGTATATCTGGTAAGGCAGGCCGTTAATTGAACCGGATAAGCCAATGCTAATTGGCGAGCCGGCGTCGTAACAGGTTGAACTGTTGGCCGGTGTTACATTAAACAGAGTAGTTGTTGTGGTAATCGTATAGTCGGCCTGTGTACGGCAGCTTGGGCTGCTTGAGCAGGCTGCCCAGTAGCTGGTAGTGCCGGCAGTATTAGTGTTGGTTAAGCCAGAACCTGCTACGCCTACCGGGTTAAATGATGTGCCTACGTATATCGGCGAGCCGCCGGAAGCCGCAGTGTACCATTCAATATTACCCGGTTGGTTGGTTAATACATTTTCTCCGGCTGGTGGTGTTACGGTCCAGGTGTAATCCTGGTTAACTACGTTGCTACCACCATCGGTGGTAGATACCAGCGTGTATGTAATGCCCGAGTACAGGAACAGCGGGTTGCCCGATGTGCCCAGTTTAGGTTCGTCACCTATACCTCCGTCATTATCGGCACGTACCAGTGTTCCCTGGCTGCACGAACCTGGCGTAAAGTTACCGGTAACAATGTAACCTGCTCCGTTATACAAGCTGTTATCATTCATCTCGAATATATAGTTGCCGGTAGCAGATACCTGGAATTTAATAGCCGAATAAGTACGCACAGGGCCAGCAAAGGCACAAGTGCTGCTGTTATTGGCTCCCGAAAGTGTAGCCGCTGTGGCATCGCTGGCAAGCCAGCCGCCGTATATCTGGTTAGGGCCTGGTAAGGCCGGTATGGCAAAGTTATCTACGCAAATGCTGCTGGCAGTCAGGCTACCGGTACCACCCTGGCAAACAAATACCGGTGCTGTGGTAGGCGGTGTAGGCTGGCTGTTTACAGTAAGCGTTCCGCTTGGGTCCGATACACAATCCGGCGATGCAACCAAACGAACCGTAACTGTATGGGTGCCGGTTGCTATCCCTGTAATAGTGTTAGATGCGGTATATGTGCCACCATCTACTGCATATTCATAACCCGATCCTACCGGACTAAGTACTGTAATAGATCCGGTATTAACCACACAGGTAGGCTGTGCGCTTACGTATGCTGTAGGTACCGGTGGTATAGTAGGCAGCGGGCCTATTACGGCATTAGATGATGCTGATGAAGTACAGCCGCTCGATTGCAATGTTACTGTAAATGTGTAAGTAGTATTTGCTGCAAGTCCGCTAAACGTAGCATTGCTGCTGGCACCGGAAATGGTTGCACCACCCGGTGTTGCAGTTACTACCCAACTGCTGGTAGGCAGGCCACTAAGTGAAGCCGAACCTGTAGTTACCACACAACCCGGTTGTGTTACCGCATCTACAACTGGTGCCGATGGGGTAGAAGGTTGTGCTGGTATAACCGCATTGCCCGATGCCGGCGAGGTACAGCCGCTTGAAAGTAGTGTAACTGTAAATGTATAAGTAGTGTTGGCTGTTAAACCGCTGAAAGTAGCCGTAGTGGTATTGCCGTTTAAGGTAGCTCCACCCGGGCTGGCTGTTACTGTCCAGTTGCTGGCCGGTAGGTTAGTAAGGTCTACACTACCGGTAGCCACGCTACAGGTAGGCCCGTTAATAACACTAACTACCGGTGCCGATGGTGTAACTGGTTGTGTAGGCATTACCGCATTGGCCGATGGGGCCGAAGTACAACCGCTTGAAAGTAATGTTACAGTAAACGTGTAAGTAGTACCACCCGGTAAGTTTACAAAGGTAGCAGTAGTGGTATTGCCGCTCATGCTGAAACCACCCGGCTGAGCAGTAATAGTCCAGTTGCTGGCTGGCAGTCCGCTTAAAGCCACACTACCGGTAGCAACCGCGCAGGTAGGTGAAGTAATGGTGCCTATTACCGGTGCCGTAGGTACAACAGGTGCGGCATTTATAACCGCGTTACCCGATGCCGCAGAAGTACAACCGCTGGATAGCAACGTAACTGTAAAGGTATAAGTAGTACTGCCTGCTAAGCCGGTAAAGGTAGCCGTAGTAGTACTGCCGTTAAGTGTAGCACCACCCGGGCTGGCTGTTACTGTCCAGTTGCTGGCAGGCAGGTTACTTAAATCTACACTACCGGTAGATGACGAACAGCTTGGCTGTGTAATAGTACCTACTACAGGTGCAGCAGGAGTAACCGGCTGTGGATCTATAACCGCATTGCCCGATGGCGATGATACGCAACCGCTTGACTGAAGTGTAGTAGTAAAGGTATAAGTGGTGTTGGCCGTTAAGCTACCAAACGTAGCTGTAGTGGTATTGCCGGTAAGGGTAGCGCCGCCCGGGCTTGCTGTTACGGTCCAGTTGCTGCCCGGCAGGTTGCTTAAATCAACACTGGCTGTTGCTACAGCACAGGTAGGTTGGGTAATAGTACCTACTACCGGTGCCGGTGGTGTGGCTGGCTGTGCATTAATTACAGCATTTGCCGATGAACCCGAAGTACAACCGCTGGATTGCAGGGTTACGGTAAAGTTGTAGGTAGTATTAGCCGGTAAGCTGCCAAAGGTAGCTGTGGCAGTATTGCCTGTTATAGTGGCTCCACCAGGGTTAGCCGTTACTGTCCAGTTACTGGCCGGCAGACCGCTAAGTGCTACACTACCGGTGGCTATGGCACATGTAGGTTGGGTAATTGTACCTATAGTAGGTGCAGTCGGCACAACCGGTGCTGCGTTTATTACTGCATTACCCGATGCTGCCGACGTACAGCCGCTCGATTGCAATGTTACAGTAAATGTATAAGTGGTGCTGGCAGTTAACCCGCTGAATGTTGCTGTGGTAGTATTGCCTGTAATGGTTGCACCACCGGGGTTAGCTGTTACCGTCCAGTTACTGGCAGGCAGGACGCTAAGTGCTACGCTGGCTGTTGCCAGTGCGCAGGTTGGCTGGGTAATGGTGCCAACTACCGGTGCTGTAGGCACTACCGGTGCAGCATTAATTACTGCATTGCCTGATGCTGCCGATGTACAACCGCTCGATTGCAATGTTACAGTAAAGGTATAAGTGGTGTTGGCTGTTAAACCGGTAAATGAGGCGGTAGTAGTGTTACCTGCTATAGTAGCGCCGCCCGGGCTGGCTGTAACTGTCCAGTTACTGGCCGGCAGGTTGCTAAGTGCTACACTGGCAGTAGCCAGCGCACAGGTAGGTTGTGTTATGATGCCTATTACCGGTGCAGCAGGTGTTACCGGTTGTGCATTAAGTACAGCATTGGCCGATGCAACCGATGTACAACCACTTGATTGAAGTGTAGTGGTAAAGGTATAAGTAGTATTGGCAGTTAACCCGCTGAATGTAGCGGTGGTGGTATTGCCGGTAATGGTGGCGCCACCAGGGCTGGCTGTTACCGTCCAGTTGCTGGCCGGCAGGTTGCTAAGTGCTACACTACCGGTAGACACAGCACAGGTAGGCTGTGTAATGGTGCCTATTGTTGGTGGTGGCGAGGTGGTAGGTTGTGTATTAACCACAGCGTTTGCCGACGAAGCCGATACACAGCCCGATGCATTGGTAACTGTGAATGTATATGTACCGGCAGGTAAGCTGCTAACGGTAGTGGTAGTACCGGTACCGGTACTGGTTACAGCACCCGGGTTACGGGTAAGTGTCCAGGTGCCCGAAGCAGGTAGGCTGCTTAATGCTATGCTACCCGTGGCCGTACCACAGGTAGGTTGTGTAATAGTGCCTATTACCGGTGCCGATGGGGTGGCCGGCTGGGCAGGTATTACAGCATTGCCCGATGCGGCCGATGTACAGCCGCTTGACTGTAGTGTTACAGTAAATGTATAAGTGGTATTACCGGCCAGTCCGCTAAAGGTAGTTGTAGTGGTGTTACCTGTAATGGTGGCACCACCCGGGCTGGCTGTTACAGTCCAGTTTGCTGCTGGTAAGTTACTAAGTGCTACACTACCGGTAGCTACTGTACAGGTTGGCGATGTAATGGTACCTACCGTAGGGGCCGATGGAGTAACCGGTTGTGCCGGTATAACCGCATTGCCCGAAGGTACCGATGTACAACCGCTGGATTGAAGGGTTACTGTAAAGGTATAGGTAGTGTTGGCTGTTAAGCCCGTAAATGTGGCAGTAGTAGTGCTGCCGGTAATGGTGGCTCCACCCGGGCTGGCCGTTACAGTCCAGTTTGCTGCAGGTAGGTTGCTAAGTGCTACACTACCGGTAGCCACTGTACAGGTTGGTGGGGTAATAGTACCCACAACCGGTGCTGCCGAGGTAACCGGTTGGGCTGGTATCACAGCGTTGGCAGAGGTTGATGATGTACAACCCGTAGAAGCCTGTGTTACCGTAAATGTATAAGTAGTATTTGCTGTTAACCCACTAAAGGTAGCGGTGGTGGTGCTGCCGGTAATGGTAGCGCCTCCCGGGCTGGCTG
Organism: uncultured Chitinophaga sp.; assembly: GCA_964423405.1. Classification (GTDB taxonomy): domain Bacteria; phylum Bacteroidota; class Bacteroidia; order Chitinophagales; family LD1; genus Bog-950. The sequence continues at coordinate 30,819 of CAYREY010000021.1, read as the reverse complement.
TAACTGTCCAGCTGCTGGCCGGCAGGTTGCTAAGTGCTACACTGCCCGTTGCCAATGCACAAGTAGGCGAAGTGATAGTGCCAATAGTAGGAGTAGGAGTTTGGTTTACAGTTATGGTTTGTGTTGCCGTACAACCTTCCAGCGTGTATGTAATAGTATGGGTACCTGCGCCTGCAGTAGCCGGGGTAAATGTACTGCCACTTACACCGGGGCCACTCCAGGTACCGCCCGCTACGTTGGCAGTAAGTGTGCGGGCAGCAGCGTTATGGCACATAGTTGCATTACTGCTGGTTATTGTCAGGTCGCCGGTTTTGCCAAAAGTTAACTGAGTAAAGGCATTGCCACCACCTTCTACACAGGCTACATCCAGCGTAGTATTGGCCCCCAGAAATACGTTGGTGGCTCCGCTGGAAAGGGCGTTGATACAACAGCCGGCATTGTAAAGCACGGTGCTTCCGTTTTTGGTAATGGTCAGGTTGTCATCGTGGCGTACATTGATGGTGTATATACCACATGGGAAACCCTGACGTTTGTAACGGTAGCTGAAATTATCTACACCTGTAGTACAGCCAGTATAGCCCGAACCGTTTGTAGTATTAATAGTGGTGGTAGATATGGCAGCAGTTTGTGCCGACCATCTGTCATCTGTATTAAAATCTAAAGTGTTTTGAGTATAGTAGCCGTAGTAGTTAGTGCCCGGTGTAGCAGAGTTGTAGGCAAAAACATTCCAGGCGTTGCTTCCTGCTGTACCGTCGGCCGGCGAGGAAGGGATGATGTTAACTACAATAGTTTGCGTGTTCGAGTAAGCTACGTTACCGCACTTGTCGGTAACCTTACGTCTATAAACATATGTACCTGCTGTTGTAATGTTCGGAACATCGTAGGTAGAACTGGTGGCACCACCAATATCACTACCGTTTAACTGCCATTGGTAACTGGTGCTACCATTGGTAATTGCCGCACTGGCACCACCACTGGCATCGGCTCCATTGGTAAATGCAGGTGGGTCGTAAGCACCACAGGTAAGTGTAGAGCCGCTGTAGTTAATAGTACCGCCCGATAGGGTAGTTGTTACATCTACAAGGTTTAAAGCACCCTGCGAACCGCCCCCACCTTCAAAGAAACGGTATTCTATATTATCAGTAGAGCTTAGTACACCGGTCCATATGCCGTTGTGCGCATCGCAGCAACCGTTGTGTTGTAGCACCAGTGCACCGTTAACATATACATATACATCATCATCGTGTGTAGGCACATCCAGCCTGTAAACCCGGCATGGGAAACCCTGCCTTTTGTATATAACGCTATGGTAATCTGCACCAACACTACCTCCATTGTAGGTGTAGCCCCCGATAAGATTGGATGGGCTTCCGCTTCCTCCGTTTACCCATACATTTGCAGTATTGAAACTAAAGTTGCCATCTACATAGTAGCCTTGATAAATATTGTTGGAAGGAGTGGTGTTGTTGCCGCAATAAACATAGGCGTTCCAGGTGTTCGACCCAAAAGTAGCCGGGTTACCCGGAGGTGTAGTAACTGTTACTGTAGTAGTAGCATCATAGTTGGCAGGGTTACCTTCTGCGCCGCATGATGACCATGCCCGGCGTAAATAAGTCCAGGTGCCTACACCCGATGGGGTATTTGATGGAAGAGTCTGGCTATTGGTTTGTCCTAAATCTTCCCACACACTGTTTGCACAAGAACTGATACGGTACCAACGTATATTAAGCGTAGTACCTGAAGCTGCTGTGGCATTTACCGTGCTGTTAATTGCTACCGACGAGCCAAGCGTAATTGTAGCAGCCGACGGCGATATTGAACCCGCTGTAGCGGTGTTGCCATTTACCGTAATAGTAAATGAGTTTGAATAAGCAGTGTTACCGCACTTGTCGGTTACTTTACGGCGATAGGTGTAAGTACCTGTAGTAAGTGCGCCGGGGTCGTATGTAGATGCGGTAGCCCCCCCAATATTACCTCCGTTAAGCTCCCACTGGTAGCTGGTACTACCGTTGGTTACAGCAGCACTGGTACCGCCGCTGGCATCTGCACTGTTGCCAAAGGCAGGCGGGTCGTACCCGGTACACACGGTAGTAGAGCCTCCGTAGTTAATGGTTCCTCCACTCAGCGTAGCGGTTACATCGTTTAATGCTATAGAGCCAAACGAGCCACCGCCACCTTCTGATACGCGCATTTCTACAATATCAGACGCGTTTAGCGCAAACGTACCAACGTTTTGGTTGGCAGTAAATACGCCACCAAAACAACATGAGCTGTTGTCATATCTTAATACACCGTTTACATAAACCTGACAGCGGTCATCGTGGTTAACAAGTATTTGGTAGGCTTTGCAGGTAAAGCCGGTACGCTTTGCAGACCATGAATGGTTATCGGCGCCTACAGCACAACCGGTATAGCCACTTGCACTGCTCGGTGTACCTCCGTTACCCCAACGGTTTGTCGATTCAAACGACAGGTTGGGTTCGGTGTACATACCACTATAGTTGGTGCTCCATGCGCCACTGCCACCTGTTGCATCACCAGCCCCCCATACGTATACGTTCCAGGTGCCATTACCTGCAGGTGTAGCCGGTGTAGTCCGGTTAAAGGTAATCTGGCCATTGCTGCCACCACCACCTTCCGATACCCTGAATTCTACTACATCGCTTGGGTTTAAAAATCCGGTCCACGCACCAGCGTGAGCATCGCAGCAGCCACCCATGTGCTGTGCAACAACGCTACCGTTAATAAGCAACTGGTACGAATCATCGTGCCCGTTAATGTCTATACTGTAGTACCCGCATATACCGGTACGTACCGCACGCCATGAGTGGTTATCGTTAGGTACATAGCAGCCTAAGTAGTCGCTTGCATCGTAGGGGGTATTGGTCCAGCGGTTACCAGTTGAAAATGATAAGTTGCTTTCGGTATAGTATCCGCTGTAGTTTGAACTCCACGCGCCGCTTCCTCCGTTTGCATCGCCGGCAGCATAACAGTACACATACCAGGTGCCGTTACCGGCAGTACCTGCGCTGGGAGAGGCTGGCGGGGCACAACGGAATGTAAGTACAGCCGAACCAGAGCCGTAGCCCTGACAGTTGTAACGGTTATTTTGTACGCGGTATTCTCCGCTATAGTTAGCGCCCCAGTCCATGCTAGATGAGGTTCCACATGCATCATCGCTGTATGGGCCTATATAGCCGCCAGATCCGTTAAAACCTGATAGCTGTGTATCGTAGCCACTACCACAGGTTTCGAAGTGGTAGGTTGCTGTGTTTTTAACCTGAAAGCGTAAAAATGCACCAGAACCTATGTTTACAGTTTGGTTATAAACTGCTGGGTAATATGTATTTCCATTTTCCTGTAAGCCGGCCCAACCGCACTGCGCGTATGAACCATAATGAAGAAGCAATAAAGCTAAAATTGCCAGAAAACGGGTTGAATAGTTTGATGTATCAACCTTTTTTTGGGTAGTAATGTTAGGCATGAGCGTGAACTTATAATCAATTAATTAACGGCAAAAATCTGGCGGGGGTTAAGAAAAATCAAGGTAATTTACAATCAAAAACTGGTTATGTCAACCGGTGGCAAAGCTAACAATGTTCATTTTATAGTCAGGTTTGTTAAATGTGGCTGTCTAAGGTTTGGAATGAAAAAAACCGCGCTCACTTTACAAATTTTGTGCCGGCTTTGTAGTTGTGATTTTAAATTGCTGATAATTAGTATTTTATGTTTGTTTTTGTTTTTCTGTTGGTTCATACCATGCTGCAATTGTTAAAAGTGTGTACAACTGGCTAATCAATATCTGGTAATAGCTATACACATCGCTCTATCTTATATTTTGTGGATAATAAGAATCAAATCCAGATAGGGTTTTCGTTACAAAGTGGCGCTACCTGCCACAAAGCGATTTTATCAGATCTGTCTCACTGCTTTTGTAAGGCGTACCATCTTTCCTGAAAATATCATGGAACCATTCCCTGGGTTCGCCGCCACCGGGTACCGGACTTGCCCAGGCATATTTGGTATTGGTTTTACCATCTACCAGCCCCCAGTTAATAGCGCCGGTTTGTTGTTCTTTGAGCATGGGCATGGTGTTTATAAAGGTACAATTAAACGTGCGGGCCATATACTCGGTACAAATCAACCCTCTGTGGTACTTTTTTAACTGCTTTATCACAGCCAGATGAATTTTGGGGTTGGTGTAGTTATGGTAGGTAATCACATCCGAATTTTTTAACTGGTAGTTTCGTAAGCGCGGAAAAACTTTTGTCCAAACGCCGGCTGTTACAGGTTGTTGGGGCGCTGTTGCTCTGGCCCAGGCAAACACCTGTTTCAGCAACAGCAGGCTACGCGCACCGTTGCCAGAGTTGCCGGGTTCGTTATACAAATCCCACATTAGTATGCGGGTGTCATTTCCATGGGTAGTTAGTATATCTTTTACATAGCTTTCCAACACAGGCGTAAGTGTGTTTCGCTGGCTGTAAATAACTTTTCCGGGGTCTCTTACCCATTGCGAGTTGTGAGTGCCTGGTTTGGGTGCAGGTTGTGTACCTGTTTGGTAAGTGGCGTTCCAGCAATCATCAAAAAAAACAAACATGGTGCGGATATGGTGCCGTGTGGCTATTGAAAGATAAGTATTGATACGGGCTTTAAACCCTGTGCTGTCCTGTTGCCACAAGGCGTGATGCAAAAACACACGCACACAGTTAAATCCCAGGTTTTCGGCATAGCTAAGTTCGCGGTCAATGGTAAGGCTGTCGAATGTAGCAGCCTGCCACATCTCCAGCTGATTGCAAGCTGTAGAAGGTATAAAGTTACATCCTCTTAGCCAGGGCTGATTGTTGTACCAGGTGGTTGCCTGCTCGTTAGTCCATTGTTGGGCAGTTGCAACAAGTGCCGTAAACAATAATGAAATAGCAACTGTTTTTTTCATATAGCTAAACTAATTATCGGTGAATAAATTGATAGCACAAGCCCGTTGATGCGGTATTTGATTTTTATCAATAACCAACAATGGTTTAAATAATTAAGTTTACCCTAATAATGTACCCATGAGCAATGCAGTAACCGATTATGATGTAATAATAGTAGGCGCGGGCCTTTCGGGCATAGATGCCGCTTATAATATTCAAACACTATGCCCCGGTAGAACCTACACCGTGCTGGAAAGCCGCGACACGATGGGCGGTACCTGGGATCTGTTCCGCTACCCCGGCATACGTAGCGATAGCGATATGTTTACACTTGGTTTTCCGTTTAGCCCGTGGGAGAACCCCCGTGCAATTGCCGATGGGCCATCTATACTTAAGTATATAAAAGATACCGCCGCCAAATTTGGTATAGATAAACACATACAATACAACCACCGGGTGGCAGCTGCCGACTGGAGTGATGAGAAGCAGCAATGGACTATTAGCATAACCGCGCACACCGGTGTGCCTGCCACTACATTAACCTGCCGGTTTTTATTAATGTGCAGTGGCTATTACGATTACGATAACGGTTACTTACCGCATTTTGAGGGATACAACGATTTTAAAGGCCGGATAGTGCACCCGCAGAAATGGACACCCGATATAGATTACACCAACAAGCAGGTGGTAATAATAGGAAGCGGTGCTACTGCTGTAACTCTGGTGCCCGAACTGGCAAAGAAAGCAGCCAAAGTTTACATGTTGCAGCGCACGCCTACATTCATTATGACCTTACCCAGAGTAGATAAGGTGGCCAACTTTTTTCAAAGCGTATTGCCAACCAATGCCGCCTACCATGTTATCCGCTGGAAAAACATTCTTATATCACTTGGCTTTTACAAGGCTTCGCGCCGCTGGCCCGATACCATTCGTAAGTTTTTACAAAAGGAGGTAAAAAAGCAAGTAGGAGATAACTACAATCATAAAGATTTTGACCCACCTTATAACCCGTGGGATCAGCGCCTTTGCCTGGTGCCCGATGGCGATTTATTCAAAAGCCTGAAAGAAGGCAAAGCAGAGGTAGTAACTGCGCACATAGAACGTTTTACACCTACCGGAGTTCAATTGAAAGATGGCCGGCACCTGGATGCCGATTTAATTGTTACTGCCACGGGTTTAAAAGTCCAGTTATTGGGCGGCGCAAAAGTGAGTATAAATGGTGTAGTGCCCGATACCGGTGCCATGCATGTGTACCGTGGGGTAATGATGAGCGATGTACCTAACTTTGCATTTACAGTAGGGTACACCAATGCATCGTGGACACTTAAAAGCGACCTTAGCAGCAGGTTTATAACCAAGGTGCTTAACTACATGGCTAAGAACAATTACAACGTATGTGTGCCCCGTTATAACCCTGCCGGTTATACCAGCGAGCCTTTACTTGATTTTAATGCCGGCTATGTATTGCGTGCCAACGATACATTGCCCAAGCAGGGTTCCAAACACCCATGGAAAGTGTACCAGAATTATGTGCGCGACCTGATAAGCCTGGAGTGGGAGGGGGCCGACGATAAATCGCTGGAGTATAAGTAATACCTCTTTCAGGCTGCCTCTAATACACTATAAAACGCATCGGCCTTGCCGGCTCCGAATATGATTTTATCGGGGCGTACTATTACAAAGTCTACACCATTGCCGGTAAGCCATTGGCTTAATCCGGGCGCATTGTTTACTATCAGCATTTGTTTTTGTTCGGCCGCTTTTAGCTTTTCGCTATCCAGTGCACCAGGTACAGCAACTAAGGTATTGTTATAGCCGGTAAGTTCATCGCTTAGCAACGCCTGTTCAGCAATAGTTACCTGCGGTAAATGGAAACCGGCCAGCCGGCAACTATACAGTTTGCCGGTTTTCAGTTGGGTAGGTATGTTGTACTTACGTTTCAGGTAGTTTTTAAGTGTGGGTAGTTTTTCTACCAGTATCAGTTTGGCATTTCGAACCAGCCTGTTCAATGCAGTATCTGCCCGCAGCATACCCGAAAGGAAAAGCGTACGGCCAAAAATACGGTGCAAATGGGGTTTGCGTTCCTGCTCGTACGTGTCAAGCAACGTTTCGGCTGAGCGGCCTTTAATTACAGCATCCAGTTTCCAGGCCAGGTTTACAGCATCGCGTACACCGGCACACATGCCTTGCCCGGCAAACGGTGGCATCATATGCGCAGCATCGCCGGCAAGTAAAATGCGTCCGTTTTTCCAGCGCTGTGCTATCAGCGAGTTGTGCGCATAGCGCGCAATGCGGGTTATTTTTATTTTATGCAGTGGAATGTATTCTTCTATCCATTTTAGTATAGTCTGCTCATCGGGCATAGGCTCGTTTATACCTAACTGAAATTCCCATCGGTTGTTTGGGCCAATGCCATATGCAAACAGGGTAACCCTGTCGTTACGCAGTATATATCTGAAGTGGTCGGGTAGTAAATTGGTATCGGCGGGGTTATTTAACAGGGTATCTACTATTACCCATTCGCGGGCGGGTTCAATAGCGTCCATCTCTGTTTTAATACTGTTACGTATCAGGCTACGGCCTCCATCGCAGCCAACCGCCCAAAGTGCTTTTAGTTGCAAGCCTGTATCAGTGGTAAGTGTTACTTCGTTATCGGTTTGTTGTACACCTGTTGCCTCTGCACCATATAAGGTTGTAACATTGCTGTATCGTTTAAGCCCGTTGCGCAATATTTTTTCAAACGCCGGTTGGTCAAAAAAGAAAGACCCGCTATAACCATGCAAAACATCTCCGTGTGCAATGGTTTCCTCCAGTAGCAATCTGCCGTTTTGGTCAACTACCCGGGCTTTACCAAATGGCGTAATGTGTTGTTTTAGCTCCGGCATTAAACCGGTTAGCTGAAAATTACGCATGGTTTCTTCATCAATATGTGTAGCACGGGGTATAGGGTAAACCTCTGTCTCTTTTTCTATCAATGCCACCTGTAGCCCCAGTTGCCCGGCCAGGTTGGCTAATACCAGTCCGGTGGGTCCGGCACCTGTTATCAGCAGGTCGTATCTTCTCTCTTGCATGTTGCAAATATCTCTACATGATATCTGCCTGCACTTAACAAAAGATAAATAACAAGTGTAATGTAAGAAAGCCCGTTGTTGTATAAAGCAACTATGGGTGCATTTTAGCGGGGTGTAATTTCCAGTAGTTTCACTTCGCGCTGCACATCTTCATAATCTACAGCTTTTTCTACCGTTACCAATACACGCCCTTCGCTGCTGGGGTATATGCTTTCCATACTGGTAAAAAAGTCGCCCGAGGTGTTTACTACTTTCTTGGTTTCGGGTTCGCTGCCATCGGCACCCAGGCGGGTGCATTGCAGGTTCATGTTGTGTTCTTCGTCGGCTTCCCAATCGGCATTGTAAAACAAAAATACATCATTGCCTTTGGCATAGGCTTTTACCGAGAAAGCATAATCTACCGTGGCACTTACCTGGCGTTTAGGTATAAACTGCTGGTCTTTCATTCCCATGTTTTCATCAAACCTGAAGGTGATAATATAATTACGTTCTGTTTTGGCAGGCTGCGATTTATCAGTGTTCGGTATCGTGTCATGATACTCGGTTATCAGCATAAACCCTTTGCCTGCCAAAGGCAGTATCTGTTGGGTTTCCAGGTGCGAAAACTCTTTTCCTTTTTTAAACGAATGGTAAGCCGATACCTGTGCGGCAAACTTGCTGTCTGGTTCTACTTCCTGCTTACCCGAGGCATTCAGGTCACTATCATACTTTATAACAGTAACAGAGCGCAGCGCTTCGCCTGCAAGGTTGTCGTATGTTACTACCATATCGCCACTATTTAAAGCAGTTACCAGTGGGTCGCGGTAGCTGCCACCTTTTTCGGCTGTAAGTAATAGCTCGGTCGATTTAGGTTCTTTGCCGGTAGCTTTATCCATACCAAAAAGATAATACTTGGTTTGGCCTTTAACGGTAGTGTTTTGTGCCAGTGTAATCACATCTTCGCGTATGCGGGCTACTACCATGGCATTACCGCTGTTGTTCACTTTCATGGTGGTAAACTTCAGGTACTCTTTACTTAGTTTAAAATCGAAATTTTTGGTAAAGTAAGTGCCATCGGTATTATCAAACACCGTTACTTTGTAACGTTGGTGTTTGTAATAAGGTTTAAATAAAATAGCCGTTTTGCTTCTGTCGGGGCTTTCAGATACTACTATACCGCAGGGGGCAAAGTATTCATCTTCTTCATTAAAAACCATTACCGGTTCACCCACCGGCTCCAGCGTATTAGGGTCATAGTCCTGACGCATAATAACGGGTAACTGCCGGCGGTCGTCGCGTTTATCCAACAGTATGCTTACATCTTCGCGTTTACCGCACTTGGCATAAAACAGCGATATTTTATTGTTTACAAAAGCGGCCTGCAGGTAAAGTGTTTTTTCGCCGAATGATGGATACATGGGCGACATTTTACCAACTTTAAAACCCGTAGCATACTTAAAAATTTGGTACCGGGGGGGCTTGTTAAGTGAGCCCGGTGTTTCAAAACCTATTACGTACCACGAGCCTTTATAGTCGCCCAGTACTTCTGTACCGGGGTGGCCCATTACCGAGCTTGTTTTAATATCGTAGTTTACAGTAAAGCCTGCCAGTGCCAGCAAGGCAAATGTGATGGTGGTAATTATGTTTTTCATCATTCCCTTATTCGTATTTGCAGCGTAATTGTTATACCGGTATTGTTAATAACCAGGATAGTTAACCCAACAACGCCATTGCAAAAGTAACGTAAATGCTACCGCCGAGGCACCGGTAGTAAACGTAACAGCGGGTAAAGTGCCTATAATGCCATACACATTTTTTTGCAACTATATGGCTATCATGGCGCTATGGCTGCCTGGTACCGTAAGGCAGTGGTAACCTGCGTGTGGCTGTAGGGGACGCAATAAAATCAGCACACGCATTTTCGTACAAAGAAATAGTTGTATCTCTAAGTTTATTGTGTGTATATGCAGTTGTTGTAAAACAGGTGATTAATCACCTGTTTCCTCAACCGTTTATAGGTGGTAGGGTAGTAGAGGGTGGCTGTTGCAGGGTATCGTAGCCAGCTTGTTGCAACAAAGCTATTACATCGGCCTGTGTCAGGTTATCGCCGCTGGCAGTAAGTGTTTTTTCAGGGCTGCCAAGGTCCACGCGCCACTCTTTTACAGCAGTAGCAGTATCCATTATAGCCCTAAGGCTTTCTACACACCCCTGGCACATAAGGGTGGTAGGTATTGCAATAGTGTTCATACCTTAAAGGTAGCTAATGGTAATATAACAACAACCGGTTGTTCACCTACCCCTTGCTCAATTCAGTAAAATACTGATAGAAATAAGGAAGCGTTTCAATGCCTTTGTAGTAGTTGAACAGGCCGTATTTTTCGTTGGGCGAGTGTATGGCATCGCTATCCAGGCCAAAGCCAAACAGCACCGATTTTATGCCCAGCACCTTTTCGAACATAGTTACTATTGGAATACTACCACCAGTGCGCAATGGTATAGGTGTTTTGCCAAAGGTCTTTTCCATAGCTTTAGCGGCGGCCTTGTAGGCAATACTATCAGTGGGTGTAACAGCTGCCTCACCACCATGGTGCGGCATTACTTTAACTTTTACGCTGGGTGGAGCTATCTTCTTAAAGTGGTCTTCAAACAACTGCATTATTTTTTCGCTGCTTTGGTTAGGCACCAGGCGCATACTTATTTTAGCATAAGCCTTGCTGGGTAGTACTGTTTTGGCTCCCTGGCCGGTGTAACCACCCCATATACCGTTTACATCCAGCGTGGGGCGTATCGATACACGCTCCAGCGTACTATAGCCGGTTTCGCCAAGTACATCGTTTACATCCAGATGGGCTTTGTATTCATTTATATCAAAAGGGGCCTGGGCCATGGCGTTGCGTTCTTCGCTGCTTACTTCCTGTACATCATTGTAAAAGCCCGGTATGGTTATGCGGCGCTCCTTATCGTGTAGCGATGAAATCATATCGCACAAAATGTTTATCGGGTTAGCTACCGCGCCACCATACACGCCACTGTGCAGGTCGCGGTTAGGGCCGGTTACCTCTACCTCCAGGTAGCTAAGGCCGCGCAGGCCGGTGGTAATGCTGGGTGTATCGTTACTTATCATACTGGTATCCGATATCAGAATTACATCAGCTTTAATCTTCTCTTTATACTCGTTGGCAAACTGTTCCAGGTGTACCGAGCCCACTTCTTCTTCACCTTCTATCATAAACTTTACATTGCAGGTCAGGCAGTTGTTTTTCATCATCATTTCAAACGCCTTTACATGCATATACATCTGTCCTTTATCATCGCAGGCGCCGCGTGCATATATGTTGCCGTCTTTCACCACCGGTTCAAAGGGCGGGCTGTTCCACAAATCCAGCGGGTCGGCGGGTTGCACATCGTAATGGCCATATACCAGTACGGTAGGTAATTTAGGGTCAACTATCTTTTCGCCATACACCACCGGGTACCCCTTGGTGGCTATTACTTCCACGTTATCGGCTCCTGCTTTGGTTAGCTGTTCGCTCACAAAGGCAGCAGTGCGGTTAACATCTGCAGCATACTTTTCATCGGCACTTATGCTGGGTATGCGCAGCAGGTCAATCAGTTCATTCAAAAAACGTTCTTTATTTTCTTCCAGGTACGGTTGTAAGTTATCCATGTCTTTTATCGTTTAATGTTCTATGTGGAGCTAAAATATAAAAGCCCGGCATATAGATATGTAGATGGTTGTTTGCAACACCCTTTTGATGGCTTATTTAGCACATATTTTTTTCATAGGCCCGAAAGTGTTAACCCACCCCGTAGTTAATTTATTGGCTATTAGGTAGTTGTGAAAAATGGGTGTTAACCCCCTACAGGCAGTATTTTATATGTTTTATTTGTAATATTATAGTTGTTGCCTTACTGTGTGTAAAACAAAACTGACCCGCCATGTTATATTAACATGAATATATTTTAATTTGTACAGCATTTTTTAATACACAAGCACAGATTATGAAAAAACTAGTTACACTATTATCGGCAGTATGCAGCCTGTTAGCAGCATTTGGCCAATCTTACCCACCCGAGCCTAAAATATGGGGTGCCAGCCCTTTTCAGGATTCTATGTGGTCGGTAGACCCCGTAACATTTGCTATTGAAGACCGCCTGGCTCCATCGTTAGCAGGTTTTACCATTACCGGTATTAACGGTATGGCGTTTGATCCTGTTGGCTACAAAACATACGTAATAGCCAAAGTTAGTGGTGTAACGGGCCGCGTGCTTTGTACTATCGATTTACCTACCGGCGTTTGTACACAGGTGGGTAACCTGGGCGATAATTTCTCCAGTCTTACTTTCCGTAAAGATGGCCAGTTGTTTGGTGTAACCGGCAACGGTGCTCAGGTACCCGAAACACTGTACCTGATTGATAAGAACGATGGAACTAAAACATTGGCAGCAGCACTGGGTGCCGGTGCCGATGGCGAGGTTATCTGCTATAACCCGGTAGATGATTTTATTTATCACTGGTCGGGTAATGGTACCGTAGTGTTCGAAAAGGTGTTGTCGCAAGCTCCATACACAGCTACCAATATTCCAATCTCCGGCACAACCAATGGCGAAACATTTGGTGCCTTGCACTGGAACGCCGATACGTTTCTAATATCTAATATAAACAGCAGCTTTAATTTTATAACAGCCAGCGGTGTGTGGGGTGGCGCGTTTGGTTCAAACCCCGACGACCTGCGCGGTCTGGTAATGCCTCCCGTTTTTGCCGCTAACGACGATACTATCTGCAATGGCGAAAGTATTACGGTGGGTGCAGCTGCTATTACCGATTACTCGGTAATATACGCCTGGGGCGATGGCCGCCGCGATACTACACAGGCTGCCAACGTAACCCATATCTATAACAATGCAGGCAACTACACCATTAATGTACTGCTTAGCTATGCCGGTGGCGACTACGATACCTTCTATAGCAAATCTATCCGCGTAAATGCAAAACCTATAGTAGCACTAACAGGTCCTACCGCTATTTGCCCGGGTGCTTCAGTAACACTTACCGGCTCATCGGGCGGTGCCAGCCAATGGTATCTGGATGGTGTGCTTATTAACGGTGCCAACTCTAATACTTATACCACCTCTACACCCGGTAGCTACAACATGATTAAAACCAACCAGAACGGTTGTTTCGATTCGGCAGCTGTTGCTAAAGTGGTAGTTAATGTAAACAGCCCTACTGTAGAACTTGGCAACGCCCAGGAGCAATGCGGTGGCAGTGTAACACTCGATGCCGCTAATGCAGGGGCTTCTTTCAGCTGGAGCACTACTGCTACTTCGCAAACAATTAATGTAGCGGCCACCGGCACCTATAGCGTTACGGTAACCGATGCCAACAACTGTACCGCCACCGATGCGGTTGATGTTGCAATTTACACCGTACCGGTAGTTGACCTTGGACAGGATGTAGACCAGTGCGGTGGTAACGTAGCACTTTTTGCTGCCAATGCCGGCGCTACCTATGCCTGGAGCACTGCCGAAACTACACAGATTATATCGGTAAGCACCAATGGCAATTACGCCGTAACTGTTACCAATAGCGATGGCTGTACTGCTACCGATGATGTTAATGTAACCATTAACCCCGTACCTACAGTTGATTTGGGTAATGACATTGAGCAGTGTGGCGGAACGGCTACGTTTGATGCCGGTAATGCCGGCGCTACCTATGCCTGGAGCAATGGTGCAACTACTCAAACTATTACAATTAATGCAACCGATATATACGCTGTTACTATAACTACCAGCGCAAACTGTACTGCTTCCGATGAGGTAGATGTGATAATACTCGACCTTCCGGTTGTTGACCTGGGTGCCGATATTGAACAATGCGGCGGCACGGCAACACTCGACGCAGGTAGTGCTTCGGGTTATACCTGGTCAACCAGCGATGCTACCCAAACTGTAACAGTAACCAGCAGCGCTACATACGCAGTAACCATAACCGATGCCAATGGATGTTCTGCTTCAGATGAAGTAGATGTTGTAATTTATACCTTACCGGTTGTCGATTTAGGTGTAGATCAGTTTGTATGCGGTGGCACAGTTACCCTCGATGCGGGTAGTGCTTCTGCCTATGAGTGGAGCGATGCCAGCACTTCGCAAAC
>CAYREY010000021.1:0-16598 GCA_964423405.1 uncultured Chitinophaga sp. | reverse complement strand
TCGATGCGGGTAGTGCTTCTGCCTATGAGTGGAGCGATGCCAGCACTTCGCAAACACTGGTAGTTACCACCAGTGGTACCTATGGTGTTACTGTTACCGATGCCAATGGTTGTACTGCTACCGATGATGCAGTGATAAGTATAGCTACCGTACCTACTGTAAATTTAGGCGCCGATGTTAGCCAGTGTGGCGGCAGCGTAACCCTGGATGCAGGTAGTGCCACAACTTACGAGTGGAGCGATGCCAGCACCGGGCAGACCCTTGTAGCTACCACCTCAAACACCTACTCGGTTACTGTAACCAACAACGATGGCTGCACCGCCACCGATGATATTGATGTGGCTATACTGGCTGTGCCAACTGCTACATTAAGCCTTACTACCGATGCTGTATGTTTAGATGCCAACCCGCTCACCCTTGGTGGTGGCAGCCCTGCCGGCGGCACCTATTCTGGTACTGGTGTTAGCAATAATGTGTTTACCCCTTCAACACCCGGCGATGTACTTATATCGTACATAGTAGTAAATAACGATGGTTGTGCCGATACAGCCGATGCTACCCTTACTGTTTTTGTATGTACTGGTGTTAATCAGCTTACATCGGGCAATGTAGTGTTGTTCCCTAACCCGTCGCACAATTTTGTTACACTTAAAACTACTGGTATAGATGGCCACATGCAGGTAACCATCTGCGATGTTACCGGAAAAGTAGTTGAACTATGGAGTGGAAACAGCGTAGCCGGGGGCTATAATCACACCTTCGATTTAAGTAGCTATAGCTATGGCACTTACATGGTAAGTGTAAAAACAGATAATGGTACAGCTACCTATAGCCTGGTTGTAAAGTAGGTTGTAGTTAATACAAACAAAAAAGGCCATCTTACCAGATGGCCTTTTTTTATTGCATAACAATAAGCAACTATAGTTTACTTGCTATCTCTCTGAAAATAACATCATCTAAGGGTTTAATACGGAACCCCGAAATAATATCGGCGTAAGCTGTTGTTGCTTTGTTAAAGTCATCCGGGTTTAGCGATCCTGTAAGCATGTATATCTTAAGTTTATCTTTTTGGGTATGGTAACCCGGCAATAGTTTTACCCTGTCCAGTAATTCAAATCCATTCAGCGCCGGCATATTCAGGTCAATAAAAACCAAATCGGGCAGCGCATAGCTTTTGTCATTTTCACCGGCCAGGCAGTTTCTAAAGTACTCTAAAGCTTTAATGCTGCTGTTTATGGTTTTTATATTGTTAGTAATTTCGGCACGTTGTATTACCAGCTCATGGTAATCGTTGTCCGCATCATTGTCGTCAATCAACAATATGTTCTGTAGCTGTTTCATATTTCTGCTGTTAGGGTTTAGCTGGTATAGTAAAGTAAAAGGTACTGCCCTTGCCGGGTACCGAATCAAGCCATATTTTACCTCCTGCCATATCTACAATTTTTTTGCAGGTAGCCAGTCCTATACCGGTGCCGCTGTATTCCTTTTCATTATGCAACCGTTGAAAAATCACAAATATCTTTTCATAAAACTCTTGCTCAATACCTATGCCATTATCTGCTATGCTAAACCGCCAGTAACCATCCGGTTGTTTTTCACATGCTATAGTTACCACAGGTTGTTCTCCGGGCTTACGGTATTTTAGTGCATTGCCTAGCAGGTTTTGGAGCAATATTTTTAGCTCCGTTCTACCCGATGCCACAACCGGTAAATCGCCTGTGCTGATGGTTGCATTGCTTTCTTTTATCAGGCTGTGCATATCCTGCATTACTTCCTCCAGTATTTCCCCGGCATTCACATTTTCTACAACCAGGTGTTTACCTATGCGCGAAAAAGCCAGCAGGTCGCTGATAAGTGTTTTCATCCTCGATGCCGCACTAACAACATAAGTCAGATATTTTTTTGATGTACCATCAAAACTATCGTTGTGCTTTTCGTTCAGCAAACCGGCAAAGTTAGTTATGGTTCTAAGCGGTTCCTGCAAATCGTGCGAGGCAACGTAGGCAAACTGCTCCAGGTTATTATTCGATTGCTCCAGGCGTTTTGCATACTCCTGCAATTCGCGTTGCGCTTTTTTCTGCTCGGTGCTATCGCTTACAAATCCAATAAAAATGGGCTCGCCTTTTACTGTAGTGGCCGATATACTTAGCTCTACATAAAATTCGGTGCCATTTTTTTTCAATGCTGTTAGCTCCATCTTTTTGTTAAGTACCGGCCCTTCACCGGTTTCAAAATACTTTTTTAACCCACGCTGATGGGCTACCCGGTATTTGTGCGGTAGTATGGTCTCGTGCAGAAAGTGCCCCGTAACTTCATCTGCTTTCCATCCAAACATTTCCTCGGCCTTAGGGTTCCAGCGAATAATATGCCCCGTGCGGTTAATCACTATAACCGCATCGGGTGCATTATTAAATATCGTTTCAATTTGTTTCTCGCTTTCATCCAGTGCATTGGCCATATGGTTAAATGATTGTGCCAGTACACCTATTTCATCGCCGGAGTATACGGCTGCACTTGCCGAAAAATCGCCTTTTGCCACCAGGCGCGAGGCGCGCAGTATTTCATCCAGCCCTTTTTGTATACCACGGCTAACCGAAATGGTAAGCAATAACCCCGTTATTTCTACCGTTAGTGCAACTGCAAAAAGCAGTTTTAATATCAGGTGCTCTAACCACCGCGAGCCTTCGCCAAGCGTGTACGAAAAGCCATCTTCCAGTTCTGTTACTTTTTGGTTTACTACCTCTATCTCTTTTAGCAACTCTGCTATATGCATTTTCGATGGCATGTCAGATGTTATCTCGGCATGCAACTGTTGCGCAATGCCCGATAGGTGTTTTATCTGCTCGTCTGCTCCGCCCCAGTAGTAAATTGCTTTTTTTATATACGATACCCGGTGAAACCGTGTAAACAGTTTTATCATGCCGTCTACATCATCGGGGTGGTTGCGCCCCTGTATAAAACCTTGCCTGGCCAATTCCATATCAGGTTTGGGTTTCATCATTTCCAGCCTTGCCTGGTGGTCGCCGGCCGATACTTGCATAAAGTACTGGTACCGGTCATAGTCTGCTGCAGCATGGCTGGTGCCATATTTGTGTAAATGGTACACTGCATCTTTCTGTGCTTTGCTCCACAGCCCTTCGCCACCCACAAATGCCCTTACAGATGATAGGGTAGTAACAGCAAACCACAGCGATAACAGTTCAAATACTATCAGCACAGCCATGGTACCTGTTGCCAGGTACAGCTTGTGTGAGATAGACATGTTGTTAAACCACCTGAAGGGTGCCGGAGTTGCCATATTGTTATATCAAAAATGTTTTTCTGCAATTTCGTTTATCATAGCTTTTGTTAGTGGCTTTATTTTATAGCCATATACAAGGTCATTGTAGTCGGGGTTTTTCAGGTAATTATCAATCTCTGGGTGGTAAGCGCCGGTAAGTATGTATACTACCGGTTTGTTTATTTTATAATCTGTTTCGGCCAGCAGCAAGCGTAGTTTGTTCAGTATTTCAAAGCCATTTAACTTTGGCATTATTGTATCTAAAAATATCAGTTGCGGAAAATCATTTCCGTTATTTAAAAGCATACTGTTTTTAAGAAATTCTACAGCCTTTAAGGCATCGGTTACACAGGTAAGCCTGTTGCTCACTCCCGAGCTGTTAGTTACTATTTCGTGAAACTCATTGTCTTCACTATTATCATCAATAAGTAAAATGTGGCCTATTGTTTTCATTGTCGGGGGATATAAACAGTAAAAACCAATAACACGTTGCGCCACTAAAGGTACAGTTTATTAGCTCGTAAACAAAAATGCCGCACCGGCAAAGTGTGTTTAAACACAGGCCAGGCTGTACAATAAAGCCGGTATATTGTTAGTTGGTTTTTAGTAATATGTTTTTACTTGTTTTTAAAGTAGCTGCCTAGCACGCTTCCATATAGCATATGTGCAGCACAGTTGGCAAATGCCATCAGTGTAGCGCTTTCTTTTTCGGGGCCGGTTAAGTATCCACCGGTAACCAGCAATAGTAATATTGTTTGCGATACCATAAAGGCTGGTATGCCAAACAGCATTCCCCGCAGGGTGTCGTTTATGGCCGGTATGGTGTGGTTAAGAAACATTACATATATAAATGCATAGGTTATACCTATGGCAAAGTGTAAGGCCCAGCCGGCAAGTATGTGCCCGTGCATTAAATTGCTTAGCAAACCGGGTATGTTTAATGCCTGAAAACCTATTACAGGTAACATGTATATAAAGGCCGACATTACTGCGGTGGCCAATAGCCCTATCCATACCACTTTCATGGGTTGTAGGTTCTCATATCTTCCGGTAAGTATTGCATTGGTTGTATGTATCATGGCTTAAAAATTTGGTTGACTGTAAAAGCACAAAACGGCTGCCATAATTTGTGCACATACGCTCCGGTAAAGGGTAAGCACCGGTAGCTGGTTTATTTTCAATAGGTTGTATGTTCTTTTTTTTCGTAAAGCCTTGTTGTACCTTGTAAAATCCTGTAGCCCGTATTGAGCAATATGCTCCACACTACGCCGGGTGTTTTATATGCGTAAAGCATAGGTGGTTGATTGTCAGATATAAATAAAACGTGGATGCAAAATCCTGTATACAACAAGAAATAAAATGTATTTGTTCTTGTACTATTTGTTTACAAAATGCAACAGTTTTCGTATTATTATATGGTCTATATGATGTGATTGTTTGTTTCTATAGCAGTATACTGTCTGTGTGTCAATGGTTTTGTCTTTAGTTCCATCACTACACTAATGTTGGAACGGCCTTTGCAACCCGTAACTATCACTTACCAATAAATTACACTTACCATGAAGAAACGTATACAACACGTGCTTCTGTTATTGTTAGTAGCCTCGGCTACCGTATCTGCACAAAATGTAGGTATAGGCACTAATGACCCTAAAACCAAACTGGATGTAAATGGCGGCCTGTCGCTGCGCGAAGGTCCCGTGCTTACACTTGTTACCGGTAACAACGATAACATTGTGTTGCCCGATCTCTCTCCCGGCATAAAAGCCGGCTTTTATCGTATAGTAGGCCCCACAGGGGCTTTTAATATTAGTGGTATAGTACCTGTAACAGGTGCCGACGGCCAGTTGGTTACCCTGGTTAATACCACCAGCTATGCTATGACCATTAAAAACCTCAGTGGCTCTTCATCATCGGCCAACCAGTTTAAAACCCTTACCGGTAGCGATATGGTGGGCGTGGCCGGCAACAGCAGCGTAACCATACAATACAATAAAACCGAAACTAAATGGTACGTAACCGGCAACCAGAATTTTGCGGTTACTACCGGCGCTATTGCCACCGGAGATTTAACTACTACCAATAGCGCTATACAACTTACCAATAATACCGGCAGGCTGGTAGGCACCGGTACTATGACCATAGATGTACAAAACAACGAACTGAACAAAAAAGGTTTGGTGCCAGGCCCAACAGGTGGCAACGGCAACCAGGTATGGGGTACCGATGCCGGTGGCAACCCTGCCTGGCAAAAGGTGGGCAACAGCATGCTTAACAATAACTCGGTAACTGTTAACCCCGGCACAGGTTTAAGTGGTGGTGGCAACGTGGCACTGGGTGGTACTATTACGCTTAACAATACCGGCGACCTCAGCACAACCAACGAAGGTGCGCTAACCGTAGGCGCAGGTACCGGTTCTACATCGGTTATTTCGTCTAACACATCGGGCAGTACCGATGTTACCCTGCAGGCAGGCAGCAATGTTACTCTTACCGAAACCGGTAACACTATTACCATTAGCAGCAGTAACAGCGGCGGTACATTAACGCAGGTTAATACCGGCACCGGCCTTACCGGTGGCCCTATTACTACTACCGGTACCATATCGCTGGCTAACCTGGGCACTGCCGGTACTTACAATGTTGTAACCACCGATGCTCAGGGTCGTGTATCGGCCGGTGCGTTGCGTACTATTACTGGTACCACACAGCAAATAGATATTACCAACGGCGATTTTTCAGCTAACCCTAATGTGGCTATCAATCCTACGTATACCGCTATCAACAAAGCCACTGCTAACATGAGTGGTGGTGGCAACATTACCTACAATGGTAGTGGTTTAAGTTGGAGCACACGTTTTATTGTTATCAATAACGGTAGCGGCTCACATTTTTCTACAAACGGTTATTTCGATATTAACATGCCGCCAAACGGCACTGTTGTTACAGGTGTGGGCGGTGCCACCAACCAGACTGTTGCCGGCGGCTATGTTCCGCTACCCTGCTGGCAGGCACTTTACTACATACTGCCTATAGGTAGTAGCAGCGGTACTAACAATGCCAATTTCCGCATTGCTAATTATACTGCTGGTATGGTAGTGCCCGATAGCTGGGTACTTATTGCCAACCAAAACTGCGATAACAATACCGTACGTTTAGGCAATGGTACTATTATACAGAATGGACAAACCTGGCCATCGGGTGCAGGTTTTGCACCTAACACTGGTAGCGGCAACTACATACAAAACCAGGCAGTTACTGCTAACTTTGGTACCGGACAAAGTGCCAGTTTTGATGTTACAGGCAATGCCGAAGTGGGTGGTAACACCTTTATAGGTGGCAATGTGGGTATCGGTACAGCTACACCATCTACCAAGGTACACGTATCTGCCGGCAACTCATCGTTGGCCTTGTTTGGTCCTAACAGCAGTTGGGGCGGCCAGTTATATGTGGGTGCATCGCCTAACATAGGCACAGCACTTACCGCTCAGGTTATATCTACCGATGGTAACCTGCACCTGGACCCTGCACCAAGTAAAAATATGTACCTGGGCTACTACCAGGCCCGCGATATTTATATTAACCCTAACGGTGGTAATGTAGGGGTAGGTACTACCAGCCCCGGTTTCAGGCTGCATGTACCTTCGGGCTACATAGGTACCGATTACATTAACACTACCGATAACGTAGTAGGTAGTGGTGTTTCAGGTATTATGGTTAAAGCTGGCGACAACTACCACCGCACCGGTAATGCAGCAGCAGTATTGTCGTTTTTGGGTATTACTGCCCCTACCGGCGATAACCTGGGTAACCACACGGCCACTACCACGCTTAACATGAATAACAATAATATTAGCAATGTAAACGATATATATGCTACGGTTAACTATGGCTCTGGCCTGGTAGGGGTGTACAGCGATGTACGTTACCAGAACGTGTTTGCCATGGGTACCTCGTGGCGTTTGCCGGCTAACGGTACTACACCGGGCAACCTGTATGGTTTGGCATGGACACACTCTAACATCGGCGGCCAGTCGCGCCCCGGCTTGTCGCACCAGATGCTGGTAATGGAAAATGGTGTTACAAAAGTGGCATTGGGTAGCGGTGTCTGGACCAGCTACGGTGTAGAAACCGGTAGCGGTGGAACCTACAACACATTCAATACCTGGACCAACCTGCCCAATGTTGCTGGTTTATATTCCAGCAATCACAACGGTGCACATTTTTATCCTAACGATGGTACGTATGGATCGTGGCGTATTGCTGGTAGCCGCAATACCTGGCAGGGCCTGGAGTTTAGTGCCTCGGGCGGTAACCTTAGTTTAATGATGGGTACAAACAGCCAGGGTTGGGGCGGGCAAACTACTGGTGTGCATAATAACGGCAATGGCTGGTTATGGCGTTTCGAACACCAGCGCCTGTGGGCCGATGGGTTAACCGATGTAAACAACAGTGCTTATTATATTGATCCTGCCAGTGGCAGCCGCTTAAACGGTATAGACATAGATGAGGGTTATACTTATGGCTGGTGGCGTAATTACAACAGTGGCCGTGGTTTATACAATCAGGCTACCGGTAATCACCTTTATTCGGAGGGTAACTATTGGAACATGGCAAAAAGCGGTGGTAATAATGGTCTTATTTTCCGCGATGCGTATGCCGGTAATTCGTTGGGTTACGTGTACAGCGATGGTGGCGGAAGTTTCGGTTTACTTTCGCCAAGCGGTAGCTGGCGTATGCGTGTAGATAACAGCAACGTAGAGGCCTACGGTAGCGGTTTCTATGCCAATACTTCATACCTGCCGTATGTGTACGACCGCGATAACACTTCTTATTACCTCGACCCTAACAACTGGAGCCGAAGCTACGGTATAGGTTCATTCTATTTGCGTAATAACTATGCAGTATCTACCGATCACCCTTATGGTATGTACTTCGATGAAGGCTTATCTACGGCTTATGCCGTTTACCGCGAAAGTGGCGCATGGAACTATCCTTACCCAGATTTAAGATTTGCTTTTCACACAGGTATTAAAATGGGTGCCAACTACAATTACAACGGTATCCGTATGTACACCGATTACGATATGAGCGACCTGGTGTTTGCTGTTAACGATTATGCTACATCGGGCTACCACAATGCCTATCTGTACGGTTATCATTATGCTTACGATTTTTACTGGACCAGTACCAAAGAAGTGAAACAGGATATTAAGAAGTTTAAAAAAGAAGACTACAACAGTGTATTGTCGTACATAGACGATGTTGATCTTAATTACTTCCGCTACAAAGGCAAACCGGGCGAAATTATCAAAGAGGTTAAAGTGGGCTTGATTGCCGAAGAGGTGCCGTCTAACCTGGTTGACCCTGAGAAAAAGGGTGTTTCGTATGGTGCACTTACAGCCCTTAATACCGGAGCCATAAAAGCCATAAAAGATAAAGTAGAGGTAATAGAAAAAGAGCTGCGCAACGTTAGCGATTTTGGTGTTGAAAGCCTTACTGCCGAGAAAATGGAGGTGAAATTTACTGCCGAATTTATACAGCAGCTAAATGGCGCCAAACCGGTAGTTACGGTTACTTCATCAGATTACCGCACCCCACTTAGTGTAAGCAACATTACTACCGATGGCTTTACGGTAGAAACCAACAGCCGCCGCGATAATGTTACCTTTAACTGGATAGCCATGGCTAAGATAACTGCTACACCTAAAGCCAGCGAACCGGCTCAGATAAGCGCCGACTTTAACGCCATGCTCGAGTCTTGTAAAGACCGTAAATCGAGCAACCAGTTAGGCCCTAAACCCGACCCTGAACTGGTAAAACCACACGAGAGCAAACTACCGGGCCAGTTCCAGCCTAATAACTCGGGTTTCTTGTATGTACCAGAAACTGCACCACTTAATACCTTACCTAAACCGGGTAACGCATCGCTGGCACCGGCAAATACCAAACCGGTATCATCAACACCTGCAGCTAATCCGGCTACAGAAAAGCTTAAACTATTCCCTAACCCACCGGCACCCGATACCGACCCATCTAAATTACTACCTCCGGCAACTCCGGCAGCTAAGCCTCAGCATTAATACTACGTAGTTTTATAAAACAGCAAGGCCATTACATTCGTAATGGCCTTGCTGTTTTAGTGCTGGTTGATAGTGGTTGCTCAGTCAATTAAAAACGTACCAAAATCAATTATCTGGCCCTCTTTATGGTCTAATTTTCCAACTTCATTAAAGTCTACGTTTTCCCATACTTTGGTTTGAAAATGTACCGTGTTGCCGTTAAACAGTAGTACATACAGGTCGGGTATTCTTTCAAATCCTAAATCGTGGTTGGCAATATCGGTAGGGTAGAAGTGTATATGCGCTTCGCCTTCATCGTTTAGCTGCGCGTGGCCCAGATAATCATCATCGGTAAACAAATCTTTATCGTATAGCCGGGCCGTGTATTGGCTGCCCTTTACCGGGTGGTTGCTGCCACGGTGCAAAAAGCGCACTTTGGCGGTTATCATTATCTCTGGCGACCAGTTGTTCAGTACATTTAAAAATTCTCCGTGCATAGTGGTATGGTTTGTTATACTGCAAAATTAGTTAATAGCTACATTTATATAAATGATTAACAACAGCCGGCGTAATAGGAACTAATCTGTTTGCCGGCTATTAACAACACATTAACCACTACACAGGGTAAACATGTTTGGTTTATCTGCTAAATCACCATATTAGCACTTACAACATTCCACGTATTATGAATAACGAAGCAATACTTCTATCGGGCACCTTTGGCAAAGTGCGCGACCTTACCAAGTGGTATTTCAGCCTGCTAAAAGATACCGACCCATACTACCAATGGCAGGTAAACGGCCACAAGCTAAATAGCCCCGCCTGGCTGGCAGCCCACTTGGTATGGGCACAGGATTTTTTAATACTGCGTGCCACCGGTGGCCAGGGCTCCGGCATCGATTGGCTGGACCATTATAAACTGGGCAGCGATGGTACCTTGCATACCGAAAAGCCCGATATGAAAGAACTGATAACACTTTTAAAAGAAGGCTACAACAAAGCAACCGAACACCTGCTTACACTTACCGATGAAAAGATGGCAATGGTAAACCGCCTGGGCTTTGGTTTTGGTGGCGATACAACCAACCGTATGATGATACAACACTGCATTCGTCACGAGGCCATGCACACCGGCCACCTTAGCTGGCTGTGCAGTATAAATGGTGTGGCTACGGTATAATTTTTTTGTAAACTACTATTAATATAAACTATATGAAATACATTCCCTTTTGTTTAATTGTTTTACTGGCCAGTTGTAAAATGAATAATAAACCCAAAACCTATACGGCAGAAGAGATAGCAGCCGAATCGAAAAAGGTAAACGACTTTTTTGATCAGCGGTATGATGAAGCCATTGCCCGAAACCCTGAACATGCTTCTTCGCTGGGGCTTAAAATTGGTTACGATAGCTGGAGCGACCACAGCGATGAAAATGCCGATAAAGAACTGGCTATTGCCAAAGCAACGCTGGATAGTATAAACACTAAGTTTAATCTGGATGCGCTGGATGCACAAACCAAACTTAGTGTACGTATGTTTGGCGAGGATATCAAGCGTTGGGAAGAAGGTAACAAGTACCGGCACCACGGTTTTGAAATAACGCAAATGGGCGGTGTACATAACGACCTGCCCGCTTTTCTTATCAATATCCACCGGGTAGATTCTGTGACAGATGCCGAGGCTTACCTGAGCCGTCTGAAAAAATTAGATAAGGTTTTCGACCAGACAATTGAGAACCTGAAGAAGAGCGAAGCTATAGGTGTAATACCGCCTCACTTTACTTTTAAATATGTTGCCGATGATTTGAACAACTTTATAACCGGCTGCGATAAAACCGATGGTAGCAACATTTTGCTAAGCGATTTTTCTTCGAAGGTAGATGCACTGGCAACCGATAAGTCGGTAAAGGGTATGCTGAAAGCACAGGCCGCCGAAACTATACGCACTACGGTTAAATCATCGTATCAAAAGCTACTGACTTATTGGGCCGCTCTTGAGATCAAAGCCGCTGCCAAAGGCGATAAAGGTGCATGGAGTCTGCCTGATGGCGAAGCATTTTATAATACCGAGTTGCGTTTTCATACCACCACTGGTATGAGCGCCGAAGAGGTGTATCAGCTGGGCTTGAAAGAAGTAGCCCGCATACAGGATGAAATGCGCGTAATAATGAAACAGGTAAACTTTGGCAGCGATTCAATTCAAAAGTTTTTCGATTATGTACGTACCGATCCACGGTTTAAATACGCCAGTAACGCCGCAGGTAAAAAAGAACTGCTGGACGATGCCAACCGCTATATAGATACCATGCGCACCCTGCTGCCTACCTTGTTTGCAACACTGCCTAAAGCTAAACTGGTAGTAATGCAGGTAGAGCCTTTCCGCGAGAAAAGTGCTGGTGGTGCTTTTTACGAAGACCCTGCCGAAGATGGCTCGCGCCCGGGCCGCTACTATGTTAACTGCTACAACATGGCCGATGAACCTAAGTACCAGATGGAAGCACTTACCTACCACGAGGCTATACCCGGCCACCACATGCAGATTGCTATTGCACAGGAGCTAAAGGGCCTGCCTAAGTTCCGCAAGCACGAGTTTTTTACGGCCTACATAGAAGGCTGGGCACTATATGCCGAAAAGCTGGGTAAAGAGGTAAACAAATACGAAGACCCTTACAGCGATTTTGGCCGTTTAAGTATGGAGATTTTCCGCGCAGCCAGGCTGGTGGTAGATGCTGGCATACACAGCAAACGCTGGACCCGCGAACAGGCAATAGAGTATTTTTTACAAAACACTGCCAACGCTAAAGGCGATATAGAGAAAGAGATAGAACGCTACTTTTTATGGCCGGGCCAGGCTACCGGTTATAAAGTGGGCATGATTAAAATACAACAGCTACGCGACCATGCTCAGAAAGAGCTGGGTACTAAATTCGATATCCGCAAGTTTCACGATGTGGTGCTTACCAACGGCGCCGTATCGCTTACCACGCTGGAAGAACTGGTAGAAGCGTACATTGCTAAAGAGAAAGAAGCAGGTGCTAAGTAATAGCAATAAAAAGTAAATGTGCAGGGTAAACCGTTGCCGCCTCCCCTGGCTGTTGCATCCGGTTTCCCTGCACAATTTTTTAGTAAGTACGGTGCCGTATTAATGGTTGGATTGTAGTCCGTTTTGCTGCATCAATAATTTTAGTTCCTCCAGCTGTAGTTTCAATTGTTGTATATCACCGGCATCGGCTTTGCCGGTTTTTATTTCCTGTACCTCATTTTTTAAACTGCTGTTTTCGCTTTCCAGTTGTGTTATTCGTTTTAGCAACTCCTGCGTGGCAGAGATGTTAAGGGTGGTAAGTGCCTCATAATCTACCGCCCTGAAATCATCTACAATTTTACCATACACAAACACGGCACCTTCATCGCCTGCATTTACCGTAAACCAGCCATCGCCCGTAGCAAGTATTTTCATTACCTCGGTACGGTTGGTAAATATCAGTTTCACATAGTCGCCCGCTTTTAATGTGTGCGCTACGGTTATTTTACCGGCTTGTATAGTGCCTGCTTTGTAAACATTAGGTACCGCATCGGTTAGTTTCGATACGGCCTGTGGGTAAACCCTTTCCAGTTGTTGCGCAATTACTTTTTTGCTTACACCGGTGCCCTTTTCTATAGTATCAATAAACCGGTAATTGGTTATTTGTATTTGTGCCAGTGTTGTAAGGTCGTTGGTATTGCTGGTAGGCCCGGTTATGTGTTTTATACGTTCATCGGAGTACGCATTAAATTCAGTAGCCGCAATACGACTGCTGGCATATATAGAGTAACTGTTGATGCCACTGCCGGTACCGGTAGCGCCGGTGTTATCCAGGTAACCGTAGGTAAGGTTGCTATCCTGTGTACCGTTTACTACAAGCAATGCCTGTGTGGGTGTAGGCGTACCTATTCCAATTTGTCCGCTGCTCATTATCCGCATTCTTTCTGTGTTGTCTGTTTTTAATACCAGGTCGGCGGCATCGGTGGTGCCAACAAAATTGGTAGTAGCAGTAGTGCCGCTGTTACCGGTAAGGCCCCAGGCGTTTGCAGCGCCGTCGGCACCGGTGGCCCCTTGCGGGCCGGTAGGTCCTTGTGCACCATCGGCACCGGTTGGCCCCTGTGCGCCGGTGGCTCCGTTACTACCGGTAGGTCCTTGTGCGCCTGTTGCACCCTGCTCGCCAGTAGGTCCGGCGGCACCTGTAGAACCGGTTGCACCGGTAGCTCCTGTAGGGCCACTTATTGTAGGCAGGGTTTGCCAGGTAGCTGTACCGTTGGCATCTGCTGTCATTACCTTACCAGCGGCCTGGTTGCCATCTACCATCCGTATTTTACCCACCACATGCAGTTTTTCTGCTGGTGTGTTGCTGCCTATACCTACATTGCCGCTTTTAAGCACGGTAAACGCATCGGCACGCGATGAGGTGGAGCTGCCAATACCGATATTAAAAACACGGTCGGCGTTGTTAATACCGATACTGCTGCCTACCGTGTAAGTGGTGGCATAGTTACCTACTACTAACTCACCAAACGATGCTGCTGTATTATAGCTACCCATAGCTATACTATGATTACCACTGGCAACATTGCCGCGGTTTATGCTAAACGATGCATAGCCCGAACTGGTATCGGCAAGCCCGAAAGCTACAGACATAGAACCCGATGCCACGTTAATGTTACCCGATACAAAAGAGGAACCGCCGGTAGCTTCGTTGTTATCGCCAAAGGCAGTTGCCGCCGATGCACTTGCCAGGTTGCTATAGCCGGCAGAAAAACTGTTGTTGCCACCCGATTTGTTATCCTGACCGGTTGCAAACGCACCCTGTGCCGTTGCTGTATCGCGGTAGCCTATGGCAAAACTTATATTACCCGATGCCAGCGATTGATAGCCACCTGCTATCGAGTTATTGCTGGTTGCTTTATTCTCCTGGTTTAGTGCCGCAGCGTTAAATCCGCTTACCGTATTGTACATACCACCCAGCACAGCAGCGTTCTGCGCCGACACCGTGTTATGATGCCCGCCTGCTATTACCGATGCATTTTGCGTAGCATAGTTGTTATACCCCGATATGAATGTATTGGAGCCGGTAGCAGTATCGTTATTGCCAACTACTACAGCCTGGCTGCCTGTGGCATAGTTGGCCGAGCCTGCCAATAACGAGTTGGCGCCGGTTGTTTTATTATTGATACCAAATACGGCGGCATTGCTGTTCAGTGCAGTGTCGGTGCTGCCAAATACTACCGACTGACCACCCGATGTATAGTTGGCATAGCCCGATACAAATGAGTTGGTACCTGCTGCCGTGTTGTTGTTACCACCGGCTATTATAGCGTTCTGTGCTGTTACATCGTTGTTGTTACCACCCAGTATAGCCGAAGCATTTTGTGTAGCATAGTTGTTATACCCCGATATAAATGTATTGGAACCGGTAGCAGTATCGTTATTGCCAAATACTACCGCCTGGTTGGCCGAGGCATAGTTGGTAGAACCTGCCACAAACGAGTTAGACCCTGCTGCGCGGTTTCGTCGCCCCAATGCAACCGATGCAGAGCCGCTGGCAGTATCGTTTTGGCCTATGGCAATGCTGTTGTTGCCCGATGCCAGCGAGGTGGTCCCACCTACTATACTCATCTGCCCCGTGCTGCGGTTGTTGTAGCCAAACGCCACACTGCGTAGGTTGGTAATTACGTTATTTTCACCGGCCAGTATTACCGATAGCCGCTCGGTTATACTATCTGTATAGCCGCCTACTATCGCAGCGCCATCGCCTTTCACTTTGTTGCCCGAACCACCAATGGCTACAGCGTAGTTATTGCCTGCGGTATTGCCTGTGCCGCCTATCGAAAGCGATTGATTGCCCGATGCTGTATCGTTAAGGCCCATGGCTACAGAGGTGAAACCCGTAGCACGGCTATGTTGGCCGGTAGCGAATGAAAAAGTGCCCGATGCTGTATTGTCTGACCCTATTGCACCAGCCGAGGTAGCCACTGTATTAGTGTTATCGCCCGATGAGAAGCCACCCGATACAGTTAGTTTGGCAGCCGATGGGTTATTGGTACCTATACCCACATTACCCGATGATGATACACGCACCCGCTCGCTGTTACTGGTTTTTATAACCCAATCCACCGCATCGGTGGTACCTATAAAGTTGGTGCCTGCGGTGGTACCGCTGTTGCCGGTAAGGCCCCAGGCGCTGCTGTTTACTATGCCGGCACTACTGGTCCATATACCAATACCGTTGGCATCACTAACCATTATTTTACCGGTGCCCTGGTTGCCATCTACCATTTTAATGGAGCCTGCTACATGTAAAGTAGTATCGGGGGTAGATGTACCTATACCGACCCTGCGGTTGCTACGCACACGCATTACTTCGGTTGAGTTAGGTTCAAGTATCACATCGCTGGCCTGCAATGTCCGCAAACGCAGGTCAGGGGTACCCGGGTAAAAACCTACTGCTGCTCCATATATGCTACTCCATTTCCAGAACTCAAGCCGTGCTTCATTACTGCTGGTAGGTGTTTCTATCCGTATAAGTGCATCGCTCGTAGCATGGTAAACATGTAAACGGGTAGAAGGTGTACTGGTACCAATACCTACCGAGCCGGTTGATAACACACGCACTGCTTCTGTGTTATTGGTTTTTATAGATAGTGCTGTACTGTCGGTTGTTCCTATAAAGTTTGTTCCCGTAGTGGTGCCAGCATTACCTGTAAGCGACCAGGCGTTTTCCGCCCCATCGGCACCGGTAGGTCCTTGCAAGCCAGTTGCCCCTTGCGGACCGGTTGCTCCATCTGCCCCATTGTTACCGGTAGCACCCTGTGGCCCTGTTGCACCATCGGCACCGGTAGGCCCTTGTAAGCCAGTTGCCCCTTGCGGACCGGTAGCCCCATCAGCCCCATTATTACCGGTTGCTCCCTGCGGGCCTGTTGGTCCTTGTAGACCGGTTGCTCCATCTGTACCATTGCTACCGGTAGCGCCCTGCGGACCTGTTGGCCCTTGTGCACCATCGGCACCTGTTGGCCCTTGTGCACCATCGGCACCTGTTGGCCCTTGTAAACCTGTAGGCCCCTGCGGACCGGTTGCACCGTCTGCGCCGTTATTACCGGTAGCGCCCTGTGGCCCTGTTGGTCCTTGTGCGCCATCGGCACCGGTAGGCCCTTGTAAACCGGAAGCCCCTTGCGGACCGGTTGCTCCATCAGCACCATTGTTACCGGTAGCGCCCTGCGGTCCTG
>CAYREY010000020.1:30933-62651 GCA_964423405.1 uncultured Chitinophaga sp. | reverse complement strand
TTAATCACTTAACAAAGGCTGCCCTTCGGCACTAAGTATAGTAGGCAGAAACAGGTTTTCGGGCAATACAGCGCGGTTGTTTTCAAAGCCGCCCGCTATGGTCCATGGTTTCATGTTAGGTACACCCAGGCCCGGATAGTAAGCAAACATAATTTCGAAAGAACCAATACCCAACCCCAGGTTGCGTAAACGTAAGCCAGCCCCATAGCCCTGCTTTAACTCAAACTCGCTCATAGAGCCCTGTTGCGTTATAGCCAGGTTGGCAAAGGCAAACACGCTGCTGGTAAACCCAAGCACTTTAAAGGTAGGGTACACATCGGTCTCAAAGTTAAACACATAGTTGCGGGTGCCGCGTATATAGTTGGTATAAATACCCCGCATACCACTGCTGTTATTCAGTACCAGTTCTTTACCAAGCGGGCGGTTAAAGCCAATGTTAACACCTACCGATATAAACTGGCGCATCATAAACTTAGGGCCCAGCTTAATAGCGTGGCTATAAAAATTCTGCTCTATACGGAACAGGATTTGCTGGTAGGTATTCTTTTTGGTAAAGCCACCGTACGATGCACGGATGTTGTAGTAGCCTACCTTGTTAATGTGCTTGCCATACTCCATTTGCAGGCCTGCATAAAAGCGTTTCTGCAACTCCTCATCATAGTCGAACCCCAGTATAAGCGCGCCGTTTAAACCACGGCTAAAGTACTCGGCCTGGCCCAGGTAATACACCGAGTGATCTACGTAGTAGTTCCAGTTGGCAAAACCAATACTGCCTAAAAAATACGTGCGGTCTATAAACGTTTGCGCGCCATCGGCACTGCGCCTGAAAGGCCGCGAGGTATAGTTGCTGCGGTACATACGTGCCGAAAGAATAAAGCGCAGCAAATCGTATTTCTTTCCCAGCCTGCCGGGTAACTTATGCGATGATGCTAACCATACATCCTGCCAGTTATAAAATACATTGGTAGGTATGCTGGGCCCAAAGGCATTGGGCAGCGAGTTGCTTTCGCGGAACAGGCCTGCTTTCAGGTGGCCGGCCCAGCGGCTGTTGGCCGAAAAGAAATCGCGGCGGATACGGATAGTGCCGCCTTTGCTGAAATTGCTGTAGATGTATGATACCCGTGCATCTATATGCGAGCTGCGGATGTTATCGTAGCTATAGTTACCATACACGCTCCACAGGTTATCTTTACGGTAATTAAGCGATGCCCACGCCGATATACTTTGCGGCAACCCCAGAAAGTTTTTGAACTGAATACCGGCGGCAATCTTGTTGTACTCCAGGCTGGTGTTCAGGCTCCAGCTCCACATATCCTGCACCATCACCACCACATCTACCAGTGTTTCGCTACCCTCTACCGGCCGCATAAAAATCTTCACATCTTTAAAGGTGTTGCGCCCCCACAGGTTCTTTTCGGTATCGGCAAACAGCACCGGTACTACCCTGTCGCCATTCTTAAACAACAGCTCGTTGCGTATTACCCAGTCTTTGGTTTTTATCTGTATGCGGTTGGCAAATTTCTGAAACTTGTTGTAGTGGTCGTTGTACGGCTTCTCTATAGTAACACCATAAGGGTCTATTACCTGTATATCTATATTGCGTACAAACATACCGGCATAGGGTTCAAACTCGGGTATGCCTTTCAGCGGGCGGTCAACGGTGCGGTCTTTATAGCTTAGGTACGATATGTAGATAAGGGTTTTATCCAACCCTTTCATCAGCTTTTTCTTTTGCTCTTCCTGCTTTAGCTGTTTTACGGTTTTATCCAGGCATACCTCATCATCGTAGGGCGACTGGGCAAAAAGGTGCCCCGTAGCCAACAGGCTGGTAACCAATAAAACAAGCCGGGTAAAAAACCTCATTAAAGTGTGTTACGCAAAAAGGTAGTATGAAGTTAAAAAAACAGGGAACTCATTTTAACTTTTTTTCGGTCTCCCCTCTCAAAAACGGAAACCGGGGCTTGTTTTAGCCATTTGGTATGCTACAAACCATTGGGGTGTTTTCCACACCATTTTATAGCTATATTTGCTTTTTGTTTAATTGCCCTTATTTTCGAACGTGAACTCAAACCGCGAAGAGCTTATTGAAGAAGTGAAGAATATTTTTTCCGCCTACCTGGAGCGGAAACAACTTCGCAAAACTACCGAACGCTATACCATACTGGAAGAGATATATAAACGCGACGACCACTTTGAGGCCGAGGCATTGTATAACTTTTTTAAAAAGAAGAAATTCAATATAAGCCGTGCTACAGTATACAACACGCTGGAGCTACTGGTAAGTTGCGACCTGGTAAAAAAGCACCAGTTTGGCAAAAACCAGGCGCAGTACGAAAAAAGCTACGGTTATAAACAGCATGACCATATTATTTGTGTAGATTGTAAAAAAGTAGTTGAATTTTGCGACCCGAGGATACAGAACATTAAAAGCATGATGGGCGAACTTTTGAATTTTAAAATTACGCACCACTCGCTTAACATGTACGGTATTTGCGGTAGCTGCCAAAAACAGCGTGAACTGGAAAACGGCAAAAAAGAAACAACCGAAGCAGTATTAAACTAAACCATCATACACCATTAACTGTATAAAAACAAACAAATGAAGAACGAAATTAAAGACGGCGTACTGGTAATTTACATAGAAGGTAACCTGCTGGGCGAGCACAGCAATGCGCCTGTAATGGAAATGATTAAACAGGTGATAGAAGCCGGCAACAAAAAAGTATTGTTTAACCTGGCCGATATGAAGTTTATAAACAGTACCGGTTTGGGTATGCTGCTTACCGCAGTATCTAAAACACGCAATGCCGGTGGCGAAGTGGCACTGTGCTCACTACCCGAGCAGATGACCAAACTACTGCAAATGACCAAACTGGGCGGCGCATTTGTAGTTAAAGCAAACGAAGAAGAGGCTATTACCTTTTTGAAAGGAGGTCAGTAAGAAAATAATAACAGGTACTACATAACGGCAAATTCCAATGGCCCGGTCATTGGAATTTTGTTTTTAGCAGCCTGTGTTTTTTGATTTTTTATTTATTGAAAACGTTAGTATATAATTTAACCCGTAATGGCAGTTGACATACTTTTGGGCCTTCAGTGGGGCGATGAAGGCAAAGGAAAAATAATTGATTACCTGGCCCCTAAATACGACATTATTGCACGCTTTCAGGGCGGGCCAAACGCAGGACATACCCTGGTTATAAACGGTAAAAAAACCGTATTGCACACCGTACCCTCTGGCATATTGCAGGAGCGGCCCATGAATATTATTGGCAACGGTGTGGTTATAGACCCGGTTACGCTGAAAAAAGAAATAGAGAACCTTACCGGCATGGGGGTAGATGTAAGCAAACGCTTATTCATCTCTAAAAAGGCACACCTGATTATGCCTACGCATAAAATACTGGATGCCGCCAGCGAGGCTGCCAAAGGCACTGAAAAGATAGGCTCTACCCTGCGAGGCATATCGCCTACCTATATGGATAAAACCGGCCGTAACGGCCTGCGTATAGGCGATATACTGGCCGATAACTTCAAATCGATATACAACCGCGTAAAGGAAAAACACCTGAACCTGTTGAAGATGTACGATTTTGAGTTTAACCTGGATGAGAGCGAAAAAACATGGCTGGAAGCAATTGACTTTGTACGCAGCCTGAACCTGATAGACAGCGAGTACTACCTGAACAACGAACTGGCCAAAGGTAAAACCATACTGGCCGAAGGTGCACAGGGTACCATGCTGGATATAGACTTTGGTACTTATCCGTACGTTACATCGTCTAACACTATCACATCGGGTGCCTGCAACGGCCTGGGTATAGCCCCTACCAAAATTAAAGAGGTAATAGGCATAGCCAAAGCATATTGCACCCGCGTGGGTAGCGGCCCTTTCCCTACCGAGCTACTGAACGATACCGGAGAGATGATACGCAAAGTAGGTGGCGAATTTGGTGCTACTACAGGCCGTCCGCGCCGTTGTGGCTGGATAGACCTGCCCGCACTTAAATACGCCATTATGATTAACGGCGTAACGCAGATAGCTATGACCAAAGCCGATGTACTGAACGACTTTGAAGTAATAGAAGCCTGCACCGACTATACCATTAATGGCAAAACAACCCGCGAAATACCGTACGACCTGGCCAATACTACTATCGACCCGGTGTACCATAAACTCTGCGGTTGGAAAAGCGACCTGCGCAACTTCAACAACTACGACGACCTGCCTGAGACATTCCTTGGTTACCTGTCGTTTGTAGAAGAATACCTGGGTACCGAAGTTAGTATGATTTCTACCGGCCCCGAAAGAGAGCGCCTGGTGTTTAAACGCGCCGCCGAACAGGTTGCGTAAGCATACTATATAAAATTAAAGGGCCGATAGAAAAATCTATCGGCCCTTTAATTTTATAGCTACCGGCAGTTACTTAATCCGGTAGCACGATACACTCGCCGCTTTATCGGTTGTTACAGCTATCCATTCTTTGCGGCCAAACAGATCAGCCACCGTAGCCGCTACAGCATTGCTATAGCTAAATTCGCCTACCGGTTTTAAAGCAGTGTCATATAGCCATAGTTTACCGGCGCTTGTGTCGCTTACCTGCAGGTATTGCTGGCCGTTCCAGTTAAGTGCTGCTATGTTTGTAATAGTTGCCCCTGTGCTGGTAGCACCTACAAATACATCGTTCTCATCATAGGCGCGTATCTGCCCACCGGTGCTGTAGTAGTAACGGTAGGTAGTATCGCCTGTGCCAATAGCACATAACACCGATGCGCTATCTATCAACTGTCGCACATTTTCATTTCCATCAGCTGCTACTTCAATTAATTGTGCGCCTGTAGTTCCCAGCACTTTAAAATCGTTACTCAGCATTACAACAGATATAGGTTTGCTATCAGCCGATACATTGCTTATGGTCCACTTGCTCCCCCCACGGCTATCGAACAGATATAACTTACCGGTACTGGTATATGCCAGTATATTATCGGCTTTAGGGGTAGTAATACATTCTAATTGCTGTACCGGCCCTACACCGCTTTTAGGGCTCCAGCCCGGCAAAGGTTTACCATTAGCCTCATATCCATAAATGTTTCCATTACTACAAGGTACGTAATAGCGGGTATTACCGGCATTGTTGTTTACCACCATTCCGCTGGCAGCAGGTGCACTTAACCGCAACGGATAAGAGGCCACATCATTGCCAAATCTATCCAGCACATATACATGGCCTGTAGTATTAAAAATGTACTGCACCTTACCATTGTTGTAATAATCTATCTGATGCACCTTACCAACCACAGGCTCGCCTATGTTCTTACTAAATAACACTGCGCCCGACTGGCTCAACAGATAAACATTATGGGCTGTATCCTGAACAAATATTTCGCTTTCACCCGATACTGCATTTTGTATTACCTGCGGCTGATAGATTGATGTAGTTTTCAGTGCGGTACGCCACAGCAAACCTGCCTGTGCTTTAGCAGCCCCTCCTGTCGCCATAACAATATGTACCGAAGTTTTACTGTCAGTATGGTTGGTTACCAGCAGCACATTACCAAACTCATTTAAAAATGCAGGTATAGTTGAGTTCTCGTTCAATAGCCCTCTAACCATCAGGCTGCTGTACTGCATGTTCATATAGTGTATAGATGTGTTCTGGCCGTATTGCTTGTAGCCTGTTGCGGTAAATACAGCATCCTTATCTAATGTTTGCCCGTTGGCAATTTTCTCCAGCACCAGCTTAAGCATGTCGGCACCAGGGGTAAATATGGCCGCCTTATCGGTTACCACAAAGCAGGCTTTATCAAACGTTACCAGGCTATTGCCCCAATACTGGTTTATTACCGTGCCATCAGTAAGGCTATATATTTCATAACCCAAAAATGTATCAACCGGCAAAGGCTGCCCGCCATCGGCAGCTATCATCTTTTTTAAACCAATAAGTGCCTTAGCAGAATTACGCACACTTACTACAAACATATTTTGCGCGGCAAAATCCTCTTTTAATGGCTCCATTACTACAAATGCTTTTGCATCGCCAACCCATCCGGCAAAATAAGGCGCTATCATAGCATTACCGCCGGTATCGGCCCGGCTAATTTCTACGTATGCAGCGTTGGCGGGTATCTGTCCGGGCAAATCTCTGTCCAGTATTTTTTTTGCTGTAGCAGGGCTTTCACTACCTGTCCACACATCGCCATCTACCAGTATTTGATTATCGTTTAAGCTTACATCAAACCGCCCCCACGTACCGGTTTTTTTTATATCAGCAAGCAGCGCCGCTCTATCAGGTTTTACTCCTACAGGAAAAAAAACATCGGCCTTGCCCGGATTAAAGTACAGGTTTATATCCGCCGATGTTGGCTTCCGCACTGCCTTAAAACCCTCATCGCTGGCCAGGTTATCGCCACTTTGCAGCGCAGCAATACCAGCCTCGGTTAAAAAAGTGGTAGCACTTAAAACCATAATCCCATTGCTTACACCAAAGCTAAGTTGATTGCCATTACGCAACTGTATATCAATTATTTTCTGGTTGCGGTAAACATGTACCCCTACCTTTTTTACAGCAGGTGATGCTTGCAAATAGTTTAAGAGCGTATTATCGCTCACACTCCCTACGTCGGATATAAATAAGTAATCAAAATTATTGGCAGAGGTTATGTGAAGCGAGGCTATTGTCTTGCCCGAAATGGCAACCTCTTTAAGTTGCGTGTTGCCATCCAGTAGCTTGTTTAGTACATCTAGCTGCGCAAGTAATTTTTGTAAAGCATAGGTTTGTTTTAGCGCGTTGCCGGTTACATTACTCAGTCGCAGTTTAAGCTTATTCCAGTCACCGGTTTCTATTACAGCTACCGATGATGTAGGCACGGCCCTGTACACGCCAGATGGCTTAACCAGCAGAAAATACAGTAGTATGGCTAACACTATAACACCCGCCGCAATAAGCGGTATTTTGAACTTTTGCATAATATGTGACTTAACGCAAAGCTATTTTCATTTATTTCGCACCATCCATTCACTTATAAACTACCAACTGTGCAAAAGGGATTTCTTATAGCAGCTTCTGTAGCCGGCCTTACAGGCGTAGCGCTGGGGGCGTTTGGCGCTCACGGCTTAAAAAAATTGATTGAACCTGCGCTAATCGAAACATGGCATACGGGTGTTCAATATCAGATTTATCATGCACTCGCACTGTTTATGTGCGCTGTTTACCTCAAACGCGAACATTCAAAGCTGGTACGCAATGCGGCCATCTGCTTTGTACTAGGTATATTACTATTCTCTGGCTCGTTGTATTTATTGGCTACCCGCGATCTTACACATATACCAGCCATGATACTGGGGCCAATAACACCTATAGGCGGCTTTTTCTTTATTGCCGGCTGGGGTTTAATACTTATACAGGCTGTAAAATCCGAAACACCCGCTAACAATTAAACTTAAAGGCAGGTATCGATACCAACAATAAAAAAAGGCGCTTGATGCGCCTTTTTTATTGTTGTTGTTTGTCAATTTATTGAGCCTTCTTCAGACCAATGATCTGGAACTCTGTACGGCGGTTGATAGCACGGCCAGCCGGGTCATCTTTGCCATCTTCGGTAGTATTAGGCACTTTAGGTTTGGTTTCGCCATAACCTTTTGCCACCATTCTATCCTTAGCAATTCCTTTTCCAATCAGGTAGTTAACACAGCTTTCGGCACGGGCCTGAGATAGTTTCAGGTTAGCAGCATCCGAACCAATTGCATCGGTGTGCGCGCTAAGCTCAATTATAAAGGCAGAGTTTTCAACCATTATCTGATACAGGTTATCCAACACTAGTTTAGAGTTCTCTGTCAGGGTAGATTTACCAAACTCATACAATACGTTTTGTAGTGTATAGGTTTTGTTAAGCTCCAATTTGGCAATCGATACATCTTTACGGATAGTGTCTATCTGACCAAGGTTAAATGTGCTTAGGTCAACAGTTTTGGTAAAGTACTCATCTTTCTTAAACACCAGTTTGTAGTTCTTATTAAAATCTACATCAAAATAGTAATATGGATCGCTCTTCATATAGTAAACAGTTTTCTCCATACCGTTTGGCGATACTTCTATCAACTGTACGCTTACATCATTCAGTTTAGCATCTTTACCCTCTTCGCTCAGCAAACCTTTAACAGTGTACATAGCTTTACGAATAACTATATTGTTGTTGATTGTATCTTCATCAGGAAGGCCTTTGGTAGTAATGTTCTCTATTTTAGGCTGGAAACCTTCGCGTACAACCTCTACTACATAATCTGTTTCAGGGTTAAGTTTGAAGAAATAAGAACCATCAGTACGCATAGAATCTACACCCACCAATACCTTGGTTCCATCTTCAAGTTTGCGGTACAGGTTAAACTTAGCACCGGCCAAAGCACCGCCTTCGGTTTCGCCTTCTTTAAATGCTAAACCTTTAACAGCATAGCGGAAATTTGTCCAATAGAACACATCATCCGATGCAGTTTTAATACCGTTCAAAGGAACACTGCCCTCGCGATTAGAAGCAAGAAAACCATTCGATTGGTCGCTGCTGCGTGAGTAGTACAAGTCATCGGCACCGGTACTTACAGGGTAGCCAACGTGCGACACATCGCCCCAGCTAAGATCTGTACCTTCTGTACTTTTGAATACATCGAAACCACCTAAGCCCGGGTGCCCCTCTGAGCTAAAGTATAAGGTACGGGTGCTATCATCAAAGAAAGGGGTAACCTCATCGCCAGGCGTATTAACAGGCCCTTTAAGTACTTTGGGACCTTTGTATTCACCTGCTGAAGTGCGGATAAAATACCAAATATCCATACCACCTGGACCACCTGGGCGATCTGAAGAAAAATATACAATTTCCATTCCATCTTCCGATGTTCTTACAGTAGGCTGGGTAGCAGTGTATTTTTCTTTCTCATTGATAGGTTCTGGCAAACGCTGTACATTTTTGAATGAACCGTTATTTGCCTCAGCAACAAAAATGTTGCAAAGCGGGCGGTCATCATCTACCTCCAAACACTTGGTAAAGTAAAAACGGCTACCGTCTTTATTGAAAGTACCATTGCCGGCTGTGTAACCATCTTCATTGATATCCTTGTTGTTTACAGGGCTACCAACACCCCAGGTCTCACCCTCTTTGGTGCTGTGCATTATCTGGTAAACAGCCTTCGATTTAGGCCCTTCAACAAACACAAGGCTGTTGGCGTTGCCTTTCATTGAAGTATAGTACAACTCACTTTCACCTACGCCATAAGGCGCCGACTCATTATAAGCTTTATTGATACCTGAACCTGCGTTGTATATCTTAATTTTAGCTTTAGGAGCTGTTTTTGAAAACTCACAGCCTGCAATTTCCAGCGCAGCCAGTTTCTTAAGGTTATCGGTTTCGTTTTTAGGAGTATAACGGGCAGAAAACTTGTTCAGATACTCAATAGCTTCATCGTACTTGCCATTGCGGTGTAGTACCTGACCGAAGTAGAAACCGCCTGTATTGAACAGCTTCTGATCTTCTTCATCCCAACGTTTTTTGTTGGTTTTTTCACCAGGCTTAATGCTATAAAATTTGCGGAAAAACGTCTCAGCACCTTCGTAATCGCGGGCACGTACCAACGACATGGCTAACCAAAAAGTACCATAACGGTTAGTAGAGTCCTGACGAACTACGTCTTTGTAGTATTCGGCTGCCGTATAAAAATACGACTCAGCATAAAACTTGTCGCCTATCTTTAATTCAGTACCAAAATTTTTTGAACGCACACGGTGCTCCTGAGCAAAACCAATGGTTATGCTTAGCAAGAAAGCAAGAATTGTCAGGGTCGAAATCTTCTTCATGCGGGGTTAGGTTTTATGTTCCTGTTTCTTAAAAAAAACCCGCACTGTGGATGCAGGTTTTTTAATTATTTAGAATGTATTAAGTTCTTTATCTCAACAATTAAAATCTGCGGCTTGGCAGCGATTTGTTAGCCTTAAACGATTTGATGGTTTCGCCAACATAAGAAAGCGAAATTTCGAAACCGCCACGGTTATTGGTAGATGTTTTAAGCGATGAGATGTTCACATCGTAAGCAAAGCCTAAACGTACGTTACGGAATTCTGCATTAATCATAGGTATAACTGCATCGCTGGTACCATTGCTAACACCTGCATAACGGTAACGAAGGCCGGCGCTGATGCTGTTGTTGTTACGGAAACCGGTATTAAAGTAGTAAGTAGCCGAAACACCAGGTAGTATTTCCATAAATGGACCTTGGTACATTACCAGAATCTCAGGAGATAGTGACCATTTGTTTTTCTTATCAAGGAAAGCTTCCAGATTTACATCTGCATTGAATTTACGTGGCAGAACACTTGCTTTTTCAGTTTCGCCGGTCTGTTGGTTGGTAACAACAGTTTGCTTAGGAGTAATTAAGTGGTAAGCACCAAAACCTACACCCAGCTTTATTTTGTCTTTAAAGTTAGAACGCCAGTAAAGACCTGCGTTGAAATCGCCCTGAATAAAA
The DNA here is from genome assembly GCA_964423405.1 of uncultured Chitinophaga sp. Classification (GTDB taxonomy): domain Bacteria; phylum Bacteroidota; class Bacteroidia; order Chitinophagales; family LD1; genus Bog-950. Next base: position 52,141 of record CAYREY010000020.1, on the reverse strand, counting down.
CCACGGCTAAAGTTTTCGGCCGATGCGTTAAGTGGGGTTTGGTTGTGGCCCTGGAACTGATCGCCGAAGGTTGGGTCCTCAACACGTTTTTGAAGGAACGCACCTTGTAAGCCGATGCTTAAACGGTGCTGGCCAAGTTTGCCAAAACCTTTGTGGTAAGCTACGCTGATGTTTGCGTTTAATACAGACAAGCCAGCTGCACCAGAGCGGTCGTTAAAAAAGCCTACGCCAATGGCAAGTTTATCTGTACGCAGATAACCTTCCAGCAAGCAGAAATCTACATCGGCACCAATAGTGCGGTATGCATTTTTACCAAGAGCAGCACCCCATTGGTCACGGTAAATAGCAGCTAAACGATAACTACCATCGTAGTTACCTACAAGTGACGGGTTTAACCACGAAGCGTGCGTATAATACTGCGAAAAGTGCAGATCTTGCGCCTGTGTAGAAAGAGCAGAAACTGCAACTACAGCAGACAGAATACTTCTCTTGAATAAGGTAGAAAAACGCATATTAATGTGTTAGATTGGTTAGTGAATCTTGCTCAAATTTATGAAAGGTTTTTAATCAGCAAAGAAAAAATCAAAAAAATGGTGAAATATTTTTCTCAACGCCCCTCTTTCTCTCTTATCTACCCCATTCATTTATAGGCCATTTTTAGCATCTGAAACCGCCCGGAAACTAAAAAAAGGATATTAGGACGAATCTGCTGAATGTTTGGCCAGGGTTACTACATTTACCTGTAAACAATAGCCCGTTAGGGTATCTTAATAAGGTAAGCTCAAAATTAACTCACTATGAAAAAAATAACTCTGGTACTTATCTGGCTCCTTGCCATCGCATTTTCGGCATCGGCCCAGTCACCACAGCGCATGAATTATCAAACTGTAGTAAGAAACACCAATGGAAACGTAACGGCCAACACAGCGGTAAAATTCCGCTTTACCATACACGATGGCAGCGCTACCGGCACCACTGTGTTTACCGAAACCCAAACCACCACCACCAACCAGCTTGGCCTGGTTAATCTGGAAATAGGCCAGTTAAACAACCTGGCTGTAGTAAACTGGGGGCTGGGCGCTAAATACTTACAGGTAGAGGTAGATATAAATAACACAGGCACCTTTACAGATATGGGCGCTACACAACTGATAAGCGTGCCTTACGCCTTGTATGCGGCTAACAGCAACGCCGGACCCGCTGGCCCTACCGGGCCACAAGGTATTACAGGCCCTGCCGGCGCAACAGGTGCTGCCGGCCTGGCTGGTAGTACGGGTGTTACGGGCCCACAGGGTGTTACCGGACCAGCCGGCAACAACGGTAACGATGGCCCCACCGGGCCAACCGGCCCACAAGGCCCCAATGGTAGTGATGGAGCAGCCGGTGCAGCAGGCCCTACAGGACCCGCAGGAGAAACCGGGCCTACCGGTGCAGGCGGAGGCGCTACAGGCCCAACAGGTCCGCAGGGGCCTGCCGGAAACGATGGTACAGCAGGCAGCACCGGCCCGCAAGGCCCTACCGGAGCCGATGGGCTACAGGGGCCCGCTGGCAGCGCAGGTGCTACAGGGCCAACCGGCCCCACTGGCAACACCGGCCTGCTGCCTAACGGTACAGCCACCGGCAATACCACCTACTGGAACGGCACCGAATGGGTAACCAACAGCAACAACATTTACAACAACGGCGGCAATGTAGGCATAGGCACTACCAACCCCAACGCAAAGTTAGAGGTACAGGGCACCGTATTTGGCTACATGCGCGAAAGCAGCTACCATACCTTTAACCTGCCCAACTGGAGCGGACAGGGCAACCATAAAATATGGATGGCAAGCCCGGGTGGCGATGGCAGCGACGACCAGATTAACGGCAACATGAACTACCGCCACACCTGGGTAGCTCCTTACAATGGCCGGTTGGTAAAAGTAGTTGTACGCGTAGCCGACTTCAGTTCGGGTGGAGGTAACGACTTAAGTAACTTTACCTTTGGCCTTAGTGTAAACCAAACCAACGGCACCAACCCTACTCCTACCTTTGTGGGCACCAACTACACCAGTATTGATAACGGACAGTACTACGAGTTTGTAGCACCGGCCAACTGGTCGTTCAGCAAAGGCGATGCCCTGCGCTTATGCCTGCTTACCAGCAACGGCTGGATAGAAGACAACGACTACTTTGTTACTGCCGTATGGGAGTACCAGCAGTTTGATTAATAATATGTAAAATCTATAACCCGAAGGGCCGTTCAAACAGTTGAGCGGCCCTTTTTGTTTAATTATGTACAGTGATACTTATAACCCGCTTAGTGCCTTACTCTGCTATGGCTATATACCCGTTTATACTCATCAAAACAGATGAGATGCGGCACGATGCCATACTGATAAACCACGAGCGCATACACCACCGCCAACAGCTGGAGTTGCTGATACTGCCTTTCTATATCATCTACGGCCTAAACTACCTGTACCACTTGGCCAAACACCGCAGCCACTACCAGGCCTACCGGTACATAATATTTGAGCGCGAAGCTTATGCCCTGGAGAAAGATTTTGATTACTTGAAAAGAAGAAGGATGTTTGCCTTTCTGAAATATTAAACTGTATGAGCAACCCAAGAGTAGCCGTTTACCGCAAAGTAGTGTTTAATGCCGCGCACCGACTGTACCGTAAAGACTGGAGCGATGACAAAAACAAAGAAGTGTTTGGGCTATGTGCCAACGAAAACTACCACGGCCACAACTACCGCCTGGATGTAAAAGTGATTGGCGAAATTGACCCCGAAACCGGTTATGTAATAGACCTGGGCTACCTGCGCGACCTGATACAAAATGAAGTGCACGACCGCTTTGACCACCGTAACCTTAACCTTGATTGCCCCGAGTTTAAAGAGCTAAACCCTACCGGCGAAAACATAACCGTAGTAATATACAACCTGCTACGCCCTAAGTTAGATACTAAGTACGACCTGCAGGTAAGGCTTTACGAAACCGAAAGGAATTATTTTGAATATCCGGCAGAATAAAGCTACTTAAACACCACATCAAAATAAACCGGCAGGTGGTCGCTATAGCCGCCTACCCATTTACCACTGGCGTAGGTGCGGTTAGGTATTAACCCATACTTAGGGTGATTAAATAACAACCACGCAGGCGCGTAGATATACGCCTGATTGTTGCGTATAAAATACTGATTGCTTTTATCGAGCAAATTGGCAGATACCGTAAACTGATCGAACAAGTCATTCTGCGCTTTATACCGGACCGAGAAATTAGTGTTACGGTCTATTGGCTGCATCAGGTTAACCAACGCCGGTGCGTTGGCATTAGGTACCGGTTGCTGTAAAAGCTTAACACTTTTATCATTGGGGTTATCGTTAAAGTCGCCCATTACAATTACACGGGCGTAAGGCTCACCCAGGTAGATGTTATCTATTTTATCTTTCAACACATTTGCAGCTGTTAACCGTTTCGTTTCGCTTTCGGCACCGGTGCGGCGGCTGGGCCAGTGGTTTACAAAAAACCATACCGGGTACTCTTCGGTTAAGTAGGCTTTAAAATACAATATATCGCGCGTGCGGTCGCTATCGCCCAGCTCAACATGTAATGTGGCATCAAATACACTTTCCGCTATATCGCTGTTGTACAGCAACGCCACATCTATTCCCCGTTCATCGGGCGAATTGTGATGTATAATACTTAGCTTGTATTTACTTAGCGCCGGTTGTGCTATCAGGTCTTCCAACACATGGCGGTTTTCAACTTCACTTAAACCTATTACCAATGGTTGTATCGTATCCAGTAGCGATGCCAACACCTTAGCGGTATGATTTAATTTGAGCGTATATTTTTCTGTATTCCACTGGCTACGCGATGATGGCAAAAACTCTTCATCGTTTACCTGCGGGTCGTTAATGGTATCGTACAGGTTTTCGGTATTGTAAAATACTACGCGTGCAGGCTGAAACAAAGGCGCAGTGCTTTGCGCACAGGCTACCGATACCACAAAAAGGAAAACTATACCTAACAACCCTTTCACAAAAAATATTTATTGCCGGCTATAGCGCTTAGCTCTTCGGCTAAGGCCACCGGCTTGTACCCCAAAGCTACCGCTTTTGATATATCCAGCGATACATCGGCCGGGCGGGGTGCAGCCATCTGTAAATCTTTTTGCGACATTGAATGCAGCATTGTTTCGCTAAGCCCAAATGCTTTAGCTATTGCCAACCCAATATCATAACGCGACAATCTTTCGCTACCTGCCAAATGCAACACCGATGGTAACTCGTTACCGGTGCCCAATAACTGTAACATACCCCGCGCAATACTTTTAGCACCGCAAACACTGCGGTACTCATCGTAAAATAATGTGGCTTTTTTACCATCGCTAATCTGCTGTAAAAAACTCTTCAGGTAGTTGCTATTGCCAGCCTCCGGCGCACCTATCATAAACGGCAGCCTGAAGATAGTTGCGCTCGGATAAATACTGCGTATCTCCTCTTCTGCCTCAGACTTCTGCTCACCATAAACACTTAGTGGATTTGTATCATCTTCCTCCCTATACATCCCCTGTTTACCATCAAACACCAGATCGGTAGAAGTAAAAGCGAAAGGGATATTATAATCGGCAGCTATACCGGCCAGATTTTTTGTAGCCTCTACATTAACGGCATAGCTTATGTCTTTATTCTGCTGACAAAAATTAGCATCGGATATGGCAGCAGCATGTATAATAACATCCGGCTCTATATCATCGATATAGTTACCTAACTCTATGTAATTACGTATATCGCAATTAATAATAGTTGCGCCGCTGCTGTTGATGTGGTGAGTATTGGCTATGCCGTATACCTCCCACTCCCTTTGCGCAACATGCAGCAAATGATAGCCCAGAAAACCCGATGCGCCGGTTATGAATAACTTTTGCTTGCTCATAATATTATACTACACCCGGTATAATTTTATACGGCACCAGCTTGCGGTATTGCTGCCAGTACTCACCATATTTTTTGCTGCACTTTACTTCATCGCGGAACGAGCGATGGGTAAGTAGTATGCATAAAAACAGAAAATAGAAAAACGGCATTAAGTAACTAAATCCGGTAGCACAACTCCATAAAAATGCAGCGGCTAACTCGGGTATATAATGAAAGTGGCTGCTGATACCCCAAAAGCCCGAAGCCAGTAACAGGTTCTGTTTTTTCTCACCGGTTTCGGTGGTGTAGGTAGCATGTATCAGCACAGGCTCTTTACCCCATATAGTGGTTTTACCACCGGTAGCACGTACTACCTGGCGCTGGCGGTCGGCCCAATAGTTAATACCAATAGCAGCAAGGCCGGCAATAAAAATTAATGCTGCAGCCCATAATGGCAACCCTACAGGGTGCTTAACCATAAACAACACCGGCGAACAATATACCGATGGCACCCATACCAAACAGCCCCAGCAGATATAAAAACCGGCGCGGTCAACTATAATATCCATACTACGCATGTAGCCGGCCTCCCATATAAAAAACTTAAACAGGTATATTACTATCAGCGCGGCAGAAACTATTATCGACCAATCGGCGGTGCCATATATTTTGTATTGCGCAAATGCAAACGAGGTTACTATTACTGCCCAGCCGGTCATACCAAAGCGACAGTTGGTAAACTGCTTTACATCCCAACCAAATATGCGCGGATAAAGCTCGGTGCCCCAGTAGTAGTCGAATATAAAGTTACCGGTGTGGCTGTTATCGGTGGTAGAGGGAAAGTAGCGCCCTTTAAAATACAGGAACAAACAAAACGCAAGCGCTGTAAAGTTTAAGGCCGCCAGTATATCGCCAAAGTTTTCGTACACTATAGATGGCTCGAACAAATGCAGGCCCAGCGAGCAACCAAAGAACAATAAAAAAGTAATGATATATGAAGCAAGGCCATTATCTTTATACTCGGGCAGGTTACCCATAGGGGTAATAGTACCGGTAAAGGTTTTAGCCGGTATGGCTTTCATTAAAAACAATTGCAGGGCAGCAAATATGCCGATGATTTTCCAGGCTATGGCTGTACCAAAAAAGCGCGAGAACCACACTTCGTTTACTACCGTAAAAAAGCCTTTGGTTAGTATCTCGTTACCCAGGTTTAGGAACGAGCCATCGAGGTTAACGGCGGTATGCCACAGCAGCATGGCAAAAAAGGGGGTTACAGAAACAAGAAATAACGGGACTACTGTACGGGTAAAAAAGTTTTCGCCCGCAATGGATGATGTGGTGCTCATGCGTGGTTATGTGGTTAAATAAAAAAGCTGGAGGGGTGCGGCCTCCGGATGGGAAAATAAAAGAATTTCTGATTTGGTTAATAACGCATTAGCAAAATAACCGGTGAGCCACCCTGCTAATATTACACTGGTTAAATAAAAAATAAAGCGCAGGCTTAGTTAAACTAACAGTGCTTCGACTCCGCTCAGCATGACATAACTTTTTAATTTAGTTGTATGATAGTCAATACCGGAATGCTATACGTTTACATACTAAAGTGTGCAGATGGTTCATACTACACAGGCGTTACCAATAGCATAGAAAGGAGGTTTGCCGAGCATCAAAGCGGGATAAATAATGCCTGCTATACATACACCCGCCGTCCTGTTGAATTAGTGTTTATTGAACAATTCCAACGATATGACCAGGCTATCGCATTTGAAAAACAAATAAAAGGCTGGTCGCGTAAAAAGAAAGAAGCATTAATAGAAAAAAACTACACCCTGCTCAAAGAGCTAGCTGTATGCAAAAACAATACATCGCACACTAATCACGTTACTGATACTACAAAATAATCTAATATACAAGAAGCGCTAACCATCCATGTCACCCTGAGCGGAGTCGAAGGGTGAAAAGGCAAAACTTACTTTCCCTTACAAATCAGGTTATCTATAAAACAAAAGAGGCAGGTTATAAAACCTGCCTCTTTTGTTAGTTGATGTATTACATATTCAATGGCCTGTTGTCGGTTGCTATCAGGCAGGCTTCTTTAAACGCCTCGGTGTAGGTTGGGTGCGGGTGGCTCATGCGGCTTATATCTTCGGCGCTGGCACGGTATTCCATAGCTACTACGCCTTCAATAATTAAGTCGGCAGCGCGGGCACCAATAATGTGTACGCCAAGTATCTCGTCGGTTTCTTTATCGGCCAGTACTTTTACAAAGCCATCTAAATCGCCGCTGGCACGGGCACGGCCCAATGCACGGAACGGAAACTTACCGCTCTTATAAGCCACACCTTTCTGTTTTAGCTCCTGCTCGGTAGCGCCAACCGATGAAGCCTCTGGCCAGGTATAGGCTACACCAGGTATTAAGTTGTAGTTAATATGTGGGTGCTGACCAGCCATTGTTTCAGCAACAAATGCGCCTTCTTCTTCGGCTTTGTGAGCCAGCATAGCGCCACGTACCACATCGCCTATGGCATATATACCCGGCACAGCAGTTTCTAAATGATCGTTAACCGGTATGCGGCCTCTTTCATCTACTTTCAGTCCGGCATTTTCAAGCGCCAGGCCTTCGGTAAACGGCACACGGCCTACAGCTACCAGGCAGTAATCGCCTTTTACTTCTACCTTCTCTCCTGCTTTATTTTCGGCTGTTACAGTTACCTCTTTACCTTTGGTGGTAGCACCGGTTACTTTGGTGCTTAGCATAAACTCCATACCCTGTTTGCGCAATACGCGTAACAGTTCTTTACCCACTTCATCATCCATACTGGGTACTATTTTATCTAAAAACTCTATTACGGTAACCTTGGCACCTAAGCGCAGGTACACCGAGCCCAGCTCTACGCCAATAATACCGCCACCTATTATTACCAGGTGTTTAGGTACTTCTTTAAGCGTAAGGGCTTCGGTAGAGGTAATCACCCGTTTTTTATCGATAGTAATAAACGGCAGTTTGGTTGGCTTGCTACCGGTAGCTATAATGGTTTTTTCGGTCTCTATTTCGGTTACCTCGCCTTTGGCATTGGTAACGGCAATTTTGTTTTTGTTTACAAACGAACCGGTACCGAAGTAGGTATCTATTTTGTTCTTTTTCATTAAGAACGCAATGCCGTCGTTATTGGCTTTTACCACGCCATCTTTACGGCTAATCATTTTACCAAAATCAAAATTCAGGCCTTTGGTAGTTATACCGTGCTCTTCAAAAGCTTTCTCGGCATTGTGGTAATGCTCCGATGAATCGAGCAATGCTTTAGACGGGATACAACCCACATTGGTGCAGGTGCCACCCAGTACATCGTATTTCTCTATAATAGCTACTTTATTACCTAACTGGGCGCTGCGTATAGCGGCAATATAACCGCCGGGGCCCGAACCTATCACTACAACATTATATTTACTCATACCGTATTTTTGAGGCGCTAAAATATTTAAGATTCTTATTTCTGCTATAAAAGTGTGTAAAGTGTTTTAAATAATTCCGCCTCCTTGTAAGGCTTATTCATCCAGGCATCAAAACCCATTTTCTGCATTTGTGTGGTATCGGCCAGTGCAATGGTGGCAGTAAGCGCTATTACCTTCATTTGCGGGTGTTTACCGTCCTTTTTTATGTGATTTACAGCAGTTATTCCATTCATTACCGGCATATGCAAATCGGTTATTAAAAAATCGAACGTTTGCGTTTTTAACTCAGCCAATACCTCTTCGCCGTTATTAACAGAAATTACAACACTTTGCGGTAGTAAATCGGTTAAAGTTTGCCCCAAAACCGACAGGTTTACCGCATTGTCATCTGCTATTAAAAACCGTTTACCGTTCAAAACCCCGGTATATAAATCAATATCGCCCCCTGTACTTGCCGGGTTAGTGTAAACCGGTGTAAGTTTAAGCTCAACTATAAACACCGAGCCCTTACCGGCCTGGCTTTGCGCGGTTATTTTACCACCCATCATCTCTACTATTTTTTTGGATATGCTTAACCCCAGGCCGGTGCCGCCGTAGCGGCGGGTAGTCAGTTTATCAGCCTGCTCATATCGTTCAAAAATTTTGGTTAGTTGCTGCTGGCTCATGCCTATACCCGTATCGCTTACTTTAAACTGTAAGGTATGTGCGTTGCGCTTTTTATTCAGCAGGCTAACCGCTATCTGTACGCTGCCGCTGGTAGTAAATTTTATTGCATTACCCGCCAGGTTAATAAGCACCTGCCGCAGCCGGTGGGCATCAAAATCATACCGGCTGGCTATTTCTTCAGCAATATGGCAATCAAAGCTAATCCCCTTTTCTGCAGCTTTATGTTCAAATATATTTTTAACCCCGTTAAGTACATCAACTACCGATGCATCTTCAGGCACTATACTCAGTTTACCGGCGTCTATCTTCGATATGTCCAGTATATCGTTAACCACCTCCAGCAGCGCTTCAGATGATGAAATAATGGTTTTTATATAACCAGTATTGCTGTTGGCGGCATTTCGTTTCAGCAGTATATTGCCTATACCCAGCACTGCATTCATGGGCGAGCGTATTTCGTGGCTCATATTGGCCAAAAAATCCATCCGCTGCCGGGCGTGGTCTTCGGCTATAGCTTTTTCTTTTGCCAGAATTTCTGCCTGGTGCGCTTTGGCTACTATGTCAATCTTGCGCTTGGTGTCGTCTTTATACAGCGAGTCGGCAATTTCGTGGGCCTGCAACATATATTGCCAGGCTTTTTTGTACTGCCCCTCTTTGGCCAACATCTCCGATTGAAGGATTTTAAGATTTACGCTTTCATAGGCACTTTGGTTACCACTATCAAATTTCAAATACTTACGAATGTATTTACGCGCAGCAACAACGTTATTAAGCTTAAAGTAAATATGCGCCAATTGATAATACACAATCTGTTCAAGTGAGCCTTCGCCTATCTCCTTTATCAATGCCTCTACTTTGTGAAACTGCTCCAGGGCCTGCTTATATTTTTTAGTGGCTTTGTAGTACCCGCCCATAGCACACAACGCTCGTGTTTCGGGTACTTTCAACTGGTGTTTGCGCACAATTCTATAAGCTTCATCCAGTACTTTTTGGGCTTTGGCAAATTCGCCGGTAAGGTTATATATCTCACCCATTGCAATAAGCGCACCACTGCGTGTAAACGGCTTATTATTTTTGGTGGTTATTGCCAGCGACTTCTCTAAATAACCAATACTGCGTGGGTAGTCCTGTACATGGTTGGCTATTAACTCCGCTATGTTTATATAGGCGGTCATCAATATCATTTCATTGTTCAACCGCTCGGCTATAGCAATACAGCGCGTAATACTATCAATACTCTCGGGCACTTTACCCTGCATAATATTAAGTATGTACCGGTTGCGGTATAGCGAAGCCAGGGTAACTTCGGCATTGGCCTCAATAGCTGCTTTTTCGCCGGCATCAATGTACTTTAACGCGCTTTTAAAATCACCATCGCCAAGCAGGTACATCGCTACCAGCTGACAACCGGCAGCATACTCGGCCAGCATACTATGTTGCCTGGCCGTTTTAATAATACGCATTGCCATGGGGTAGGCTATACTGCGGTCGGTAGCCGGATACTTGTGTAAAAAAAATATCTGTAGCCGTATTTTCTCTGCTACATCCTTTTCTGCTTTTATCTTCTGCAACACCCCGGCAGGTGTAAGCGTTGTAAACGATTCGGCCTTACTCATTGCCCGACAAATTACATTTTTTAGCTTAGCTACAAGAAACACCGCTTAATGAAAGCCATAATAATAGACGATGAGCCTGCTTTCCGACTGGTGTTGGAAGATTTGCTATCCTCTAACTTTAAACACATTACCATACAGGAACAATGCGCCGATGCTATCAGCGGTTTTTCGGCTATTAAAAAACACACCCCCGACATTGTTTTTTTAGATGTAGAGATGCCCGGCATGAGCGGGGTAGAACTACTGGATAAACTACCCGACCGCAAGTTTGACGTGGTGTTTACCACATCGCACGACAAATACGCCTTACAGGCATTAAAGCAACAGGCCGCCGACTACCTGATTAAGCCCGTAAACATCATAGACCTTACCGCAGCTATTGATAAAATAACCAAACGGCGGAACGCCGGCAAAGCCTACCAGCCCGATTCGCAGGTGGTAATGCTGCCCAATGGCGACGGGCTTAGCTTTTACCATGTAAACGAAATAGTGCGGTGCGAATCTGACGCTAACTATACCACCGTACACCTGGCGAATAATGAAAAGGTACTAATAACCAAACAACTGGGCGAATTAGAAACCCTGCTATCGCCCCATGGTTTCTACCGCACACATAAATCGCACCTCATCAATCTGCAACTGATAAAACGGATAGTAAAAAGCGAAGGCGGCTATATTATTATGCAAAACGGTGAGCAGGTTCCTTTATCCCGCACCAAAAAAGAAGAGTTTCTGGCTCTGTACGGGCAGTAACCCTGTATTGCAACTACCCGCCGCCTGCCAATAAAAACCGCTGTTATGCAGTTAATACATACAACCCTGCCGTTTATACAATATACCATGCCATTGGTACAATAACCCGTCTGTGCCACTCATTGCGGGCGACTTTTGTGTAAGAAATATTACCTAACACAAAACCAATCGTTATGAAAAACAAGGTTAAAACGCTACTGTTACTGCTACTGGCATATACAGGGGCAACAGCACAGGTTACTATACTGCAACAAAATTTTGAACAGGGCACTTTGCCCCCCGGCTGGTCCCGCACACAAAGCACCCCATCTTTCGGCTTTGAATTTGGCGACAACTTAGCCAGCTCGTATTTCAACATACCCCCACACACTAAATACGCCGCCAGCAACGACGATAAACACGACGACAACACAACTAATGCCAACAAAGCCGATCAGGACAGGTTAATTACCCCTACACTTAACCTATCGTCGTATAACGGTGTGGCTATTACTTTCAGTTATTACACTACAGCGGCTTACGGCTCTACCGCTCACCTGGAGATATCTACCAACAACGGCGCTAGTTTTAACAACCTGCTTGACCTTGCAGCCGGCACTACCTGGCAAACTGTAACTATTAACCTTTCGGCCTACTTACAGAATAACATTAAACTTGCTTTCAGACACAACGACCACAATTTGTGGGCAGAGGGATTAGCTGTAGATGATGTTAGAATCTACTCATTACTGTCTGTTAATGGTGAGTCCAGTGCTGTTTTACTTCCGGAGTATGACGTTGCCACCGTAACAAGTATAAAGAGTGTAATAACCAACAGAGGTACCAGCCCGATAACCTCGATTAAACTGGAGTATAAACTAAACGGGCAAACTCCCGTAGTACAAACATTTCAATCGCTTAACATAACCACTGGTGTTAGCGATACCCTTACCTTTACTGCCCCAGCTGACCTTAGCACACCAGGGCAGTATGACATCTGTGTAGCCATAAAAGAAACCAACGGCAACGCAGAACTGGAAAAAAGCAACGATACCATCTGCACAACCATAAACACACTATCGGCATTACCGGTTAAAAAAGTACTGCTTGAAGAAGCAACCGGAGCCTGGAGCCAGTTTGCGCCAGATGGTTTTGTAAACGCTGCCAATATTGCCTCCAACTACACTAATGCTATAGTGGTGGCACATCACAACAGCGATGGTATGGTAAACGAATATAGCAATAACTTTAACAGCGAGTTCATCACATCTTACCCGGCTGGTACTATAGACAGGCACGATCTTGATGGCAACGGAACTATAGAACGAAACCGTGGGCTGTGGGAAAGCGATGTTATAGAACGCCTACAGGTTGTAACACCGGTAGCGGTATCTGTAAAATCGCAAACCTGGGATTCGGTAACCCGCATATTTACTGCTGTGGTTGAAGCCGATTTTAAAGGCAATGTAACCGGCGATGTACGCTTGAACCTGATAGTAGTAGAAGACAGTGTAACCGGAACCGGTACCGGATTTGACCAGGTAAACTATTACAACACAGTAAGTGGCCACCCTTACTATGGTGCAGGCAACCCCATTGTTGGCCATGTTCACCGTAATGTAGTGCGTACTATGTTGGGTGGCACCTGGGGCACATCGGGTATTTTACCGGCCAGCATACCTTACAACACCCAATACACCTATACCTACAGCGATACACTACCCATAGACCAAAACGAAAACCGCATAAAACTGGTGGCACTTGTACAAAAATACGACGCCAGTATATCGGGCAGAGAAATTCTTAACTCAGAATCAGTGTCGCTTGACCTAAGCCCCGAAACACCATCGGGAATAGATGAACAAACAAACGATGCCCTCACAACCCGTATTTACCCCAACCCGTTCAGCACACAGTTAAATATTGAGTTTAACCTTACCCGCAGCGCAAATACTCAAATAACTATTACTGATTTATCGGGCAGGGTGATTGCACAACCGGCAGCAGCTTACTACAACAATGGAACACACTCGGTAGAATGGAAAGCGGACAACACAGCACCAGGCCTATATTTTGTAAACATTGAAACAGAATATAGCAGATTAACCCAGCGGGTTATTCTTAAATAATAAAAGCCGGTAGCAGATTTTGTACTGCTACCGGCTTTACAACTAATATAATTTTTTCATACGATTGGTATGCCCTGGTACAGAGTAATCTGCACCGGGGCATTACTACGTTATATATCCAGCAGCAAATCTACCGGATCGGCACCCAGCAACATTTTGTGTGGGTTCTCCAGAAAATCTTTTACGGCTACCAAAAAGCTAACCGACTCCTTACCATCTATAATACGGTGGTCGTAGCTAAGGGCCACATACATCATGGGGCGTATTACCACCTGTCCGTCTATAGCCATAGGGCGGTCCTGCACTTTATGCATACCCAGTATGGCTGTTTGCGGTGGGTTAATGATAGGTGTACTCATCAGCGAGCCAAACACACCACCGTTAGAGATAGTGAACGTACCGCCGGTCATTTCATCCATGGTTAACTGACCGTCGCGGCCTTTTATAGCCAGCTCTTTTACTTTCTTTTCTATACCCGCCAGCGAAAGCGATTCGGCATTGCGGATAACCGGCACTACCAAACCTTTAGGGGTAGATACGGCAATAGAAATATCGGCGTAATCGTGATAGATAATTTCGTTTTCATCTATCGAAGCGTTTACACTCGGGAATTTATCCAGGGCAAGGCAAACCGCTTTGGTAAAGAAGCTCATCATACCCAGGCCTACTTCGTTTTTCTTCTTAAAAGTATCGCCGTATTTCTCGCGTATTTTGTTGATAGCGGTCATATCTACCTCGTTAAAGGTAGTAAGCATGGCCGTACTGTTTTTGCTGTACACCAAACGCTCGCTGATAGTTTTGCGCAGGCGGCTCATTTTTTCGCGGCGTTCGTTGCGGGTAAAGGCTTCGCGGGTTGGCATATTAGCCTTATCGCGTACAGCTTTAATAGCATCCTCTTTGGTAATACGGCCTTTTACACCGCTGCCTTTTACATCGGTATTTTTTACGCCGCCTTCATCCAGTATTTTTTTAGCAGCCGGCGATGGTGTACCGGTAGCATAGCTCTTCTCGTCTTTTTTAGGTTCCTCTTTCTTAGGCTCTTCCTTTTTAGGTTCTGCCTTTTTCTCCTCGGCCTTAGGGGCAGCTTCTTTAGTGGCAGCACCTTCGGGGCGGGCAGCTGTTTCGTCGATATTGCAGATAAGCGCACCAATTTTAAGGTCGTCGCCATCGTTAGCTACCAGTTTAATAATGCCGGCTACCGGCGAAGGCAACTCCTGAGAGGCCTTATCGGTTTCAAACTCGCATAGTGGTTGGTCCAACTCAACATAATCGCCATCCTTAACCAGCCAGCGGCTAAGGGTTACCTCCGATATAGATTCGGCTAAGGCAGGAACTTTTACTTCTGTCATTTTGTAGAATTAAATTTTTACGGCCCGGGGCTACCCAAACCGGATGCAATATTACCTAAAAACCACATTAAATCAATTGGTTGTTCACCATTGTTGTGTAAAGTGTGGTTTTTTGAATAGCAGGCGGCTTAAACAGGGCCAATAAACACCTGTGGCGTGAGCGAATTATTCGTTTTGCGTTAAAATTTTAAAACACCAATAGCACTTGTATCTTCACGCTGTTGTATGATGAAAATTAGAGAAGTTAGCGATACAGGGACGGAGAACGGGTTTTATCATCTTCCGCACGATATATACCAGGCCGATAGCCAGTGGATAGCGCCCCTTATACAGGACGTGCGCAAGGTTTTCGACCCACAAAAGAACCCGCATTTTGAGCACGGCGAGTGTGCCCGCTGGATACTGACAGATGGCGAAAAAACCATTGGCCGTATTGCCGCGTTTATTAACCACCGCACCGCCGAAACTGA
Organism: uncultured Chitinophaga sp.; assembly: GCA_964423405.1. GTDB lineage: Bacteria > Bacteroidota > Bacteroidia > Chitinophagales > LD1 > Bog-950. The sequence continues at coordinate 36,818 of CAYREY010000020.1, read as the reverse complement.
AGAGCAACCGACAGGTGGCTGTGGCTTTTTTGAGTGTATAAACAACCAACAGGCGGCTAACCTGCTGTTTGATGCCGCCAAAGCATGGCTGCAGGAACGAAAGATGGAAGCGATGGATGGCCCCATCAACTTTGGTGAGCGCAACGCCTGGTGGGGGCTGCTGGTAGAGGGTTTTACCCCGCCTACTTACCAAATGAACTACAACCCGCCTTACTACAAACAATTGTTTGAAGCCTACGGGTTTAAAGATTATTTTCAGCAGTACAGCTACTCTATTGGCATTAACGATGCCCGCCCCGAACGCTACAAGGCAATTATAGACCGCCTGCGCCAAAACCCCGATTATAGTTTCCGCCATATTGAAAAAGATAAGCTGAAACAGTATGCCGAAGACTTTCGCAGTGTTTACAACCGCACCTGGAAATTTTTACCCAACTTTAAAGAAATGAGCAGCGAACAGGCCCAAAAACTGATATACAGTTTTAAGCCCGTAATGGTAGATTACCTGGCCTGGTTTGCGTACTATAAAAACGAGCCCATTGCCATTTTTATAATGCTACCCGAATTAAATGGCTGGTTTAAACACGTACATGGCAACCTTAACCTGTGGGGCATGCTCAAGTTTTTGTGGTACAAAACGTTTGATAAATCCAACCGCAAAATATTCGGTATCATTTTCGGGGTGGTGCCCGAGCACCAGAAAAAAGGCATAGAAGGCGCTATAGTAATGGCCGCCGATGATGTGGTACGCCACAAGAACCGCTGGGACGAAATAGAGCTGGTATGGGTAGGCGATTTTAACGCCCGTATGATACGCACCTGCGAAATACTGGGCGCGAAACTGGCCAAGCGCCACATTACCTACCGCAAATTATTCGACGAAACCAAAGAGTTTAAACGCCACCCGGTGATAGAGTAAACGCTACTGCTTTATCAGTTTAAATACTGCTACACCACCTATAGCATCGGCAATACGCATAAAATATATGCCGTTGTTTAATGGTGTTGTATTAATGTAATTATTAGTTGATGTAACAACATCTTGCAACACCAACCTGCCAGTAACATCAGTTACTTGAATACTTAATGATTGGTTGGCTGCCGGTGCTATAACCTGTACATAATTACCAAATGGGTTAGGCTGTATTTGTACATTCTGCAACGTATTTACAGCAATGCCCGACACGAGTGATACCTGTACTGTTTTACTACCGGTAGCTACACATCCATTGCTATCCGTAACGGTTAACTGTACGGTATAGCTACCGGTATCGGCATACAGATATATTGGAGATGCACCCGTTGTTGCAGCCCCATCGCCTAACTGCCAATTGTAACTATTATAACCGGTATTGGTTGCAGTAAATGACACCGCATTCACACCGGTTTGTGTAGCATTGAATGCCGCATTGGGTAGTGGGTGCACTACCACTTGTGCATGGGCAGTAGCAGAGCAGCCGTAATCATCTTTTACACTTAAAGTATAATTGCCGGTGTTTGATGCTGTAATATGCGCAAGCGTATCGCCGGTGTTCCATCGGTAATGCAGGTTGGTGGCCGTATCTACACCTACCACTACACTGCCACATGCCGTGGTGTCGTTTAAACTTACTTGTGGCAACATAGCACCATGCGGGGTTATGTTGGCGTCCATCCAGTTTAATCGCTCAGTCATAAAATCTTTAATACGCTGTACTGATGCATTATAATCGGTAACGCCCAGCTCGGGCCAGCGTTCAAAGTTACGCGCGGCAGACTCGGCCAGCAGGGCATGTGTAGAATCTATAAACGCAAAAAACGAATCATTGCTAAGCGTACCCATACGCAAAGTAGTCCACCGGCACCATAGCTTTTTAAGGTACACCGTGTCGCTGTTCATTTTGCTCCACCAAAAAGGGAACGGCCAGCCACCATGGGTTATATCCCACACCCAGCCTTGTGTGGTACCATCGGCAAAGGCGCGGTCATAATCCCATACGGGGCCTATATGCAGTTTATTACCATCGGTTACTTTCTCTTTATACAAATAGGTACTGCGGCCATAGCTATCGTAGTTGGCACTAAACTCATTCGCTATCTGAAAATCTATAAATGATTTTTCCGAAGCCATCCTCCGCCAGGTGTGTGGGTCGGCAGTATTATCCATCAGTGCGGTTTCAAAACTATCTACATAGCTTTTAATGTACGCATGTTGCTGTGGCGCAATTTCATCCTGCTTGGGGTACACTTCTTTAAACTCTACATTATGGTTATGGGTAGCGGTGTTAATGGCATCGTATTGCGAGGTCCAGGCCGGTGGGTCGCCGTTTATATTCATCTCAATAATATAACCACCGGTCAGTTCATCACCGGTAGTATCTTCGGGGTTAAGCCGGGCTATGTTTACGCGGTCTGCATCGCGCTTTACTTTTTCGGTAAGGTTATATACGCCCACATATTCGCCATCTACCATTACCTCGCAATATTGCCTGCGTGGGGCATAGTTGCCCATGCGGCGGCTCATTTCATAGGTAATAGAGTTGGCCATCAGGCTTATATCCAGGTACTCTGCTTTCAGTATCCAGTCGTTCTCAGATGGCATACCCAGCAGTGGTGCGTTTACTTTGTTCTGCGCACTATCTATCAAATCAAAATCGTAGTTCTTTTTAGGGTACGATGGGCCTGAAAAACCCTGCAACTCTACCAGTATTTCCCCCTGGTAGCTGTACACTGTATCGCTTACATAATTACGTTGCCCGGGGCCATTATCGGTAATAGTAAAAGTGGCTTCCACTTTAGGGTCGTTAGGTATGCCCTGCCCGTGCGAGTTAATTTTTACAATAGGCAGGTTAGATGAGGTAAATACAAATGGCGTAGCCGGGTTGTTGCCAAACGTAAGCCCCCAGCCGTACAGGTAGCCGGCATCGGCAAAGGCATAGGTATCGTGTACTATCAACGTCCAGGTACCATTGGGGTTTTGCCCGTTATTAAACAGGCCCATATCGCCCATTGGCTTATAGGTGCCGGTAAACGGCGGTGTTCCGCCGGCAATGCCGGTTGGGGCATCATCGCGCAGACAAGTATTGGTAAAATTATCGCCATCGCCGCCCACATGGCTAAACAGCAGCACTACCGTACCATCCGGAGCCCGAAGCTTTACTTCCATATCATCATCGTAAGGGTGGTCCATGTTAATACATACCTGCTCTAAACCATAGGTGGTACCGATACCGGCTGGCAGGCCGCTTACTACCAAATCGAAAGTAACGGTAGAGCCATCATCGGGTATGGGTTGGTTAACCGTAACATACTGGGCACTGACAGCGGCAGAAAACAAAAACAACAAAAGTAAAAGGCGTACCCGCATACAATATCTTGAATGTCAAATTTAGTATTATCTCTTATTTTGGCTGCGTGTCATCGCTGGTTACATATGTAGATGTTATTTTGCCGCTTGCTCTGCCGCAGGCGTATACCTATGCCGTGCCGGTAGATCTGGTACAGTTTGTAAAGGTAGGCCAGCGCGTAATAGTACAGTTTGGTAAAAACCGGTTTTACTCGGCTATTGTAAAAGAAATACACCACCGCAAGCCTGCGGTAGAAGCCAAACTGATAGAAACCATTGCCGAAGAAGAAGCTATTGTAACCGATATGCAATTACGCTTTTGGAAATGGATGAGCAACTACTACATGTGTACCGAAGGCGAAGTGATGAACGCCGCCCTGCCCAGCGGCCTTAAACTTAGCAGCGAAACCAAAATACGCTACAACGAAAGCTACGAGGGCGACTTTGAAAACCTGAACGATGATGAGTTTTTAATTGTGCAGGCACTGCGCGCACAGGGCGAAATAAAAATACCACAGGTACAGGATTTACTGAAAAAGAAAAACGTGTACCCGTTTCTTAAAACGTTGTTCAATATTGGTATTGCCATATCATCAGAAGAGATAGTAGAGAAATTTAAACCGCGCACCGAAACCTATGTTAAGCTGAATGAGCAATATGAGGATGACACAGCGCTGGAAAAATTATACGAAGATCTTTCACGTGCGCCTAAGCAGGTAGAACTGTTGCTGGCGTTTACACAGCTACATCACAAAGCAAAGTTTATCCGCAAAAATGAGCTGCTGGAACTTTCTAAAAGCAGCGCGGCAGTGCTTTCGGCATTGGTAAAGCGCCAGGTGTTTGTTGAGTTTAAAATGGAAGTATCGCGACTGGGCAACATACAGGTGGCCGAGGTAGAAGTACCCGAGCTTAGCACCGCACAACAAATTGCCCTGCAACAAATAAACGAGTACTTTGCAAGTAAAAATATAACCGATTCCTCCCCTTCGGGGAGGTTAGGAGGGGCCGTTGTACTGCTGCACGGTGTAACCGGTAGCGGCAAAACCAATATTTACATAGAGAAGATAAAAGAAGTGATAGCCGAAGGCAAACAGGTATTGTACCTGTTGCCCGAGATAGCGTTGACCGCGCAGATAATAAACCGGCTGAGGAAAATATTTGGCAGCACCGTTGGTATATACCACAGCAAGTTTAACCCTAACGAGCGGGTAGAAATATGGAACAAGGTACTGCACGGCGAATACAAAATTGTGGTGGGTGCGCGTTCATCGCTTTTTTTACCCTACCAGCAATTAGGTTTGGTATTGGTAGATGAAGAGCACGACAGCAGTATGAAACAAATGGACCCGGCCCCACGCTACAACGCGCGCGATGCCTCTATTATGCTGGCAGGTATGTTTAACGGCAAGGTAATACTGGGTACGGCCACACCGGCGGCAGAATCGTTATACAACGCCGAGAGCGGCAAATATGGTTTGGTAAAACTAATGCAGCGCTATGGTGGTATAGAGATGCCCGGCTTTGAAATAGGCAACATAAAAGACGATACCAAGTGGGGGCGCATACGCGGTAGCTTTACCGAGCTGATGATAGACCACATCAGCATTGCGCTAAAGAATAACGAGCAGGTAATTTTGTTTTTAAACCGGCGCGGGTTTGCCAACTACCAAACCTGCCGCACGTGCAACTACGTATACAAATGCAAAAACTGCGATGTAAGCCTTACCTATCATAAATTCAGCAACCAGCTTAAGTGCCACTACTGCGGTTACTACGAAAAGGTAGTAACCAAATGTAAAAGTTGCGGCGCTATAGACCTGGATATAGTAGGCTCGGGCACCGAAAAAATTGAAGATGAAATAGCCGAGCTGTTCCCTTCGGCACGGGTAACGCGGCTTGACCTTGACGCCATGAAAACCAAACACGGCCATGCTAAGGTTATTGCCGAGTTTGAAAACCGCGAGGTAGATATACTGGTGGGTACACAAATGGTTAGCAAGGGGCTTGATTTTGACCATGTAAGCCTGGTAGGTATTATTAATGCCGACCAGTTGATTAACTACCCTGGGTTCCGCGCGCATGAGCGGGCCTTTCAGTTAATGATGCAGGTATCGGGCCGTGCAGGGCGTAAAAACAAAAAAGGTAAAGTAGTAATACAAACCGCTAACCCGGCGCACCCCGTTATTAATAACGTACTGGCCAGCGACTATAAGCGCATGTACCAAACCGAAATAGCTATGCGCCGGCAGTTTCAATACCCGCCGTTTGTGCGGCTGATTGATGTTACCCTTAAGCACAGCAAGGTGCATGTTATAGAACAGGCATCGCTGTTTATGACCAACGAACTGCGCCGTACCGTTGAGGGTAAAGTACTGGGGCCGGGCACTCCGTTTATATCTAAAATAAACAACCTGTATATACGCGAGGTGCTTATTAAAAGCAGCCTGGATAGCAGCAAGCTAACCCGTGTAAAGCAGGCGCTGCAAAATGTGATAGACAAAATGAAAACCATGCCCGACTTTAAAAGCGTGGTAATTGTAGTAGATGTAGACCCGTGATT
>CAYREY010000020.1:24470-30833 GCA_964423405.1 uncultured Chitinophaga sp. | reverse complement strand
AAACCATGCCCGACTTTAAAAGCGTGGTAATTGTAGTAGATGTAGACCCGTGATTAAGTCAGCAGTTGGCAGACGGCAAGAAATACAATAACATTTTTCAGTAGTGCTTTATTCCTATACTATGCTACCCTTAACACAGTTGAAGGAACATAAGAGCAAAAAGGCTTCGACTCCGCTCAGCCTGACATATTGGGCAAAAGTCAATTCGAAATTAGACAACACCCGATTTTCGTAATATTACTTTACCATTGCACCTCAACCCCTATGTAATGAATAAAACCTTACTACTACTATTCTGCCTGTTAGTTATAACTACTAATGCACAAACCACCGGCAACAACTTTGGCCTTGGTGGGTACCAGCAAAACATAAAACTAAGCACAACCAAAACTGCTGATGTATATGCAGCCGCAGAAAAGTGGTTCACTAACAACACCGGTATTTTTACCGTAAAAAATACCGAGCCTACGGTAGAAGCCAAAGAGAAAAACAAAAACGATGTAGATGCCGCTTATGGAAATAGCCGCCCGCTGCAATCGCTTGACCCCAGTGCCAACCGCTTAATAGGCCAGGGGCTTATTAAATACTTTGGTGGTACGCGCACCAGCATACGACTGATGTATGTGAAGTACGATATAGTAGTAGAGATAAAAGCGGGACAGCTAAGCTTTAAAGCCACCAACCTGCGCTATTATCATTTCGACCCTAAAAGCTACACCGATGCCAATGTATTTTCGTTTACCGGCGGCAAGCCCTGTGATAACACCGGCACTATGGATTACCTGGTGGGCTGCCAAACCAACCCCGATGAGTTTAAGGCGCTGGGAGTATTCTTTCAGCAAACGGCAGGCAAGCAGTTTAAGGCGCTTAAAACAGAGCTTACCAATAAAAAATATGTAAGCGCACCGGCACCTAAAAAAAGCAGTAAAGGTGCGGCCTCATCCGGTAAAGCACCGGCAAAAAAATAACACATACAAAAAAGCCTCCCGATAACATCGGGAGGCTTTTTTGTTACAAATCAAATCTTATTCCCTGCGCCAGCGGCAGGGTGCGGCCGTAGTTAATAGTATTGGTTTGCCGGCGCATGTAGTTTTTCCAGGCATCGCTGCCGCTTTCGCGGCCACCGCCGGTTTCTTTTTCGCCGCCAAAAGCACCACCAATCTCGGCACCACTGGTGCCTATGTTTACATTGGCTATACCACAATCGCTGCCGTTAACCGATAGAAACTCTTCCATCTCACGCATGTTGGTAGTCATAATGCTGGATGATAAACCCTGCGCTACATTGTTTTGCAGATGTATAGCATCGGCTAGTGTTTTATATGGCATAATGTAAAGTATAGGCGCAAATGTTTCGTGTTGCACAATAGGCATATCGTTGTTAGCCTCAATTACACAAGGGGCCACATAGCAGCCGCTTTCGTAACCTTTACCGGTCATTACACCGCCTTCTACCAGCACTTTACCGCCTTGCTTTTTAGCAGCGGCAATCGCATCCAGGTAGGCGTTTACAGCCTGCTTATCTATCAGCGGGCCTACCAGGTTTTTAGCATTCAGCGGGTTGCCAATTGTAAGCTGCTTATATACCGCCGCCAGACGTTTCTTCACCTCGGCATACTTCGACTCGTGAATAATTAAACGGCGGGTGGTAGTGCAACGCTGGCCCGCAGTACCTACGGCACCAAACACTACAGCTACCATGGCAATGCTCAGGTCGGCATCGGGTGTAATAATAATAGCGTTGTTACCGCCCAGCTCCAGCAGTGTTTTACCCAGACGGGCCGCCACATTTTGCGCCACCGCCTTACCCATACGGGTAGAACCGGTAGCCGAAACAAGTTCAACACGGGTATCCTTTGCCATCTGGTCGCCAACTTTCCAGTCGCCGTTTATTAAACAGCTAAGCCCTTCGGGCAGGTTGTTGCGTTTAAATACTTTGGCCACAATATTCTGGCAGGCTACACCGCACAAAGGTGTTTTCTCCGATGGCTTCCACACACATACATCGCCACACACCCAGGCCAGCATGGTGTTCCAGCTCCATACCGCTACCGGAAAATTAAATGCCGATATAATACCCACCACACCCAGCGGGTGCCATTGCTCGTACATCCGGTGGTTGGGGCGCTCGCTATGCATGGTAAGGCCGTGCAACTGGCGCGAAAGGCCCACTGCAAAATCGCATATATCTATCATCTCCTGTACCTCACCTAATCCCTCCTGCAGGCTCTTGCCCATTTCGTAACTTACCAGTTTGCCCAGGGGTTCCTTGTATTTTCTAAGCTCATCACCTATCTGCCGCACTATTTCGCCGCGCTTGGGGGCCGGTATGTTACGCCACACCGCAAATGCCTGACGGGCTGTTACAATTACCTGCTCATATTCTTTTTCGGTAGTAGCGGTTACTGCTCCAATCAGTTTACCATCTACCGGCGAGTACGATTTTATTACTTCACCTTTTCCTTTAATCCATTTGTTGCCGGTACTGGTACCGGTGTTCAATGCATTAATGCCCAGTTGTTTTAGTACACTTTTCATATTTTATTGTTTACCCTGCAATATTAAACAATACCAACGGGCTGCATAGCAGGTTATAAACACCGGCATCTACCCCTCAATCAGTTTAAGGCAGATACCTTAAAACCATTACTTTAGTTGCTGCATGAAAGAATTACTGGTTACCTTATTTTACCTGATTGTTTTTAATGTGCTGATACACCGCTACCGCCGGTTACAGTTTAACAGCTTTAAACCTTATGTAACCCATATTGTTTTTAACCTAAAATTCCTCACCGGCATTTTTATCTGGATGGTTTATACCTTTTACTACAAAGACATTCAGAACAACGACATACATAAATTTTACAACGATGCACTAACCCTACACGAGATAAGAGAAAACAACCCCACTGCATTCAGACAAATTATGGTACTGGGCCAGACATATTTCGAAAAGGGCTGCTCGGTATGCCGCCTTAAAAACTGGAACCGCAATTTTGATGAAGCCCCCTTTAACGAAAACCGCACCATCATCCGGCTGAATGCGCTGTTACTGTTTGTTACCTTCAAAACCTACTTTGCACACATCCTCTTCTTTTGCTTTATATCGCTGGTTGGGTGGGTGCTGCTGGTAAACAGTATCAGCCGGTTTACCAACCCCGAAAATACCTTGTTCGCATTACCCGTTATGCTGCTTCCATCGGTATTGTTTTGGGCCAGTGGCGTAATGAAAGAGCCCCTGCTGATATTTGGTTTAGGTGTATTGCTGCACGGGTTAATAACCCACCACTCCCTCAGTAAAAAAACGGCACTGATACTTACTGGTTCGCTGATTATACTGTTCTCTAAATTTTTTGTGCTGGCCTGCCTTATACCGGCGGCAATAGCCTACCTGCTGTTTAATAGCAATAACAAACCAACCTACATAGCCGGTAAATATGCGGCGGTGTTTGCCGTACTACTGCTACTGGCCTTTAACGTGCACCATATTACAGCACGGGTAAACCCGTTACAAATGCTGGTAAACAAACAAACCAACTCGGTTAAAGAAGCCATATACTACAAAGCCGGTAGCCGGATAGATATACCACCGCTTGAACCCACCGCCGCATCGGTACTTAAAACAGCACCGGTGGGCATACTTAATACGCTGTTGCGCCCCTACCCTACCGAAGCTAAAAATATAATGATGCTGGCCAGCGCCGCCGAAAACCTGTTGGTGGTATTGCTACTTGTATTACTACTTGGGTTAACCAACCGCCACCGGTTGCAACACGTTAACCTGGTTTTGTTTCTGCTTACGTTTGCCTTAGCCTATTTTGCGCTCATAGGTATGTGCACACCGGTATTGGGTAACCTTACCCGCTACCGCGCACCCTTGTTGCCGGTTTTTCTACTGGCATTTGTAATAAACGTGCAAGCCCCGGCCATACTACACAGGCTAAGGTGGTTGCTGCGGGGGTAAATAACATCGTCCTTTATACACTACTGTTGTGCGAAGCACGTTATAGGTATTAGCCGCTTTATTGCCAACTTTACACGGTATGTTTAAAACGCTCAAACAAAAATTATCGCAACTGCCCTGGTGGATGACCAACCCGTTTTTTATAACGGCTATTGTGTTTGCCACCTGGATGATATTTTTTGATGAGAGCAACCTGCTATCGCAATACCGCAAACACAAAGAGCTAAGCGACCTGCTGGAGAAAAAGAAATTTTACACCGACCAGATTAAAGAAACCAACAAGGCATATCAGGAACTTACCACCAACCCCGCCACGCAGGAAAAATTTGCCCGCGAGCACTACTGGATGAAACGCGATAACGAAGATGTATTTGTTATTGTAGAGAAATAAACACTATCTGATGCCCGTTTAGCGGCAAGTATTATTTTCGCGGCATGATATTATCGTTTACACCCAACGGGTTTAGTGATTACGAACTAATTGATTGTGGCAATTTTCAAAAGCTGGAAAGGTTTGGCAATGTTATTACCATTCGCCCCGAACCACAGGCTGTTTGGGACCCCTCTATGAACATGAGCGAATGGGAGAAACGCGCACACGTAAAATTTGTGCCCCGCTCATCATCCAGCGGCGATTGGAAAAAACTAAAAAACGCACCCGACCAGTGGAACATCAGCTACCAGATTGGCGATAGCCCCACTTCAAAAATAACACTACGGTTAGGCTTAACTTCGTTTAAACACGTAGGTGTGTTTCCAGAGCAGGCTGTAAACTGGAGTTATATATACAACAGTATAAAAGCGATAAAAACCCCTCAGCCTAAATTTTTAAACCTGTTTGCCTATACCGGCGGGGCCTCGCTGGCAGCAAAAGCCGCAGGTGCCGATACCACCCACCTCGACTCGATAAAGCAAGTGGTAACCTGGGCAAAAGAAAACATGGAACTAAGCGGGCTTAACAATATACGCTGGGTGGTAGAAGATGCATTGAAGTATGCCAAACGCGAAGTAAAACGCGGCAACAAATACAACGGTATTATACTAGACCCACCGGCCTACGGCCACGGCCCCGACGGTGAAAAATGGAAACTGGAAGACAACATTAACGAGATGATGAAAAACGTGTTGCAGTTGTTGAATGAAGAAGAACATTTTCTAATCCTCAACGCCTATTCACTGGGTTTCTCATCGCTGATACTGGAGAACATGGTGAAGCAGAATTTTAAGGCACAAAACCTGGAGGTAGGTGAACTATACCTGGAAGATAGCTTTAAAAAGAAGCTACCACTGGGCGCATTTGCCCGTTTTAAAAAGCTGAAATAGTTATTCGGTTAGTGCTTCCAGCACCTTACCCAGCAAGCGATTAAGCTCTGCGGCTTCTTCCTGCGATAGGTGGCGGGTAGGCTTATCGGTTTTTTCATCGCGGGCATCTATCAATGCCAGCACATCCAGCCCTTTTTGTGTAATTAATACATCTACAGCGCGGCGGTCTTTTTTGCTCACCACACGCTCTACAAACCCTGCCTTGCGCAAGCGTTCTACTATGCGCGAGGCATCGCTCATTTTATCCATCATCCGCTCGCGTATCAGGTTTACCGTTGCCGGGTTGGGATGTTGGCCGCGCAATATCCGCAGGGCATTGTACTGCTGAGAGGTTAACTCAAACTGCTTGAAGTAATCTTCGTGAAAGTTATTGAGCAGGTTAGCCGTATATAAAATACTGATAACAGCCTTGTGCTTTTCATCACGAAACTTGGGTTGCTTGATTAGTTCTTCAATTGATGGCATAGTCTTGTAGGGGCAGGTTAACACAAAATTAAAAAAGCGGGATTAAAAAATCCCGCTTTTCGGCAGCTAACAACCTCCAGACTTACAACTACAACAGCCGCCTTGTTACTTTGTGCAGCTATCTACACATTAGCATAAAATATGATGTTATTTCTTTGCCAGTTCCAGGTTAATTACAAAGGTTACGTCTTTACCTACTACCGGGCCGGCTTCGGCAAGTGTGTTCCATTTAAGGCCATAAACCAGGCGATCTACTACACCTGTAACTTTAAAGCCTGCTTTGGTATTACCCCATGGATCTTTTACGGTACCGTTATATACTACATCCAGTTTTACGCGTTTGGTAACATCGCGTATAGTCAGGTCGCCTTCCAGTATGTAGTTTTTACCACTTACTTTTTTCAGCGATATACCTTTAAAAGTCATGTTCGGAAACTTCTCTGCGTTAAAAAAGTCGTCGCTTTTCAGGTGCTTATCGCGGCCTTCGTTATCGGTATTAATGCTGTTTATGTCAATAGTGAAATCTATTTTGGCATCCGAAAAATCTTCTTTAGCCGAGGTTACGGTGCCTGAAAATGTTTTAAACTGGCCCTCTACTTCCGATATAACCA
>CAYREY010000020.1:11488-24370 GCA_964423405.1 uncultured Chitinophaga sp. | reverse complement strand
GAGGTTACGGTGCCTGAAAATGTTTTAAACTGGCCCTCTACTTCCGATATAACCAGGTGGGTTACCGAAAATTTTACGCTGGAGTGCGAGTTATCAATTTGCCAGGTTTGGGCTTGTGTGCTTAGCGTTAGTGCTACAGCAAGTAGTGCGATTAATTTTTTCATGATTTGTTTCTGTTTTAATGTTTGTACAGCAAAATTACAAACAATAGTTGTATATACAACTATTGTTTGTAAAAATATCATAAAAACACATTGTGTACATCGGCGGTAAGTCCGTGTAAGCACACTAAAAGGCTATTTAAGCTATTGATTATGGGTTCTCTACGTAAAACAGAATATCTCCTATCTGTTTATCGCTGAGGTTGGTAAACAGGTTCATCTCGCTAACGCGCGAGTTAGCCATGGCTATGCCATAGGGGTAACCGGCGTCTTTAACCGCACGCCAGTTTTTAACCCAGGCATATAGCCACTGCTCACCCGTTTTACCCTGGTAGCTGCTGCTCCAGCGGGCCGTTACACCGTTTAATGCCGGGCCGGTGCCGTCTGCCTTTGCATTATGGCAGGCTGCACAGTTCAACTTAAACAGCGATTTACCTTCTTTCCATTTTACATTCTCTTCGGCTGTAGCAAAACTACGGGTAGGTATACCCACACCACCAGTAACTACTGGCTCTGCTGTAATGCTATCTGGCTCAGAATGAAAAACAGAGGTAAGGTCGGTTGTAAAGATGATGTAAACCGATAAAACAATAAAGCTTAACAAAGCCGCCAGTTGTAAATTCCACCTGCGGTTCATAAGGCAAACATACAGCAGTATTTTAATATGCAAAACCAAACAACAAAATATTTAACCAAACACTTTGCACAGGTGGGTTTTGCCACTTTGATTACTATTTACTTACTTTAAAAAACAATACGCTCAAATGAAAAACAAACTACTACTTATACTGCTTACTATAGCTATCCATGTATCGGCACAAATACCCCAGGCGTTTAATTACCAGGCTGTGGCGCGCAATGCCAACGGCAGCCCACTGGCCAGCCAGAACATTGGTGTAAAATTTACCATACTCGATGGTTTTCCTAACGGCACGCTGGTGTATATGGAAACACAAGCGCTTACTACCAACCAGTTTGGCCTGTTTACCGCTAGTGTAGGCAGCGGAACAGTGGTGGTAGGCACCTTTGCTACTATACCCTGGAGCACCGGACATAAATACCTGAAAGTAGAATACGACCCACAGGGTGGCACCAACTATACTACTATGGGCACCACCGAAATGCTGAGCGTGCCCTTTGCATTATATGCAGTAACCAGCAGCAACGGCCCGCAAGGCTTAACCGGCCCTACCGGCGAGACCGGCCCCATAGGTTTAACCGGAGCTACAGGCCCCACCGGCCCATCGGGTAATGGTACTATTGCTGGGCAGCTTAACTATATACCCAAAATAACGCCTGACACCAATACCCTTAGCAATTCGCAATTGTATGATGATGGTAACAACGTGGGCATAGGTACTGTAACCCCGCAGGCCAAACTGAGCATAAACGGAAGCCTGCTGGCTAAAACCGTAAGTACGTCTGAAGCTGATTTTGCCGGCAATACCAACGAGTGCGACAACTGCTACAACAACCTGGTATTTGATGATAGTACAACCGCTATGACAGGTATAAGCATGCGTAGCAGCGATTATATGGAAGGTAGCTTTAACCTGAACGGCGTAAAGTTACCCGAACTTCTTACCGGTTCTTCGGTTTGGTACGGTGCGCAAGGGGTAACAGCACCGGGCAGCGCAGTAAACACGCAGGATAATGCACTGGATAATGTGGCACACACCTGCAACTGCCCCGATGGCTACATTGCCACAGGCATAGAAATTTATGCTACCGATAGGTTAGATGGCCGCATGAAATTGCGTTGCGCCCCGCTTAAACAAGGGCTTACCACCACCCATACGGGTATAGGCTTAAAAACGGCTTACAGCTTACCTTACGAAAACGCCGATAACACCCGCCACCTGAGCATGTGCCCGTTTGGTATGTATGTAAAAGGCATAAGCATATACGCCAACCAAAAACTGGATATGAACCTGTGTGTGTACTGTACAGGTATAAAGGAGGAATAGGTTTTGTTTAAACCATCGTTACATCTAACGTATACATATCAAAGCCATTTAGCCCGGCCTGTTTACCCGCTGCCTCGTTCAGCTTAAAACCTAGCCGGCTAATAAGTGCAACAGATTTTACATTACCGGGCTGTATTACCGCCTCCAGTTGCTTAACGCCTATAGTGTTTACAGCATAGCTTACCACCGCCGCTACCGCTTCGGCAGCTATACCTTTGCCCTGATGCAAGGGATGAAGTTCGTAACCTATTTCGGCACTCAGTTTATCGTTACTAAAATTAAACAGGCAGCAGGTACCTATCAGTATATCATCTGCTTTCAGGCATACCACCCAGTAGGCATTGGTGCCGTTTGCAATACCGGTATTTAAACGCGTTACCTGGTTTTGTGCCTCCTCTAACGATATAAACGGCGCGCGATCTATGTACCGGTTCATTTCTTCTATGCTGCGTAAGGCAGCCAGTGCAGGGGCATCGGCCATAGTTAAGGGGCGCAATACCAGCCGTTGTGTAGTTAAAAACGGAAAGGGGGTAAAATTTACATGAAGCATAGCTACCGGTTAATTACTACAAAAGAATAAACATTATTCTTGCATGGTGGCAGAAACTACAACCATACCAATTGCCGATGTAGCGCTGTTTAAACAAAAAGCCCTTGCCTGGGCCGATTGCTTTAATGTAGTGTGCCTGCTGGACAGCAATAACTATAACTTTACTAATTACCCTGCTAAAGAATGGGTACTGGCGGTAGATGCTATTGATTTTATTGATACCGGTGCCAACCATACACTGCCCTTTACCGGCCTTAACGCGGCGCAGCCTGTCGGCACTGCCTTTGAAAAACTAAAGGCTTTTACAGAAAATATAAGCACACCGGTTTTTGGCTTTTTGGGGTACGACCTTAAAAACGAAATTGAAAACCTGCACAGCAACAACCCCGATGGGGTTGGGTTTCCGGACATGTACTTTTTTAAACCCCGGTTTATACTGGAGCTAAGCGGCAACAAACTAACCGTAAACCGCAACTACCCCGAAACCTTTGAACTGATAGAAGCTATTGAGAAGTGGGAAGTACGAAGTGGGGAGTACGAAGTAAATACAAAGTTAAAGGCAAGAACAAACAAAGAAGCTTACCTGCAAAACATTGAAAGCATAAAGCAGCAGATAGAAGCCGGCGATTATTACGAGCTGAACTATTGTAATGAATTTTATGCCACCAATACCACTATAAACCCGGTTCAGGTTTTTGGGGAGTTGAATACAAAAGCACGGGCACCATTTAGCAGTTACTTTAAACTATATGATAAATACCTGCTGTGTGCCAGCCCCGAGCGGTTTATAAAAAAAGAGGGGGGCAAGCTTATATCTCAGCCCATTAAAGGCACCATTAAAAAGGGCACCACGCCGGTAGAAAACGACCAGCTTAAACAACAACTGCAAGCCAACGAAAAAGAGCGTGCCGAAAACCTGATGATAGTTGACCTGGTACGTAACGACCTGGCCCGAAGCAGCCAGCCGGGCACGGTACAGGTTGAAGAGCTATGCGGCATTTATGAGTTTGCCACCGTCAACCAAATGATATCTACCATTACCGCGCAGATAAACAACACACCAGGTATAGATGCTATTAAACATGCTTTCCCTATGGGTAGTATGACCGGTGCCCCAAAAATAGAGGTAATGAAAAACATAGAGCAGTACGAAAGCTTTAAGCGCGGGCTATACAGTGGCAGCGTTGGTTACATTACACCCAACGGCGATTATGACTTTAACGTGGTAATACGAAGCATACTATACAACCATACCCAACAATACCTGAGCATACGCGTAGGCGGCGCTATTACGTACGATAGTGTAGCCGAAAACGAATGGAATGAAATACTGCTGAAGGCGCAGGGTATGTTACAGGTACTGAATGCTACCGTGGTAACCGGTTAAGGATAAACCATTATTTTTTGGGTAGTGCCCGATGTTTTACGGCCACTGGCTACCAACAGGTAAATAGTCTGCTCACCAGGGGTAGGGAAACGCAGGGTAATACGGGGCTCAAAAAAAATTGAATCGCCGTTAATCTCCCAGTTATACTGGCTGGCTTGTGTAGAGCAATATCCGTTAATTATTACCGGTTCGTTTACGTGTATCGAATCGGCGGTACCTTCAACAGTTATGCAGGCAAAAGGGTTTCCACCGCAGCCGGTAAAACCCAACGCCAACAATCCTAACACAAAAAAACCAAACACCAGTTTTTTCAGCATGCAATTAATTAACTGCTATCAGGTAATACTCTTTTTTACCTTTTTGCACTAACAGGTACTTGCCGTGCAAAAGATCGGCAGTAGTAAGTTTTCTATCTACACTCCACTTTTGTTTATTAATACTTACCCCGTTACCCTGTATTAGTTTACGCGCCTCTCCCTTCGATGAAAAGATAGTAGTATCGGCCCCTAATAAACCAACAGCATCTACCTCGCCGGCAAACAACTCTTTGCTTACCGTAAAAATTTCCGACTGGTCGAACGAGCCTTCTATTTCTTCGTTGCTCAACTTTTTAAACTCATCGAACGATGAACCAAAATGTATAGCTGTCATTTCCTGTGCGCGTTTCAGGTCAGCCTCCGAATGTACCCTGGTAGTTACTTCTTCGGCCAGTGCTTTTTGCAACATACGCAGGTGGGGCGCTTCTGCATGTTGTGCTTCAAGTGCCTCTATTTCTTCTTTTCCTTTCAGCGAAAATATGCGTATCAGGTTCGGTGCATCGGCATCGGCTACGTTTAGCCAAAACTGATAAAACTTATACGGCGATGTGCGTTTAGGGTCCAGCCATATATTGCCACCCTCGCTTTTGCCAAATTTGGTACCATCGGCCTTTTTAATAAGCTGGGTGGTTAAAGCATAAGCCTCGCCGGCATCTTTACGGCGTATCAGCTCGGTGCCGGTTACAATGTTGCCCCACTGGTCGCTGCCGCCCAGTTGTAATTTAACGCTGCGGTTTTTCCAAAGGTGGTAAAAATCGTAGCCCTGTATAAGCTGGTAGGTAAACTCGGTAAAGCTCATACCACTCTCTGCCTCTATCCGGTTCTTAACCGAATCTTTCGCCAGCATGTAGTTGATAGTGATATGCTTGCCGGCATCGCGTATAAAATCGAGAAACGTAATATCCTTAAACCAATCGTAATTGTTAACTATTTCGGCCGAGTTGGCGCCACAGTTAAAATCAAGAAATTTCTCCAACTGCTTTTTCTGGCAGTTGAGGTTGTATTCAATCTGCTCTACCGATAATAACGAACGCTCGGCTGTTTTACCCGAGGGGTCTCCTACCCTGCCGGTGGCTCCGCCTATGAGTGCCAATGGTTTATGGCCTGCCCGCTGAAAATGCAGCAGGGTCATTACCTGCACCATGTTGCCTATGCCCAGCGAGTCGGCAGTTGGGTCAAACCCAATATAGCCGGTCACCATCTCTTTATTTAACAATTCCTCGGTGCCCGGCATTATGTCGTGCAGCATATTACGCCACTTTAGCTCATCTACAAATCCCATTTACTTGTTCTTGCTGTTTAATTACTAATTTGCACAAACCTACTGATTCTGCCCTTAAATACAATTATTACAGTTACTTGTGTAGTAGTTTTATTAGGCAATAAAGTAAAAACGCGATTAGCACATGCATTTTCTGGCCCACTACTATACAGAATTACCCAACAACCACCCGTTGTTTATAACCGGCCTTTGTATACCCGACCTGTGGCCCCGGTTTACGCGCGTTTACAACAAAAACATTGTAAAACACGTACCTTTCACAAATCCCGATTTGAAACAGATTCATTCGGGAATCGTTCAACACTTTGGAGCCGATAAGAGATTTCATAATTCGCCGTTGTTTTTGAGGGAGGTTACAAATGCTATACAATCCTTTACAGATGCAGGTTTGGACCGGCAGCGGATCAGGATATCTGTTATTGCCCACCTGGCAGTTGAGATGCTGATAGACAGGCAGATAATGTTAAACGACAAAGGTATTTGCAGTACCTATTATGCCTTACTCGACAAGGCAGACGAGGATACTATACAGAAATACTTTAGCCTGTTGCTATTGGAGGGTGAAATGAGAACTTTTTTACTTAATTTTCGGTTTTACAAGCAACGGCGTTTCCTGCTGCTGTTTGAGGAACTGAGGAATATAGTAACCGGGTTAGATAAAGTTTATGGTTTGGTAACCAAAACAGCGTTTACTGCTGCCGAAAAGCAGCAATTGCTGGATGGGTTACACAATATAGACCATAGATTGCGTTATAGCTGGCAGGAAATTCTGAATTAAAATTTATGATGAAAAAGAACGTACTATTTTTTGTGGTTTTACTAAGCTGCAGTACGGTATTTGGGCAGGTGGTGCGCAAGTACAGCAACGAGTTTTTGAACATAGGTGTAGGCGCACGTGGGCTGGGCATGAGCAATGCCCAGGTTGCAACCACCGGCGATGCCTATTCTAACTATTACAACCCATCGGGGCTGGTACACATACCCAATACTTTTCAGATAGGCATTATGCACTCCGAGTATTTTGCGGGTATAGCCAAATACGATTACGTATCGCTGGCGGTACCGGTTAAAGCGCAGAAGAGTGTGATAGGCTTCTCCTTTTTCCGTTTCGGGGTAGATGATATACCCAACACCCTGTTTCTGGTACAGCCCGATGGCAGCCTCGATTACAGCAAAATAACTTCGTTTAGCGCGGCCGATTATGCTTTTATGTTTCACTATGCACAAATACTACCGGTGAAAGGATTAAGCATAGGTGGTAGTGCCAAAGTAATTTACCGCCACGTAGGTAAGTTTGCCAAAGCCTATGGGTTTGGTATAGACCTGGGCCTGCAATACCGCCTTAAACAATGGCGCTTTGGCCTGATGGCCCGCGATATTACCAGCACCTTTAGCGCCTGGAACATAAACTTTACCCCGGAACAGGAAGCCGCACTTACCGGCCCCGGAGGTAACGAACTGCCTAAAAACAGCATAGAACTTACCACACCTACCATTACACTGGGGGTAGCGTACGATGCCAACATTAAAAACAAGTTTTTCATTACCCCGGAAGTAAACTTTGCCTTTACTACCGATGGCAAACGCAACGTACTGATTGCCGCCAAACCCATCAGTATTGATATTACTGCCGGGCTTGAATTAAAATATGTGCCCGCCAAGGATATAGACGTTTCTATCCGTACCGGTGTAGGCAACCTGCAACGCTCTACCGATGAACTGGGCAAAAAACGTTTTACTGTATCACCTAACATTGGTGCAGGGGTGCACATCAAAATTATTTCTATAGACTATGCGCTTACCAACCTAACCACCATTAAAGATAAAGATGGCGGCGCTGGTTTGTATTCGCACGTTATATCGCTGCGGCTGGATATAAACAAGAAACAAAAAGACTAGAGAGAAAAAACCGGTGCATTACAGCATCATTTTGAACCAAAATACTGTGCATGAAAAAAGTTTTACTCCTCCTGACGCTTATAGTTACAGCCTGGATTAGTGGTTTTGCACAAACCACCTATGGCAACGAGTGGATAGACCCCAGCAAGCCTTACATCAGACTGTATACAATATCCGATGCTATCTACAGGGTTAGTTACGCCGACCTGCAATTGGCGGGGTTAGGTTCAGCAATACCTACCGGTGTAAATATCAATACACTGGCCATGTACCACCATGGCGAGCAGACACCCATATTCATTTCGTCAAGCGATCAGTTTTGGGGAGCAGGTGATTACATTGAATTTTGGGGAATGGAAAACAAAGGGTATATAGACTCACTGCTATATAAAGGCGCAGACGACCAGATAAACCCTGAGATAAGCCTTTTCAGCAATTTAGCTGTGTTTTATCTAACCACCAACAATCTGCCAAATAACAAGAGATTTGTATTTACTACGAATAACCTGAGCGGTAATCTGCCCCCTAAACAAGAATATTGGAGAAAAACAGTGTCGCCTGATTACGTACTTAGCACAAATCGGGAGTATTTTGCAGGGCAGTATTATTCAGTAGGCCAAACCGAAACCTATAAATCTATATACGATGTTGGTGAAGGCTATGTAGATAAAAACTACCAAAACCCAACTCAGGCAGTTAACCTGCCTTACGTATATGGACAGGGCCCCGAAGCAAAACTAAGACTCAGGTATGCTAACAATTCAAATGAACAACATAATGTAATTGTAACGTTAAACAATACGCAGATATACCCGACATCTGGCACTCAGAATTTTTTTGGGTTTAAGTTAAACTCTATTGAGATCCCCATACCAGCATCTGTATTGTTAAACGGCCCAAACACCGTGCGCATAACCGACGTAGGTCCAGGCAATAGTTCGCGCAAAAACGCTCTTGGCCTCATGTCTATTGAATATTCAAGGCTATTCGACTTCCAAAACCTGTTTGTTGGGCAATTTGAACTCGAGGCGTCAGCATCCAATCAGTATATAGAAATAAACAACTTTGACGACTTAGGCACCCAACCACTACTTTACGATATTGATAACGGAAAAATATATCGTTCTGTTCAACCGCCGGGTACGTTCCCTATTAAGTTTAATCTGGAACCATCGGCCGTAAAGCGCAGAATAGCAATACGTGCTGATGTATCTGGCACCATACGCACCATATTTCCAGGCCATGCCAGGCTTGTAAATTTTACAGATTTTACCGACTTCAATAATCAGGGAGAATATTACATTATTACCAATAAGTCGTTACTTGCCGACGATGGGAACGGGAACTACTGGGTAGAAGAATACCGCAAATACCGCGACAATGTAGATAACCCTTCCTCGGGCAAATACAACCGCGCCCGCATAGTAGATGTTGAACTGTTATATGACCAGTTTGGATATGGCATACCTAAATCGCCGCTGGGTATACGCAACTTTATTAACTACATGGCTAAGAGCAACGACATTGCCAATAAAACCAAATATGTATTTCTTATTGGTAAAGCACGCGAGGCTATCGCATTTCGCGATACACAGTACAATGCTACGGCAACCGCTGCCTACAATCAGTGCCTGGTACCTACCTTTGGCTACCCCGGTTCAGATAACCTGCTGGCAGCATCGCGCACGAGTGATACGTTGTGCGTAGCTATAGGCAGGCTGGCAGCACAAAATGTGCAGGATGTGCGCAACTACCTTAATAAAGTAAAAGAATATGAAGAGCAACAAAACCCTTATGATTGTAACCAGGCCATACCGCCTAAACTATGGCAAAAAAATGTGCTTCACTTTAGCGGGGGCACTACTTCATCCGAACAGTTTTTGTTCAGGGCATATACCGGCGACTATGCGCGTATAGCCAGCGATTCGGTATGGGGGGCTACAGTTACCTCTTTCTCTAAAACCAGTAATAATCCCATTGACGTAAGCTTATCGCAGGTTATTAAAGAAAAGATAAATACCGGGGCTTCATGGATTACTTTTTTTGGCCACTCGGCAACAGGGGCATTCGATTTTAGTATAGATGAACCAGAAAACTACACTAACCAGGGTAAGTATCCCATTATACTTTCTAATGGTTGTTTTGCCGGCTTTATACATGATGCGCCTGCTGGCTACAGCGAACGTTTTGTACTGGGCCCCGATAGAGGGGCGATAGCCTTCATGGCCACCTCAAATCTATCGGTACCGGGTGCGTTGAATAACTTCTCATCGCGTTTGTACAAAAACGTAAGCATAAATACCTACAACCAACCACTAGGTGTTTCGGTACGTAAAACCATCACCGACCTGATGCAGTTTAACAACGTAAATGACTATGATAAAGAAGTAGCATACGAAATGACCCTGCACGGCGACCCGGGTATTAAACCTAACCAGTACCCTAAAACCGACTTCGCCATAGATGCGGCGTCGGTTTATACCACACCACAGGAAATTACACCAGGTACCGATTCGTTTGATGTAAATGTTGTAATTACTAACCTGGGCCGCTCGTTTGTACAAACTATAGATGCCGCAGTAGATACAATGCGCCCTGCCAACATACAGGTGACACTTAAACGCACGGTGTTTGATGCCAACAACAACCCGGTATATTACTATTACAGCAAAGATGTTGCATCTCCATATTACAAGGATACTGTAGCATTTACCATACCGGTTAGTGTTTCTACTCTTGGCTACGGACAAAACCTGTTTGAACCGTATGTAGATGCAGGGTTTGCTGTGGAAGAAATGGGCGAATGTAACAACGGCCTAAGCACACCCTTTACCACCTACATTCAAAATGATGATGTAATTCCTATTTACCCATACGAATTTGCCATTGTACCCGAAAAAGGTGTTACACTGAAGGCATCTACCATTAATCCGTTTGCAACGTTGCGTGGCTACCGTTTTCAGATAGATACTACCGAGCAGTTTAACAGTGCGAAATTAAGAGAGACGGTTGTAACACAGGTAGGTGGAGTGGTGCGCTGGAAAACCGACAGCACTTATTACGTAACCGATAGCACGGTGTACTACTGGCGCGTACGTAAAGATACTGCCGGTGCCACCTGGCATACCAGCTCGTTTGTACATATACAGGGCGAAGACCCGGGCTGGAACCAATCGCACTATTATCAATACATTAAGGACGATTACCAGAATATAAACTACGGCACCGACCGTGTTTTCAGATACCCGCCTACTACCAATACCTTACATGTGAACACCGGCCTGGTTACTTTTCAGGGTGGGCCGGTAGATTTCTCTAACCTGGGTTGGGACTACAACAACTACAACCAATACCGCTACCGCATGGGCCGTTGCGATGGGCCTAACGATCAGGGCAACGGATACACGCGTGGCTTAACGTTTGCCGTTATCAACTCCGAATCGGGCGCACCTTGGTTTAGCCGTAACTTTAACGGCGATGATTTTGGTGATGACTACGGTAACGTACATTGTTCTAAACACAGCAACAACCAATACGGCTTCGACTTTTTAACCACCGGTACCCACCCACTATTGGGTGTTGACTGGACACAGGTAATAGCAGACTTTATAAATGCCATACCTGCCGGCCACTATATTCTGGTATACTCTGTAAACCAGGTACCATACACCAGTTGGGATAATACGCTTATACAGGCGCTTGGCTCTATAGGCTTTGCTTCGCAGCCTTTTACCAGCGGTACTATCAATGGCCCGTTTGTGTACTTTGTACAAAAGGGCAACCAAAGCAACCCGTTTGTTGCCAGCCAGAACGGCTACGGCACTGCACTGGATGTAGATATTAACTTTAGCAGCGATTGGAACCAGGGTAGCTTTATATCGCCCAAAATAGGCCCGGCTGTAGAGTGGAAAAGCGTGCACTGGCGCTGGCAAACCCGCGAAGGGGCCATTGGTGCCGGCACCGATAAAGACTCGCTGGATATTATAGGCGTAAGCACCACCGGTGTAGAAACCGTGCTGTACCGCACCGGTACCGGCGATAACTTTTTAACCAGTAATGGTGGTATTGGTACTATAGATGCCGCAGTATACCCATACCTGCGCCTGCGCCTGAGTACTAAAGATGATTCGCTACGGACACCTACCCAATTGTACTACTGGCGTGTGCTTTACAAAAAACCACCCGAGGCTGCTATAAATCCGGCAGCAGTAGCACAGCTTAACTATACACCAAATGTAGTGCAGGGTGCAAATTTTCACTTAGAGATACCGTTGGAGAACGTAACCGAAGTGCCTATGGACAGCATGCTGACCAAGTATGTGCTACGCGATGCCAACCTGAATAACGTAACCCAGTATGTGCGCTACCAGCCACTACCGGGGCTACAAACCATGATGCTGGTGCTCGATTATCCGGTAAATACCAATAATTTTCTGGGACTAAACCGGGTGATTATAGAGGCTAACCCGGATAACGACCAGATAGAACAATACCACTTTAATAACATTGCCGAACTTAACTTTAATGTAACCGGCGATAAGATTAACCCGCTACTGGATGTAACGTTTGATAACCAACACATACTTAACGGCGATATAGTATCGGCCAAGCCTAATATTTTAATTACGCTAAAAGACGAGAATAAATATCTGGCGCTGGATAATGAGGAGCTGATTGATGTGTACATTAAATACCCCGGCGAACAACAACCGCGTAAACTGGATTATGATAATACCATACTTAAATTCTATCCGGCCGACCCTGCCAACCTGGGCGTTAGCAATAAGGCGCAGGTAGAACTTAAACCGGTGTTTACCATGGATGGCACATACGAACTATTGATTAAGGACCGCGACCGCAGTGGCAATAACAGCGCCACTACCGATGCCCGATTTGAAGGTACACCGGCCACATTCTTCGATTACAAAATATCGTTCGAGGTAGTAACCAAAGCCACCGTAACCAATGTACTTAACTACCCTAACCCGTTCACTACCTCTACCCGGTTTGTATTTACCCTAACCGGTAGCGAAGTGCCCGATGTTTTCAAAATTCAGATTTTGAACATTAAAGGCACTGTGGTAAAAGAAATTTTCAGAGATGAGCTGGGCCCTATACATATAGGCCGTAACATGACCGAATACGCCTGGGATGGCCGCGACCAATACGGCGACCCGCTGGCAAACGGCATCTACTTCTACCACGTAGTAACCAAGCTGGATGATAAAGACCTTGAGCTGAAGAGCATGAGCTACGATAAATACTTTAAGAAAGGGTTTGGCAAAATGGCCCTGATACGATAAACAAAAAAGGCAGCTA
>CAYREY010000020.1:0-11388 GCA_964423405.1 uncultured Chitinophaga sp. | reverse complement strand
CCCATCACTATTAACCGGTTACCGGGTTTTATTACCGTTTGCGGTATAGGGTTTAGTGTATAATCGCTATCACCTACCTTAAGCCCCAGTACAGTGGCCCCGGTATTGCGCCAGCAGTCCAGTTCCTGCAGCGAAACATCTTTGGCGCATACTACTTCGGCAATATTAAAGTGGTCGCTGTTTTGTGTGGCCATTATATCTACAAACTCGCGTATATCGGGGCTCATAACCAGCGTAGCCATATGTGCGCCACCAATTTTATCGGGCATTATTACGTTGCTGGCGCCGGCTGTTTTAAGTTTACGCACCGATGAATCGTTAGAGGCCCGGCTGATGATTTTTATATGCGGGTTCAACTCACGGGCGGTAAGTACTACATATAAATTGTCGGCATCTTCGGGTAACGTTGTAATAAGTGCAGATGCTTTCATTATACCAGCCTCCAGCAGTGTTTCATCGTGTGTGGCATCGGCTTCCAGTATATAAGGCACCTTAAAAGGCAGGTTATCTTTATTGGTTTCTACCTTTTCTACTACCACAAAGCTTTTGCCGTTATTGCTCAATATACGGCCGGCCTCTACACCATTGCGCCCAAAGCCACAAAGTATAATGTGGCCATCCAGTTCGCTGATTGCATTTTTCATATTAAATAGTTTATAAGCTCTTGTAAACTCCCCATCCAGAAAATAATTAGATAGCTGAGTAAGGAAATAAGTGAACGTACCTATGTTGGCCAGTATAAGTATGCTGGTAAATATGCGGCCGGCATTACTTAAAGGGTGCACCTCGGTAAAACCTACAGTGGCCAGGGTAATTACCGTCATGTAAAAAGCCTCTACAAAAGTATAGCCCTCTATTACCATAAAACCCAGCGTGCCTATTACCAGTATAATAAAGAAAAAGGCAAGCGATACGTAGATTTTAATAAAGTGCCTTATAGGCAGGTAAATTTTAAATTTCATGGGGTAAATAAGCCAGCCGAATGTAAAAAATGGAAAGCAGATTACAAGAAAATTAATTGCAGGTGCTACTAAACAAGAACGCCAGCCTTAAAGACTGGCGCACTTGCTTAATAAATGTTTAAAGCTCAAACAGGCCCTCTATAGAAAGGTAGCGTTCGCCGGTATCGTAGTTAAAGCCAAGCACCCGTTTGCCCTGTGGTACCTCGGCCAGCTTTTTGGCAATGGCTGCCAGTGTAGCGCCAGATGATACACCACCAAACAAGGCTTCTTCTTTAGCTGCGCGTATAGCATAGTCAAAAGCCTCTTCTTTGGTAATCTGTATTACCCCATCCAGCAGGCTGGTATCCAGGTTACCGGGTATAAAGCCGGCCCCTATACCCTGTATAGGGTGTGGCGAGGGCTGCCCGCCGCTTATTACCGGCGATGCCGCAGGCTCTACTGCAAATACTTTCAGTTGCGGAAATTTAGCCTTAAGTACTTTAGCTACACCGGTAATGTGGCCACCGGTGCCCACGCCTGTTATCAGGTAATCTATACCATCGGGAAAATCGGCAGCTATTTCTTCGGCAGTAGTGCGCACGTGTACATCAATATTAGCCGGGTTATCAAACTGCGAAGGAATCCAGGCGCCCGGAGTGGCATCGGCCAGTTCTTTTGCTTTTTCAATAGCACCTTTCATCCCCTTCTCACGTGGGGTTAACTCAAACTTAGCACCGTATGCCTTCATCAACCTCCTTCTTTCCACGCTCATGCTTTCGGGCATTACCAGTATTAGCGGGTAGCCTTTTACAGCGGCAACTATAGCCAGGCCAATACCGGTGTTGCCCGATGTAGGTTCAATAATTACGCTGCCGGGTTTAAGCAGGCCTTTTTGCTCTGCATCTTCTATCATAGCTAAAGCTATGCGGTCCTTTATGCTGCCGCCGGGGTTCTGGCGCTCTAGTTTTACCCAAACTTCGTGGTTGCCAAATAGCTTATTAATGCGGAGGTGTGGGGTGTTTCCAATAGTTTCAAGAATGTTGTTCGCTTTCATTTTTATGGTTTGTTTTAATACGCAGGCCAATATTAACAAGCTGCGCGATTATAAAATTGGTTTAAACATTAATTAAATAACAAAATCTACCACGTGGTTCATTTCGCTTTTATCGCGTATTACCACATCGCTTTTGTGATACACCATTGATAAAGGCGGCACGCTGGATACCAGCCACACGTTGCCCCCAATTACGCTGTTGCGGCCCACAATGGTATCGCCGCCCAGTATACAACTGCCGGCATAAATAATCACATCATCCTCTATAGTGGGGTGGCGCTTAGCGCCTGTCGACTCTCGTCTTACGGCCAGTGCCCCCAGGGTTACCCCCTGGTAAATACGTACATTGTTACCTATAACCGTAGTTTGCCCTATTACAACGCCGGTACCGTGGTCTATAAAAAACGGGCTGCCTATAGTAGCACCGGGGTGTATATCTATACCTGTTTTATTGTGCGCATACTCGGTAATTACCCGTGGCACTATGGGCACATTCAGTTTGGCAAGCTCGTGTGCCAGCCTGTAAACGGTTATGGCATAAAAGCCGGGGTAGGCAATTATCACTTCTTCTACACTCTCGGCTGCCGGGTCCGATTTCAGAAAAAAAGCAGCATCGGCTATCAGCCTGGTATATATAGCCGGCAAGGTGCTAAAAAAACGTTCAACAATTACCGGGACCTCCAGGCCATACCTGCCGGTAAGGGGTAACAGAATTTCGGTAAGGGTACGCTGCAGGCGCTCCTGTTTCTCTTCGGCCACCTCGTAGTGGTAGGTAAAGGTAGATTCGATGGGAAACAACAGGTCGATAATCTCGTCGGTAAACTTATAAATTACCTTACGCGACGGCAGCCTTGAAAAATCAATTTCGGGAGATGGTTCAATTTTCATTTTAACATTCAGGTTTTAAAAACAAAAAACCCCTCGCGTTTGTGCGAAGGGCTATGAATATCTTTTGCATGTATGGCTATGTACCAATGCGCTATTCATCTGCCCCTGCGGGAGAACAACAGCAACAACAAGTAATAGCTTTAGCGAATAGCATGAGGCTAAAATAGAATTTTTGAGGAAATAAGGCACTACCTCCCTGTTTTTTGAAAAAAACATGTTAGTTGCACATACATATATAATAGATAATGCAAAAAACTGACTATAGGCTGCTAAAGTGGATTTAAGGAAATTTACAACAAATTGATTGTCAATACATTAAACATCATCCAAACTGGGGGTTAACATCATTTTTTTGTAAGCTGTTGATTTGAAGCGCTTTAGACCAGGGGTGGGTTAACACATTTGGAGCTATGGGGGTTAAGCATACGGGTGCCCCGGTTGAGCGTATACTAAAAAAGCCGCCGGGCCATATATTAGTGGTAGCAGATAAGCTAAAAAGCTGCCGAAAGGGTAAAAACGAATAAAAAGGGCTCAAAACAGGCCCAAACGGGCCAATTCTTTTTTTCCACAAAAATATTTGGAAACGTGTAAGTAAATTCTACTTTTGCGTTCCCTTTTTAAGGGGGTAGTGTGTATTTTTCAACAAACTGAATGGCAAAGCAAGACTTAATAAAACAGGACGGAACAATAATAGAGGCACTGAGCAACGCCATGTTCAGGGTTAAGTTAGAGAACGGCCACGAGTTGATAGCTCACATTTCAGGAAAAATGCGTATGAATTACATCAAAATTCTGCCAGGTGATAAAGTGCAGTTGGAGATGAGCCCGTATGATTTGAACAAAGGCAGAATAACATTCAGATATAAATAAGCGACAGCGGCTAAAAAAACCGTTGTAAAACAACACAGTTATGAAAGTAAGAGCATCAGTAAAAAAGAGAAGTGCGGATTGCAAAATTGTAAGACGCAAAGGGGTGGTTTACGTCATCAACAAAAAGAACCCTAAATTCAAACAACGTCAGGGTTAATTAAAAAACTTATAAACCAATCAATATAGAATGGCACGTATTTCAGGTGTAGACCTTCCAAAAAACAAAAGAGGCGTAGTAGCGCTTACTTACATTTACGGCATTGGCAGAACAACCGCCGGCAAAATATTAGCATCAGCCAATATTGACCCTAACACAAAGGTTAAAGATTGGAACGACGTTGATGTAAACGGCATTCTGCGTTACCTGAGCGAAAACCTGAAGGTAGAAGGTGAATTGAGAGGTGAAGTTCAGCAGAACATTAAACGTTTGCAGGACATTGGTAGCTACCGTGGTATACGCCACCGTAAAGGCTTACCGGTTCGTGGTCAGCGTACCAAAACCAACTCTCGTACCCGTAAAGGTAAGAGAAAGACAGTTGCCAATAAGAAAATGGTAACCAAGTAATAAGTAGTAATTAGATAGATCTTAGATAAAAGATAAAAAGCAAAATGGCAAAACAACAACAGCAGTCAGCTTCGGCAATTGCAAAAGCAAAAGCCCGCAAGAGAGTGGTAAAGGTAGATGGCGAAGGTAAAGCTTTCATCAATGCTACTTTCAACAATATCATTATCACCTTTACCAACCTATCTGGCCAAACCATAAGCTGGAGCAGTGCCGGTAAAGTAGGTTTCCGTGGTTCTAAAAAGAACACTCCGTATGCTGCTCAGTTAGCATCGGCAGAAGCCGCTAAAGTTGCTCATGAAGCAGGCTTGCGTAAAGTTGAAGTATTTGTAAAAGGCCCGGGTGGCGGTCGCGAGTCGGCTATCCGTACCATGTTTACCAGCGGTATAGAGGTAACCGTAATTAACGATACTACCCCAATACCTCACAACGGTTGCCGCCCTCCTAAAAAGAGAAGAGTGTAAGCTAAACAACCGTACCGAATAACCAATTATTAAACTAGTAAGGAATAATTAATAAGTAATGGCAAGATATACAGGACCTAAAACCAAGATCGCCCGTAAGTTTGGTGATGCAATTTTCGGAGAAGATAAATACTTCGACAAAAGAAGCTACCCACCGGGACAGCACGGACAGTCTAAGAAAAGAAAAACAGCTTCGGAATATGCTGTGCAGTTAGCTGAAAAGCAAAAGGCAAAGTATACCTATGGTTTGCTGGAGCGCCAGTTCCGTAACCTGTTCGAGAAAGCATCGAGCAAAAAAGGTGTAACCGGCGACAACATGTTCAAACTGCTTGAAGCAAGGTTAGATAACACTATCTACCGTCTTGGTTTTGCAGCTTCGCGTGCCCAGGCCCGCCAGTTGGTTATTCACAAACACATTTCGGTTAACGGCCAAATTGTAAACGTACCTTCTTATACCCTTAAACCGGGCGATAAAGTAGGCTTACGTGAGCGTTCTAAAAACCTTACTGTAGTTCAGGACTCTCTGGCCAAGAAAGGTAAAAAATTCAACTGGCTGGTACTTGATGAAAAAGGTGTGGAAGGTACTTTTGTGGAATTTCCGGAAAGAGACCAGATACCAGAAAACATCAACGAACAGTTGATAGTTGAGTTATACTCTAAATAATTAGCAATAGCCTGGCAACAGGCTACTGCCGTTTTGGGTAAGCCATTTTTCTTAATAATAAAATTCAAAATAAACTATGTCACTACTAACCTTTCAAAAGCCCGACAAAATCACTTTACAGAAAGCTACCGATTTTGAAGGAACTTTTGAATTTAAACCCCTTGAGCCGGGTTTCGGTGTTACTGTTGGTAACGCACTAAGAAGAGTGCTTCTTTCATCGCTTGAAGGTTACGCCATCAGCGGTATCAAAATCACCGGAGTTGACCACGAGTTTTCTACTATCAAAGGTGTACTGGAAGATGTTACCGAGATAGTGCTTAACCTTAAGCAGGTTCGTTTAAAGAAAGTAATGGACGATGAGAACGCTGCTGAGAAAATATACATAGCTTTAAAAAATACCAACGTATTTAAAGCTGAGCATATAGAGAAACACACCAACGTTTACCAGGTAATGAACCCGGATTTGGTTATCTGCAACATGGAGCCAAGTGTAAACCTGGAAGTAGAACTTACTATTACCAAAGGCCGCGGTTATGTACCGGCTGATGAGAACAGCAAAGAGCACGCTATTGGTTTTATTCCAATTGATGCAATCTACACTCCTATTAAAAATGTAAAATACGCCGTTGAGCCGTTCCGCGTTGAACAGCGTGTTGACTTTGAAAAACTGGTTCTGGAAGTATCTACCGATGGAACCGTACACCCTGAAGAAGCAGTTAAAGAAGCTTCGCGCATCCTTATTCAGCACCTGATGCTGATAACCGATGAGCACATCAGCTTTGATAGCCCTGCTGCTGCAGAAACTGAAATGGTTGACGAGCATGTACTACACATGCGTAAGCTACTGAAAACCCCTCTGGAAGATCTGGATCTTTCGGTACGTGCTTTCAACTGCTTAAAAGCAGCTAAAATAAACTCGCTGGAAGAGCTGGTGCAGTTTAACACCAACGACCTGCTGAAGTTCCGTAACTTCGGTAAAAAATCGCTGGTTGAGATTGAAGCCCTGCTGATTGAGAAAGGCCTTGGTTTTGGTATGGACCTGGCTAAATACAAGCTGGACGAGCAATAAATAGTATTAAGTAGTTAGTAATTAGTATTGAGATAAACCCGAAATAGCAAAACAATAAAGTCATGAGACACGGAGATAAAGTAAATAACCTGGGAAGAAAAACAGCTCACCGCCATGCATTGATGATGAACTTAGGTGTGGCCCTTATCACACATAAGCGCATTTTCACTACACTGGCTAAAGCCAAAGCGCTGAGAGGCTACATAGAGCCAATGGTTACCCGCAGCAAAGAAAACACTACACACAACCGTCGTTTGGTGTTTAGCGTGCTGGAAGATAAAGCAGCTGTTACCGAGTTGTTTAACGTAATAGGCCCTAAAGTAGGTGACCGCCCGGGTGGTTATACCCGCGTAATTAAAACAGGTTTCCGTGCAGGCGATGCTGCCGAGATGGCGCTGATTGAACTGGTAGACTTTAACGAAAGCTACACTCAGAACAAAAACACAGCTAAAGCTACTGAGCCTAAGAAGAAAACCCGTCGTTCGGGTGGTGCTAAAAAATCAACTGCTAAAAAGAAAGCAGCTGATGAAGGTGCTTCTGAAGAATAATTCGGCCAGCCTTAAAAGCGAACAAATAAGCAAAAGCCTACTGCCACAAGCGGTAGGCTTTTTTTATTGCCCTATACTGGTATTTGCTACAAAAACTTACCTTTCGTTTACTTATTACAACTATGGTAAACAAATACCTGCTGCCTGCTGTGCTATGCTTATTAAGCCTGGTGGGTAATGCACAACCCTACAACCCTGTAGCCAACCCCGAAGCGGTTATAACCGCCGGTAATACCCGTTTTACTTTGCTTACAGAAAGGCTGATACGTATGGAGTACTCACCAGACAGTACCTTTACCGATAACGCCACTATTACCTTTGTAAACCGCAACCTGCCCGTGCCGGCCTTTGAGCAAAAAACAGAAAACGGCCTGCTGGTAATTAAAACAGCCGGTTTGCAAGTAAGCTACCAGCTCAACTCGGGTAAGTTTAGCCGTACTAACCTGCAGGTTAAATATACCGACACTAACCGCAGCTTTACCTGGCACCCCGGCCAGCGCAATAAGCATAACCTTAAAGGCACTACACGCACACTCGATGGTACATCGGGGAAATACAGTTTCCAAACACTTAAAAGTATCAATACCGGCGATGGTGTACTATCGCGCGATGGCTGGGTGCTTGTAGATGACAGCCAAAAACCGGTTTTTGATAAAAGCGATTGGCCATGGGTGCAAAACAACCCGGGCAAAGACAATACCGATTGGTATTTGTTTGCTTATGGCAATAACTATAAAGCAGCCTTGTACGATTTTACAGCAGTATCGGGTAAAATTTCGCTACCACCTAAATTTGCATTTGGAGTGTGGTACAGCAAGTACAGTAAATACAGCGAACAGGATTTTAAAGATATAGTAGCTGGCTACGAAAAAAACAGCATACCGCTGGATGTGCTGGTGATAGATATGGACTGGCACATGACCAAAACTAGCGACCCGGAGGTATTTGCCCGTTATAAACCAGAGCCCGACGGCTGGACAGGCTTTACCTGGAGCAAAAAGTACTTTCCCGATTACGCCGCCTTTTTAAACTGGACCAACAGTAAGAACATAAAAACCTGCCTTAACCTGCACCCGGCATCGGGGGTACAACCGCACGAGGCAGCTTATGCCAGGTTTGCCGCGGCCATGAATTTTGATACTACAGGCAACCGCACTATAGCATTTGATATTACCAATAAGCAATTTGCCCGCAGCTATTTTGATGTACTGTTACATCCTTACGAAAAAGCGGGCGTAGATTTCTGGTGGCTGGATTGGCAGCAATACAGCAACACTGGTATTAAAGGGGTTAACCCAACTTTCTACCTTAACTATGTGCACTTTAGCGATATGCAGCGGCAGAGCAAACGGCCGCTAATCTTTCACCGCTACGGCGGGTTGGGTAACCAGCGCTACCAGATAGGATTTAGCGGCGATGTTTTTATTAACTGGAAATCGCTGCGCTACCAACCCTGGTTTACGGCTACTGCCGCCAATGTGGGCTTTGGTTTTTGGAGTCACGATATTGGTGGGCACATGAACCCCTTAAACAAAAAAGCAAAGCAGGACCCCGAGCTGTTTACCCGTTGGGTACAATGGGGGGCTTTCAGCCCAATCTTCCGGACACATGCTACTGCCGACCCCGACATAGAGCGGCGTATGTGGCAGTATCCCATGCCTTATTTTGAGGCTATGAAAAAAGCGGTGCTACAACGCTACAGCCTGCTACCCTACATTTATACCTATAGCCGCATGGCTTATGATAGTGGTATTTCGCTCATTCGTCCTATGTATTATAAGCACCCCGAAAAGGAGGATGCATACCATTGTCCGCAGCAATACTATTTTGGGGAGAATATGATTGCAGCCCCAATATGCAAGCGTATGGGCAACCGCGAAACCGCAGTGCAAACCATTTGGCTGCCCGATGGAAATTGGTACGATTACCGCAACAATCAACTAATTAACGGCAACCAAAAGGTAACATTTGATTATAAAATAGATGAGATACCGGTATTTATAAAGCAGGGGAGTATTATACCACAGCAACCTGCCAGGCTACATGCCGATGAACATTTAGATACGGTCATACTATCGGTTTACACCGGCACCAACGGAAGTTTTAATTTGTATGAAGATGATGGGAATAGCGATAACTACCGTACTAATATCTGTTCATTTACCAATATAGAATTTAACCAAACTGGCTCCAACATGCAGCTAACTATTACACCCGATGGTAAAGAGTTTGCAGGTAAAGTAAAAGAGCGAGTATGGCTAGTTAAATTTATTAACTGCAATACACCTCATAAAGCTTCAATAAACGGCAACATGGTTAACACCCAATCATACGATACTACTAACAGGTTGCTTAGTATTACCACCGGCAAGTGGCCCGTAAGCAGCAGCATTGCCGTTGGTGTAAATTAAAGCATGCCTATAGCCTGAGTGACCTGCTGTGCTGTAAGCACTGTTTTTAGTTTTGTAACCAGCGCATTTTTAGCAGCTGTAGCCTTTTGCGAGGCCGAGCCGTTGGTAGTAACAACCGCCGTACCCACCACCGTAAAATAATCCTGCACCATAGGTAAAACCTGTGCTGTTTGTTGTGGGGTTAAACCAATTTTAGCCGCCCATTTATCTACCGTAAGTTTAGCGCTTTGATAAGCTGCTGTTTGGGTAACTGCTGTGCCCACCTGCGAAACTGTGTTGGATACAGTGCTTGAATTGACAGTGCAGCTATTGGTAAACAGCAAAAGTGTAAAGGCAGATATACAGGTAATAAGATTTTTCATTTGAATAATTTCGTTACAATAATAACATATAACAGCGAATAATAGTGCGCGTGGTGAATAGGCCTTACAAGGACTGCGGCTACTAAACTGTTTCACACCCACACATAATAGTATGATATAGATAATACAAGATATTATTGCATAGATTTACATACGGACTTAAATAGTATAGGCACAAACCAAACAAATGATTTACCAAGTAAAATGTCCAAATTGCGGGGCAGCATTAAGCCTTTCGGAAGATAGAGAACGTGTAGAATGCAGTTACTGTGACTCATCTTTTGTAAATGAAAATTATTCCCCAAAAATAGTACTATCGTTTGAGCAGCAAGTGACAACAACACCTGCTGATACAATACCACCTGAAAAAGCGAAGCTTGATTTTTGGGGTTGCCTGGGCATAGTTATTGGAGTTGGTCTTCCCTTTGTAATGTTTTATTGGTTAGGGCCTATATATGGTATACCTGGCATTGTAATTACATTGATTGTGTTTTACATTCTGGCAAAAACCTTTGATACAATTCAGAAAAAGAGAAAAGCAAAATAAGCGCACTTTACTGTTAGTGCGATTGATTTAAATTGCGCACTACTACCTTGAAGTTTTTATAGTGGTTGTCTATACTCCGTAATAGATTGGATATTTTCGGAAATCCATTTACACAAGCCCAAATTAATTAACGCAAAATCAGCTAAGTAAATACAGCGCAAAGAAATACTCTCACTTTGCGGTCTGTTGTAGAAGCCTTTGCATTAGTTGTGTATATGTGATGCAAAGAGGTCTAGATTATGTAAACAAAAAAGCCTCTCTGATTTCTCAGAAGAGGCTTTTTAAATAAGGAGGCGACTACCTACTCTCCCGGAGGATTAGTCCAGTACCATCAGCGTGGAGGGGCTTAACTTCTCTGTTCGGAATGGGAAGAGGTGAACCCCCTCGCTATAGTCACCCTTAAGTTTGAACCCTGCAGCCGAACACCAGCAGGCAATGAACTTAGAGTTTACACTCAATAACTTTTGACATATTGGATTTAATAGAAATAAAAATATAAGATTTAAAAAAAATAGAAAGTAAACGGGCAATTAGTATCGCTCGGCTTTGATGTCACCACCTTTACACCTGCGACCTATCAACGTAGTAATCTTCTACGACCCTTAAAAGAAATCTCATCTTGGAGTTGGCTTCGCACTTAGATGCTTTCAGTGCTTATCCATTCCGAACGTAGCTACTCTGCGATGCAGTTGGCACCACAACAGATACACCAGTGGTTCGTCCGACACGGTCCTCTCGTACTAGAGTCAGCTCTCCTCAAATTTCTAACGCCCGCAACAGATAGGGACCGAACTGTCTTGCGACGTTCTGAACCCAGCTCGCGTGCCACTTTAATGAGCGAACAGCTCAACCCTTGGGACCTTCTCCAGCCCCAGGATGTGACGAGCCGACATCGAGGTGCCAAACCTCCCCGTCGATGTGAGCTCTTGGGGGAGATCAGCCTGTTATCCCCAGCGTACCTTTTATCCTATGAGCGATGGCCCTTCCATGCGGAACCACCGGATCACT
>CAYREY010000019.1:9064-64521 GCA_964423405.1 uncultured Chitinophaga sp. | reverse complement strand
ATAGCAAAATACAAGATCCTTCACTTCGCAAAGCCTCGTTCAGGATGACAAAAGCGATGCCGTTTATCATTCTCTGTGCCCTTTGTGTTCTTAGTGGTTAATCCTACTGCATTTCTTAATGCTCTCAATACCCTTAATGGTTAGCAATGTACCACCTACTTTGCCTTGGCCCAACCCATGGTAAGGGTTACGGCTTTTTTCCAGCCGGCGTATAGTTTTTCTTTATCGGCGGCTTTCATTACCGGTTTAAACTGCTGGTCTATTTTCCACTGCTTAACAATGTTGGGCTTTTTGTAAAAGCCAACTGCTAAGCCCGCTAAGTAAGCAGCACCCAGTGCGGTGGTTTCGGTAACCTTTGGCCTGTCTACCGGTGTGCCCAGTATATCGCTCTGAAACTGCATTAGAAAATTATTGGCACTGGCGCCACCATCTACACGCAGGCTTTTCAGTTTTATACCGCTATCCTGCTGCATGGCTGTAAGCACATCGCGGGTCTGGTACGCTATCGATTCGAGGGTGGCACGGGTAAGGTGTGCCTTAGTGGTGCCGCGTGTTAAGCCAAACACGCTACCGCGTGCTTCCATATCCCAGTAGGGTGCACCAAGTCCGCTAAAGGCCGGTACTACATACACGCCATCGCTGGCCTGCACGCTATTGGCCTGGTATTCGCTATCGGCAGCATGGTCAAGCACTTTCAGCCCATCGCGCAGCCATTGTATAGCTGCACCGGCTATAAATATGCTGCCTTCCAGCGCATACTCTACTTTACCGTTCATGCCCCAGGCTATGGTGGTTATTAAACCATGTTTGCTTTTTACCAGTTTGTTACCGGTGTTCATCAGCATAAAGCAACCGGTGCCGTAGGTGTTTTTAGCCGTACCGGGGTTAAAGCAGGTTTGGCCAAACAGGGCTGCCTGCTGGTCGCCGGCAATACCGGCAATAGGTATCTCTACATCAAATACGCCACGGTGCGTAAAGCCATATATACGGCTGCTATCGGTTACGTAAGGCAACATTAGCGATGGTACATCCAGCGCGGCCAGTAGTTTAGCATCCCACTTAAGGGTTTTAATATTAAACAACATGGTGCGGCTGGCATTGCTGTAGTCGGTAATGTGCAGGCTGCCATCGGTTAGTTTCCAAACCAACCAGGTATCTATAGTACCAAACAGCAATTCGCCATCTTCGGCTTTTTTGCGGGCACCTTTTACGTTATCCAGTATCCATTTTATTTTGCTACCGCTGAAGTAAGCATCTATTACCAAACCGGTGTTTTCGCGTACGTATTTTTCGTGGCCTTTCTTTTTAAGGGCCTCGCAAATATCAGCGGTGCGGCGGTCTTGCCACACAATAGCATTGTGTATAGGCGTACCGGTGCGCTTATCCCACACTACGGTGGTTTCGCGCTGGTTGGTAATACCTATACTGGCAATCTGGCCGGCACTGATACCGGCATTGCGCAGGGCCTCTTTGGCAGTGTACAACTGCGAGTTCCATATTTCTTCGGGGTCGTGTTCTACCCAGCCCGGTTTAGGAAAAATCTGGGTAAACTCTTTCTGGGCCATTGCCACTATGTTTCCGGCATCATCGAAGATAATGGACCTTGAGCTGGTAGTACCCTGGTCAAGCGCCAGTACGTACTTTTTGTTATCTGCCATGAGATTGGTTTGATTAACGAAAAAGGATATTTTAGTATCTAAAATAGAAAGAGTTAATACTCGTTCAACTTATTTATAAACAATTTTTCGGATAGTAATCCGGTTTAGCTAAGCATTCTGGTAAGTTGAAATACCCGTAAAAACTGCGGGCAGGGTATTGTTGCCCATTGAAAAACAGTATTTTATGAAAAAAGGAAGACAAATAAGGCTCATAGAAGTAAAGAGCGAGGTTGGCGCGGGTACCCGTGGAGCCAGCCTGGGGGTAGAGGCCGTAAAAATAGCCGCCCTTGACTACCGTAGCAATTTCTTTAAATCGCACCGCAGCATAAACATACCCGACGATAACGCTGCCCTGTACGGTATGATAGAGAGCCGCTATGCCAAGCGCCTGCGCAGTGTGCTTAAAATGTACGAACGCGTAGGGGCTGCTGTAAGAGATTCTTTAAAAGATGGCAAATTTCCTTTGCTACTATCCGGCGACCATAGCAATGCCGGGGGCACCATAGCTGGTATCCGTATGGCCTACCCCGAAAGCCGGGTAGGGGTAATATGGATAGACGCCCATGCCGATCTGCACTCGCCGTACACTACCCCATCGGGCAATATGCACGGTATGCCGCTGGCAGTATCGCTGGCCGAGGATAATATAGAGAACAAGGTTAACGACCTTGATTATGAAACCATTGAGCTATGGGAGCGACTTAAAAACGTAGGCGGTATTATGCCTAAAATAGAGTACCGCGACCTGCTGTACATGACCCTTCGCGATTTTGAAGAGCAGGAAGGCTACCTGCTAAAACAGAATAAGGTAAAGAACTTTACTACATCAGAAATCAAGAAGATAGGCGTAACCAAAATATGCCGCGAGGCCATGAAACACCTGTCGCTATGCGATAAAATCTATATCAGTTTTGATGTAGATGCGCTGGACCCCTCTATAAGCCGGGGCACCGGCACGCCCGTAAAAGGGGGTATTAACGAGCGCGAAGCAGCCGATATAATACTGGAACTGGTACAAAACGAACGCGTATGTGCGCTGGAGTTTACCGAAATAAACCCTACACTGGATAGCGAAAATGTAATGGCCGAAACGGTGTTTGAAATACTACAGAAAGTGGCCAGACAGGTAGAGATAATATAAGAATTTGTTCTATCGAATTGATTAAAAGGGTGTTGTAACTGTAACTAACGTGGGGTGTATTGCGTATGCTGCAAAGCGGTAACCAAATGCATATTTTGGGTACAACATAAATTTGTATTACATCAAATCAACAATTACATTTACTATAACCAAAACAAATTCCACATGAAAAAGACTTTTTCGCTTTCTATTGTAGCCGTATTATTTGCAGCTATGTTATCGGTAAGCTCTTGCACTAAAGAAGACCTGGTAATACCATACGACCTTGGTAGCTTAACCGGCTGCATAGAGCCAAATCAATTTCAGGGCTATCAAACCTATTCATACAATATAAGCCACGATGATATACACGATGCACTTGCTGCTGTAGGTGTAACAGATATGACCAGAATAAAACAGGCACGTCTTAAATCGGGCCTCAAAGCCTCTATCTCTGCAACTGGCCTGGCTACTAATCTCGATGAACTTTCGAGCATAGAAGTTTATGTTAAAGAAACCGGTACCCAGGGCGATGGTACCCAGGTAGCTTACTCACCCGCAATTAGCAACGGCGCCACCGAAATTGAACTGAGCATGAACGGTATAGAGCTTAAAGACTTTATTACCAAAGACATGACCATACTGGTAAAAATACTTAACAAAACTTCGGGCAATACCAAAAAGGCCTGCCTTACTTTCACTAAAGGTATTATAGATATATCGGCTAAGCAATAAGCTGTTGCTGTTTATTACTAAAAGAAAGGCGCTCCGAATGGAGCGCCTTTCTTTTTATATGAAATGTTACATTATGGAAACAATGCAGCCTGCCGTTTTTTAAAATTCTTATAGTCTTTCATTTCGGGCTTTGTCCAAAGTGCTTCTGCCATGGCTGCCAGGCGTGGCATTATCTGGTGTTGTAGTTGTTGCGGCGTTTTAATGTGTTCGGTCCATACATTGGCCTGTCCGCCTAAAACAAGGTAGTTCTTTTCTTTAATGGCTTTTGTAAGCGGTGTAAAGCTATACACCTTTTTCAACGGCAGGTAGGTCATATACCAGGCCCCCTTTTTATCCTTTATAGTTGCCGGATAATCGAAGTAGCAGAAGAAACGGGGTGTCATTATAACCCGGTTACCATTTTTTACTGCTTTTACACCGGCACTTTTATCTATCCAGCTCATTACAATTACGCTATCGCTTAGCCCGCCACGTACTATCTCGCCCCAACCTATTACCGTTTTACCTTTGGTGGCCAGGTAGTCTTCCATTTGCTTAAGCACATAATGTTGTAGTTCTTCCTCGCCCTTCAGGTTCGCTTTCTTAATCAATGCCTGTGCAATGTCGCTACTGCGCCAGGCTGTTTTAGGCGCTTCGTCGCCACCCAGGTGTATATAGCTCCCCGGAAAAAGATTACATACCTCATCCAGCACATCGCGCATAAACTGAAAAGTAAAATCCGAGGGGCAGTATATATCCGGTAGTATACCCCACCGGTTAGGCACTGTTTTAGGTTCATCGGGCTTGCAGCTTAGTTGCGGGTATGCCGCTATGGCCGCCGATGAGTGGCCCGGTAACTCTATTTCGGGTACTATGGTTATGTATCGTTCGGCAGCGTATGCCACTACTTCTTTAATATCCTGCTGGGTATAATATCCACCATACCTGCTCCCGTCTTTTTCAATTCTCCACGCACCGGTTTCGGTTAGCTTAGGGTATTTCTTAATCTCAATCCGCCAGCCCTGGTCATCGGTCAGGTGCCAGTGAAACACATTCATCTTTAACCGTGCCAGCAAATCAATGTATTGTTTAATAATCTCTTTATCGAAAAAGTGGCGGCACACATCTATCTCTAAACCCCGCCAGGCGTATTGTGGCGAGTCGTATATTTCTATAACCGGTAACCGGTTGGTGCCCGATGCAGCTACCAGTAATTGTTTAAGGGTATGGCAGCCATAAAACAAACCGTTATTGGTGGGGGCCTCTATTAGTATAGTATCGGGGGTAATTTGCAGCCGGTAGCTTTCGCGGCCTACCATGCCGGTATCGGTTACCAGTTGCATTACAACAGCATTAGGCGAATCGGTACCGGCGGGTATGATCTGCGGCACTATGCTATTGATTACAGATGAATTTAAAGCAGCACTCACATGTACTCCGCGGCTGATGTCGCAAAAACCCGGGTAGTTATATATCAGCCCGGGCAACGGCACTACGTTTATGTTTTGCGCAAATACGCAAGCAGGAATAATAAATAACAGCAACAACAATCTGTTCATCGTAACACTTTAATAGCCCGGTCAGGGTAGTCGCTGATAATACCATCCACTCCCAGCTCTTTCATCTTCTTCATCTTGTCTTCATCGTTTACTGTCCAGGGTATAATTTTTATGCCTTTTGCATGGCAGGCTTTTACCAGTTTACTATTAACCAGTAAATAATTGGGGCTGTAGATAGCCGGTGTAAAGCCCAGTCGTTTAATGTTTTTATTAAATCCATCGGCATTAAAAACCAGCAGGGCGGTAGTTACTGTTGCGTCGGTTTTATGTATGGCCTGTAAGGTGCGCGGGTCGAACGACTGAACAATACTTCTGTTCAATATCCCTTTTTGTTTAAGCACATCATACAACATTTTGGCAAACACATCCGGAGCGGGGTGCTCAGTACCATCTCCCGCCGGTGTAGATTTTGTTTCTATGTTATAACACACCGGTGTCAGGCTATTACGCTTGATAAATGCCTCTACACTATCTATCACATCTGTAAGTAATGGCTTTACAGCATACATTTTTTTCTGCTCCGGAAATTTACTGTTGCCTTTGCTGCCACAATCAATGGTTTTAATAGTGCTGTAGTCTAACTGGTATATACGTTTTTCTTTACCATCACCACAGTAGTCACATATCTCGCAGTTTATGGTTGGGTCGTGGCTAAGTACCACCTGCCCGTCTTTGGTTATCACCACATCCATCTCCAGCGTATTCACGCCAAGCTTTAGTGCTTCTATAAATCCGGCAATAGTATTTTCGGGATACAACCCTCTGGCACCGCGGTGTCCTTCAATATCAAAAGCAGTTTGTGCTACTGTTATTGTATACAAACATATAAAAAGCAAGAGTGCAATAGTTGTGCGCATAGTTAATAGTTGTGCTGTTGTAATGTATTAGCCTCTCACAAATCTACTATTTAAACAACACGCTTTATCTGATATCCTAAGCTGCTTTACGTAATCGTTTGGGGGTATGTGGAGCATTCAATATTGCATCAACAATATTGGGCAGGTCATCATCAAATTTCACCTGTACCGTATCCGGGTTTTGTATCCATTCCTGTATTTCTCCGGCATCCAGCTTAAGCGATGTTTTTACCCCCATATCGCTCAACACCCGCGCATTACTCATTTGCTCGCTTTGCTTTTTAATAGGTATTACAAATAGCTTTTTACCCAGGTATAGGGCTTCTGATATGGTTTGGAAACCACCGGCCGTTAGTACACCCGAACAGTTGGCTATA
Source organism: uncultured Chitinophaga sp. (assembly GCA_964423405.1). Classification (GTDB taxonomy): domain Bacteria; phylum Bacteroidota; class Bacteroidia; order Chitinophagales; family LD1; genus Bog-950. Next base: position 58,236 of record CAYREY010000019.1, on the reverse strand, counting down.
TCCTGTATAAAGGTTTCGTTGTTCAGTGGCTTAACTACACAGTTGCGGTATTCAAAACGGTGCGTGGCATCTTTCGAGTATATGACAAACTGCTGCCCCTGCAATTCGCTTTTTGTAAAGCAATCCATTAGCTCTTTATCGCTGTACGAGTTGAGATACACCAGGGTAAAGTTTTTATTGCCCGGCACCAGATTGCGTATCTCGCTGCGTATAATAGGGTAGTAAATAAAATCGTCAAATTTCTGAAAGTGCATGGCTATCTTATTCTTGGTAGGGCACATCATTTTAGCTACCATATTGGTTATACGGCGGCCCTTGGTTTTCGGAAATTTCTTCGAACTCATAGAGTACATGTTACCTATACCCACGCGCTTTACACCGGCAATTTTTGCACCCCAAAGTGTAATCGGCTCAAAGTCCGATATTACCAGGTCATACTCTCTGAAAGGTACTTTCCACAACGCCACCGCTATCGATAAAAAGCCGGCTTTGCCTATTGATTTAAGCACCGATATTTTGCCTTTTTTGCCATAATAAAAACTAAGGCCCTTGTACTCATAGTTCACCTCAAAGGGTAAACTCATTTTTGCTTTACCCCCGCTTATCAGCACATCCAGTTGGGTAATCTCGGGGTGTTGCTTAAGCAGTTTGTAAATTTCGGTAGAGCGGCTGATATGGCCGTTACCGGTTGCCTGAATGCCAAATAAGACTTTCATGGTTTACTGGTTTGTTTAATATTAAACGTTCCAAAGGCAGGGGCTATTTCAAAATCGGGCAACAGCCATACCGAAGTAGCCGTTTCGGCAGCTGTTACGTACAAAAAGGCGCGCGAAGCGTAAAGCCGGCAGGGGTTCAGGCTATTCTTATTTCGTTAACAATTGTTTGCTTAACCATAGCGGCACCACGGTGGCGGTCAAATGCCTGCTGCATAGCAATAATATCGGGCGATAGTTTGCGGATAATCGCTTCTTCTTCTTTCATTTCGCCCAGGTTCAGGTCTTTATAGTACACCAGTTTCCAATCGTCGGTGTATTCCAGGCAGGTTAGGTTTTCTATCCAGTCGCCGGAGTTAAGGTACTGCACGGTACCTTTGGCCCCAACATACTTTTTCATTACCGGTTCGTGTATGTGGCCGCATATTACGTGTGTATAGCCATTTTCAATGGCTATTTCAGCGGCCGTTTTTTCAAAGTTATTAATGTGTTTTACAGCAGCCTTAACGCTGTTTTTTACCCGCTTACTCAACGATATTTTTTCGCGACCCGCTTTCTCCAGTATCGTATTTACAAACCGGTTTAGCAGTATCAGCATATCATATCCGGCACCCCCTATTTTAGCCAGCCATTTGCTGTGGCGCATGGTTACATCAAATATATCGCCATGAAAAAACCAGTGTTTCTCGCCATCCAGTTCCAGTATCAGTTTATCGCGCAGGTGCAGGTTATCTAAAGCAAACCCACTGAATTTGCGTAGCATCTCGTCGTGGTTACCGGTAAGGTAGTACACCTGTGTGCCGTGCATCATCATTTTTATTACCCGCTGTATTACCCGCCAATGCGAATCGGGGAAATAATATTTAGATAACTGCCAGATATCTATAAAGTCGCCGTTAATAATCAGCACCTCAGGGTCTATACTTTTAAGGTATATATTTAACTCCTCGGCGTGGCAGCCGTAGGTGCCCAGGTGCACATCTGATATTACTGCTACTTTTAGTTTGCGTTTCTCCATAAGGTTTTATAAGCTACACAAACTTACCTGTGCCATATCACGCATATATTGTCATTCCGTTAACAGGTAATCATTGTTCTGTGTTTAAATTGTAAAGCCCTGTTTAGTAATGTAGATTACACACAAAACCTGTTATGCCGGGCGCAAATGCCTTTACAATTACTTAATATATCCGCCGGGCTCACATTAACTTTCGCCATCTTTCAATAATTATTACATTGCATCGTACAGCACACAAAAAAATATATGTATAAAAAACAATACTCCATCGCGTTTGCATATACCCTGCTTTTGGGTTTATTACTTGCAGCAACAACGCTAAAGGCGCAGGCTCCTCAAAAAATTAATTATCAGGCAGTGGCCCGTAATGCATCGGGTACCGTATTGCAAAATCAGGCCATAGCCGCCAGGTTTACTATTCACGATGGAAGCAGCAGCGGACAAATACTATATCAGGAAACAGAAAACGTAGTTACCAACCAGTTTGGTTTGTTTACAACCGCCATTGGTGGCGGTACTGTAGTACAGGGCAATTTTGCCGCTATCAACTGGGGTAATGGTAACAAATACCTGCGTATAGAAATTGACCCTACCGGCGGAACTAACTATACTGATATGGGTGCATGGCAACTGTTAAGTGTACCGTATGCATTGTATGCCGCCAACGGGCCAGCAGGCTCTACAGGCCCCACCGGAAACGATGGTGCTGCCGGCCCAACAGGTGTGCAGGGTGCTACAGGGCCAACCGGCCCCACAGGTATGGGTAATGGCCCAACCGGTGTAACCGGCAACACAGGCCCTACAGGTGCCGATGGCACTACCGGCCCGCAAGGCCCGGCAGGTGTTGGCACTACAGGCCCTACCGGACCAACCGGCGATGCGGGCGTGGCAGGTAGTGCAGGCCCACAAGGACCTACCGGTAACGATGGCCCAACCGGGCCTACCGGCCCACAGGGGGTAGCTGGCCCTACCGGTCCGGTAGGTTCATCCGATGTACCTGTAGGTTCTATCATGCCGTTTGCCGGTTCAAGCGCACCGGCTGGCTGGCTTGTTTGCGATGGCAGTTCGGTTAACCGTACTACGTATGCTACCTTGTTTGGTGTAATTGGCAGTGCCTGGGGTAATGGCGATGGATCTACCACATTTAACCTGCCCGACCTGCGCGGTAGGTTTTTACGCGGTGTAGATGGTGGTGCCGGCCGCGACCCGGATGTTGCCGGCAGAACAGCCAGCAACCCCGGCGGTAACACCGGCAATAACGTAGGTACAGTACAGGGCGATGAGGTAAAACCGCATAACCATACTATTACCGACCCCGGCCATAACCATACATCGGTTAACTCAGATATAGTACGCAACACAGGCGGCTATGGTACCGGCTTAGGCACCGGTGGCCTTGGGCCCAACACAATTACCATGAACAGCAATACTACCGGTATAAGCGTAAACAACTCTACCGGTACCGAAACAAGGCCTAAAAATGCTGCGGTTAACTTTATTATCAAGTACTAACCAATTACCTCTATCCTCTTATAATGGTATCCGATACCAGTAAGTAATATGCGTATAGCAACCTACAACGTAAATAGTATTAACGCCCGGCTGCCGGTATTTCTGCGCTGGTTGGCCGAAACCCAACCCGATATTGTTTGCCTGCAAGAGTTGAAAGCACCGCAGGAAAAATTTCCTGTGGCAGATATACAGCAGGCAGGGTATAACGCAATATGGGTTGGGCAAAAAAGCTGGAACGGTGTAGCCATACTGGCGCGCGGTATGCAGATAGAAGAAACCCTGCGCACATTACCCGGCGATGCAGAAGATGTAAACAGCAGGTATATAGAGGCTGTGATAAACGGAGTTACGGTAGGCTGCCTTTATTTACCTAACGGCAACCCTGCACCAGGCCCTAAGTTCGATTATAAACTGGCGTGGCTCAACCGGCTTATTAAGCACGCAAACACCTTACTAAACACGGGCAAGCCTGTTGTACTGGTCGGCGACTATAACATAATACCTACAGCCAATGATGTGTACAATGCTGCCGGCTGGGCAGATGATGCACTATACCGGCCAGAGGTAAGGCAGGCTTACCATACCTTATTGGAGCAAGGCTGGACAGATGCGATAAGAAAACTATATCCCACTGAAACAGTATATACTTTCTGGGATTATTTCAGAAACGCCTATGGTAGAAATGCGGGGTTACGCATAGATCACTTTTTGCTAAGCCCCCCACTGGCGGCAAAACTTAAAACAGCCGGAGTGGATAAAGCGGTACGTGGCTGGGAAAAAACAAGCGACCATGCACCGGTATGGATAGACGTAACTGTTTAGCCGGTAGCCGTAGTATCTCTATACCGTGACACTAAGCAGGCTGTTATCTTTTGTTTCCAGCAGCGATTCGCCCATCAGGTATTCATCTACCTTTCTGGCACATTCGCGGCCTTCTGATATAGCATGCACTATCAGGCTCTGCCCCCTGCGCATATCGCCACAGGCAAATACCTTATGCAGTTTGGTTTGGTAATCATTGGGGGCAGTGCGCACGTTACCACGGTTATCCAGTTCTAACTCCAGCTCCGATATAATACCGCTCTTATCAGGATATAAAAAGCCCATTGCCAGCAAAGCCAGTTCGCAGGGTATTACCCGTTCGCTGCCGGGCACCTCGCTAAACATACGTACGCCATCGGCGTTGGTTTTCCATTCCACATCAGCTATGCGAAGTGCGCTAAGGTTGCCGTTACCATCGCCAATAAACTCTTTGGTAGTTACTGCCCATAAACGCTCGCAGCCTTCCTCATGCGAGGTAGTTACTTTCAGCAGCATAGGGTACTCCGGCCACGGCATTTGTGGTGTACGTGCTACCGGTGGCTTAGGCAACAGCTCAAACTGTGTTATGCTTTTAGCCCCATGCCGGTTAGATGTACCTACGCAATCCGAGCCGGTATCGCCACCACCTATCACTACTACATTTTTACCGGTAGCCATTATTGCTGCTTCATCTATATCTATACCGGCAACACGTTTATTCTGCTGCTTTAAAAACTGCATGGCAAAGTAAACGCCGTTCAATTCACGGCCCGGTATGTTCAGGTCGCGCGGTATGGTACTACCCATTGCCAGTACTACTGCCTGGTTTTCGCGCAGCAAATCGTTTATGCTGATGTTTACACCTATATGCATGTTACACTTAAACACCACACCTTCATCCTGCATCAGTTTAATGCGACGTTCTATTACCCACTTCTCCAGTTTAAAATCGGGTATACCATAGCGCAGTAATCCACCCGGGTTATCATCACGCTCATATACTGTTACTATATGGCCAGCATAGTTAAGCTGTGCAGCAGCAGCCAGCCCTGCAGGGCCGCTGCCTATTACAGCTACTTTTTTACCAGTGCGTTCGCGGGGTGCTTTAGGTTGTACAAAGTTATTCTCGAATGCAATCTCTACAATATGCTTTTCTATCTCCTCTATAGCTACAGCAGGTTTATTTATACCTAATACGCACGCTTCTTCACAAGGCGCAGGGCACAGCCTTCCGGTAAACTCGGGAAAGTTGTTGGTAGATTGTAACACCTCGTACGCGCCTTTCCAGTCTTCGCGATACACCGCATCATTAAAATCGGGTATAAAATTACCAAGCGGACAACCATTATGGCAAAACGGCACACCGCAATTCATGCAGCGCGCTGCCTGCTCGTTCAGTGCTTTACTCTCATACTTATGTACAAACTCTTTCGAGTGTTTAATACGTTCCTCCGGTTTATCTTTGCCCGGTAGTGTTCTCTTAAATTCTAAAAATCCGGTTGGCTTACCCATGTATATTCATCTTAATTAAGTCAACAAATTATTTTGCAACACCTGCCTGCGCCTTTTTTACCGATAGCGCTTTCTTGTAATCTTTAGGAAACACCTTTACAAAGTATTTCATCTGCTCTTCAAAGTCTTCCAGTATCAGCCCGGCCACAGTACTTTGTGTGTACTTATAATGGTTGGCCAGTAGCGTGCGCAGCAACTGCTGGTCCTGTTCATCAGGTTTCTCCAGCTCTACCATTTCGGTGTTGCACATTTGTTCAAAGTTGCCTTTTACATCGTATATAAAGGCAAGGCCACCGCTCATACCGGCTGCAAAGTTACGGCCGGTGGCGCCCAGTATTACAGCGGCACCGCCGGTCATATACTCGCAGCCGTGGTCACCTACACCTTCTACCACCGTTGTAGCACCCGAGTTACGCACGCAAAAACGCTCGCCGGCTTTACCACGTATGTAAGCCTCACCAGATGTAGCACCGTAAAATGATACGTTACCTATGATGATATTTTGCTCCGGCTTAAACACCGCTTTCTTATCGGGGTATATTACCAGCTTTGAACCAGACAGGCCCTTGCCAAAATAATCGTTGGCATCGCCCTCCAGCTCAAACCATATACCGCGGGTAGTAAATGCGCCAAAGCTTTGCCCCGCCGAACCATTAAATTTCACATGTATCGTACTATCGGGCAAACCGGCAGCACCGTACTTCTTGGTAATCTCGTTAGATAACAAGGTACCGGTAGCACGGTCGGTATTTTTTATCTCCAGTTGTGTTTTAACAGGCTGCTGGTTATCTATAGCTGGTGCTGCTATTTTTACAAGTGCAAAATCCAGCACACCATTTAAGCCATGGTCCTGCTCTTCCTGTTTGTACAATGCCACACCCGGTGCGGCCTCTGCTTTGTGTAGTATAGCACTAAGGTCAAGCTTGCTGTGCTTCCAGTGGGTAATATTCTCACGCACGGCCAGGCAATCGGCCTGACCAATCATTTCATCTACGGTTCTAAAACCAAGCTCCGACATTATCTCGCGCAGTTCCTGGGTTAAAAACTTAAACAGGTTAATAATGTACTCCGGCTTACCGGTAAACTGCTTGCGCAATTCGGGGTCTTGTGTAGCCACACCCACCGGACAGGTGTTTACATGGCACTTACGCATCATTATACAACCCTCGGTTACCAGTGCGGCGGTGGCAACGCCCCACTCTTCGGCACCAAGTAGTGCTGCAATAGCAATATCACGGCCTGTTTTTAATTGCCCATCGGTTTGTAGCGAAACACGTCCGCGCAGTTTATTTTTAACCAGGGTCTGATGTGCCTCGGCCAGGCCAAGCTCCCACGGCAAACCAGCATGACGAATTGAACTGATAGGCGAAGCACCGGTACCACCATCGTAACCCGATATAAGCACAGCATCGGCTTTTGCTTTGGTTACACCGGCAGCAATAGCACCAATACCGGCTTTGGCAACCAGCTTAACGCTTATGCGGGCTGCACGGTTGGCATTCTTCAAATCAAATATCAATTGTGCCAGGTCTTCAATAGAATAAATATCATGATGCGGAGGCGGCGATATAAGCCCCACGCCCGGTGTAGAGTGGCGCACTTTACCAATCCACTCATCTACTTTAAAACCGGGTAGCTGTCCGCCCTCACCGGGTTTAGCGCCCTGCGCCATTTTTATCTGCAACTCATCGGCACCGGTTAAGTACTGGCTGGTAACACCAAAGCGGGCCGAGGCAATCTGCTTAATAGCCGAACGCATCGAGTCGCCATTCTCTAACGGTGTATAGCGGCTATCGTCTTCGCCACCCTCACCGGTATTGCTTTTACCGCCAAGACGGTTCATAGCAATAGCAAGGGTAGTATGCGCCTCCCACGATATAGAACCAAACGACATAGCACCGGTAGCAAAACGGCGGTAGATGCTCTCTGCCGGTTCTACTTCATCCAGCGGTATAGATGCCCGTTGTTTTCTAAACTCAAATAAGCTACGCAACGTACAGGCTTTCTCTTCCTGATGGTTAACCAGGTTAGAATATTTTTTAAATACACTGTAATCATCGGTGCGCGTAGCCAGTTGCAGGTAATGTATGGTTTGCGGATTAAACAAATGGAACTCGCCTTTACGGTTCCACTTATATACACCACCGGGTTGCAGTCGGTCGCTGGGCACTTCCTTACGGCTGAAACCAAAATTATGGTTCATCAGTACTTCGCGCGCTATTTCATCCAGCCCTATACCTTCTATACGCGAGGTGCTACCGGTAAAGTAGCGTTCAACTACCTCTTTATTCAACCCTACTATTTCAAATATCTGCGCACCCTGATACGATTGTATGGTTGATATACCCATTTTAGAAAGTACTTTCAACAAACCTTCGTTTACCGCTTTAATATAGTTATGGCGCAAATCGCTTACCGGTATATCTTCTTTTATACGGCCGGTATTTTTCATTATACGCACGGTAGAGAGTGCCAGGTATGGGTTGATGGCCGTGGCACCGTATGCTATTAAACAGGCAAAGTGGTGCACTTCCCACACATCGCCGGCTTCTATCACCAACCCAACTTTGCTACGGTAGCCTTTACGTATAAGGTGGTGGTGTACCGCCGCTGTTGCCAGTAACGATGGTATGGGCGCATGCTCCGAGTCGATAGCCCGGTCAGATATAATAATTACTTCAAAGCCATCTTCTACGGCATCTACCGCATAGCGGCATAACCGGTCGAGCGCTTTTTTCAGCGAACCGGGTTTACCATCGGCCCTAAAGTATGCCTGCAGTGTTTTAGCCTGAAATATGCCTGTATCTATACTGCGTATCTTCTCCAGATCGTAGTGGCCTATTACGGGTTGCTCTAACGCTACAGTATGGCAGGCCTGTGGTTCTTCTATCAGCAGGTTACCGTTACTACCCACAAACGATGCCAACGACATTACCACCTTTTCGCGTATAGGGTCTATCGGCGGGTTAGTTACCTGCGCAAACAACTGCTTAAAATAGTTAGATAAATGCTGCGGCTTATTACTAAGCACAGCAAGCGGGGCATCGGTACCCATAGAGCCTATCGGTTCTTTACCGTCTATAGCCATCGGCATTATTATACTCTCCACATCTTCGGCGGTATAGCCAAATGCTTTTTGGTATTTAAATACCTGCTCGGGCTCCAGGTAGGTAAACATTACACGTGGCGCAGGCAGGTCCTCTAAACGTATTTTGTATTTGCGCAGCCAATCGCCATAAGGTTTCTGCGAACAGATACGTTGTTTCAATTCTTCGTCGCTCACCACGCGGCCCTGCTCCAGATCTACCACAAACATCTTACCCGGTTGCAGTCGGCCTTTCTCTACTATCAATTCTGCCGGTACCGGTAGCACGCCGGTTTCCGATGCCATAATAACGCGGTCGTCGCTGGTTATACAGTAGCGGCTGGGGCGCAAACCGTTTCGGTCCAACGTAGCCCCTATCAAACGGCCATCGGTAAACGATATAGATGCCGGCCCGTCCCATGGTTCCATCATCGATGCATGGTATTCGTAAAATGCCTTCTTCACAGGGTCCATCATTTCATCCTTATGCCAGGCCTCGGGTATCAACATCATCATTACATGCGCCAGCGGCCGGCCACAAAGTGTAAGCAACTCAATCATGTTATCCAGACAGGCAGAATCGCTCTGCGGGCCGGGTATAACCGGCAGCAGCATCTCCATCTCTTCTTTGGTAAAGTAGGGCGAGTAAAAACCCTGCTCGCTTGTTTTAAGCCAGTTAAGGTTGCCCTGCAAAGTATTTATCTCGCCGTTGTGCGCTATATACCGGAAAGGCTGGGCTAACCGCCACGAGGGGAACGTATTGGTAGCAAATCTTGAATGTACCAGCCCAAATGCCGACACCACGCGCTTATCGCTCAGATCGGGAAAGTAGCCCCGCACCTGACCGCTGGTAAGCTGCCCTTTGTACACAATGGTTTTATACGATAGCGATGCAATGTAATAGCCAATAGCATCTTTCTTAACCGTATTATTTATAAGGTGAGTAGAGTAATTACGCAATACAAAAAGTTTGCGCTCAAATGCCTCGGGGTCATTTATACTGTCCGGGCACGCTACAAATACCTGTTCCATCTCCGGCTCAACCGATAAAGCCGACTCGCCTATATGTGTGTTGTTTACGGGTACTTTTCTAAAACCTAATACAGTAAGCCCCAGTTTATCGGCAGCACGCAGCAACACTTCACGGCATTCTTCGCGCAACGCAATCTCTTTAGGAAAGAAAACCATACCTACCCCATAGCGGCCATAGGCGGGTAGTGTAATACCCAGCTTTAAACATTCTTCAAATAAAAAAGCATGCGGCACCTGTATTAATATGCCGGCCCCATCGCCCGTATTATTCTCGCAGCCGCAGGCGCCACGGTGCTCCATATTTTCTAATATGGTAAGTGCATCGGTTACACTGTTATGCGTCTTATTCCCTCTGAAATTAGCTACAAAACCTATCCCGCAGGCATCGCGTTCAAATGCCTCATCATATAGCCCACGCTGTTCCATATTCATGCTGTTTACTTTACTTGTTTACTAACCCCCTAAATATAAATGCAACAGCGCAAAAGTTTTTTGTTTGTGGGAAACTTTGGAAAAACTTTTCGGCTGTACAGGCTATGCACTGTGCGCTTTTGTGCAGGCTGTATATATAGGGGATAATAATAGCCCCCTCAAAAATCGATACGGTAATGCGTGGTGTGAGAAAACCCCAATATACCCTGCACATTACGCACAGAGTAGCTAACAGCTATATACATAGCCAGTTCGGCAGCTACATTTACTATAGATACTGTAAAAGTATCAGCAGTATCAAAGCTAAGGGTTAACTGTGCTGTAATAGCCTGCCCGGCAATGTTAAACAGCGAGATATTGTTTTCGGTAGCAGTAGTTACTACCAGTATACAATCCTTAACCGGACACGGCCACCAGGTTTTTATATCCTTAAAATTACGATTCAGCATATCCGATAACTCAATGCTATTCCCGGTTTCGAAATTGAAACAATACGTTTTACTACCGGTTGAGTAATAGGCAGCATCTGATGATAGTAAATGCCCGTAACTGTGGTGGCTTCCCGGCCCTGCTAACACTTGTTCGCTCCCGTTTGTAAGGTCAATGGCAATAACCTGCATAGTACCCGGGTCGGCAACATCGCCCACGCTGCACAACACCAGCCTGTTGTGCTTTTCGCTGATAATCTCTGTCATGAACAGGGTATCTATAAACGTGCGTTCACCACCGCTCCAAATCATTTCTCCATTATTATTAGAAACTGTTACCCTGAAAAAGTCGGGCGCGTAAAAATTACTACAGGCATAATCTGCCCGCACTTCATATTTTGCTGTTTTGTAAACATACGAAGTAGAGGAGCCCTGCAAGGCCGTAAATCTTACAGGCAATTTAGCACCATCGGGTTGTTTGACTATTTTCATATAACTACTACTAAACAATAAATATACTTTAACCAATATGAACCCCGAAATAGTAGCCTATAATAACGCACTGCCTGCGGCAGATAAAGCCATTGCCGACTTACTTTCGGCGGAAATATGCAAACACCTGCCAAAAGCAGAGTACAAAATATGGCATGCACACCCGGTGTGGTTTCTGGATGGTAACCCGGTAACAGGTTACAGTAAATTAAAAGATAGTGTACGCTTGCTGTTCTGGAGCGGACAATCGTTTGATGAACAGGCACTGCAGCCAGAAGGCAAATTTAAAGCGGCTGAAATTCGCTATACAAGCGTAGAGCAGGTTAGCACTAAAGAACTGAAACGCTGGCTTAAAAAATGCAGCACCATACAATGGGATTATAAAAACCTGGTTAAACGGAAAGGTGTGCTGGAGCGACTGAAGTAATAGTATTGGTTAGTATATCCGTAATTGTAAATGACAGTTATAATGTATTTAAGTAGATAGGTCCGTGTAAGTAGCTTTAAGCATCGGGCAGTAGAACTTTTAGATTCATATTCAACTGGTTACTTCAATCAATGAACTTGGCAAAAAACTTACTAATGAATATCCGGCGTTTTAGCCAGTCATTTTCCCTATCAACTCATCCTTGGCTTTTTTAGATACCGGAAGTTGTTGGCCTGCTTTCATTTCTACAGTGCCGCCCTCAGTTTTATTATACCTTGCCACATAGTGTAGGTTTACCAAGTAAGAGCGATGGGTGCGTATAAAATTATTATTGGCAATAAGCATATCTTCAAACTCCTTGATGTTTTTACTGGCAATTATATCTTTAGCATTGTTTAATATTATACGTGTGTATGCACTCTCAGCTTGCAGGTATACAATATCTTTTACGTTTATAAATTCCACCGAGTCGATAGTTGATATAGCTATAGTTTCTGTCTTTTTGCTGATGTAACTATCCAGAATTAATTGCAGTTGCTTATTGTACGTGGCAGGCCTTTGCTTTTGCTCTGCCTTTTGCACAGCCCTTACTAGCTCTTTAATATTAATGGGTTTCATCAAATAATCTAGCGCGCTTACCCTAAATGCCTGCAAGGCATATTCGCTAAAGGCAGTTGTAAATATTATTTCAAAATCAACCGTGCTAATAAAGTCAAGCAATTCAAAGCCAGTGTAGCCCGGCATATCTACATCTAAAAAAACCACATCGGGCTTGTGGGCCTGTATGGCCTTTACAGCATCGGGCACGTTGGCGCATTGCGCCAACACATTTACCTGTGGGCAATTATCCTGCAATAACATCTGCAGCATATTGCGGGCTTTTTCTTCGTCATCTACTAGTATGGCTGTAAGCATTTGCGCTTAATAAACTTGGTTAATCTATAGGTATACGTATATGCACTTCTGTACCGGTGGCATTGCCAAGTGCATCGCTATTATCGGTATAATAATAGGCAAACTTTTGTTGGCTGGTAGTATTCAACATTTCAAATCTGCGCGCCGTAGCCGAAGTAGAGAACGACTGGTGCCCCACTCGTTTTTGATTAATAATGCTGCTTGCCTGGCGACCAATACCGTTATCGCTTATAACGCATATAAGTATCTGTTCTGCATCATCAAAAGTAAAGCTAACCTTTACCTGTTTTGCGCCTTCTTTGTGTTGCAACCCGTGTTTTATGCTATTCTCTATAAAAGGCTGCAATACCATGGGTGGAATTTCGAAAGTAAACACATCTACCGTATCGTCATGCTCTATAGTATAGGTGAATGACTCGCCCAGACGAAGTGCCTCTAATGCCAGATACTCCTGTAGCATTTGTATCTCCTCATGCAGCGAAAGGTATTGCCGGCTGCTTGCTTTAAGTATATTACGCATAAGCTGGCTAAAGCGAGAAAGGTGCTCGTTAGCCAATAATTTATCGCCCGTAAAAAACACCTCTTGTATCGAGTTTAGTGAATTGAAAATAAAATGCGGATTCATTTGTGCTTTTAAGGCTTTCAACTCACTTTCGGTTTGTTGTAACTTAGTTTTTTGCAGTTCAGCATCTTTCTTTTCTGCTTCATATTTAGCCTGCATTTCGGCCATGGTGGCCATGTTGCTTTCGTTGGCAAGCAGCAGCTTACGATTATGGAACAGCTCAAAGTGCTTTAATGCCTCCTTGTAGTTTTCTGTCCGTACGTACAGCTTATACATCTTCTCGTTATGGGTCATTTCGTCCACCGGGCGTATAATATCCTTCCGCAATTCATATGACAGCACAGAATTTTCAATTGCACCCAACGTATCGCCTTTCTGTATGCAAATATTACCCATCATGGTGTATAAAGAACTTTTGATGGTATTGGCTGCATTGCTATTAAGCAGGTTTGCTGCTATAGGCTCAGCCTCTTCTATTCGTTTCATCCATAGCAAGGCTGTTATCTTATGCAGCGTGGCAAAGTCCATGCCGCTGTTAAAGCTAATAGTAGCCGCTTCTTCGTAAGCTAACTCGGCATATTCTATAGCGCGCTCGTATTCCTTTTTGCCAATCATCAGCTTCGACATACAAATATGTACCTGAAAAACATACTGCGTACAGCTGTTTTCTTCCAGCAAAGGCAAAGCATCTGCATAAAACTTCTGTGCCGCCTCCAGGTCTTGCCGGCTTTCGCTATTCATACCCAGCTTGCATAGCACCAAGCCTTCAGCCCAAGGCTGTTGCAGTTGCTTGCTACATTTTAATGCCTTAAATAAATGCACACCTGCTTGCTGTAAATCGCTTTCGCGCAAAAAATCGGCTGCAGATTGATGGTACTGGCATTTCAATGGCAGGTTGTTGTGTATCTCAGCATCATTATCCAATACTGCTATCAGTTCTTTGCCTTTGGCAGCATTGTTAAATGGGCATAGCATGAGGTTGTATATAGATGCTAATGCAATCAGGTTTTTATTACCTAAGGCTATAGCCCTACCCTCGGCTTCTTTTACTGTGGCAATGGCTTCAGTAACCCTGCGGTTACTTAGCATGGCTATGCCCGCTGAAAGCTGTGCCTGTATGCGTATGTGGTTATCGGGTGCAGTAGCTGTGCTTTCAACAATATCGTTACTGTAAAACAGCGTTCGGTTACTATCTACAAAATTGTACCAACGGGCCAGTTGCAGTTTGGCGGTAAGTGCTTCATCGCCGCTAAGGGTAACCAGCTGCTGTTCTAATTCTGTTATGTTCTGCCTCAGGGTTTTCATGCGGTTTAAATCTACAAATAAAGCTATTTGCGTGTTAGTGTGTTTCACTGCTCAAGCAAAACATACCCTTCCTCAATCCATAGGGCACCTTTGCTAAACTACCCGCAAATGCGAAGAGGCTTCCTGCACATTTGCGGCAACTAAAAAAATCCAATCAATGAAAAAACATTTATTATCAATGCTGCTGGCCACTATATGGTTGTGTGGTTTAGCCCAAATACCAACTAATGGGCTGGTACAGCGTTTCACCTTCGATGGTACGTTGGACGGTATTAATGGCAATACCCTTTCTTTATTCGGGCAGCCGAACTATGTAAACGACCGCTTCTCGACCGCCAACTCGGCGCAGAACCTTATTACAACTGCTACTTCATTCAATACGGCATCGTTAACCAATTTACCTACGGGCAATGCCGATAGAACAGTTTGTTTTTGGTATAAAAGCAATGCCAATGCTACGCACTCATTATTCAACTACGGCAATAGTGGTGCTAATACTTTTGCCATAGCTTACACTACTGGCCCTACAAGACTGGTATTGTTTAATGGTGCTACCGAGTATAGCCGCAACATAACCTACACAGGAAACTGGACGCACGTGGCCGTAGTGCATAGTGCCGGAAACAGCTATGTATATTTAAATGGTGTACAACAAGGCGCCGCTATAGCTGCTACTTTTGCTACTGCCGCAGGCCAAACAGTAAATATTGGTTTTTCGCCGGGTGGCACGCCTTATACCAACTTTCAAATGGATGAACTGTTGGTATATAACCGGGCGCTAACACAACAGGAAGTAACAACTGTTTACAATGCATGTAACAGTCCGGTTAACAGCACATCGGCAGCTAACATGAATATATGTACTGGTGCTGCTACCACCTTGTCTGTTACAGGTAGCAACATATCATGGTATACGGCATCTACCGGTGGTTCGCCCATAGCTACTACCAATAGTTTTAGTACAGGTGCACTTACAGGCAATACAACCTATTATGCTGAAGCAGCAGGCTGTTCTATACGTACCGAAGTAGCGGTAACAGTAAATCAGGCTGCACCTGCAGCACCTGTCAGCAATACTTCATCATCTGAGCTTACAAAGTGTTCGGGCTTTCCAAGCAACTTAAGCGTTACAGGCACAGGTACCATTAGCTGGTACAGTGTACCTACAGGCGGTACCGCTTTGGGTACAGGCAATACATTTCTTACCCCTAACCATACCGACCCATCGCCAAATGCTACAGCCACGGTAACATACTATGCCGAGGCTACTAACAGCTGCGGCACATCGGTACGCACCCCTATAACCATTACAGTAAAAAGAAGGCCTGCTGCACCTGTTAATGCATCGGCTGCGGCAGATACCAATATCTGCACGGGCAGTGCTACCACACTAAGTGTTTCATCTACCGAAAGCAATGTAGAATGGTCAACCATAAGTGTAACACCAAGCACAGTAGCTAACGGCCTTACATACACCACACCTGCCTTAACTCAAACCACACAGTATGCAGTTTACTCTTCGTTGAATGGCTGTTTTTCTAACGAGCTAATAGTAACTGTTAACGTTTCGCAATCTGGCCCGCAGGCACCCAGCAACAATACTGCGCCCCCGGCACTTTCGGTATGCGAGGGCAGCACCACATCGCTTGCCGCTTTAAGTGCAGGCAATACCTTGTACTGGTACGATGCCCCTACCGGTGGCAACCTGCTTGGCACAGGCAGCCCGTTTGTTACCCCGGTTATTAATGATACCACAACATTTTATGTACAGGCCGGTACAGGCACATGTGCATCGGCGCGTACTGCTATTACAGTTACCACCAAGTTTGTGCCTACAGGTGTAATACAACTGGTAAACGATACTATACGCGCAAGCAACTTATACAGCAGCTATGTATTACGAAAGGATACTACCATTATTTCTTCAAGCAACACTACAGGCTCTTTTGCCATACCTGCAACGCAATGCGGCGACTACCAGGCTACCTTTACCAATCCTACCAATAACTGCCCTGGCGTAAGTGTAAACGTTAGCAAAACATACCTATCTGCCGGAATGTATTGCGAGGCACGAGTAGCATTAACAGGAGTTACTTTCCCTATAACATACTCAATGAACTATACACCCAACTATACTACACCTAACATTGTAGACAGTACAGCTCCGCTAAACTTCCGCCTTACTACCAACCTTACTACCTGTGCGGCAGTAAGTGGTATGCGTTATGTAAGTTTCAAAACTGGTGCTGGCTGCATTTATAATTTCGCCTTCGATGCGGAATTACCTTTTGGCCAATACAACACAACTGTAATAAGCGCCAGCGACTCTGTAACTACTTGCCCATTCACTTCTAATATACTTACCGTAAACACAGTTAACCTGCCAGCACCTACTAACACCACTGCTGCACCATGGTTAAACATATGCAGCGGTAGCTCCACTACGCTTACGGCAAGTGGTTCAGGTACATTGTATTGGTTCGATCAACCTACGGGCGGCACCGCACTAGGCAGCGGCACTTCGTTTAACACACCAGCTTTAGTAGCTAACAAAACATATTACGTACAAGCAGGCAACAGCACTTGTTCTTCGCCGCGTACAGCTATAATAGTTGCCGTAACGCCTGTACCTGTAGCAAGTATAAGCCCTGCCACACTTTCGGTATGCAGCGGTGCAGCAGCCACCCTTACGGC
Organism: uncultured Chitinophaga sp.; assembly: GCA_964423405.1. Lineage (GTDB taxonomy): Bacteria > Bacteroidota > Bacteroidia > Chitinophagales > LD1 > Bog-950. Next base: position 41,308 of record CAYREY010000019.1, on the reverse strand, counting down.
AGGCGGCGGCGGCACATACGCATGGAGCAACAGCGGTGGCGGCAATGCACAGGCTACTTTCACACCTGCTGTTAATACTACCTACACCGTTACCGTAACGCAAAACAACTGTACGGCTACCGCAAGCGCAGCAGTAACAGTAAACGCCCTGCCCACAGCGGCTATAGCACCGGTTACGGTAAGTATATGCAATGGCGAAAGCGCACAACTAACGGCAAGCGGCGGCGGCAACTATACCTGGAGCAACAGCCTTGGTGCAAGTGCAAGCATTGCTGTTACACCGGGTGCTACTACCACCTACACCGTTACCGTTACCAACGCCAATAACTGCTCTGCTACTGCTGCCGGCACGGTAACCGTAAACAGTGTAACAGCAAGCGTTAATGGCCCTACAACTATATGCAGCGGCCTACAGGCTACACTTACCGCAAGCGGCGGCATCGGCTACGCATGGAGCAACAGCTTAGGGACTACCGCAAGTATAACGGTTAGCCCTACTACCAACACTACCTACACCGTAACGGTAACGGGCACAGGTAACTGTACGGCTACTGCCAGCCAAACCCTAAGCGTACAAAACGCACCTACTGCAGTAATAACCGGCAATACTACTATATGTAATGGCCAAAGCACTACCCTTACTGCCAACGGCGGCAACACTTATACCTGGGGCAACAGTCTGGGCAGCAATACAGCCATAACCGTAAGCCCTGCTGCCAATACCACCTACACCGTAACCGTAAGCATAGGCGCCAACTGTACCGCTACCGCTACCGCAACTGTAACCGTAAATCAGCCAACCGCAAGCAGCTTTAGCCAAACAGTTTGCAGCGGAGAAAGCTTCAGCTTTGGCAACCAGGCACTAACTGCAAGCGGCACCTACTACGATACATTGCAGAATGCAGCGGGCTGCGACAGCATAGTTACGCTTAACTTCAGCGTATTGCCCTTAGCTACCGCCACCATCAATGCGGCTATATGTACCAATCAGAACTACGAATTTAACGGGGTGCAGTTAACACAGGCAGGACAGTACTTCGATACACTGCAAACACAGGCAGGCTGCGACAGCTTAGTTACACTTAACCTGAGTGTAGTTAACCAACTCAGCACAAGCCTGAATGCAGCTATATGCCAGGGCGAGGGTTACGATTTCAACGGGCAAGCTTTAACAGCTGCAGGTGTTTATACGGACACGCTTAGTGGCACTGGAGGTTGCGACAGTGTGGTTACACTTACGCTAACGGTTAACGCACTTCCTGTGCCTGTAATAACGGTAAATGGCAATGTACTGAGTACACAGACCTTCGACAGCTACCAGTGGATGCTGGAAGGCAGCAACATAAATAACGCTACAGGCCAAAGCCACACAGCTACCCAAAACGGAAACTACACCGTATGGGTAAGCGATAACAATGGTTGCGAAGCAGTATCGGGCATTGTAACCGTAACCGGAGTAGGTATCAAAGCTATTCATCAAGCAGCCATTAAAGTTTATCCTAACCCTGTTGAGGATATATTGGTAGTTGAAATGCCAACTATAGACCTTGGCAAGCTAACTATTAGCAATATGGAAGGCAAGGTACTGATGGAACAATATGTTGGCGGCAAACAAGTGCTGGATATAGCCAGCCTGCCTGCCGGTATCATGAATTTGCAATTCAATACTGCAACAGGTATTGCAACAAGCAAATTAGTTAAACTGAAATAGCACTTTCATTATCGTGGATTTTAGTTCCCCCACACTAAGGCCAAGCCTGGTGTGGGGTTTATTTTTTTATATACTACAGCATTTTACTCTTCTCCGTAGGATAACTCGTAGTCTTACGGGTCTACTTATCGAACTTTAGGAGTGATATTCAGGCAGTTAATTCTCTCCAAAAAGTGATTTTTACCACCACTCAGATATTTACCATACATTTTTATTGGCTATCAGATACTTGTTTACATGACTTAAATTATTTCTTCAGATTTGAGTGTTGGCTGTAAGTAAAACCGACCGACCCTATAAACAAAGCAGAAAAGACTTTTGAACAAAATTCACAAATCCTTAACACTATACTTTTGTCTCATCAATAATTTTAAAATAATTAAAAAATGGGACAAACAAATTACAACGGAGTTTTACAGAAACCTATACTGAGCGATACATATTCCATCATACTGCCCGGCAATCAGAATTACTACTCTATTTAGTAGATGTGTATATTTATTTTGTAATAACATTTGGCATCCTCTCCTTTGCTGGTATATTTAGATATGACTTTTACCGAGGAACAGGTTACTGCACTTGCACCTGATGCATCTTCCCTTAAATCGGGCAAAGATCTGGGTGTTGCAGGCAAGTGGCATTTAACCGGTATAAGCCCCAGGGCGCTGTGGGGTAATTGCCAGGGTAGCGGTTCATTGCCATATCAGGCCCAGGTTGATTTGCTTAGCCTGGCTTTTAAATGTACTTGCCCTAGCCGCAAGTTTCCCTGTAAACATGGCTTGGGTTTATTGTTTTTATATGTAAGGCAACCTACTGCTTTCTGTACCCAGACAGAACCTGACTGGGTAGAAGATTGGCTGAAGAAACGCACAGAAAAAGCTGACAAAAAAAATGATCAGAAAGAAAAACCTGTTGATGCTGAGTTGCAGGCAAAACGCACAGAAGCGCGAAATAAAAAGATAAACGATGGCATAGACGATATTCAGTTTTGGATAAAAGACCTTGTAAGAAATGGGCTGATAACTATACCTGAAAATGCCTATGGATTTTGGCAGTCTTCTGCGAAAAGAATGATCGATGCACAGGCACCGGGATTAGCAGGCCTTGTAAAAAATCTTGGGGCGATCAATTATTATAATGAAACCTGGAAATACCAGTTATTGCATCAGCTACTTAAAATATATATGTTAAGCGAAAGCTATAAGCATATAGACGAATTACCGGAAGAGCTTGTTGCCGAAGTAAAAACGTTGATAGGTTTTACTCAGACCAAAGAAGAACTATTTACGCAACCGGGTACGCCAGATAAATGGATAGTGCTATGCCGTACATACACAGAACAAGATCAATTAACAATAGAACGCAACTGGCTTTACGGAACAAATACAGGTAAGTATGCTTTGTTTTTGCAATTTATTGCTGCAAACCAGATACCTGAAATTAATCTTATACCCGGAACAACCATCGACGCTGTACTTGTTTTTTATAAAGGAGCTTTGCCTTACCGGGCATTGATTAAACAACACAACAACGTTTTGGGCAACCTAACTGCCCCGGGGTTACCCTCCTTTACTGCTGCTCTCGAAAACTATAGTAATGTTATCAGCAATAATCCATTTTACGATAAAGTGCCGACTATAATAAATGATGTAAGATTTATTAAAACAGATGAATGGTGTTTGGTAGATAATAGAGGTTTTGCAATGCCTGTAAATAGTAGCGACGATATGGCCTTAAATATACTGGCTATTACAGGTGGAACCAGCTTTACAATAAGTGCATTAATAAACAATGCTGAAGTAGAGCCTTTAGCCTTATGGACAAATAATAAGTTTTATTCAATAGCAAGTAATGGAATTCAAAGATAGCATCATCAACACGGCTCTTCTTGGCACCGGCAAAAAACAGCTTGAAATAGATGAGCTACCCTCGGCATTACATGCCGATTTTGAAACCATACAGCTATATAATGAGGATACAGAAACCAGATTTATTAAAACTGCCGCACTGGCCTTAAACTTTTACAGAGCAGGGGCACAACCAGTAAAAATAAATGTGGAATATGATGAGTGTATAGCTGAACAGTTGGAGTATTGTAGCGCTAAAGCACAATCCATACTTAAAGAACTATTAGCCGACAAGTACAATACACTTATATGGTTTTGGTGCATACAATGTAGCAGCCGCAAACAAATAGTACAGCCCGATATACTTCCCTCATTTCTGGATTGGGGGCAAGCCACTAAAAATTGGAGCAGAGACTTACTTGTGCCTGTTATTGGCCAGCGAGGAATATGGCTATCTAAATATAAACCCCAATGGCAATTTGTGCAGGTAGAGAATGAGTTGCCAGAATGGGATACTGCAACTTTAAACCAACGGATAGGGTATCTTAAAAAAATGCGTGTTGAATCTCCTGTTTCTGCACTGGAAAAAATCCAATCGATATGGAAAGAAGAAAATGCTGCGGGGCGGGCGGAACTTCTTGCCACACTTGCCATAAACCTATCGGTATCAGATGAATCTTTTTTGGTATCGATTTTAAGCGATAAAAGTAAAGTGGTTAAAGACAATGCGCTGGCGTTGTTGAAATCGATACCCAACTCCTCTATCATTAACAGCTACAGAGCTGTTCTGCGTAAATCTATACTGATAAAAAACAGTAAATTATTGGGGCTGATTAATAAAACCAGTATAGAGATCCGGCTGAATTTTGATAATGAAGAGATTTTTACAACAGGCATTGATAAGTTAAGCAGTGATAAAAATATAACGGATGATGACCATATACTGGCACAGTTAATTGCTGAAGTGGCGCCGCAGTTCTGGACAGAACACTTTGTTTTGGAACTGCCGGAAGTTGTAAAGCTTTTTGCCAAACGCGATGAACTAAAAAAATTTAAAAGAGCGTTTTGTAATAGTGTAATAAAGTTTCCTGATACAGTATGGGCAAAAGAAATACTAACCCAATTTGAGGATAGCGATGTAAGGTTACTAAATATCTTACCAGCTAATGAACGACAGTTATTTGCCGAAAAATTCACCCGGCAATACCTTGAAGAGGTAATTAATGCGTTGCGTACTGATAATATAGTTGAATGGGAGGTATCGCTTGCCCAAACAATTATCACAGAAACAGCGCAAAATCCGCACAGGTTCAATAAAGTGTTTTACGAAAGCATTTCTGTTTACCTGCCTGCAACCCTTATAGCTAAATTAAGTCACATACAGGTTAGTGACGATTGGCGAAAAAAAAGTTGGGAAAATCTTTCTGTTGAAATTGAAAAACTAATAACCATTAAAGAATCCATTAAAACACAAGCATTTTAATATTATGAGCACCATATTACGCCAACACGCCGAGCAGCAATTTGCCGAGGAACTGGATAACCTTAAAAAAAATGAAACAGGTAAAATACCTGCTAACTGGCAGCTATCTCCTTTATCAGTTGTTACTTATTTGTGCGGTGGCAAATTGAAGAACGGGTTTGAAATTAGCCCCAAATATATTGGTAATAAACGCCTGATAGAAATAGCGGTATCAACGCTTACTACAGACCGGGCACTGCTTTTGTATGGGTTACCCGGCACCGCAAAATCATGGGTATCGGAACATTTGGCAGCGGCCGTATCAGGCAATTCGTCATTAATAGTTCAAGGTACATCGGGCACTGGCGAGGAGTCTATACGCTATGGATGGAACTATGCCAAACTGCTGGCCGAAGGCCCAAGCGAATCTGCAATGGTGCGTACGCCTATTATGCGTGCTATGACTGAAGGTAAAATTGCGCGGATAGAAGAGTTAACCCGTATCAGTTCCGATGTACAGGATGCTTTAATAACTGTATTATCTGAAAAATCGTTGCCGGTACCCGAACTGAACATAGAAATACAGGCTATTAAGGGTTTTAACATTATTGCTACTGCTAATAATCGTGATAAGGGAGTAAATGAATTATCAAGCGCTTTAAAGCGAAGATTCAATACCGTGATATTACCATTGCCCGAAACAGTTGAAGAGGAAATGGACATTGTAAGGCGCCGGGTAGAGAGTTATGAAAAAATAATGGAACTGCCGGCAGAAAAGCCGGCACTGGAAGAGATACGCCGTATAGTAACCATATTCCGCGAACTGCGGGCGGGAGTTACACTTGATGGTAAAACCAAACTAAAGGTGCCCAGTGGTACATTAAGCACGGCCGAAGCCATTTCGGTAATGAACAGCGGCCTTGCAATGGCGGGCTATTTTGGTGATGGCAACCTAAAAGCTGCTGACCTGGCAGCAGGTATTATGGGCGCAGTTGTAAAAGACCCTGTGCAAGACAAAATTATATGGCAGGAATACCTGGAGACTGTGGTTAAAAACCGCGATAACTGGAAAGATATTTACAGGGCCAGCAGAGAATTGGTATAATGGCAGTTCACCTATTAGGGATAAGACATCACGGGCCCGGTTCGGCTAAAAATGTAGCAGCTTATTTAAAAGAGTTGCAACCCGATATGATATTGGTGGAAGGCCCGCCCGAGGCAGAACCATTATTACAGTGGGTAATCCATCATCAAATGCAGCCACCGGTGGCACTGCTGGTGTATAAACCCGAAGAACCCAAAACAGCTGTATTTTATCCATTCGCCCATTTTTCGCCCGAATGGCAAGCATTACATTATGGCGTTTACAACAATATCCCTACTCGCTTTTTCGACCTGCCTATGGCCTATAGCTTTGCTTTTGACGCCACGCAGCCAACCAAGAGCGCCGATGAAACAGAAATAAAAAAAGACCAGCCTGATACATCAACTAATACCGGATTAAGTACAAATAGCACACAACCAACATTACAAACAAACACCGCGGTTGAGGAAGATACGGAATTACCCTATTTGTATGCCAACCCATTTGATTACCTGGCCGAAATAAGTGGCGTAAAAGATGGCGAAGAATGGTGGGAATTGAACGTTGAAAGCCGCCGCGATAAAGCAGGCATATTTGATGCTGTAAATGAATCTGTAACTGCTTTACGCGAAGCGATGGAACAGCGCAATGACAAGCATGAACAATTAAGAGAAGCATGGATGCGTAAAATGATACGCGCTGCAGAGAAAGATGGGTATCAGCGCATAGTAGTTGTTTGTGGAGCGTGGCATGTTCCGGCGCTTGCAAATATGCCGAAACAGAAAGAAGACAATGAATTACTTAAAGGACTTGAAAAATGTAAGGTTGAAACAACCTGGGTACCATGGACATATGACCGATTAACACAACGCAGCGGTTACGGCGCTGGCATATACAGCCCCGGATGGTATGATCATTTATGGCAATATCCGGAAGATGATGGCACACATTGGATGACTAAAGTTGCCGGCCTACTACGCAAACAGAACATGGATACATCGGTGGCTCATGTAATTGAGGCGGTACGCCTTGCCAATGCGTTGGCCGCTTTACGTAACCACACCCGCGCCGGGTTAAATGAACTGAATGAAGCAACCACTACCGTGCTTGGGTTTGGCGATTCTGTACTATTGCAAGTTATACGCGAAGAATTGATTGTAAGTAATAAAATGGGGACAGTACCAGAAAATGTACCCAAAGTACCATTGCTGACAGATATTGAAAAGTATCAAAAAAAATTCAGACTTCAACCCACTGCAGCTATTAAAGAACTAAAGCTAGACCTGCGTGAAGAGAATGATCTTGCTAAAAGCACTTTTCTACACCGCTTAAAATTACTGGGCATAGACTGGAGCACTATTACGATTAGCCGTAGCAAAGGCACTTTTAAAGAACAATGGCAATTATTATGGCAGCCTGAGTTTTCGATCCGTATTATTGAAAAGGGGATTTGGGGGAATACATTAGAGGAAGCTGCAACCAACTATCTTTCACATCTGGCAACCGAAACATTATCGGCCTCGCAATTGGTAAACTTATTGGAGCAATCCATACCAACCGACTTACCCGATTCGGTAAACGCCATGATAACCCAGCTGGATACTCTTTCGGCCACCACATCTGATATTACAGAATTAATGCGGTCTGTACCCGGCTTATCAGGAGTAGTTCGCTACGGTAACGTACGCAATACAGATTTAAGCCGGTTGAAAGATATGCTAGATTCAATCGTAGCAAGAATATGTATTGGTATACCACTGGCATGTATTAATATAGATATAGATGCTGCACAACAAATATTAGACCTGCTAATGAAAACAGATTATGCCATCAATATTTCAAAAGATGATTACATATCCGGACTCTGGCAACAGGCACTAAACAAAATTCAGGAATCGCATCATTGTAATCCGCTAATAGCAGGCTACTGCACCAGACTGCTACACGATAGAAAAGCTTTGAACTACGATGCAGTTGAAAAACAACTAAGTTATTATATGTCGGCTACCAATAACCCTGCCGATGCAGCGTTTTGGTTTGAAGGCTTTTTAAAGTCATCGGGCACTATTTTATTATTAGATGAGAGTTTATGGAATTTGATAAATAACTGGATAACATCTATAAATGATAGTGATTTTACAGAATTACTACCCGTGCTACGTCGTACATTTTCTGAGTTTACATCTGCCGAGAGAAGAAAGCTGGGTGAGAAAGCAAAGGGAAATAGTAAGGTCGTTATCAAAAAAGAATTGGTTATGCAGGACTTTAATGAACAGCACGGGCTGAAAATATTACCTGTTATCCGAACATTGCTTGGCACAAAAAAACATGAGGTATGAACGATGACGCAGCATTACGAAAATGGCGGTTAATACTAGGCAGTAACGAAAACGATGGTACAGGTTATCCATTATCGGGCATAGATATAAATGTAGATGATGCCTTAAGTGCTTTATACGACGGAGAAAAAAAAGGTGGGCTGGGCTCGTCTGCCCCTAAAGTAAACAGGTGGCTGGGCGATATACGCGAATTCTTTCCGAACACTGTAGTGCGCGTAATGCAACAAGATGCTATTAAACGATTGAATATTACATCGCTTTTACTGGAAAAGGAAATGCTACAATCGATTGAAGCAGATGTGCACCTGGTAGCAACATTAATGACCTTAAGCCGCGCAATACCTGAAAAAACAAAAGATACCGCCCGGCAGGTTGTGAAAAAAGTAGTAGATGAGTTATTACTAAAGCTTACTGCCCCCATGCAACAAGCCGTAATAGGCGCTTTAAACAGATCAAGCAAAAATCGCCGGCCAAAACACAATGAGATTGATTGGAAGTCGACTATTGAAAAGAATTTGAAGCATTATCAGCCTGAGTACAAAACCATTATCCCTGAGACAAGAATCGGATATGGGCGTAAGCGAAAGGCCATGAAAGATGTCGTACTATGTCTTGATCAAAGTGGCAGTATGGGCACTTCGGTTATATACTCCGGCATATTCGGCTCGGTAATGGCATCTATACCCGCTATTCAAACTAAAATGGTAGTGTTTGATACCGCTGTTGCCGATCTTACTGAAGAATTGCAAGACTCTGTTGAGCTTTTATTTGGTGTTCAATTAGGCGGCGGCACCGATATACAAAGAGCCCTGGGTTATTGTCAGCAAATCATATCACGTCCCACCGACACTGTTTTAGTTCTTATAACAGACCTTTTTGAAGGAGGCAGCAATGAAGAAATGCAGAAAAAAGCTGTAGCGCTTGTTGCTTCGGGCGTACAAGTAATAGTATTGCTTGCACTAAACGATGATGGAGCTCCATCGTACGATCATGGTAATGCACAGTTTTTATCTAATCTGGGGATACCCGTATTTGCCTGTACGCCCGATAAATTTTCAGATATGATGGCTGCGGCTTTAAGTAAACAAGATATGAGTCAATGGGTTGCTAATAATGATATTGGATTAAAGAAAGGATGAGCTACTGATAATTGTATCTTACTAAACCTCTTGGCTTAACAGAGGTTCAGTAAGATATTTATAGAGTAGTAAAATCCTGGAAACACCTTTGCAACCCAACACAAATTAGAGATTAGCTGTGCGGCAACAATTCGCCTAAATATAGGTTGAGCTAAAAAATGAGGAAAAGTAATTAAGAAAGAAAATCAGAGAGATGATTTACCATTCGCTATCTGACTAATGTTTTGTAGCTCCGCGCAGAATCGAACTGCGATCAACGGTTCCGGAAACCGTCGTTTTATCCATTAAACTACGGAGCCAAAGACATGGCAAAAATAAAAAAGCGAAGCATTATACTTCGCTTTTGTGGTCCCACCTGGGCTTGAACCAGGGACCCCCTGATTATGAGTCAGGTGCTCTAACCAGCTGAGCTATAGGACCGGCAACGCTGGTTGCGGGTGCGAATATAATTATTCAGTTGTATTTTGAAAATGAATTTGCAAAAAGCATAAATAGTTCTAAAAAAAGGGGTTGTACCCTCATTACTGCCTATTATTACATTATTTGCCTATAGTTAACTATGAAACCGTACAAAAATCTGATTTTTGACATTGGGGATGTAATTATTGATATTGATTATAAAGCCACGGTTGCCGAGTTTCAGAAACTGGCTGTAGTAGATTTCGGCACTATTGTATCGTACAGTAAGCAAAATCCCATATTCGACCAGTTCGAGACAGGTAAAATTTCGGCCAGGCAGTTTAGTGATGAATTGAAGCAATTTTTGAAACCCGGCACTACCGATGAGCAAATTTATGCCGCATGGAACGCCATACTGATTGACTACCCTGCGTATAAAATAAATTTGCTCAAAACGCTCAAAAATGAGTACCGGACCTTTGCCCTTAGCAACATTAATGAGGTACACGTCAATACAATCAATCTGGCTGTAAAACAACGGTTTGATATCGATAGTTTTGCCTCACTTTTTCACCATGCCTATTACTCAAATGAAGTTGGTTATCGCAAGCCCGATAAAGAAATTTACCAATTGGTACTGGAAAAGGAAAATTTAATGCCCGGCGACACGTTTTTTGTTGATGATAAAGCCGAAAACATAGCGGCAGCAAAAGAGCTGGGAATACAAGCATATCAGTTGACCAACCGCAACGAGCTTAACGAGTTATTGGCTGCTAAAGGTATTATATGAATGTAAAACATTTTTGTGCTTTCCTGTTATTGATATCTATACTATACGCCCGCGCTGGCACGGGGTATGTTTTTCTGGCAGACACCAACAAGCTTTTTTACGCCATTAACAATGAGATTTATTCACCCGATGGTAAACAACTACTCTTTTTCCAAAAGGGTAATATTTTTTTCAGCGGTACAAATGATGATAAGCAGAACATTTATTTGATGGCCACATCTATGAACTACGCCAGCCCGCGTGTAGAAATGATATATGAACGGGATAACCGCGAGGCAACATATTCATTTAGTAATAGCAAATTTTATGCTGGTAATTTAGAGAGCGAAGACCTGCGCCAACGTACAGAGTTAATACATGTAGAGCGGGTAAAAAAATGGCTTAGTTTTTATTCATCGCACAACGATTCCCTGTTAGCATATTTCAATGCCGACTCATTGCCCAATTCTACCGCTGTAGTAGTGGCATATACGCTTATTAAACGGTATAATCTTGAAAAGAAGTTGGAAGTTAAACAAAAGGAGTTGCCCTTTGAGCAGGTGCCGTATGCAACTATTAAACCTGTATGGGGTAATGCTACTGCCAACGAGTGGATGTGGGATGGTAAAATATTACGTCCGCGCTGGAATGTTGATCCGCGATTAGCCTGGGAGTTCGATGGGAAAATAGTTAAGCCCCACTATGGCAATAACATATACCAGCAGTACGAGTGGGATGGTGAAACCCTGAAGCCCGTATGGCGAAATAACCGGCCCGAGGAGTGGAGCTACGATGGCCGGATACTTAAACCTATCTACGATACCGATTGGGCAAACCAGTATATTATTGAGAACGGCATAGTAAAACCCTGGAGCAATGTGCACACCGAAAAGGAATGGAGAATGGATGGACAGATACCTATACCCCTGGTGATAATGATAGTGAGTGGTATAGCACGCACTTACTGAATATTGGCTACTTAATATCTTTTAACCCGGGCAAACGTACAGAAGGATAGGTGCGGGTAATACCCTCTTTGGTTACGGTTCTAATTCTGTAATAGGAATCCTGGGCTGTATTAAGAGGATATAAATCGCGCTTTATTATTACCACACTATCGTTGGCAGATGCATTAAACTTAATGTACTTGCACTGGCTGAAACCATTATTTGAGTCCGCACTTTTTTCAATCAGTACAAATTCAAATTGCGAAGCCTTCGAAAACATCAGGCTTATATCTACTCCTCCCTGAGCACGGGCTAAGGCCATGGCAACTTCCTGATCGGCAGATTGAAACGAGTAGTCGTTATTTTGACAATACGCCTGAAGTGTAGCAACTAAAACAATTAATGCGGAAATAGTAAACCGACTGAACATTACGTGAGCGGATAATTTGTTTAAACAATAAATATAGCTTCTTACTGGTTAAAAACTGGTCTTTATTTTAAGTTTGACATTAACAATCGAATAAGACAACCATGAAAGAGCTATTGTTACTACACGGTGCACTTGGCAGCCGCGAGCAGTTTGGCGATTTAGAACAGCGCCTATCTGATAAATTCAAGGTTCATTCATTAAATTTTTCGGGGCATGGTCGCCGTTCTTCGCACCATCATGCGTTTACAATACAAAATTTTTGTCACGAAGTGCTAGACTGGATGAACGAAAACTACATACAGCAGATAGATATTTTTGGTTACAGCATGGGAGGTTACGTGGCGTTATGGCTGGCCAGGTTTTACCCGGAAAGAGTGGGTAAAATATTTACACTGGGCACCAAGCTAAAATGGAGCGAAGAGGACGCTGAAAAAGAAATAAGAATGTTGAATCCGGAAAAGATAGTTGAGAAAGTGCCTGCCTTTGCTCAGGCCCTGGCCGAGCGGCATGGCGAGCATGAATGGAAAAGTGTAATGGCAAAAACAGCTGCTCTCATGCGTGACCTGGCACATACCCATCTTACCGAGCAGGATTTTATTCAAATAGAGCACGAGATACAACTTACGCGCGGTGATAAAGATAATATGGTAACGCATGATGAAACGGAATATGTGCACCGCCTGCTCAAAAACAGTTTATTGGTTACCTACGAAAACGTCCCTCATCCTATTGAGCAGGTACCATTGGATTTACTTGAGAAAGAGATTGAGATATTCTTCTCATAATTCTATCCTACCATCTGTAATGGCAGGATAGAAAATCACATTATTTGCCGCTTTCTACAAACTGAGTGCTTAAAGGTTTGGCATGTTCCAGGTCGGTTACTATTTCTTTTTTCAGAGGATACTCATCCAGCAAATCGTAATTATCCCAAAACTTACTATCGTATTTGTACTTGGTTATATACAGTTCTGATATTTCCGAAAACCTGCCTTTCGATATTATTCCACCTACGCCATCGGTTTCATAGTCGTTAAAATACAGGTCGAAAGTTTCTTCCACTATAAATTCAACATTACCGGTTGTTGGGTTAGTTACATGGTGGTTATAGGTGCGTGTAAGGGCGCTTACAAAGTACTTGCCATTTACTTTTTCAAGCTCTATTACATCCGTTTCATTTACCAGTTTCCAAATGCTTTCATTAGCATAACGCGATTTGCGGTAGTATGGGTTTGGAAATTTCTGTATCTCAATACGTAGTATGGCAAAGGTTTCTTTTTGTACCCACACCCGTGCCTGCTCCAGTTTGGCGCTACTGCTCTCTTTGTATTGTGTAGTCAGTACGTATTGCGCGCTATCCTCACTTTCAAATTTAGGAGCAAAAAAGTCAATCATTTTGGGGTTCATGAAAGTACTTTTATTGTAGCTGAAAGGGTTCTCGCGTAGCAGGTCGGCCAGGTGGTCGCCGTGGTTCATAGCATCTACATTACGTTCGTAGTTTTCGCTGCGGCGTTGCTTGTTGGTTTGCATCAACTCGTGAAAAGAGTACTTGAATATGCTTTTTACATTAAAAGCTACACTTACGTCAGCCTCTATCAAACGAACATACTTGCCGTTCTCTTTATGGTACTGGCGGTAAAACCCTGTTTGTACAATCGAATCGGTGTACAGGTTCTGGCGCAGGTTTTCAATAGCTTTCAATAGTACTCCCCGTGCATTCATCGCCGTTATAACTACCTCTTGCTTGCTCTCAGTAGCCGATGCAAGATATATTCTCAGGGTATCTCCATCTTTATATCCTGCAGCAGATATAGTTTGCGATTTATAACCTACATACGATACTTTAATCGAGTCTTTAAGGTTTACCTTGGGTATGGGTATTTCAAAATATCCGTTATCATCCGATAAGCCACCCAACTGGGTGTTCTTTATTTGCACTGCTGCATTACCCAAAGGTAAATTACCGGCATCTTTATCATAAGTAAAGCCACGCAGGTAAATGTTTTCCTGCCCCATAGCTGTTATCACAAACAGCATTGCTATTGCACAAAATAAGTTCTTCATACAAAACGAATTTATAAACTTAACGCTGCAACAATAGAAATTGATATGTGTGTAGTGTTATTGAAAAATGTACATTTTTAGCACAGAGTGTAGTTTTTGCTGGAGATATGATGGCATTATCTGGCTTTGCGGCTTAACCAGCCGTTATAGTTAATTATCTCCGAATCATCACCAACAGAATCTGTTTTGATCTTTAATAGTGATTTTATCTTTTTTTGTATTGATGCGCTGTTTCTGATGTCATTTGTGTTGGCCATATCCTCCAGCAGGTTCAACAATGCAAAATCGCGCTGATAGCTTTTGTTGGCAGTAAATGCTTTGTAATCTTTTTTCACCTGCTCAATCCGGTACAGTAATGTATCATATGCAGCCGACTCGTAAGTAATGATTAACTCACTCATTTCTACCTTAAAGCGGAAAGACCTGTCGGATTTTAAATAACTATCGCTTACGTATAGTTTTACAAGGCTCTTCAGTGCCTCTTTGTACCTGCCGGTATCATAAAATAGTCCGGCCCGGTTCAGGTAAATAAATGTATCGTAGTAGTAATTCTTTTTCCGGTGAATTTCATTCTGAAACTCATCCAGTATCTTAAGTGCCTGCGATGGATTAAGTACAGAGTTATTAATAATTTGTAAGTTGTAAAAAAAGAAAAGGTACCGGTCATAATGCAATTTATTAAACTGCTCTATCTCTGTACCCAAAGTGCCTGTAACCAACAATGATTCTTTATGCTTGCCATTTTTGTATAAAGCATTGGCATAATAGGTTAGCATCTGTAGCTTCAGGTCGTGATTATCTTTATTAAACCACTTTTTATCCTCAAACAGCCTGTAGGTTTCTCTCATCATTTTCTCAAGAGCTTCGTAGTTGTGTAGCTGAAGAAAAATCTGGCTGAGGGCTTTGTATATCTTGGTTTGTAAATTACGCCCGTAGTGAGAGGTGGTTTGTTTGCTTATTATATCTACCTGGTTTTGTAGTTGTGCAAGTTGCTTTTTATCGCCGGGGCCAAAATTTTGCGATAATTTTAACCGGTAAGTAACCGTGGCCAGTAAATCATCCAGACTGCGTAGCTGCGACACCAGCCGGGCATTTTCTTCCCGCAGCGAAATGTAATCTTCCGGATTTACTTCTATTAGCTCGGCAGAAAGCCGGATAAAATTTGAGTAGACAATGTCCAGTAGTTCATAGTTTTCAATATTTCTTGCCAGGCGCTCTGCCTTTTTCAGGTAGAATAAGCAAGGCTTAAACAATGTTTTGGCATAGTAAATATGGTATAGTGTAATGTAATGCTGTAGTTCGTATAGCTCGTTTTTATGTGTGTGCAAAAGAGTAAGCGAATCGCCAATATCTTTAATAACCCGGTTTTTTAACCGGTAATAACTGTTTTTATTGCTGGTGCTGTATTTGAGCTTTTTTATAACCTTATCTTCATCAAACCTGCTGCCTGCC
This sequence comes from uncultured Chitinophaga sp., assembly GCA_964423405.1. Taxonomy (GTDB): domain Bacteria; phylum Bacteroidota; class Bacteroidia; order Chitinophagales; family LD1; genus Bog-950. Next base: position 25,665 of record CAYREY010000019.1, on the reverse strand, counting down.
TGCCTTATATAATCTACCAATACCAGGTCTTTTCGGTCGCTGGCGGGCATACTGCCCATAAAGAATTTAAAAAAGCGCAATTCATCTTTAGTTAGCTTTTCTATTATCTGATTAAGTATATCCATAAGACCCTTTAAGTATGTAAGATTAAAATTAAACAGATTGGCGGGTCTTCCAAATAAGATATAGTTTTATGTTGTAGTAAATGACTTGGCGATAGGTGTAAGAAATGTACGGGCCGTTTTGATGTTTTTGCCACTAATTTCGAAGCACATTTAGGCTATTCAGTCAAGTATTGTACTTATGGTTTTTGCTGCTGTTTTGTGTGGCTCTGCCCGGGTATTTAGTTATTGTGTTAGGAGATGGAAGGTTTTGGCTTTATAAAAATGATATAAATTATTGCTTTAAACATGTAAGAAATATTTGTAAATTTGATACTACTAATTTTGATTATACCAAGCCTATGAAAAGAATATACATCCAGCTGTTTTTTTTATTTTGTTCGATACTTTCATTGCCGGTTTTAGCTCAAAATACACTGCGTGTAGAGCTGGTGCCACAAAATGTCGATTCATTTTCTGTTATTAAAAACAACAGCCTGCCTTTTACGTTGCGCTTGTATAACGATAGCGCTACCAATTATGTAGATCTTATTGACTTTAACTACACTATAGATAGCGCAGGTATTGGCGCGCCACAGTTATATACAGATACCAATAATACAAGCGGCCTTAATTATCCTGTAGTAAGCAATGCAACTATTCCTGCAAATGACTCAGTTAATGTTACTATTACTATTAATGCCGGCGAGCCCCGATTTAAAACCGGCCCCTCGGTAGTTGTAATATGGCCTATAAGAGCCAATACCAGTATTGCCGGCAATAAAGTTACTTTCCACGTATTTGTATTAGACCCGGCAGGTATCGAAGACCAGGCGCATATGAAATTGCGTGCCTTTGTGTGGGATAATAACCTGGCAATTCAGCGCGAAGACGGAATACAGTTAAACCGACTGCAGATATATGATGTAACGGGCCGCGAAATAATGAACAAGCAAAATCCTGCGGGCAATACTATTTTACCGTTAGAAACACATGGCATTTATATTGCCGAAATAACTTACAACCATACTGAGCGTAAGACATTCAGGTTTTATTACTAACCAATATTATTGGCGCGAAAGTATTACTGCACCCAATGAACTAAGGTGTAGTTTATTACCTGTTACTTTCTCGGCTGGCGAAACGGATAGCAATACGTTGGAAAAATTATCGGGTAGCTGTACCGATTTTTCAGATTTACTGAAATTCATTACCACCAATATCTCGCTGTTACCAGCTTTGCGCTTATATGCCAATACATTTTTAGGTAATTGCTCGCGGCCTACAAATTCAATATCGCCATTTTTTAGTGCACCCATATCATTTCTCAGTTTTAAAACACGTTGAACAAATTGCAGCAATGATGTTTCATCGCCTTTTTCTTTCTCAACGTTGATAGTGGTGTAATTATTATTTACCGGTAGCCACGTTTTTGCATTTGTTGAGAAACCTGCGTTCGTGCTTCCATCCCATTGCATAGGAGTGCGTAATTCATCGCGGTTAGGCGTTTCGCCAGCCCAATCGAAAATAAAACGCGGGTACTTTCTCATTTTTTGTGCAATGGGATCCAGCCCGTCTTTAAATTTTATACGGGCATCGGTCATGCCTATTTCTTCGCCATAGTACATACAGGGCACACCGCGCACTGTTAACTGAAAAAGGTGCAGCAGTTTTGCTTTCTGTATATCATTTTTAACGCGTTTAATGCTTCTCCTGCGGTCGTGGTTGCTAAATACATATACCGGCATAAACGGATTGGGGAAGTCTCTTTCAATATTCTCTGCAAGTTCGCGGAAATACGATGATTTGAATTTGTAGCGCAGCATTTCAAAGTTAAATACCAGCCCCAACCCATCGTTCTTCTCATCGCCCGAAAACTTGCGGATAGTTTTCCTGTCGCCGCTTACCTCACCCAGTAGCATCCGGTCGCCAAACTCCTCACATACTGTACGCAGTTCTTTAGCAAACTGCATACTCTCCGGCTGGTTAATAGTGTATTTAAATTTTTGAAAAAAGCCGTCCGGATTTTTTTCGTCTGGTACAGCTTTCCACGAGAAAGGGTTATCGCGCAGCGCTGCATCTTTATAAATTACATTAAATATATCCAGTCTGAAACCATCTACGCCCTTACGCAACCAGAATCGTACATTATCCAGCATCAGCTTTTTAACCTCGGGGTTACGGTAGTTTAAATCGGGCTGAAAGGGTAAAAAGCTGGCCCAGAAATACTGCCCCCGCTCTTTAGAATATTGCCAGCCGCTGCCACCGGTCATACTTTTCCAGTTATTAGGTTTATCGGCCCATATGTAAAAATCGGCAACGCCACCTTTACCCTTGGCAACATCGCGTTTAAACCAGGGGTGCTCTACCGATGTATGGTTCATCACCATATCAAAAACTATTTTCATGCCTCGTTTATGCACTTCGTCTATCAGTTGTTGCGCATCGGCCATGATGCCATATTCGGGCGCTATATCACAGTAGTCAGAAATATCGTAACCAAAATCCTGCTGCGGCGATTTGAAAAACGGCGAGCACCAAATGGTTTCATAGCCCATCGCCTTCACATGGTCAAGCTTCTGTATGATGCCCTGTATATCGCCAATACCATCGCCATTGCTATCGTAAAACGATCGGGGATATATCTGATAAATTGTGGTGTGATGGTACCAGGGCATTTGGGCAATTGTATAAAGTGTTAGAAATATAAAATTAATAGCAGCCAGGCTCTTTTTCATTGAGGCAATATACATTTTAAGGTACAAAATACAGCCGTATATCAGTAGATATTAATTATTAAATAACTTATAATTTGTATTTTTCGACCGATTTTGAACACTATGAAAAAACTTTACCTGCTGGTTATTTTGGCTTTTGCTGAGCATTGCCTTTATGCCACTGCCGACACTATTAAGGTTAATGTAGCCGCTCTGGAATATGCATCCGATTTTGAAAGGGAACAATTCCGTAAGCTGGATAAAAACGGTACTTTTAATCCACTACATTTTCTTTACTGTCTGGATAGTTCAGTAACACCTTCCAAAGCTGCGGAGATTGAAAGAAAACTAACCCGGCTATTTGATGAAAAAATCGGCCCTGCTGCCAGCAACAAAAATACTGACAAAGCACTTAAAGCGATGTTTAAACAGATTCACGATAACCTGCTTACCAAGTACGTATTGGAGTCTCGGTTTGAAATGCTACTTGATAAAGGCGAGTATAATTGTGTAACAGCCTCTGCATTATATGCGCTGGCATTCGAAAAATATGGCATACCCTACCAGCTACGCTCTACTACCGATCATGTATATGTAATAGCCAACCCAGGCCCTACACAAATGATTATCGAAACCACTGACCCTATAGGTGGCGCTTATACTTATTCCGAAGCATACAAAAAGACGTATGTAGATATGCTGAAAAAGCAAAAGCTGATTTCGAAAATAGAGTATGATGACAATTCTACCGAGACGCTTTTTCAAAAATACTATTACAAGGCTGATACGATAAACATGCGGCAGTTAATCAGCTACCATTATTCAAACAATGGTATATGGCTGATGAAAGAGGAAAAATTTAATGCGGCAGCTAATCAGCTAATGAAAGCATACTACCTGAATAAAAACAGTCAGATAGCACATTTACTGATAGTTTCTATTTCCGGAGCTATAAGCAAGAATTTCGACATTACTGATTCTTTAGACCTTTATCGTTATTTCGACTTTCTTACGCTGCGTGGAGAAACCAGGTTTGATGATTTATTTAACGACTATGCCCGGGCATCGGAGGATATTTTAATGCATAAGGATGATCCAGCTTTATTCGATCAGATAACTAATCGTATATTAAGTCGACTCACAGACTCTACCTACATCAGTAAGTTTAATGAGCATTATTATTTTGCCAAAGCTGTGGCTTTTGCCACCAAAAGCGAGTTTATTCCCGCCTACGAAAATATTTCAAAAGCTTATTGTATTAATGCTAAAAATGTACGGGTAAAATCAATTTACGATGAGTTAAGTAAACACCTGTTAGCCTATATTGTAGAAGAACTGGATGAAGAGCAGGACCTGGATAGTGTTATAAATAAAGTGACCAGGGCCGGTAGCGCCTGCAACACTGGCATTTCTGAAAAATGGAAATTTAATGGCTTACTGATAAAATCAGCTATAGCATTTGACGAGAACAATGCTACAAAGGGAAATCAGCTGTTGAATGAAGCTGAAAAACTGGCGACAGAAAATAAGTTAACCGGGTTAGATAGCCGCTTTGTCGCAATTGCTTATAGTGGTGCACATCGGTATTATTACAAAAAATATGAAATAACTAAAGCTAAGGATTATTTATTGCGCGGTCTGAAACTTGATCCGGATAATGAAGACCTGAAAGGTGATCTCAAAAATCTTGAAAGTGTGGGTTCATATACCAGGCCTTTATACAACTCAGTTTCACCCTCCCCACCGCCACCACCACCTTACTTCAACAACGGCTCAATGCCCCGACCTAACAACACCCCACCAACCAAACCGCGCACTGTAATAGTAAAAACACCCAAGTAATGAATCACTATCTTAAACTTATACTACTAAGCGCCATATTATTTGCAGCCTGTAATCAAATGCCCAATGAAATTAGAATGAACCAACTGGCTGCTGTACGTTACTATAAAGAAGAAACAAAAGGCGATGTAATTAGGAAAACCCATTTCTACTACAAGCCCAACATTTATATGTTTGGGAGCAAGCCCTACACTGGCATGGTAAAAGACTATACTGAAAAGAATGAGCTAAAATCTGAAGGCCCGATGAAGGATGGTTTTCCCGATGGGCATTGGAAATACTTCAATGCTAATGGTTCGGTAAAATCTGAAGGATATTATGTTGATGGGGTAAAGGATAGCCTGTGGCACGATTACTATACCGATGGCAGCCCTAAACTGTTAATGAAATTCACTTTGCAAAACGATTCATTACAGCGCGATACCATTGGAGCCTGGATGTATGGAGGGCAGCGCATACTTGAAGCGAACGGAGATACGGTGAAGCATTACTATAAAGATGGCCGCCTGCACACCAAGCTTATAAAAGGCGAAAATTATCTGGAAGAAGACTATTATATAGATGGCACACTAATCTACCGGAAAGACAAACGGCGTAAAGAATCATACTATACCAACGGCAAACTACGCAGCCGTACCTATTACCTGCAGGATAAAAACCAATTGGTAGATATTATGGCCGAAAAAACGGGCTGGACACAGGAAGAAAAAGATGCCTTAACAAAGGCCGATAGCGTACAGTTTGACTACTCAAGCCTGTGGGACCCTGTTATGAAGATTTATATAAAAGAATAAGGTTTACCTTTAGGGTATGGTTACCACTTACATATTACCGGTAGCGTTGGGTATATCCCTAAGTGCTTGCTGTGGCTTTAGGATATTTATACCTATGTTGCTTGCCAGTATAGCTGCTAAGTTTGGCTGGTTACAGATATCGGCCGGTTTTGAATGGATGGCTACCTACCCTGCTATTGTAGCTTTTGCAGTGGCCGCAATATGCGAGGTGCTGGCCTACTACATACCGGTAGTCGATAATTTTCTGGATACTATTGCAACTCCCAGCGCCGTAATTGCCGGTACGGTTATATCTGCCTCTGTGTTTGTGCCCTTCGACCCTATGTTAAAGTGGCTATTGGCTATTATAGCCGGCGGTGCTACGGCTGGCTTAATACAAGCCGGTACCGGTCTGTTGCGGCTGGGGTCAACCAAGTTTACGGCCGGCACCGGAAACCACGTACTGGCAACTGCCGAAAATGCCTTCTCTTTCACTGGCACCATATTGGCGTTTATTATGCCGTTTATTATGGCGCTATTGTTTACAGGCCTTATCGTTGTTATACTTTACTATTTAGTAGCTAAATTGAAAAAGGCAGCAAGCTAATGCTTACTGCCTTTTTGCATCTGTATTTTGTAGTTATTTAAATACTCAATACTAACTACTTTATACTTTTACCAGCTAAGGTCGTCGGCGCTGAATTTGGTCATAAACTTATCCAGGTCGGTATCGCCGGTAGTTTTCTTGCGGGCAGGTTTGGTATCCGGCTTTTTCTCCAGATAGTCTACCATTTTATTTTCGCGTTTGCGTGCAGGGCGGTTTTCATCGCTACCTTCTGTTTTTACAAACTCCTTTTTAAACTCGCCTTTAGCCGGTATAAATTTTTTCCTTTCGCCAGATTCGTTGCGATCGTTAAAAGATTTTTTCTCGCCGTATTCTTTACGCTCACCAAACGACTTTTTCTCGCCATACTCCTTACGCTCGCCACCTTCTTTACGGTCGTTGTGGTATGGTTTACGTTCACGATCGCTAAACGATTTCTTCTCGCCGCGGAACTCTTTTTTGAAACCACCACGGTCGCCTCCTTCAGATCTGCGTCCGCCGCCACCGCCGCCATTACCGTCTTTATCCTTAGCACGGGTAACCAGCGGTTTGCCACCGCGTTTGTTTTTACCAAACACTACTAACACCTGTTCGGCCTGCTCTGTAGGTAGTGTAATGAATGAGAAATTGTCGTACACACGTACATCGTGTATTACCTGCGGGTCTATGCCGGCTTCGCTCGAAACAAAGTCTATAACCTTGGCAGCGTTCATGTTGCTGGTATGGCCTTTGGCTACAAACAGGCGGGCCTGATCATTAGCAGTTGTATTATTTCCGCTACCTGGTGCCGCCGTTTTACCTACCTCGCGGTAGTTCGATTCTTTCAGGGTATCGCGGTACATTTGGTTAAGCAACGCAGAAACCAGTTGTGCCGGTTCGCGGTCATCTTCCAGCAGCTCCTGAGCCAGGGCCAGATAATCGTTGGCGCTTTTATGCTCCAGTAAACGCATCAGGTCAGTTTTCAGTTTCATCTTTTTAGTCTCAATCACCACATCTATTGCAGGCACTTCTTCTCTGCGTATTTGTGCGCGTGCTATTTTCTGTATAAACATCAAATCGCGGCGCTGCGATGAAGAAACGATTGAGATAGCAGTACCATGCTTACCCGCGCGGCCGGTACGGCCTATACGGTGTACGTAAGCCTCAGGGTCTTGCGGCAGGTTGTAGTTTACCACGTGTGTAAGGTCGTTTACATCTATACCACGGGCAGCTACATCGGTAGCTACCAGTATGGTAACCTTACGCATCTTAAACTTCTTAAGTGTAAGCTCACGCTGGTTTTGTGTTACATCGCCGTGTATGGCCTCTGCATCAAAACCACGGTCAATCAGTTTGTCGGCTACCTGGTCGGTTTCTACTTTGGTACGGCAAAAAACAATACCATAAAACTCAGGCTCGGTATCTATAATACGGCACAATGCTTCAAAGCGATCATGCTCGCGTACTTCAAAGTATATCTGATCTACCAGATCGGTGGTTACCTGCGTTTTTTCTACCTCTATCAGGTCGTACTCGCCCATAAAGGTTTTAGCTATTTTAAGAATAGCCGGTGGCATAGTAGCGCTGAAAAGCAGCATACGTTTTTGCTGAGGTACGGTCTTTAATATTTCGCGTACTTCTTCTTCAAAACCCATGTTCAGCATTTCATCTGCTTCATCCAGCACTACGTGCGTTACGTGATCAAGCTTTAGTGTTTTACGCTCAATATGGTCGCGTATACGGCCGGGTGTACCTACTATAATCTGTGCACCTTTCTCCAGCGCACGGGCCTGTGTACCAAAGCTGGCACCGCCATACACTGCCTGCACCCACAGGCGTTTGTTACCTTTAAACGAAGTAATTTCTTCGGCTACCTGTAAGGCCAGCTCACGTGTTGGGCACATAATAAGTGCCTGTACTTTTTTCGATGAGTCGTCCAGCTTTTCTATCAGCGGCAGACCAAATGCACCGGTTTTGCCGGTACCTGTCTGGGCCTGGCCCACTACATCTTTTTCATCTTTTAATAATAGCGGAATTGTCTTCTCCTGAATAGTAGAAGGCGTTTCCCATCCCTTTTTCTGCAATGCAGAAATAGTCTCCTCGCTCAAACCGAGCGCGCGAAATTTTTCCATGTTGTTTGTTTTGCTACCAAACACACATAGTTATGCTACGCGCGCAGTGGTAAACGATTTAAAAAATAATTGTTCGGCGTATCACCGAATTATGGGAGAGAAAACTGAAGAAGATTGTAGCCTACCAGCATCTCACACTAAACCCGTGTGATGTCTGCATTTCATCAAATGCGGCGCAAAGGTAATATAATATTTGAGAAAATATAATGCAATCTCCCTTCAAACAAGTTTCACTATGTAAAAAAGGCTAATTATCGTTGGTTTTGCCCTCTTTATCTTTCTTTTTCTGTACAAACAGCGGTATGCCGGTTTGTTTAATCACGCCATATTCTGCGGCTACTACCCGCACCCTGCCAAAGCCGGTACGTTTAAATATAGAACCTGCTGTAACTGCATCGGCTGTTGTGTTGCCATATACATAATAGCTTTCCTGGTTATCCAGCTCAATCAAAAGCTGCTCCAGGTCGTTTAATGCTATATTCTCTGCATCCTCTGCATGTTCTTTGGCAAAGTCTTCTTTGCTACGCACATCAACCAGGTAAAACTCATCGTAGTTAAAATCCATGGCAAATTCATCGGCATCAATAGGTATCAGCATATCTACCTCATGGCCTGCTTCCTGCCAGGCAGCAAAGCCTCCTTCCAGGTATCCTTCGGCGCTATCAATAGCAGCGGCCTTCAGGGCACGGAAAACGGCCGTAGTTTGGTCTGGCTCGGTAACCAGTATAATGCGTTGCCCGGGTTGTGTTAACTCATCGTAGTTATCTACAAAGCTATCGTTAAACGGAATAGAGATAGACTCCTCAATAAAGCCATCGCAAAAAGCTTCCGGGTTTCTGGTATCAATCACGGTATATCCTTCCTCAATAAGGCCCTTAAAGCGGCCTGCGTTGAATGCCTGCATCGTTCAGTTTTGGGGCAAAGTTATTTAAATAATAGGTTAAGGGCATTGGTCTTTTTATATTTTAGCAACTTTAAATCAATATACATGCCCCTGCAATTACAACTTTGCAAAGACTACACCAGCTACAACCACAACATTTTACTAATAAGCGAAAAAACCAGCGTTGCCGATTTGGGACTTACCAAAACCCTGACCGCTGAAGCCACTGCTTTTTTTGCAGAGAAAGGCAACACGCTTTTTGTTCAACAATATGAAGGCCGTAGCCTTACCATAGTTAAGCTGGATACCAGCCGCGAAGAATACCGCACGCTGGAGCAAACACGTAAAGCAGGTAACGGCATAAACAAATACCTGAACGGCAAAAAAGCCAAAGAAGCATCGGTACACAATGCTACCGGTGTGGCTGCTATAACAACTGCCTTTGCCGAGGGCGTAGCACTTAGCAACTACGACTTTTTAAAATACAAAACCAAAGATAAACGCGAGAAAACCCTGGCCACCCTTCACTTTGATGCCCGCTCGGCCGACAAAGCAACGCTGGACCAGGTAAGCAAAATTGTAACAGCTAACTTTTTTGCCCGCACGCTTATAAACGAGCCACTATCGTACCTTACTGCTACACAGCTTGCAAAAGACATACAGAAAGCCGGTAAAACCTACGGCTTTAGTGTTACTGTTTTCGATAAAAAGAAAATAGAACAACTTAAAATGGGTGGCTTGCTTTCGGTTAACAAAGGCAGTATAGACCCACCTACTTTTACTGTTATGGAATACAAAGGCCCTAAGGCAAAAAACAAAAAGCCGGTGGTACTGGTGGGCAAAGGCGTGGTGTACGATACCGGTGGCCTAAGCTTAAAGCCTACCCCTAACAGTATGGATATGATGAAGTGCGACATGAGCGGTGCTGCTGCCGTAGCCGGTGTATTTGTTGCTGCAGCCTTACTTAAGTTACCTGTACACATAGTAGGCCTTATACCTGCTACCGATAACCGCCCCGGTATGAATGCCTACGTACCCGGCGATGTAGTAACCATGATGAGCGGGCTGAATGTAGAGATGCTGAACGCCGATGCCGAAGGGCGCATGATACTGGCCGATGCCCTGCACTATGCCAAACGCTATAACCCCGAGCTGGTGTTTGATTTTGCAACCCTTACCGGTGCAGCCAAGGCTGCTACCAGCAGCATAGCGGCTCCGTTTATGGGTACCGCCGGCGAAGAGGTGAAGAAGAAACTAATAGCCAGCGCCAACAACACTTACGAGCGTTTGATTGAACTACCGCTATGGGAAGAGTACGGCGAACTGATAAAGAGCGATGTAGCCGATATTAAAAACGTAGGCGGCCCCGAGGCCGGCTCTATTACTGCCGGTAAGTTTCTGGAGCACTTTACCGATTACCCATGGATGCACTTTGACATAGCAGGTACTGCCTACCTGATGGGCGAAGACAGCTACCGTGGTAAATACGGCACAGCTTACGGCGTTAGGTTGATTACCGATTTTCTGAAGAACTATTAATACACTATTGAAGAATAAAGAATATTGAGTTGGCATTTGCCAATCTTATAATCTTCAATTTTTAATACAAAGCATGGAGCACAAGAAATATAAAGTAGGTATCACCATTGGCGATATAAACGGTATTGGCCCCGAGGTACTGATTAAAGTACTACAAGATGAGCGCATATACAAGTACTGCACCGTGGTTGTTTACGGACAGAAAAGTGTTTTATCGTACTACGCCAAGCTGCTTAAAATTCAAAACTTCAACATACAGGAAGTAAAAGATACCGAGAGCCTGAACCCCAAGCTGCCCAACATAATTAACGTATGGAGCGAACAGGTACAGCTACAGCCCGGACAGCTTACCCCGGAGGGTGGTGCCCGTGCGCTGCTTTGCCTTAATGCCGGTATTAAAGATCTGGTAGAAAAGAAGATTGATGTACTGGTTACCGGCCCTGTAAACAAAAGCACCATTAGCCAGCACGAACCCGACTTTAAAGGGCAGACAGAACACCTGTCGAAAGCAGCGGGTAACGAAAACTCGATGATGCTATTGGTAGATGATGGCCTGCGGGTAGGGCTTGTTACCAACCATGTATCGCTTAAAGATGTAACCGGCAAGATTGATGTAAACCTGATACTGACCAAACTGGAAGTACTGAACCACACCCTAAAGCAGGACTTTTTAATAAACCGCCCACGCATAGCTGTGCTGGGCCTTAACCCCCACGCCGGCGATAACTCACTGCTGGGTAAAGAAGAAAAAGATATTATAGCACCGGCAGTTAACCGTGCTAAAGAGAAAGGCATACTGGCCGTTGGCCCCTTCTCTGCCGATGGTTTCTTTGGCTCGCAGAACTTCAGAAAGTTTGATGCCGTACTGGCTATGTACCACGACCAGGGACTTATACCTTTTAAAACACTTTCGTTTGGTACCGGTGTTAACTACACCGCCGGCTTAAACGTAGTACGCACCTCGCCCGACCACGGTACCGGCTTTGATATTGCCGGTAAAGATCTGGCCAGCTCCGAGTCGTTAATGACCGCTATATTTACCGGTATAGATGTGATACGCAACCGCGAAGCCTACAAAGAAATGACCGCCAACCCGGTAGAGAAAGTACAGGTAGATAAGGAGTAAAAATAACGTTGTAGTAACGCGCTACCCCCTCAAAAATGTTAACCCACCCCTACACTAATGCGCTAAAATTCAGCGGTTTGTAAAAATGCGATGTTAACCCACCCCCCTATTGATGCATATTAATATAAATCAACATATAAAATAGGGGTGTTGGCTAAATAGATATTGCCTCTATCTGAAAACGCCTATTGGTTAACCCCTGTGGAGGGTTACATAGTTTTTTTATTTTGTATATATTGCATACATGAACAACACTATTAAAAGCATCACCTTTCAGGTAGAAGAATTAACAAGGCCGCGTGTTCACCTGGCCCGTACCGATACACCCGATATACTTAAAGACCTTATCGGCTCGAAAATACCCAGAGGCAACCGCAGCGATGCAGATTATTATAACATAGTAGCACAAAGCAGTATGCCCGAAAAGCTGGTTAACTTCGGTTATCATTCGTTTTTTACGGGTATGCATCAGGCCTATGCCGATCACCGGCCTTTTGTACTATCGCCCGATATGATATGGCTGCTGATAAGCCAGGGCTTTGCCCTTCATGTAAACAACAATGCCGAAGAGCTACGCGACTACTTTACCCCATCTGCCGGTAAAGTGCAGTTAGTAGTAAGAAATGATGCCATAGACCTTAATAACCCCAATAGCCCCTGGCAGGATGTTTTCCCGGAGTTTACAAAGCAAATAGGTGTGTTTACAGGTAATGAACTGATAGAAGCGTTATCGTGCAATTTTACCACTACCAGCCCCACCACTAAAGTAGCTGCCGAGATTACAATAATGGAGGCGATGAAGAATTATTTTGAATTTGTAGCTATGCGTATTGTTTGCGGCATACCCGAAATAACGCTGGAGGGAGAACCCGCTGACTGGAAAAAGATAATAGACAAGGCTAACTATTTGCGCCGGTATAAGCTAGATTGGTGGATTGATGAAATTGAACCACTGTTACAACAGTTTGTAAATGCTTCGCAGGGTAATATAGATAAAGCTTTCTGGCTCAACATTTTCAAGTTTCATACTCAGAAACAGTATGGCGCACCCGATAGAATTGATGGCTGGATGGTTAAGTTTTTCCCCTACGATAAAGATGGAAAGCGCAACAACCTTGTAGAGATAATTGGTACCGATAACCTGCCCGATGAAATTGTAAAGGTAGATTTACTGCATATAGAAGAGGGACCCGGCTACCGCAATGAAACACCTTTAGAGTTGTGGGCCGGCTTTATTGGGTTAGAACAAAACATGACAACCCTTACTTTGAAACCACACATTGGGTGGCTGATACGCAAAAAAGAGATAAGTGACGATGCGCTGTTAGCAAAGCTTAATAAAATGAATGTCGCTCCTGTTACAGAAGACGGTTTAACATATTTTCCCGGACGCGGAATCGCACTTAATGTAAAATTGTTTCCATCGGTTTTATTCAAACTAGATAAAATTTACCAGTTAAGCCTATCGTTCGCAGGTGCAATAGACATACCTGATAATATTGGCGATATAGAAATTATGCGGTTAGAGTTAGAAGGCGATATTACAGAAGCGGGGATTGAGCGGATAAAGCGTTTGTTGCCAAATACCACAGTAGTTGTTAACCGGTGGCGTCAGCCCCCTCATAACGATTAAAAACGGGCATAAAATAAGTGCTATATAATAGCGTTCAGTGCTTAAATGAGTTTTATGAAAACACTATATACTTGTATCAGCTTTGTTCCTTTTGCATGGTTTTTATCATTTTTGACAATACTGGCAGTAGCTACTTTTAAATTAGGTTATGTGCCCAAGTGTGGCAACCCTATCGATCCGTATTTGCTAGGGCTGGATTTATTAAGTTTAATTCATTTGCTACTGCTTTGTGCTACATTCTTCGCAGTGTTTTTATGGCCATTCATTACCATTGAGACGATAAATGTATCTGGCTTTAGGGCTTTTCACGAAAACAGGTTCCAAATATTGTTTTTTGCAATTGGTGTTGGTGGATGTTTAATAGTCAGGACTGCTTTCGGACCATATATTGCATGGGTGCTGGACTGAAATAAAAAAAGGAGCCGCGCTTTCGCGCGACTCCTCACACCACATAAACCCACATTATGAAATCCTTTTTATTCCTTCTTCTGATACAGTAGACGTATTAACTACGCTTTCATTGCACCTTCGGTTCTCTCTTTAAGAAATTTTCACTTCTATTGTACCTTTCGCTTTTGCCTCTTCAATTTTAGGCAGGGTTACCTTTAATATGCCGTTTTCGTAAGCAGCGCCTATGCGGTCGGCTACTATGGTTTTAGGCAAGGTAAAGCTGCGTTTGAAAGAAGTATGTACAAACTCTTTACGGGTATACTTATCGCCTTCTTCCAGTTTGTCTTCTTTGGCTTCGCCGGTTATGGTTAAAATATTATCCTCTACCTTTACGTTAAAGCTCTCTTTAACAAAGCCCGGGGCCGATACCTCTATGTTATAGGCCTCTTTAGTGTCTTTAATATTTACCGATGGGCCGGTGTGCTTATACAACTCGTTGTTTAGGAACATCGGAAAATCGGTGTCAAAAATGTTTTCAATCAGGTTAGCAAAACGTGGGGTGTGAATTCTGCCGGTTTCTGGTCTTACGGTTAACATTGTCATGGTATTTAGTTTTTTTGTTTTTGAATAAATGTTGACGCTCCCACCTATTCAAACCCGATACCAACGCACAGAACCAGACAATTTGGCGTTAAATTTTTATAATTAAATGACAATTTGTCAATTCAATGTAATTTTCTACTGTCGTTTTAGCCTATCCAATCCATCTCTGTGTTTCTCTATGGCTTTTGTGCCTCTGTGGTAAGATTGTATTTTTAACCCGTGAATGTGGAAGACATACGCGATTATTGCATAGCTAAAAAGGGCGTTACCGAAGGCTTTCCGTTTGGCGAAGATGTGCTGGTGTTTAAGGTAATGGGCAAAATATTTTTGCTGATGGGCCTGGCCAACAAACCCGCCTGGTGCAACCTGAAGATGGACCCCGAACTGGTAGAGGAATACCGCGAAAAGTATAATGATGTTAAACCCGGCTACCACATGAATAAAAAGATGTGGAATAGCGTTTACTTTGAGGGCGGAAACATTCCGCGCAAAGAAGTGTTTTGGATGATAGACCACAGTTATAACGAAGTGGTGCGTGGCCTGCCTAAAAAATTGCAAACTGAATTAAAAGAGTGATATATGGATTTGATTCTTGCCGTAATATTTTGTTACCAGTTGCACCGTATGGCACACATGCGCGGGCTATCTGCCATGCCGTTTGTGTTAAACTACCTGGGTATTTTTATTTTAAGCATGCTGTTGTTTGCTACCTGGTTTGTGCAGGCGTATGGTGCCGATGCATTTAAAACAGACGAAGGCATAAAAGCAGCATTAATGTTCGAGCCCTTCGTTATTTTGTTAGAGGTGTTTTTGTTCATCTATTTCCGCAAGCGCATACAACGTACCGTACCGGCTGCTGCCAATAATAACGACGATGACGATTACAACAATCGTCCCGAACCACCCAAAGAGAAAAAAGACCTTTCGTATTTCAGGTAATACTGTATTTATTCCCCGCCTATTTTAGGCGGGGTGACCGCTCAAGGCGGTCGGGGCGGTAATGTATTTATCTCTTGATGCAATTATTACATTCGCCCCATGTACAACTACATTGTTGTTGGCCAGGGTATTGCCGGCTCTATGCTCTCATGGTTTTTAATGCAGCAGGGGCAACAGGTACTGGTTATAGATAAGCTAAACCTCTCATCAGCCACACATGTTGCATCGGGCATTACCAACCCCATTACCGGCCGCCGCTTTGTAAAAACATGGCTGATAGATGAGCTATCGCCGCTTATCAATCAAACCTATCAGCATTTCGAAAACCTGTTTGGCAGGCAGCTACTCTACCCCATCTCTATCCTCAAAATACTCGACTCGGTAAAAGGTCAAAACGACTGGAGCGCCCGCTGCGCCATGCCCGACTACCTGCCTTACCTGCAAAACGAAACGATAGTACAATTAGATGCAGATAAAGTAAATAACCCTTATGGTTGTTTTGAAATAACCGGTGGCACCCGGTTAGATTCGTCTGCCTTTCTTACCCTGTACCGCAACTACCTGCAACAACAAAACTGTTTGCTGGATGAAGATTTTGATTTTGCGCAACTACAGCACACTACTACCGGTGTAAGCTACAAAGGGCACAGCGCACAAAAAATTATTTTCTGCGATGGGGCTAATGCCATCCATAACCCGTACTTTAAATTCTTTCCGTTTCAGCTGGCCAAAGGCGAATGCCTGATTGTACGGATAGATGATTTTTACCCGCAGTATGTAATTAACGGCGAGGTACTGGTAATGCCACTACCCGAAAAAGACCTGTACTACATAGGTGCCACACACGAGTGGTATTTTGACGATGACAAACCCAGCACCAAAGGCCGTAACGAGCTTGAAGGCAACCTCGGCGCAGTTATCAGCGCACCTTATACTATTGTAGACCATAAAGCAGCCATACGCCCCACGGTAAAGGACCGCCGGCCGTTTCTGGGGTTCCATCCAGAGTTTAGCAATGTGGGTATATTCAACGGCATGGGCACTAAAGGCATATCGCTGGCGCCTTACTTTGCACAGCACTTTACGGAGCACTTATTACATGGCAGCCCTATAATGAAAGAAGTAGATATTAAGCGGTTTTTGTAGTTAGATACAAGGTAGCACAGAGCCACAGCAAAAAGGCAGGAGTTAGTACAAAATGCATTTGTTGTTTACTTTCCTGTATTCTCTGTATTTATCTCTGTGCCTCCGCGCGATATGCATTTCTTTTTCTTAATCTTGTAACCATTAAATCAGATAATCACTTAATCATAGTACATGATAAAGGCAACTATAAACGG